>NZ_MUHE01000009.1 GCF_002217405.1 Flavobacterium psychrophilum DSM 3660 = ATCC 49418 | reverse complement strand
CTTTGTGAAAACCTTAGTAAACTTCGTGTTTAAAAAAAATAAACTATGAAAAATATACTCTTTATATTCCTTCTCATTACCCAAACATTTTGGGCACAAACCGCTTTCGATAAAGGAAATAATTTATACCAAAAAGGAAATTATCAAGAAGCGATAACCGTTTACGAAAGTGTAGTAAAATCAGGACAACAATCGGCTGAATTATATTTTAACTTAGGGAATTGCTATTATAAATTAAACAAAGTAGCACCAGCCATTTTTAATTTCGAAAAGGCTTTATTGTTAAATCCTAACGATTCAGAAATTCGAAACAATCTTGCTTTTGCACAAAAAATGACTATCGATGAAGTTGTCGAAACTCCAAAAGTGGGTTTTCCAAAAATAATAAGAGATTTTACCTCAAGCTATCATTATGACACTTGGGCTTGGATAGCTATTGTTTTTTCGGTGTTATTCTTAATATGTTTTGTAGGTTATTATTTTTCTAACACTACCATGCTAAAAAGAATTTTCTTTACTAGTATGCTATTTATATTGTTGTTTGCAATGGTAAGTGTTTTTGCAGGATTTTTCGAAAAAAACCAAAGCAATAATGACAGACCGGCTATTGTTTTTGCAGACATTACATTGGTAAAAAGCGAACCAAAATCAACCGCACAAGATGCGTTTGTTTTGCATGCGGGAACCAAAGTTTTTGTGTTAGAAAGTTTAAACAATTACAAAAAAATACAACTTTTAGACCTCAAAGAAGGCTGGATTGAGAAAAGTGCTATTAAGGAGTTAAAGTAGATTTACTTTCTGCTTTCCCTTTCAAATCCTTAAACCAATCCGTTAATGTTGGCAATAAAGCTTCCGATGTTATCATACAAGCATTAAAAAACAAAGAACTTTCCTGCGTTTCTTTAGAAACAATCATATTGTTTAGGTTTACTTTCTGAAACAAACTCAACACAACCCCAATAAGCAAAGCCGTTTTTATCGTAGCAAAAAAACCACCCGCCAAAGTATTTGCCCAACCTAAAAAAGCAAAACTTGCAATTCCTGTAAAAATTTTTGCCAACGAATGAATAGCAATTATAACAAGCAATAAAGTAAAAACAAAGGCCGAAATCTGAATCGTTTTAGGCGACCAAGAAACATGTTTTCCTAGAAAATCACTCACAACATAAGAGAACTTGACCGCAACAAAAACACCAACAAAGAACGAAATCAAAGAAGCCAATTCTACAAAAAGACCATTTTTAAAACCTTTATAAAAACCAAAAACTAACAAAGCACCCAAAACAACATCAATAATTTCCATAAATTTATTTTTATCAAATATATCAAAATTGTTTATTACAAATACAACTCACTATCTTTACAGCCAAGAAAGATTTTGTTTTTAGAATAAATCTAACCCAAGCGTTAGAGAACAGGCGAAGCAAATCTAAAATCTAAAATTAAAATGTCAAGAGATATACAACTCAAAGAACGCTGGGAACAGCTTGTAAACATACTAACAGATCAGTTTTCGCAAGGCGAAGACCTAGATTTAGATGCCATTATATATTTAATAGGCGTACAAGAATTAGGAAAATTTCATCAAATTTATAAGAAAGACGAAAAACTAAATCTCATGCATATTGCCATTTGCAGATTACTAGAACCTTACGGGTATTACGAATTCGAATTTTTCGACAACGATGGCTGGCCCCATTACAAGGTAAAAGAAGAATTACCACCACTAAAAGCTGGAGAACAATCGGTACTTATGAAAGATGCCATTGTAAATTACTTTTTAGAGAAAAAATTAATCGAGTAATTACACAACACCCAATAAACCGCTCGAATTGCATCTCCATTTCACATTCATCTAAAAAAAATGGTAGCTAGCTATTGCCTAACGGCTATTGCCTAATGACTAAAAAACACTTAAATTTGCACCTTTATTACCTGAACGATGACAGACAAAATTAAAGAATACATTGCCGAAGCAAAAGCCTTTTCTACACAAAACAAAGAAAAACTCGAAGAATTTCGAATCAAATTCTTAGGAAGCAAAGGACTAGTTAAAGACATATTTGCCGAATTCAAAAACGTACCAAACGATCAGAAAAAAGAATTTGGGCAAGTAATTAATTTACTAAAAACCATTGCCGAAGAAAAGGTAAAAACCATTACCGAAGAACTAGAAAGCAAAGAAGAAATAAAAAGCCTCTATGGTGATTTGTCACGACCATCAGAACACATAAAAATAGGCTCTCGCCACCCAATATCATTAATAAAAAACCAAATAATCGATATATTCTCTAACATCGGATTCAATGTTTCCGAAGGACCAGAAATAGAAGACGATTGGCATAATTTTACCGCATTAAACCTACCAGAATACCATCCGGCACGCGATATGCAAGACACCTTTTTCATACAAACCAACCCAGATATTTTATTGCGCACACACACCTCATCAGTACAAGTGCGTTATATGGAAAACAACAAACCGCCAATTCGCACCATATCGCCAGGAAGAGTTTTTCGCAACGAAGCCGTATCATCTCGTTCCCACTGCATCTTCCACCAAGTAGAAGGATTATACATAGACAAAGACGTTTCCTTTGCAGATATGAAACAAACATTACTTTATTTTACCAAAGAAATGTTCGGAAAATCTAAAATAAGACTACGCCCCTCATACTTCCCGTTTACCGAACCAAGTGCCGAAATAGATATTTATTGGGGACTAAAAACCGAAACCGATTACCGCATCACAAAAGGAACAGGCTGGCTAGAAATAGGCGGTTGCGGCATGGTAGATCCCAATGTGCTAAAAAATTGCGGGATCGAACCCGACCAATTCAACGGATTTGCCTTCGGAATGGGAATAGAAAGAATCGCCATGCTAATCTATCAAATAGGCGACATCAGAATGTTTTACGAAAACGACATCCGCTTTCTCGAACAATTCAAATCAACCATTTAGAAGCAACTTCCAGCTATACACTACAAGCTTTTAAGAAGAAATACATTTTTCTAAACAAAAAACGAACTTCCTTTGGTCGTTGTTTTTCGTCAAGAAAAATTAGTATTTCTTCTCAAAAGGCTTTCCGTTACTATCTGGGCTAGGCATTTATACAAAAACAACATCAATTCTAAAAACCAACCAATCTATATGAAATCCGACATCAATAACCTCCCAATTGTAGAAAACGTCTTCCTAGCCGCAGTACAAGAATGGAGCGATGACTTTTTAGAAAACATCTGGAATATATACCTGATAAACGATTCCGATTTTCAACTCGATGGCGTTATGCTGGTTTCAAAAGCCTTCGGAACCATTGATGGCGAAATGAAAAAAACATCATCACTTCGCCACGCATTTCTAGAAATACCACCAGTTTCTGTAAAAAAAGTCGAAATGATAGAAAAAAGTGTCCTCAAACTTAACAATGAGTTCATGCTAACTTACTTCATTGGCAATACATTATACGACAAGAAATTTATTTTCAAAACTAATTTCGCAAACGACAACACCCTCGAAGAAGTGCCAATTTTGTTTGTAGATGGCATAATTATGAGATAATTTATTTTTTTATAATACCATCAAATTACAACCACGAATATCCGAATTATCAAAACGTCCCAAAATTTCGAACGTTTTATTAGTGTACTCTTTTCCTAAATCCTGTGTGGCAATAAACGAGCAGGAGTTTATATTAGCTAAATCAATCACATTAATACCGCCCGTTTTTCCAACACCAACATAAGCTAAAGCATCTTGGGCATCACGAACTAAGATTTGCATCCAATTTGGGCATTCAAATATACCATTACCAAGGGAATATGCTTGCGAAAGCAATTCAGTCATTCCGTATTCAGAATGTATTGCATTTATACCAAAACCATCGCAAAGTTGCTCATGCAACTCCTCACGAATCATTTCTTTACGTTTTCCTTTCATACCACCCGTTTCCATGACAATGGTATTTTTAAGGGTAAATTTTTGTTTTTCGACCAAGTCTAACAAGGCATAAGTTACCCCAATAAGAACTACGTTTTGCCCTTCGCTATCTAAAGCAACAAGTTTTTGTATTAAATCCTCGTGATTGTGCAAATAAAAGCCACTATGAGCGTTATTTGATAGCTTTATCAAATCATCGACCATATAAATAAGCGAAGACCCTTCTCGTTCTAAATACGATGGAAGCAATGCCAAAACAACATAATCCTCTATATTGCCATAAAAATGAGAAAACGCATTGCGATAACTCTCTTCATACAAAGAAACATTAGTAACTAAATGTTTGCTGGTTACCATACCTGTGGTGCCACTACTGGTAAAAACAGCTTCAATAGCATTCGAATTAGAAAGAACAGCATGACTTTTAAAAAACTGAATGGGCAAAAACGGAATTTGTTGTATCGTTTTTACCTTATGAATTTCGGTTTTTAAGTAATTGCAAAATTCATGATACACGATGTTATTTTCGTATTGATAACGAAAAACTTTCAGTGCCATTTTCTCAAATTGCTTCTGATTTGAAATGCTAAATATATCGGATAAAGGAATCAAGTTTTTTTTACAAAAGTACATAAAATAAAAAAGCCCCAACGCAAATTGGAGCTTTCTACTATATTTTAAAAAAAATTACTCGATAACTAACTTTCTAGTAGCTGTTTTTCCTTCTTCTGTAACTTTTACTACATAAACTCCTTTTGCAAGATTTGCAACATTTATTGGAGCGTTAGTAACATTTGCAGCAAGAACTTGAGCACCTAATACATTATATATTGCGACATTTTTTGTTTCAAAACTATCAGAAGTAATGTTTAGTAAGTTTTTAGCAGGATTTGGGTATATTTTTAATCCTGAAATAGCATCGAAACCATTTATAGGTAATGTAGCAGATGTAACATAAGCCCAAGTTGAACCAATTCGCACTTCATCAATCTCAATATTACCAGTACTAGTACCTTGACGAATTGCTAATCTTTCGAGCTGAGTAGGAGCAGTTCCTGTACCTGTAGAATTTGTTAAAGTAGGAGAACCTTCAGTCCCACCAATTAATGGATTAATCCATAAGTTAGCGGTATTTGTAGATGGAGTATATTTCACAACTATAAACAAAGGAGTATTTATAGGAAAATCTCCTGAAAAAGTAGGAGTAACTGTACCTCCAGAAGAGTTCAAAATACCTACGTTAACTGTATTTGCCACAGAACCAGTTTTTACAAATAGCCTAGCAGTAAACACACTAAATGTTGGAGATGCGGTTGTAGACATTGACCCAAACATAAGAGAATAATCTCCAGTTGCATTAATACCGGTAGTATTTAAAACATTAATAATTGCTGAATAGTAACCTACTGTGGTTAAGAGTGCTGCAGATGACAAACTCACATCTTCTGTATTTCCAGAAGTAATTTGTGTTTTATTTCCTTGACTAGTTAATCCAGCATAACTCAAAGACCCAGAGACAATACTCACTTGACCAGGCGTTGTACCACTATGACTAATCCACCCATTAGCATTTAAAGAACCTGTTCCTAAAAAAGCGTCTGATGCTTGCCCGAAAGACAAGGTACATGCTAATAATAAAGATAAAGTGTAAATTTTTTTCATTTGTTTATTTGTTTATTTGTTTATTTTAATTACAAATGTATGCACTAATTCATTCAAGATAAAACAAACTAATGTAAATAAAATATTAAATTAACAATAACGTATAAAAAAAACAATTACTTGATGATCAGCTTTCTAGTAGCGCGCTGCTCGCCTTCTTTTATTTTTATAATATAAACACCTGGGGAAAGTGAAGACACATTTAACTCTTTGGTAACAATCGTAGTTTGTATGACACGCTTTCCTAATACGTCGAAAATTTCGACATCTTTAGGGTCTGCAGTTTTTGAAGTAATAAATACTCGCCCATTTCCTACTGGATTTGGGTACACATTTAAGTTGTCAAACTGTTGCTCTTGGTTTTTTGCTGCAAATGAAGATAGCCTTGCTTCTTGAGCCAAGACACCCAAGGAAAACAAAAGGATAAAAAACATAATATAAACGTAGTTTTTCTTCATCGAAAATAATAATTAGGTAAATGTATAAAATAAAATCAAATACTATGCCAAAAACAGACAATTACTTAACAAACGCAACATTTCCGATATTTCATCTTTAGAATTATAACTATGCAAACATATTCGCAATCTTTCCTGACCCTCAGGAACTGTTGGCGAAAGGATGGCTTTTGCGTCAAATCCTTTTTCTTGAATTTGTTTGGCAATATTTTTTACATTCTGATTGCCTGGAATTATTGCAGATTGTATTGCAGATTTGCTTCTCACAAACATTTGCCTCAATCCTAACATTTGCTTTTCTTGATTAAAGTGAACGATGTTTTCCCGAAGTTTACCTATTTGTATTGTATCGTTTTCCAATTGATGATAAGCAACTAAAATCGTAGCGACAGAATGTGGCGACAATCCTGTAGTATAAATAAAACTTCGTGCAAAATTAACTAAATACTCTTTCAAATTTTGACTCCCTAAAACAGCTGCGCCATGACAACCCAATCCTTTCCCGAAGGTTATGATTCTGGCAAAAACTTTATTTTGCAACTGTAATTCTTGCACTAAACCTTGACCTTTTGCTCCAATAACCCCTAAAGCATGCGCTTCATCTATGACCAAATGAACATTATAATTTTCAGAAATAATAATTAATTCTTGAAGGTTTGGGCAATCGCCATCCATAGAAAAAACGCTTTCTGTAGCAATGTAAAACTCTGAGGTTTTGTATTTAAATTTTAATTCTATTATTTTCGATTCTAGATCTTCGTAATCGTTGTGATTAAATTTGAATGCTTTTGCATGGCTCATTATGATACCATCACGAATAGAAGCATGACACAACTCATCATACAAGACAATGTCGTTTCGTTGTGGCACAGCGCTAAAAAAACCAATATTAGCATCGTAACCCGAATTAAAAATTAAAGCCTTTTCAGATTGATGAAAACCAGCAATAAAATCTTCTGTTTCTTGATATAAATGATGATTTCCTGAAAGTAATCGAGAACCAGTTGCTCCGTTTATTTTGATATTTCTATCGCATAAAAACTGATGCGTTTTGCAGAAAATGGTTTCTGATTTTGAAAACCCTAAATAATCATTAGAAGAAAAATCGACGAGACAGCTAGTAATAGGCAGCTTTCGTAAAGCGTTATTTCGCTTACGTTGTTCTAATTTTAATAAAAGTGATTTTGGAAAAACATCCATACAAACAAATATAAAATTTTATCGAGTAAAGAACTCTCTAAAATTATTAAAAAACAATGCCTATTTTTTTACTTTATTGGTTTTATCTATTTCTGCAAATAAAATAGCTTTAGAATCTTTTATTTTAAAACGAGGGTTTCCAAAATAATCGAATTTACTTCTTTCAAATTTAGCCAATATTTATACCAAAGACATTCCAACAGAAATAGTGTTTAATTTCCATTTTGTATTACTAATGGCGAGATTACTAATTTTATCATTTTGCATCTCAATTATCAAACCATCGTAGGTAAAGATAAAGACGGGTTCTTCCTTGTCATCAGGAAGTTGTTTGTTTATTGAAACTAGCCAAAAAGCAACACAATACAATTCCGAATAGAATATTAAGTGTTTTTGTTTTCATTTATTGATAGTTTTTAATAATTTCATAAATATATGTTTTTTCATTCTTATTCAATCCATTTAGAATTTCCTTTTTCGGTAGCGTCGAGTAAGTCTAATTTTAATTTATTAGAGAATACTTTACCAAATTCTAAAGCGGAATCAAACTCTGCAAACTCTGCAATTTCGAAATGTTTATTTCCTTTATACCATAAATTAACCAAATAACTATTTTCAGTTTTAAAAAATATCGATACATATTTCAATTCAGGAATTTCCGAAAGTCGATTCACTTTAAAGTATCCGACACGGTATTGCACTCTCATTTTTTCTTTTTCAAGATCAAAAAAAATATTGGTAACCAAAGAAAAGTTTAAGCCACCCATAAAAAAGAATACAATTAAATAAATGAGACTAGTTAAGTCTTTAGACTGTTTCAGATTGGAAAAACTAGTTTTAATTATTGATAAAACAAACAAAGCAACCAGCCCAAAGGCAATTGTGTAAAAAAACGCAGCAACTATCATTTGCCAAAACGGTTTTTCACCATCACTGATTAATATTTCTTTCTGATCCAAATTCATTTTTCAAAAATAAAAAAAGCCAAACAATAATGCTTGGCTTTTCTCTGTTTATTTTGAAATTGTTTTAGTCTACTAAAACAATTACTTTGTTGTCTTTCATTTCTAGAGTTCCTGACGAAATAGCAAGGGTATAATTCTGATCATTTACTCTAGTAAACAAATCATCAGATTCTTTGCTAAACTTGAAACTTGGCGCTGTAATTCTTACAGTTCCTTTTTGAAGTAATGAAACTATTGGTGCGTGATTATTTAACATTTCGAAGCTACCATCTACTCCTGGAACAGAAATTGAAGTGATTTCTCCTTTAAATAATGATGCTTCTGGTGATACTATTTCTAAAATCATTTCCTATAATTGATAATTGATAATTGACAATTGATAATTATTTGAATTATCAATTGTTAATTATCCCTTGTTAATTGAATTATGCTTCTGCTAACATTTTTTCTCCTGCTTCGATAGCTTCTTCAATAGTTCCTTTAAGGTTGAAAGCTGCTTCTGGCAAGTGATCTAATTCACCGTCAATAATCATGTTAAATCCTTTGATGGTATCTTTAATATCAACTAAAACTCCTTTTAATCCTGTAAATTGCTCTGCAACGTGGAAAGGTTGAGACAAGAAACGTTGTACACGTCTTGCTCTAGAAACTGATAATTTATCTTCTTCAGAAAGTTCTTCCATACCTAGAATTGCAATAATATCTTGCAATTGTTTGTATTTTTGAAGGATTTCTTTTACTCTTTGTGCACAGTCGTAATGCTCATCACCTAAAATTTGTGGTGTTAAGATACGAGAAGTAGAATCTAACGGGTCAACCGCTGGATAAATACCTAACTCAGCAATTTTACGAGACAATACAGTTGTAGCATCTAAGTGAGCAAATGTTGTTGCTGGCGCTGGATCTGTTAAGTCATCCGCAGGAACGTAAACCGCTTGTACTGATGTAATAGATCCTTTGTTTGTAGAGGTAATACGCTCTTGCATCGCTCCCATTTCGGTAGCCAACGTTGGTTGGTAACCTACCGCAGAAGGCATACGACCTAAAAGTGCCGAAACCTCAGAACCTGCTTGTGTAAAACGGAAGATATTATCTACGAAGAAAAGAACGTCTTTTCCTTGATCAGATCCTGCTCCGTCACGAAAATACTCCGCAATAGATAATCCAGAAAGTGCCACACGAGCACGAGCTCCTGGAGGCTCATTCATTTGTCCGAAAACGAAAGTAGCTTTAGACTCTCTCATTCCTGGCATATCTACTTTAGACAAATCCCATCCTCCATTTTCCATAGAGTGCATGAAATCATCACCGTATTTTATAATTCCTGACTCTAACATCTCACGAAGTAAGTCATTTCCTTCACGTGTTCTTTCCCCTACTCCTGCGAATACTGAAAGTCCTCCGTGACCTTTTGCAATATTGTTGATTAACTCTTGAATTAATACTGTTTTACCAACTCCTGCACCACCGAACAATCCAATTTTACCTCCTTTTGAGTAAGGTTCAATTAAATCGATTACTTTGATACCAGTAAATAAAACTTCTGATGAAGTGGATAAATCTTCAAATCTTGGTGCTTGACGGTGAATAGACATTCCGTTATCGCCATCTTTTGGCAAGTTCCCTAAACCATCAATTGCATCTCCAATTACGTTAAATAGACGTCCGTAAACATCTGCTCCAATTGGCATTTTGATTGGATTTCCAGTTCCAACCACTTCATAACCTCTACTTAAACCATCAGTAGAGTCCATAGAAATTGTACGCACTGTATTTTCTCCAATATGAGATTGTACTTCTAGTACTAATAATGTACCGTCTTTCTTAGTGATTTCTAATGAATCATAAATTTTTGGAAGCTCAACATCTTTACCGTTGAATACTACGTCTACAACTGGCCCGATGATTTGCGAAACTTTTCCTATTACTTTTGACATTGCTTATGTATTTATTAAATAGCTATTTAGGTTTATTGAAAATATGTCTATTTTCAGAGTGCAAAGATAATTTTTTAAACTATAAAATCAATAATTTTATTTGTGTTTTTTAATCTCTTTTTGAAATCGTCTTTTAAGCTGTTTTTTTACACCAAAAAACCATCAACTTTTGTTGATGGTTTTAATGTTTATTTGTTCCTTAAATTATAAAGAAGCAGGGTATTGTATTTGATAATTTCCAATATCGACAGGTTTAAGAGTAGAACCATATTTGGCATTAATGGCTTCTGCAAATTTATTAGCAATTAGTGCATATCCTCTGGCAGATGGATGTACTCCGTCTAAAGAGAAAGCACCACCTGTTACATATTGAGCTGTCATGTGATAATTACCAAAACGAACACCTCCGTTTACCAATTGGTCCATAATAGCTTTGGCATCAACAAATGCTAATCCGTTTGCATTTGCAGCATTTTCGATCGTTGCATTATAATGATCTGTAGCTACTTTAATTTCAGCCACTTCTGTTGGAAGCAAAACATAACGATCTGGCAGAGGAAACGTAACGCCTAGTTGGCTTAATAAAGGACTGGGAGAAGCTACACCGTCAAGACTCATTGAGGGTTCTTTTCCTATCCTTTGTGCTGCTCCTAAACAAATTAAATCTGTCGAAATTGTTTGTCTTGCTTTTCCAAAAACCTGACCTAAAGCGGTTGCTGTAGGAACATCAAGACCTCCGCCTACTAGGACAGCAGTTAGAGATGTAGATAAATCTGTTAAGTTTTCATCAATCATTAACATTGGGTTATTACCCGTCGTTGACAATAAATTAATCCTACTCCCTTGTCCTAAAAAGGCTAGTGCGTTATGTAAGGGAGCGTATAATTGCGTATTTAAAGCGCTTACTTGATTAACTCCAGAAACGGTTAAATCACTTTGTTTTAATTGGTTGTATTTTATAACATAAAAATATGGCAATGTTGTTACGTAAGGCAAATTAGCAACCACTCCTTTTTTACCTCCAGCAGCAAGTTGACTAGCCAATGCGTTGTAAGCAGCATCGAAATTTGCATTAGATGTTAGGGGATTTACCGCTGGATCACCTCCAGCAGTAGCGTATCCTAATTCATCATTTCCACCAATCCATAAGGAAAAGAAGGTTGGCGCTTGGGCTAACGCATCGTCTATTACTTTTGCCATAGGATTACTTGCAAATCTTGCAAAATAAGGATTTCCTGCTGGGCTACCATATCCTGCAGTTAGCAAATGAAAACTTTTTGCCCCCGGAATCCCCATATTATTGAAAGACCCTGACAAATGCGCCAATTGGTTTGTTGTAGCGGCTTGGCTATAAGGAGGCAACCCTAACGAAGCTGGTCCCGAACCATCAAAAATTAATCTTGGGGTATATACCATTGAACCTGCGAAACCACCAATATTATCTGCCATAAACGGTGTGTTGAAAGTTCCGCCACCAGCTTGAGCAAATTGTCCAGCAAGAATATTTGGATAGGCATTTTCTTGTCCTTTTTTAAACAAAGCACCATCACTATATCCCGCCGCAAATGAATCGCCTAACGCAACATATTTAGAGAAATTAGCCGAACCCGCTGTTACAGGAACTTCTGTAATAGTGTCGTCATTTTTATTACATGCTACAAAGCTTAATGATGCTAACAGTAGCCATTTTATATTTTTTTTCATAATTATCAATATAATGTTATTTTATATTAAGTAGTTGCAATTGTTTGACAATTGTTTTTATTCACAAATAACTTGTTTTAAACCCTATTTGCAATTAACAATTACGGATTGATAGTCCAAGAGGCATAAATTTGTGTTCCTATTGCACCAGCACCTAATACTTGTATATAATCTTTGCCTCCTAAATTAGCACCTCCAACTTTCAAAACTGATTTTAAAACTGGTATTGCATAATTAATTTGAGCATCGAAAACTACATTTTCTGGAATCATACCATCTAGAAATGATGACTCCCATAAGTATTCACTATTCCACCTTACACTTGTATTGAATCCGAAATTTTTAAATAGTTTGTCGTTACCAAAAGACGCTTTCACTCTGTGTTTAGGTGTATTAAACCCTACCTCAAAACTTGGATCACTTAACTGATCAAAATTTACTTGAGAGTAGTTGTAACTTCCACCTAATTCGAAATTTTTATATACTTTCCTAGACAAACCTATACCAAATCCTAAAGATTTTACTTGCGATTTAGAGTTTGTATATACTTGAAAAGTTCTTCTATCGCCATTGTCTAGTGCCGTTGCGGCTTTTGCGGTTCCAACTATGCCGTATAAAGGCGCAATTGTATTGGTTTGGCTTAAGAAATCGTTGTACGCATTATAATATCCGTTAAGATCTACCGAAAAATCTTTAAGTATTGTACGGTATCCTAATTCTATAGATTGCACTCTTTCTGGTTTAACCAATGTAGGACTAGCTACCACAAGCAAAGAGGATGCGGTGCTTTGTATTATTCCTGACGATCTTGCTGAGGCATATGCCTTGTATGACTCGACAGTATAAGCGTTATGGTAGGCATTTTCTCCTGTTAGTTTAAATTGAGTTTGTCCAGGATCTAAAAATGCCGAACCAGCTACACTTGGCGTTCTATATTCGACATATCTTTCTAAATTTTCAGGAGCAGAACCAATTAAAGCAAACGGCCCTAAATCTAAACCAATATACTGATCTTGCGTGGTTGGGTTACGAAAACCTGTTTGGTAAGAAATTCTAAAATTATGTTGCTTATTTGTACCCGCCGCATAAGTTACTGATAATCTAGGAGAAAAACTTCCATCGAAATTTTTAGATTTATCGTAACGTAAAGATCCTGTTAGTTTCAACCTATCGTCCATCAATTTTTTCTGAACTTGGGTGTAAACTCCGTATTCACTATATTTTATAGGTCCGTCATAATCTGTAAAGATAGATCCTTTAGAGTTCATCACATATTGCCTTCCCGAACCACCTACTTGAATATCGGCAAATTTTATTACATCTTTAAAACTATAATTTACATCTGCATGGTATAATTTAGATTTGTCTTGAAATTTAGCTCCTTTTGTAAAATCTGCATTTTTAATAACCCCCGCTAATGCTGCATTAAATTGCGCAGATCCTGGTTCAAATCTTGGCTGACCAACTGGTGGCGCTGCCGTAAACTGAGGCAATAAATTAAAATTAGCGGTTGTAGGTAAATTATTATGATCTGCATAATCCCTACCAATTACGGCCGCTTGATCAGCATTTGAGCCTAAATATGCTTGAGATAATTGGAATGCCGTGGCATAATTTGTAAACCATTCTGTATCTGATTTTGCTGCTCTATTTACGTTCCAAGCGGCAAAACGTGTGTCATAGGAATCTCCTGCATCTTCGGCAGATCTATAAATTCTTGCAAAGAAATTTTTACCTTTTACTTCTAATTTGGTTTGTTCCATATAGAAATTTTTGAGTGCATACCTGTTAGCTCCTTGGTATATGGTGTTACCAAATCCTATTTTGTGTTGTGCAATAATTTCGAAATCATTTGCCCAAGGTTTAAAATGCAAAGAAAAATCTGCTTTTACGCTTTCAATCTTATTGTCCGTTAATTCTTGTTCTTTATATCCCGTTCTGCTTACTTGCCCTACATTTGGTATAAAAGTAGAAACCTCGTCGCCATATAAATTTACTCCGTCATAGTTCTGATTATTTGCATGACCTATTGCTCGGCTATCTACAGCTCCGTTAGAAACGTTTTTGTCGTCTGAAGCTATCCATTCTTTGGCATTTAAATAAGAAAAATTTCCTTTTGCAGCAAAATGTTCTGTAAATTTCTTGGCAGCTCTAAATCCGAAATCATAAAAAGGATTATTCCCTGCTGTGGTTTGAGAAGTTTGCCCATATTTCATATATGTTGAAATACCTTCTTTAAGAAAAGGGCTTCTGCTATTCATAAACATAATTCCGTTGAAAGCATTTGCACCATACAAGGCAGAAGAAGCTCCTGGCAAAACCTCTACATTAGCCACATCTATATCAGAAATTCCTAATAAATTACCAAGGGCAAAGTTTAAAGCTGGCGATGCGTTATCCATACCGTCTACTAATTGCAGGAAACGTGTGTTTGCAACAGTTGCGAAACCACGTGTATTTACAGATTTGAAAGAGAAACTACTGGTATTAAAATGTACATCTTTTAGATTTTCTAATCCCTCATAAAACGAAGGTGCAGTTGTATTCTTAATATCTTTTAGCCCCATTCTTTCTACAGTAACAGGCGATTCTAGAATTCTCTCAGGAGCTCTAGAAGCGGATACTATAATTTCATTTAGAGAAGTTGCTTCTTCTAATAAAACCAGAATAATTTCTTGCTCTTTCGAATGTACAACAACCGTTTGACTTGCAAAGCCCATCATTGAAACTTCGATAGAAAAAGGAAAAGCTTGTTGATGTTTAATATTAAATTTTCCGTCGAAACCAGTCGAAGCCCCCGAAGCACTTCCTACAATTTTAACATTAGCACCAGGAACGGGCTGATTGCTGGCATCTGTAACAGTACCTGAAATTGTATTTTGCGCAAACGAAAGCCCGCAAAAAAACAATGACAAAATAATAAAGTAGATTCTCATTCGTTTTTGTTTTTATTGGTTTAGAAAGCCAATTTACAAATATTTTTATTATCAATTCAACAGATTCGCAAAAATTTGACAATAACCTCGACATTTAACCAATAAGTTGCTAATTTAAACCTAGCATTCATAATAATTTAAATATTTATATGCGAAATAATTATTATGCACGCATAACAAACCATATTATCTCAAAATAATTTAAAAAAATAAAATGCATAAAAAAAAGTGAGGCAAAACCTCACTTTTTATAAAGAATATTTTTTTTTAACTATTCTACAGTTACAGACTTAGCTAAATTTCTTGGCTGATCTACATTACATTTACGCATAACTGCAATATGGTATGATAATAATTGCAAAGGAATAGTAGTTAATAATGGCGACATGGCATCGGCAGCATCTGGAATTTCTATAACATAATCGGCTAAATCGCGAACTTGTGTATCGCCTTTTGTTACAATGGCAATAATTTTTCCGCTCCTTGATTTAATTTCCTGAATATTACTCACCACTTTGTCATAATGCCCTTGTTTAGGAGCAATAACAACTACCGGCATATGCTCATCAATTAAGGCAATTGGCCCATGTTTCATTTCCGCAGCTGGATAACCTTCTGCGTGTATGTAGGAAATTTCTTTTAATTTTAACGCTCCTTCTAACGCAACTGGAAAATTATAACCTCTTCCTAGGTAAAGGAAATTTGTAGCGTCTTTAAAAACTGCTGCAATTTCTTTGGCTTTTTCGTTTGTATTAAGCGCTTCGGTAACTTTTTCGGGGATTATTTCTAATTCTTGCAAATATCTATGAAAGTCAGACTTCGACAATGTTCCTTTGGCTTTCGCTAAACGCAAGGCAATCATTGTTAGTACTGTAATTTGCGTAGTGAATGCTTTTGTAGAAGCTACTCCAATTTCTGGACCAGCATGGGTATAAGCACCCGCATGGGTTTCTCTAGAAATAGAGGAACCAACAACGTTACATACTCCAAAAACGAACGCCCCTTTTTCTTTTGCTAATTTTATAGCTGCAAGTGTATCTGCTGTTTCGCCAGACTGAGAGATGGCAATAATAACGTCGTCTTTGTCTATAATTGGGTTTCTGTATCTGAATTCTGAGGCATATTCGACTTCGACCGAGATACGAGCAAATTCTTCAAAAATATATTCGGCAACTAATCCTGCGTGCCACGAAGTTCCGCAAGCAATTATTATAATGCGTTTTGCATTGATAAATTTATCTAGATTATCTTCGATTCCTGCCATTTTTATGAGTCCTTCATTGGCATGAAGGCGACCACGGTAAGTATCTTTAATTACGCTAGGCTGCTCGTAGATTTCTTTCATCATAAAATGATCGTAGCCTCCTTTTTCGATTTGTTCTAAATTCATTTGAAGCTCTTGAATATAAGGATCTACAAGAGAGTCATCTTTTATTTTACGAATTTTTAAAGGTTTATGCAAACGAACGATAGCCATTTCTTCGTCTTCTAAATAGATTACATTCGAGGTATATTCTATAAAAGGCGTTGCGTCTGAAGCTATAAAAAACTCATCGTTACCTACTCCTATTGCTAATGGGCTTCCTAAACGGGCAACCACAATTTCGTTTGGCTTTTGTTTGTCGAAGACACAAATAGCATAAGCCCCAACAACCTGATTTAAAGCTATTTGAATTGCTTTTCCTAACTTAAGATTGTGTGTTTTTTGCACATCTTCAATAAGATTTACGAGTACTTCGGTATCGGTATCTGATTTGAAAGTATAACCTCTATTGATTAATTCTTTTTTTAACGGCTCATAATTTTCTATAATACCGTTATGTATTATAGCCAAATTACCTGAATTTGATAAATGTGGGTGTGAGTTTACATCGTTAGGAACACCATGTGTAGCCCAACGCGTATGCCCCATACCTATTACTCCGTTAGTCGAGATTTCTTTTGATGACTTTTCTTCAAGATCAGAAACTTTTCCTTTGGTTTTAGATAATTTTAACTCTTTACCGTCATAGAGTACAATTCCAGCACTATCGTAACCTCTATATTCTAGCCGTTTTAGTCCTTTTATTATAATTGGGTATGCTTCTCTGTGACCAATATATCCTACGATTCCACACATAAATAATTAATTAGGTTTTGTATAATAAATTTCAAATTTTATTCTTTTCTCATAATCTGCTCCATCGGTAGGAAGATAGTTACTGCCGTATAAAACAGTTCCTAGGGGACTTATTGTAGATGAAACTGGAGATTTATCTATTATTTTAGTTGCATCGTCAGAACTATGTGCAGGAACTTGTGATGGATTTAGATACCCCAAACTATTTAAACCAATATTTTCTGTAATTGCAACACCTAGTCTTACATTTTTAGAACCTGTTACTCCTCTTAGTATTCTGTTAACATGTTCTGTTATTCTAATTTTATAAGTATCATCTGTGGTACTAACGGTAGCTTCTCTAATAATCCCACCGTGCAGGATTTTGTTTAAAGTAATATCTGTTAAATTTTCAGAGTTATCTAAATAATAATCATAAAGCGGTATATTATTGTCTGCATCAAAAATATAAATACGCTTTGGTTTATTGTAACTACTAAGCATATTTGTTTTGTTTACAGTAAAGGTTAAACTTGCTTCATTTACCAATACTTTTTTATTTTTCAATTCTGTTAATTTCGTTTCTCCAGCAACGCCTGGAAACAATTCTATAAAGGCGATAGAACCTTGACCTCCTTTTAGGTATAAATTTTTAGCGCCATTTCCAGCTACATCAGCATCTGTTGAAGTTGTTGATACAGCATTTGTGTACCCTGAGCTGTATGCGTTGTTAAATAAATTTACCGTATTTGCAGTCATATTTAGGGTTAAACTAGCCATTTCTCTGTTGATACTTGGTGTAACTGACCCTGGCACATCTATCACGTCTTGTTTATAATAAATAGTAACATCTCCTTTAGCAAAATCTAACGCCATCGAGGTTCCTTTACCAATAACTGATTCGCTAACTTGAAAATACAATCCTTTAAAATAAGAACTAAAAGCATTGTTATTGTCTAAATTAGCGGCCGAAGCTTTTATAATATTTTCTTTAAAATAATCCGTATCTAGGTGCAAACGCATTCTTGGCGAATTATGAGACTCAACATCTGTTGTAACACTATTATTAACTACTTTATACTTTTTATACTCTCTAGTATCAGGAACAAAAGCAGTGTTTTCTTTAACATTAGTGCTAGTATTTAGTTTAGAACCTACTACAAATGCGCTAAAATTAGCGTCTTGGTCAGAATAATATTTATGTGCTACCCCAGATGGGTCGGAATCCCTTAAGGAAACACCATTACGAAATACTTTCAAATCAATTGGATCATAAGTACCTGCGGTATTGGTTGTATAAATAGAGTTTAAAGTATAGGTTCCTACACCGTTAGCATCTACAAGAGTTTTTGTACTATAATAAGGAACCGTTAGCACTACGCTATCTATTGTTATATTTGATTTAAATGTTGGTTTCTCTATAGCCAGCGACAATTGCGTCACAAAATTTGATTTTGTTGTTCCTAAAACACTATTACACATAACCCCCAACTGGTTAACAGGCAGGTTATTTGTTTGTACTGCTGGCAATTTCTGATTATATGCTTTTACAGGAAAGAGTTCTGGAGTAGCAGTAAAATCATCTGAGCCTACAATATCTGAGCCTAATGTATTAAAATCTTTATCGCACGAGGCAAAAAATACAGCAACTAAAACAATGGTTAGTTTTCTTAAAAAAATGGTATTCATCATTAACCTAATATTTGATTTTTGTAAAACTCTGTGTACGCTTCCGAAAACGTATCTTTGTGGGCGAAAGGTAAAAAAGGTTTTTTTGAAGCTTCTATAAATTTTGTTAAATTTGAAGAAATACTATCTGAGGCAATTACAACTCCATCAGAATGATTTATAGATGCCATCATAATGTTTTCGAAAGTAGGATTATCAAGTTCCGCAATAACACTTTGGGGAATTCCGTCAAACTGTACTTTTTTACCCATTTGAGGATCTAAACTCCCATCGAAAGACTGGTTAAACACTGAGGTTACAATTTTAGTATCGGCAAACAAAGCTTCATCTTTATAATAATGCTTCATATATATGGGTAGCATTGCCGCCATCCAACCTTGCACATGTATAATATCGGGAACCCAGTTTAGCTTCTTCACGGTTTCTACAACTCCTTTTGCAAAGAAGATAGCACGTTCGTCATTGTCTGGAAACATCACACCCTCCTCATCAGCAAAAGTAGCTTTGCGTTTAAAATATTCATCATTATCTATAAAATAAACCTGAATACGTTCTTTTGGTATCGACGCTACTTTAATAATTAGCGGCATATCTACATCATTTACAACGAGATTCATCCCCGAAAGGCGAATAACTTCGTGTAATTGATGCCTTCTTTCATTTATATTACCATAACGAGGCATAAAAATTCTTATTTGCCCTCCTTGATCATTAATCATTTTTGGCACATCGTACGACATCAAAGACACCTCATTTTCAGCAAGATAAGGCACTACTTCTGATGATACATATAAAATTCTTTTATCCTCCATTTTTTGTTTTGTTTTGTTTATGGGACACAAATCACCCGCAAATTTACAAAAATTTATGTTGATATTGACTAAAATAGTAAGTTTGCACAGAATTTTAATGTTTCATACATGATAATTTTTGAAAAACAAACAGATGTAAAAACTTATTTGAAACCGTTTTTACAAGACCAAAAAACGATAGGATTTGTTCCTACCATGGGCGCATTGCACCAAGGACACTTATCGCTAATGAAAGAATCGCTACAAAATAACGACCATACTGTGGTTAGCATTTTCGTGAATCCAACCCAATTTAACAACCCCGAAGACCTAAAAAAATACCCCAGAACGTTAGAAAGTGATGTTGAAAAAATAAAATTATTAAATCATAAAATCATAATTTACGCTCCCACTGTCGAAGATATTTACGAAGGAAAAACAGCTTCAAAATCTTTCGATTATGACGGTTTAGAATTGCAAATGGAGGGCAAACACAGACCAGGACATTTTGACGGAGTGGGAACAATTGTAAAAAAACTGTTCGAAATTGTAAATCCCACCCACGCTTATTTTGGCGAAAAAGATTTTCAGCAATTGGCTATTGTTCGAAAACTAGTGCAAAAAAACAAAATAAACACAAAAATTGTGGGCTGCAAAATTTTACGTGAAGCAAACCAACTAGCCATGAGTTCTAGAAACGAACGCCTTACGGCAGATGAAAGAACAAAAGCAGCCATGATTTACAACACTTTAGCAGAAGCCAAAAAACTTTTTGGCACGAAAAGTGCTAATGAAGTTACAAAATGGGTCACAAAAACATTCGAAAACCAATCGATGTTCGAGTTAGAATATTTTGAAATTACCGACGAGCAAACCCTTCTTACCTGCAAACGAAAAAATAAAAATAAAAAATATCGTGCTTTTATTGCAGTTTTTGTGAACAATATAAAATTGATTGATAACATTTCATTAAAATAATTACCTTTGTACCATGCAAATTGAAGTTGTAAAATCTAAAATACACCGAGTAACAGTAACAGGCGCCGATTTAAACTATATCGGAAGCATTACCATAGACGAAGTTTTACTCGAAGCGTCTAACATTATTGAAGGCGAAAAAGTAAACATTGTAAATATCAATAACGGAGAACGTTTTGAAACTTACGCCATAAAAGGCGCAAAAAATTCAGGCGAAATTACCCTAAATGGCCCCGCAGCTCGCAAGGTTCATAAAGGAGATATAATTATCATTATGTCTTACGCTCGCATGGATTTTGAAAAAGCAAAAACCTTCAAGCCATGGTTGGTTTTTCCTAATGAAAAAGATAATTCATTGAAATAATATTTTGAAAAAAAAAATTGGTAAATGGCTCTCTATAGGACTACCTCTTATTTTAGGAATATATCTTATATACTATAAATATAACGAATTTACTACAGAACAAATACATGAAATAAAAGGCTATTTTAAAAACGCTAATTATTTTTACATCTATTTGTCTTTAGTTATTGCACTTTTTGGTTTCATATCAAGAGCCTACCGCTGGAAATACGCCATACAACATTTAGGGTATCAGACACATTTTTATAATAATTTAATGGCTGTTTGTGTTGGGTATTTCATGAACCTAACAATACCTAGATCTGGTGAGTTTTCTAGAGCTTTGGTACTTAAAAATTATGAAAACATGCCTTTCGATAAAGCATTCGGAACCATTGTTGCAGAAAGAGTGGTAGACACACTCATTTTTTTACTATTTGTTTTTGCTTCATTATTATTTCAATTTAATGTTCTTAAAAACTACGTTTTAACTAAAATCCCTGTCGAAAATTTAATCATATTAGCCTCGATAGGGTTTGTAGGGTTTGTCTTGCTTCTTCTTCTTTGGATATACTCTAACTGGAAAATAGTGTCTGCTATTAAAGAAAAACTTTCTGGACTAATAGAAGGCATGAGTAGCATACTAAAAATGGAACAAAAATGGAAATTTTTATTTCACTCATTCTTTATTTGGTTTACTTATATTTTAATGTTTTATGTTACCATTTTCGCACTCAAAGAAACCAGTAACATTAGTTTTGGTGCCGTAATTATAGCCTTTGTTTTCGGAACCTTAGCCGTAGGTTTTACAAATAGCGGTTTTGGAGTATATCCGTTATTAATCGCCGAAATTTTTATGCTTTATGGCGTTCCAGACACTGCGGGAACTGCTTTTGGATGGTTAACTTGGGCATCACAAACCATTTTAATGATTGTTTTAGGAGGTTTGTCATTTTTATTTCTTCCTATTTTAAATAGAAAATAATTATTATATTGCTACTCCAAAAACACCCACTTATATTTTTTTTTATCATGAAAAACACACTCCTAATAATAACACTTTTTTTTTCGATAGCGCTCTTTTCCCAAACCACTATCCAAACAATACATTCAACAAAATTAGAAGCCGATAGAGAAATAACTATAAAACTACCCGCTTCATACAACAACAAAACAGAAAAAAAATACCCCTTAATTTTAGTCCTAGATGGCGAATACCTATTTGCGCCTTTCGAAGGAAATCTTGCTTTTGCAAACTATTGGGACGATATTCCTGAAGTTATCCTAGTAGGAATAAACCAAAACAAAAAAGAAGAACGTTACGACGATTCTGAATTTGACCCCGCAACTGGTTTGCCCTCTGCAAAAGGAGGTGCTTTTTTTGAATTTATTGCTGCCGAATTAATCCCTAGCCTTGAAAAAAAATACCGAATCGCACCCTTCAAAATCATTGCAGGACTAGACGCTACCGCAGGATTACTAAACTCTTTTTTATACAAAGAGATTCCACAATTTAATGCTTATATTTCTTTAAGCCCAGAACTGGCCAAAGGAATGACAGAAAGAATTCCTCAAAGATTAGCCGCTACAAAAGAACCTTTATTTTATTACCAAGCAACTGCTGATGGTGATCTAAAAAAATTTCAAAATCAAATAAAAGCATTAGATAAAAATATTACAGCAATAAAAAATTCATCACTAAATTACAAATTTGATGATTTCAAAAACGCTTCACATTATTCGTTGGTTTTAAACGGAATTCCAAACGCTTTATACCAAATTTTTTCTATATACAGACCTATTTCTTCCTTAGAATATCAAGAAAAAATAGCAGTCTTACCAGATAGTCATGCAAAATATCTTACAGACAAATACGAAACCATCCAAAAATCATTGGGCATAAAAATGAATGTCAGATTAAGCGATTTTAAAGCCATCGAAGCTGCTATTTTAAAAACTGGCGACTTTAAAGGATATGAAGAGTTGGCGCAAATTTCTGGTCAGCAGTACGAAAAAAGTATGTTATATGATTACCACATGGCGATGTTTTACGAAAAAACAAACGACATAAAAAAAGCTGTAAAATTCTATCAAAATGCCTTCATGAAAGAAGAAATTCGTGAACTAACAAAAGAAATGATGATGAATAAAGCGGAAGATTTAAAAAAATTAATTCCCGTAAAAGCAAAAGGTTTAAAAGGCGGCAAAGCAAAAGAAATCATCGAAGAGGTTCCTGCAAGCGACACTCCAACAACAGATATACCTCCAACGGAAAAACCTGCGGAAACACCAACCGAAGAGAAAAAACCATAACAATGGCCAAAGTAAAAACATCTTTTTTTTGCCAAAGTTGCGGCTCACAATACTCTAAATGGCAAGGACAATGCAACGCTTGCAAAGAATGGAACACCATTGTTGAAGAAATTATTCAAAAAGAAGAAAAAGTAGCTTGGAAAGCCGAAACATCGGAAGTAAAAAAAGCTTCTAAACCACTTTTAGTAAAAGAAATAGACAGCACACAAGAAATCCGAATGAACACTTGCGATGGCGAACTAAATCGAGTACTTGGTGGTGGCATAGTTCCTGGATCATTAATACTCTTAGGAGGAGAACCCGGCATTGGAAAAAGTACGCTTTTACTTCAAATTTCGTTAAAATTACCCTACAAAACCTTATATGTTTCAGGCGAAGAAAGTCAGAAGCAAATAAAAATGCGTGCCGAAAGAATTACCACAAACGGCGACAATTGTTACATATTAACAGAAACCAAAACTCAAAATATATTTCGACAAATTCAGGAAATAGAACCTGAAATTGTCATTATAGATTCGATTCAAACATTGCATACAGATTATATCGAGTCTTCGCCTGGAAGTATTTCTCAAATTCGAGAAACCACTGCCGAACTCATAAAATTTGCCAAAGAAACCAATGTTCCCGTTATCCTAATTGGTCATATTACCAAAGACGGAAGCATTGCTGGACCTAAAATTTTGGAACACATGGTGGATACTGTTTTACAATTTGAAGGAGATAGAAACCACGTGTATCGGATTCTTCGTTCCTTAAAAAATCGTTTTGGCTCTACAGCCGAACTCGGTATTTACGAAATGCAAGGTTCCGGATTGCGAGAAGTTTCTAATCCATCAGAAATATTGATATCGCACAAAAACGAAGAATTATCCGGAACAGCAATTGCTTCAACGCTAGAGGGAATGCGGCCACTGATGATAGAAATTCAAGCATTAGTATCTACCGCTGTTTACGGAACACCGCAACGAAGCACCACAGGCTACAATGCCAAACGACTCAATATGATTCTCGCTGTTCTCGAAAAAAGAGCTGGATTTCGTTTGGGAGCTAAAGATGTTTTCCTAAATATTACTGGCGGAATTTCGGTAGATGATCCTGCGATAGATTTAGCTGTGGTTGCTGCTATATTATCATCTAACGAAGATATTCCTATTAATAAAGATTTTTGTTTTGCAGGCGAAGTAGGACTTTCGGGCGAAATTCGTCCGGTAAATCGCGTCGACCAACGCATTCAAGAAGCAGAAAAATTAGGTTTTTCGACCATTTACGTATCTAAATACAATAAAATTTCATTAAAAAACACTGGAATCAAAATACAATTAGTGGCAAAAATTGAAGATATTGTAAGTGAATTGTTTGGGTAAAATTAGTATCTTTGAGTATAAAAATTATTTGTTATGGATTTGCAATTAGAAAAAATCGAATTAATTGAGTTGCTTCTAAATATAAGAAAAGAATCTGTATTAAAAAAACTGCGTGCTATTCTTGAAAAAGAACATGACATAAATCTTACTCCCGAACAGTATGAAATAGTAGACAAAAGAAGGGAATTGCATTTAAAAAACGAAACGAAATCCTACTCTTGGGAACAAGTTAAATCCAATGCAAGATTAGCAAATCAATTAAACATGAATTGATAATTAAAGAAGAAGCAAGTCTTGAAATTATTGAATCTTATTTGTTTTACGAATCTAAATCAATAGGTTTAGGTGAGCGATTTCTTAACAATCCTGATGATTATTTTAATAGAATTCAGAACTTTCCAGAACATTATCAAATAAAAAGAAAGCCATATCGAGAAGCTTTTGTAAAGAAATTTCCATTTGTGATTGTGTATGAAATTTCAGGAAATGAAGTAATAGTTTATGCTGTTTTTCATTCTAATAGAAACCCAAGCGAGAAACCATAATTTTTTAATGAAACCCTACTCCGAAATATTACAACTTGTAAATTCCTACCACGAAATCGGCGAAACAATCCAAGCGGCCAATTTTGTAGTGGAAGAATATGGGATAAAACACCCCAATTTTGAAGGTTTCGAATTGCGAGAAAAAGCCAAAGCCGATTATATCCTTATGACTACCGAAGGTACTTTTGGCTTACCACAAATTATTAGAATTCCAGAAAATACGTTCGAATTTGAGTTTGTATTAATGCTCAATCTAATCGCCCATGAAATGGTTCATGTAGATCAGAAAATGGCAGGAAGTTTTGTCGAGGATAGAAATGAAAGAGAATGGCAAGCTTATTACGAAATACTTTTTCATAAAAAATACCCACAAATTCCTAATGTAGCCAAACACCAACAATTATTTTTTGCCAATAAAGCGCTAAGTTATTATGCAAAAATGGGCACAAACTCCGATTTACAAATAAAGTATGCGGCACAAAAACACGAAGTAGATACCTTTGTCGCTTCATTATCACAATAACCTTTTATGAGAAGTAAAAAACAAAAGTTTTTTTTGTTCCTTAAAATTATAATCCTATTCTTGTTATTTTCTGTAGCAGGAGTTTACTTTTTCCGTGACGCTTTGCTGCAAAAAGCAATTGCAAAAGCAACCTCAAAATTTGACACTGATTATAATTGCCGTTTTTGTGTACAAAAAGCCAGTTTCGATGGTATTTCCAGTATCCAATTGAACAATATTATTTTAGTTCCCAAAGAAGCAGACACTCTTTTTTCTATCGAAAAAGTAAAAACAAAAATCAATTTATTACAGTTGATTACTGGCAATATTCAGTTGCAAAACCTTGAAGTAAAAAACGGGTTTATTCAGCTGGTAAAAAACGAACAAGGCCGTAATTTTGACGCTTTTTTAAAAAAAGACAAAAGCAACGATATTAATAAAAAAAAGAATTATGCCAAATTAGCGTACCGGTTATTATCGAAAGTGCTAAACTTAGTTCCAACCGAAATGCAGCTCGAGAACATATCATTACGAATGGACGATTTGGGAATTAAAGTAACCATGCAATTACCCAAATTAGAACTAAAAAACCATCAACTACAAACCAATATTAATGTTACCGAAAGTGAGTGCTCGCAAAAATGGAATATTTCGGGTTTTGTAAATCCTAGAGCCAAAAAAGCAAATGTACAAATTTACAATAACGACACTTCAAAAATACAATTACCTTATGTTTATAAGCGTTTTGGATTTAAATCTAGTTTCAAAAACGTTAACCTAAAATTAGACAAATTCGATTTAGAAAGCAACGAGCTTCATCTTGACGGATTGGTTTCGGTAGAAGATTTTACCATCAATCATCCTAAAATTGCCAAAAAAGAAGTTTTAATAAAAACGGCTAGTTTCGATTATCATTTTCTACTAGGAAGCGATTTTGTGTCGATAGACAGTACATCATCGGCACAAATAAACAAGATCAAACTGAAACCTTTTGCCCAATATAATACTGAAAAAGACACTATTTATAAATTTAAAATCTTGATTCCGAAAATGAAAGCCCAAGATTTTATTTCTTCGCTTCCTAACGGATTGTTTACCCATTTTACAGGAATGAAAACCGAAGGAAATTTCGATTATAAACTCAATTTCAAATACAACAAAAACAAACCAAACGCTTTAGTTTTTGATAGTAATTTAAATAAAGAAAGGCTTAAAATTGTAAAATATGGCGAAGCTAATTTGAACAAACTAAATGAAGAATTTGTATATCGAGCAATCGAAAACAATGTATTGCAACGTCCTATTTTAGTAGGAAATTCTAATCCTAATTTTACGCCTTTAGACCAAATTTCGCCTTACCTTCAAAAATGTGTACTCACATCTGAAGACCCTTCATTTTTCTCTCATCACGGGTTTATAAATGAGGCTTTCAAACAATCGATTACTAAAAACATTAGAACAAAAAAATTCTCTCGAGGTGCCAGTACCATTAGCATGCAACTAATAAAAAATGTTTTTTTAACCCGTGAGAAAACATTATCCCGAAAATTGGAAGAAATATTATTGGTTTACTTGTTAGAAAACAACCGAATTGCAAGTAAAGAACGCATGCTCGAAGTGTATTTTAATGTCATAGAATGGGGACCAAATGTATATGGAATTGGAGAAGCATCGTCTTTTTATTTTCAGAAAAAACCAATCGATTTAAGTTTAAAAGAATGCTTATTTCTAGCATCGATTGTACCTAAACCTAAAAAATTTATGTATCAGTTTGATGACCAAGGAAAACTAAAATCCTTTGCAAACAAACACGAAGAATTTATGAGCAAACTCATGTTGCGTAGAGGATTATTAACGCCAGAAGATACGATTGGACAGCAAATGCCTATTTTTATCTCGGGTCGTGCCAGAAAACACATGAAGTTTAAAGTACAAGATTCTATTGCAGCAGATTCTCTTTTTACTGATTTTGATTTTAATTAACCTTTCACCACAGATTCGCAGATTTTGATGAATTTTCAATTTGCAAATCTGTGGTCAAAAAAACATTAATTTTACGCCTTCCCAACCTTTTGCATAAAAAAGTACTCTATATAAATAAACACATGTATTATGAAAAATATAATTCTAATTTTTACTGTTTTGGTTTCGGTAATATCATTTGCACAGAAACCTATTTTTGTTTCTGCCAAAGTAAAATCGGCAACTGTATATTTTAATGCGGCCGAAATTTCACAAAGCACAAACGTCCAGTTACCTTCTGGAACGAGTGAAATTGTGGTAAAAAATGTTGCCAATTATTTGAATGAAAACTCGGTTCAAATTGGCGCACCATCATCGCTAACGGTGCTTTCGGTACAATTTACAAACGATTACATGTCAGAATATGATACCAATGAAAATTCGCCAGCGATTAAGAAAGTAAAAGACAGTATTATTTTGGTTCAAAAAGAACTAAATCGAGTTATCAATTCCCGAAATTCCGAAAGTAAAACCATCGAATTATTAGATAAGAATCAACAGGTTTTTGGTCAAAATTCTGGGTTGAGCGTCATTGAATTGACAAAAATGGTCGATTATTACAAATCGAAACGAACTGAAATTAGCAATACTATAAATACTCTTGAAGAAAAAGAAAAAAAATTGAACGAGTTAATCACAAAACTGAATAACAAACTCGAAACAGATACAACTAAAGAAGAAAAAACTTCGTCGGGAAAACTCGTATTACAAGTTATGAATACTACGGCTGGAAATATTCCTTTAGAGATTTCTTATGTAACAAATAACGCTTGGTGGTCGCCATTTTATGATTTAAGAGCAGACAATGTTACGTCGCCAATAAATATGATGTACAAAGCGCAAGTGGTTCAAAATACAGGAATCGATTGGAAAAAAGTAAAACTAACGTTGTCTTCTGGAAACCCAAACCAGAACAATCAAGCGCCTATTTTAAGTTCATGGTTTTTGAGATATGGAAATACACAACAATATGGATATAATCAAAATGGAACTCAAAATGCAATTCAATCTTTATCTGGAAAAATTGCTGGGTTACAAGTTGAACAAGATAAAGAAAATAAAAAAATTATCCTAAGAGGAGCTAGAGATATTACAAGAAACAATCAAGCATTAGTAGTCATTGACGGAGTTATTTCGACTGCTGAAATCTTAGCCCAACTTCCCCCTCAAAGTATTAAAAGCACAGAAATTATAAAAGGTGCTCAAGGAGTTGCATTGTACGGAGATCAAGGAGCCAATGGAGTAATAGTAGTTACTACAAAACAAGGCATGGGCGACTATACTTCTATCAACGAAAACCAACTCAATGTTTCTTTTGATATAGATATTCCTTACGACATTTTATCTAACGGAAAAGCACATAGTGTAGCATTAAAGGAAATAAAATTACCTGCTTCTTACAAATATTATGCGGCACCAAGAGTAGAAAAAGAAGCGTTTTTATTAGCCGAAATTGCCAATTATTCTAAATATAATTTATTGCCTGGCGAAGCTAATATTATTTTTGAAGGCATGTATGTGGGAAAAACAATGATAAATCCGAGTCAAACCTCCGACACTTTAAATTTGAGTATGGGACGTGATAAAAAAGTAACCATCAAACGTGAAAAAGTAGTCGATAAATCGGGAACTAAATTCTTATCTTCTAAAAAAGAACAAACATTTACTTACGACATTACCGTAAGAAATAACAAAAAAGAAGCTGTTGTGATGTTGCTAAAAGACCAATATCCGTTAAGTTCCGACAAGGAAATCGAAATCGAATTACTTCAAAAAGAGGGTGCCAAAGCCAATGCTGAAACTGGAATTTTAACTTGGAATTTAGATTTAAAACCCAACGAAACTAAAAAAATAAGGATTAGTTATTTGGTAAAATATCCTAAAGATAAAATTATTGATAATTTGTAATGGTAAAATATTTATGGCAAATAAGATTGATAAAAAAAACTAACAACAGACATTATCCTAAAAAGTGTGTAAGTAAAAAAAGTATGAGGGTTTGTGCAACCCCCATACTTTTTTTACTTATACACTTTATGAATAGTAGTGCTAATACCACCATCCGCTAACGTTATAGCTAATCGTTTTTGGCTGGCCTTTTCCATATGCTACTCCAATATCTCTATACGCTTTTATTGTTTCGCTAACTTGAGCTTGTTCTTTTAGTTTGTAATTCCATTCTCTAGAATCGATGGTTTTTACTTTCGAAGCAATTTTATTAGATAGCGATTTTACTTCGCCAAAACACGCACTATTGGGGTCTATTGTTGCAAGGATTTCACCTGCTTGGTTAGCAGCTTCTACTGTTTGATTAGCAGCCCAAAGGTTGCTAGATTGGTTTAGTTTTACTTTACAATCTCTGTCTATTTGTTTTTTATATATTGGCGCTACGGCATTCATACATTTGTTGTAGCAATCCTGGCAGGCTTCGGGCACACTAGTTAAATTGTATATTGCTTCTTCAAAATTATTCTGATTAGCTAGCCTTTGTGCCTCTTTTATTATAAAGTCACATTTGCTTTTGTAGTATTCAATTATTTTTGTTTTGCCAGTTTGTATAAATGTTTGGTAACTTGGAGCGTTAGGTTTTAAGTTTTTTAATGCCGAAATATATGCTTTTGTCTGGTTTTCTCCAACACCTTTAACAGTTATCGATTGGCTTGCAAATTTTGTCCCTTCATATCCATCACCTATATAAAGTGTTATATCTAAAGTATAAGCTTGCATTGGTGGTGTGGTAGGAGTTATGTCTTTTGTTAAGATATTAATGTTTGCTGTGAGTATAAAACGCTCGTTATACTCGCCGCTTCCCATTCCGTTTTGGGTTACAATTTGGTCTAACTTATTTGTTAAAATACTACGGGCTGCCTCGGGCATATTGTCTATTTGTTCGGACACATAGGTTGCTAATGTGATTTTAGATGCCTCATCGTTTTTTGTTGCCGTACCTTGTGCATTAGAATTTAATCCTATTGCGATAAGAATGCTTAAAAATATTGATTTCATAATTTTTTATTTATTTATTTTTCTCCCAGTACTATCGATGCCTGGCCTAAACCTTTTGTCATTAGTTTATTTGTTATCATAAACGGAGCTTTTTTTAGATAACTTTGCAATCCTTTGCAGAAGCCTTTTGCATCTATAGCCGTGCCTGCTTCGTTATACATTGGGATTCTTACTTGCTTGAAGTACATCATGTTTTCTGTTGATTCGACTGTACTAAATCTTCCTTGTACGCAGTTTTTTGTTAGCCATTCTTCTATATAACTATTTAATTCTTTTCCGTCATATTCTTTTTCTAAATCACCATCCCAAGAGTCGAATTTTTTGATGCGAATTACAATTTCTCTTCCATTTTTAAACATGTCATCAAAATGGGCCATTAGTTGTACGTTAAATCCATCTATGTCAGATAAGATTGCTGTTTTTAGCATTTGTATTTCTGTAGATCCTATTAATTGGTTTCCCGTTTTTGGCATACCTCCAGCAATTCCTTTATTTGTGTATGCGTCTATTCCTGTAAGTGTATATGTGATCGATTTTTTAGGGCCAAAGGTATTAACTTTCCAATCTACCTGCATCCAAATATCAGCTTTTGCAGTTTTTTTTAGTTTATCTATAGGACTTTCGGCAATTCCTGCACCACTTTTGCTTGTAAGTATTGCGTCTTCGGCGCTTTCTGAGGCAAGTTCTTTTAAGATGTCTTCCATTCTGTCTAGCGGAAACCCTCTTTCGGTCATTAATTCTCCTATACCACTTACAACACCGCCAAGTTCATGATTTTCTTGAAAAGCTCTTTTATAGTCAGGTAGTTTTGTTATTTCGCCTTGGTTATCAAACTCAAAATAATAATCGTGGTCTATACACCACGCATCGCTAGGAACCACCATTAGTCTTGGTTTCTTTGCTTGCGAAAACACCATTGATGTTGTGCATAGTAGCAATAGTATAACTTGGTTTAATTTTAATACTGTTTTTTTCATTTGGGCTTGATTTAATTATTTAAAATACCGTCAGTAATCATTTGTTTTTTTAGGTCGCTTCTCATCACTCGGATTATATATCCGTACATTACTTCTCCGTCTGTTCCCTTTTCTTTTTCTTTTTTTCCAAAAGATTCATCTTGGTTTGAAGTGAAATTTTTATAATTTCCGCCATCTTTAAAAAATGTATTAAAATACTCGGATTTGTTTTCACGAATATTTGGAGCATTTAGCAGAGGTCGGCTATCGCATTGCTTATTTCCGCTTCTAATTCCTAGAAATAATACGGCATTTACCGCTTCTTTTTTTGCTTGTTCTATGGCGTCGTTTCTGTCTTTTCCTTTGCCCCATGATTTTAGTGTTACGCTTCCGTCTAATTCTGAACCAAGACATTCTGTTTCATGGGGGTAGTTTGCGCTAACTGTGGTTTTTGTTTTGCACCCTACCAATATTAATGCACTGGTAATGAGCAATAAAATTATTTTTTTCATGACTTAAAATTATTTTTGTTTAAAATCCAGAATTTAATGATTTTAGAATTCCTGCAGCTTCTAAGTCTTTTCTTAAGGCCGAAACATTTACAGATACTATTACACCTACTTTGTATTCTTTTCCTATTTTCATTCTGTCTTCTGCAGCAACTGCACCATCTGTTGATGTTGAAACAAATTTCATGTACTTTCCTCCATCTTCAAAAAAGGGTTTAAAAAATTCTTCTTTTTCTACTTCAAGATTTGTATTGTTTGTTAGAGCGCTTTGCCCTGGAACTGTTGCATTTCCTGCAAATCCTTTAAATATTATTCCGTGTACCGCATTTTTTTTTGCCTGTTCTATGGCAACATCTGGTCTTTTAGAATAAGACCATACTTTTATTAAGTATGTTCCCTGTGTTCCAGTTTGTATAGCTTCAATTTCGTATCTCCACTCTTGCGTGTCTTTTTCGGCTTTTTTTCTAGCTTGTGCATTAACTGTTTGGTTCAGGCTAAAGATTATTACAAATAGTATGACTATTGTGTTTGAAAGTTTTTTCATTTGATTTGGATATTAGATGAAGTGTTCATTATGAATAGAAAAATTAAGCTTAATTCTTTTACTTACAGTGTTTTGTTTTAGGATCGAAGTGAGGGTCTTTTTTAAGGGTTTTTATACCTTAAAAAGAGTACTTCACTATAGTTTTATCGGAGTTCCGTAAACTTCGTTTGTAACTTAAACCCCAACCCTTGTGTCATAATACTCAAATAATGAGATTTGAAAAAATGCTGTACATAACAGAATTAAGCTAAAAATTCATAATTATTTATTTTATTTGTCTGATTAGTAATCCAGGATAATATTTTTTTCCTCCTGAGAATGTGGTTCTATCAATAGCTGGAGTGGCTTCTGTGTTTTCTTTTTCGGTTCCGTTGTAGGCATTGTCCCAAATTAAATCTTTTTCAACTTTAATAGTACCTATACTTTTGTATGTTGCTATGCCTGTTTTTTCATTAATAGTTTGTTCAAGGACATCAAATTTTTCGCCGCCCTCTAAGCCTTCTTTTGTTCCAATTTTAGCAGTAATAGGGTTTCCTGTAAAAAGGGGTGTTTTGGTTTTGAAAACATCGTATTTTTTTTGAAGTTTTGCATATACATTATCAGTAATTCTAACTGTTGAAAGGGCTATTATTTGTTCCTCTGTTCTGTTTTCTTTTAATGAAAAAGTGACTAATGCTGATGCAGATTCGTCTCCAACAAATTCTAATTTAAATAGATCGGAATTGTCAAAAGCTTTCTTTTTTGCAGGATCTAGATTTGTTTTATCCATATACAAATCTGCATAAAAAGTGTTCGATACAGTTTCGTTCCAAACCAATTTGTACAAATAAGATGTTGCCCAGATAGAATAGCCTTCTTTTGCTTTATCATAAGCTTTGTCCGCTAGTCTCATAGCCACTTCTTGTCCCATTGGAAGTTTGCTTGCTGCGATTTTTGCTGCATCTCGTATCACACGTGCAACAGGTTCGTTTTCTACGAAGTTAAATTTATTTACTACTACAAATGTATTATCAATTAGCTCGAAACCTGCTGTTTTTAGCAGAGCGTCTCCTTCTGATGAGGCTTGGGCTGTTTTTTGATCAAGAAAAGAGGCATTAAACACACCTCGTTCTGAAACTAAATTAGAATCGAAACTTCCGTCTGCTTTTCTATTAAACCATTTTGCAACTAATTTGTGTGCTATTTTTTCTTTTTCAAAATATTTCTGGATTCTTGCTGGCAATTCTTTATCTACTGATTCTGGTTCGTCAAGATTAATTTTAGCTGTTTTAGAGGTGCTATTAAATTTAGCTTTTTCTTCTGCGGTTAATGTGTAATTTGCAGGATTAAAAGATTTTTGAGCAATTTGGTGATTATTGTATTTTTCAGGAAATGGTGCGTTATTGAAAGCTTTTAAAACCACATCTTTTTGAGGAAATTTTTCTGACTCTACGACCATTGTGTGTAAAGAACTTCTGCGGTATTTAACATCTAGTGGTTTCTCTTGAGCTTGTACAAATGCGCTTGTTCCCACTAAGAACAGACTTAAGGTAATAATTAATTTTTCCATTTTTCTATTTTTTTCTTACTCTTTTGGATTTTCAGTTGCTCCTCGTTTTTGTTGTGGTTTCTGAACTCCACCCCCAATACTATTTTTTTTTTAAGAAATGCTTGTTTTTTTTTATTAAAAAACAAGCATAGCTCCTAAAAGGTATTGTATATAGATTTCAAAACTAGGTAAAAAATAAAGGTTAAAAAATAGCCAAATACAGTCATTTTTATATCTAACTAATTTTAGTTAGAAAAAGCTCTAAACGGTTAATTATGAGTGTTGTTTTTTTATTTTAAAAATCGAATTTTAACTGCACTGCAATTGATTTTTTAATTTCGGTATTTAAATTGGCTAGAGAAATACCAAGTAGTCTTACTGAATCTTTCATTCGTTCTTGGTATAATAATTCTTTAACAGTTTCTGAGATAATTCCTTTATCTGAAATAAAATAAGGCAAGGTTTTACTGCGAGTTTGTTGGGTAAAATCCGAGTATTTTATCTTTAAAGTAATCGTTTTTCCTGATATTTTGTGTTTTTTAAGTCTTCTTCCTAGTTCGGTAGCAATTTGTTCTAATCTTTCTTCCATAAATATTTCTGATGTAAGATTGGTGTCAAATGTATGTTCTGCAGCTACGGATTTTGTGGTTCGGTTTGGTTTTACTTCACTGTTGTGTATGCCACGCACAATGTTGTAGTACTGAGCGCCACTTTTGCCAAAATGTACTTCTAGATATTCGGAGGTTTTTCTTTTTAAATCCTTTCCTGTAAAAATACCGTGTTGGTACATTTTTTCGGTGGTAACTTTCCCAATTCCGTAAAATTTTTTAATATCTAACGCTTCCATAAAACCCTCAATTTCTTCTGGATTAATGGTTTTTTGTCCGTTGGGTTTGTTGTAATCTGAAGCGATTTTTGCTACAAATTTATTGGCAGATATTCCTGCAGATGCCGTTAGTCCTACTTCCTCGAAAATACGTTTCCTAATTTCTTGTGCAATAAGTGTAGCGCTAGGATTTCCTTTTTTGTTTTGTGTAACATCTAGATAGGCTTCATCTAGCGATAAGGGCTCGACTAAATCTGTGTATTCGTAAAATATCTTTTTAATTTTTTTTGAAATTTCTCGGTATCTATCAAAACGAGGTGGCACAAATATTAAATCTGGACAGTTTCGTTTGGCTTGCGCACCACTCATAGCACTGCGTACACCAAATTTTCGTGCTTCGTAACTTGCTGCCGAAACTACTCCTCGTGCTTCACTGCCACCAACCGCCAATGGTTTTCCTTTTAAGTTAGGATTGTCCATTTGCTCGACCGATGCGTAAAACGCATCCATATCGATGTGGATTATTTTTCGTTGAGAATTTTCGGACATCGTACAAATTTAAACTAGCATGCTACAAATTAAAAGAAATGATTGCTTATAGAAGTTATTTATTGGTTTTATATTTTAGTTAATGCCCTTTATTATTAAATTTACTGAAATAACAAATATACGGTTTGCTATTGCGAGATTCCTAGTTCCTCGTAATACAATATACGGACCAAATATTACGGCGTTTTTAAAATTAAAACGGCATAAGTTATAAAAAAAGAGAGGGTTGTAGTTTTAATAATATCGCAATCTTTTTTGAATAAAAAAACGCATTCAAGTAAATGAATGCGCTTCTGTCTTTATTTATCGATGTTTATTTATCCTTTTAAACTAGCGGATAAATATTCTCTATTCATTCTTGCAATATTTTCTAAAGAAATTCCTTTAGGACATTCTACTTCGCAAGCTCCTGTATTTGTACAGTTTCCGAAGCCCTCTTCGTCCATTTGGCGAACCATGTTTAGGACTCTTTCGGTAGCTTCTACTTTTCCTTGTGGTAATAAAGCGTATTGCGATACTTTTGCACCAACAAACAACATGGCCGAACCATTTTTACAAGAGGCTACACAAGCACCACAACCAATACAAGCTGCTGCTTCAAATGATTTATCGGCATCGCCTTTTTTTATAGGTGTTGCATTGGCATCAATAGTATTTCCTGAGGTGTTTACAGAGACAAATCCACCAGCTTGTTGTATTCTGTCGAAAGAACTTCTGTCAACTACTAAATCTTTTACAACTGGAAACGCTTTAGAGCGCCATGGTTCTATAAAAATTGTGTCGCCATCGTTAAACTTTCTCATGTGTAACTGACAAGTTGTTGTTCCAGTATCTGGTCCGTGTGCTCTACCATTAATGTAAAGTGAACACATTCCGCAGATTCCTTCACGACAATCGTGATCGAATGCTACTGGTTCTTTCTTTTCGTTTACTAATTCTTCGTTTAATTGGTCTAGCATTTCCAAAAACGAACTTGCTGTAGAAACATTATCTAATTTATAAGTTTCCATGCTACCTTTTGCTTTAGCATTTTTCTGACGCCAAATCTTAAGGTTTATATTGATATTTTTTGCTGCACTCATAATTTTTATTTTAGCCAAAAGTCACAAGCCAAAAGGCAAAAGTGAAAGGCGTTAGTTTTTACGATTTACTTAATTCTAATTTATTAATAAATGAATTTATCATTTTACTTTCTTCTGTAATTTGGTTTAATAATTCGAAAAATATTTCCTCTTCTTTTATAAAACCTAATTTTTGAGCTATCAACAGTTGTGTTTCTAGTTCACATAATGAGCCACGCGCAATTTTAATAAATTGAATATAGCTTTGTGTTGAATGTCTTCCATATCCTTCAGCTATATTAGAAGCGATTGAAATCGAACATCTTTTAATTTGGCTTGACAAAGCATACAATTCTTCTTTTGGAAAATCTTTTATCAATTTATATGATAAAAGTGCAATATCAATTCCTTTTTGCCAAATTAATAAATCTTTGTACGATTTTATCTCACTCATTTTTTAATTATTACGCATATCCAAAAGGCATTAGTTTTTGATACTCGCTTTTTAATTTATTTTGTCTTATGCCTATTGGCTAATGGCTATTGCCTACTTATAATTTCTAGCTGCGATTTTAATAAACTCGTATTTCAATTCTTCTTTGTTAAGAATTTCTTTGCTGATATCGTAACCCATATATTCCCAAGCACCAACAAAAGAGAAGTTTTCATCATCGCGAAGCGTTTCTCCTTCTGAATCTTGATATTCTTCACGGAAGTGACCTCCGCAAGATTCTTTTCTTTGTAAAGCGTCCATTGCCATTAGTTGACCTAAATCGATAAAATCGGCAACACGAAGTGCTTTTTCTAATTCTTGATTTAATTCGTCTGCACTTCCTGGCACATAAACATCTTTGTAGAATTCTTCTTTTAATGCAGCAATTTCAGAAATAGCTTCTTTTAATCCAGCTTCGTTTCTTCCCATTCCTACTTTGTTCCACATGATTAATCCCAAACGTTTGTGAAAATGATCTACTGTTTTAGATCCTTTATTGTGTAAGAATTTATTAATAGAATCTTTAACTCTGTTTTCTGCATCAACAAACTCTTGCGATTCTGTTGATATTTTTCCAGTTCTAATTTCATCAGCTAAATAGTTAGAAACGGTGTATGGTAATACGAAATAACCATCGGCCAAACCTTGCATTAAAGCCGAAGCTCCCAATCTGTTGGCTCCGTGATCAGAGAAGTTGGCTTCTCCTGCCACGAAACAACCAGGAATGGTAGATTGTAAGTTATAATCTACCCAAACACCACCCATTGTGTAGTGTACTGCTGGATAAATTTTCATTGGTGTTTCGTAAGGATTCTCATCGGTAATTTTTTGGTACATGGTAAATAAGTTACCATATTTTTCTTCTAACCATTGTTTTCCTAATTTGGTAACCTCTTCATCTGTTGGGTGATGGTTTCCTTTTGCAAAAGCAGTTTGACGACCTTTGCTTTGAATTTCTGAAGAAAAATCTAAATAAACACCCTCATTGGTATCGTTAGCTTCAATTCCGTGACCTTCGTCACATACTTCTTTTGCGGCTCTAGAGGCCACATCACGAGGTACTAAGTTTCCAAAAGCAGGATATTTTCTTTCTAGGTAATAATCTCTATCTTCTTCAGCAATTTGTGTTGGTTTTAATTTTCCAGCACGAATAGCTTCTGCATCTTCTTTTTTCTTAGGAACCCAAATACGCCCAGAGTTTCTTAAAGACTCAGACATTAATGTTAATTTCGATTGATTGGTTCCGTGTACTGGAATACAAGTTGGGTGAATTTGCACATAACATGGGTTTGCAAAAGCAGCTCCTTGCTTGTGTATTTTCCAACCAGCAGTTACGTTACTTCCCATGGCGTTTGTTGATAAGAAATATACATTTCCGTACCCTCCAGTGGCAATAATAACAGCATGAGCTGAATGTCTTTCTATTTCTCCTGTAACTAGATTACGGGCAATAATCCCACGTGCTTTTCCGTCTATTTTTACTAAATCTAGCATTTCGTGACGGTTAAACATTTCTATATTTCCTTGACCAATTTGTCTTGATAAAGATGAATAAGCTCCTAAAAGTAATTGTTGTCCTGTTTGTCCTGCAGCATAAAAAGTACGTTGTACTTGTGTACCACCAAACGAACGGTTATCTAAATTCCCTCCGTAATCACGAGCAAAAGGAACACCTTGCGCCACACATTGGTCGATAATATTTCCTGAAACTTCTGCTAAACGGTGTACGTTTGCTTCACGAGCTCTATAATCTCCACCTTTGATGGTGTCATAGAATAATCTAAAAGTACTATCTCCGTCATTTTGATAGTTTTTAGCAGCATTAATACCTCCCTGCGCAGCAATTGAGTGTGCACGACGAGGCGAATCTTGGAAACAAAATGCTTTTACATTGTATCCCATTTCTGCTAATGATGCTGCGGCCGACGATCCGGCCAAACCAGTTCCCACGACAATAACATCAATTTTAGGTCGGTTATTTGGCGCTACTAATTTTAAGTGGTCTTTATAATTTGTCCATTTGTCCGCAATTGGACCTTCTGGTATTTTTGAATCTAACTTCATAATTAGTTGTTAATTTTTAAAATGATGAAATAATGCAATAAAAATAAATCCAAAAGGAACAATTATCGCAAAAGCATATCCTAATTTATGTAATGATTTTGAAAATTTATTATTGAATCCTACAGATTGAAAAGACGAATTAAATCCGTGCCATAAATGTATTGCTAGCAACACGAATGCTAAACAATACAAGCCTGTACGAACAGGACTTACAAATTTAGCAACTAATTCTCGATGATATCTTGTTGCATCGATTACATTCCCATCGATATATTTATAGGTTATTTCTTGAACCCAAAAATCATAAAAATGCAAGCCAACAAATGCCAAAACTACTAATCCGGAAACAATCATATTTCTTGAAGCCCAAGAGGCATTTGCTGCTCCGTTATATTTTGCATAAGAAACGGGTCTTGCGCTTTTGTTTTTTAATTCTAAAACAATTCCCATTACAAAATGAAAAACAACCCCGGTAATCAGGACAGGCTGCATAACAAACTGAATTACTGGATTGTATCCCATAAAATGAGACATCATGTTAAAAGTTTCAGCACTAAAAACCGATATCATATTGATAAAAAAGTGAAGTGAAAGAAACGTTATCAGGAAAATTCCCGAAAGAGCCATAGCGACTTTTTTTGCTATCGATGACTTCAACATTGTTGATTTTGCCATAGTATTTTTGTTAATTATTTGGTTTTAAAAAAGTTTAAACAAAAATAACGCAAATTCATCTCATCAGCAAATGTTGGTGGCTTATTTATAATGAATTTAAAATGGGGTATATTTTTGCTAAATAGACAGAAAAATCGTAATGTAATATCATTAGGCATTTTAGCTCATTAATAATTCGGAGGTTATTTTAAATTTAAAATAGCACATTTTGAAATATGAATACAAGAAACGGAGCTTATACAAATCATAAGATTAAGATAGTCCAGCATTTTGAAATTGGACTCTTTTTGGCTATAGCTTGAATTGTATAATAATTATTTTTTTGCGATGGCATTACCTTTAAAAATCAGCATAACGGAGTCTCTTGTAGGGTTACGTGCGTTACAGCATAAAAATGGAGAACTAATAAATAAACTAAATGGAAATTTGATAAAATATATTATAGGCTATGATTTTTACATCAGCGCTTTTTCTAGTGTTTTTAAAGTTTAAATAATATAAAAACCAAAATCCTTCCAAACGCCTGTTAACGGTTGTATTTAGTTATCAAGTCATTAAATAATTTATCTATATACAAACCTTTATCATCTCTACCTTCATACATTTTAATTATTTCTCTAACTTCAATTTCATTTTCTTTGTACGACTTTTTGTTTAATTCTGAAATATTTTTAATCCCTTTTGTCATAAAATTTCTTGCAAGAATATAAGTCTTTAGTACAGTTAACTCATCATACAAAGATGCAGGACCAACAATTATTTTAGACGATTCATCTGTAATTGAATTTAAACAATCAGCATATATTGATTTTTCTTTACAGGGAGTTTCACCAATATATAATACTATAATTGCTTCACAGAAATAAAAAGTATAAGGGTTTTTTACAATTTCTAAATTAGAAATTAAAAGACTATTTTTAGAATATTTATTAAATATTATTATAATTTTAAAATCTTCAATTCCATAATTCTCCTTAGATAAGTTATCATATAAATAGTTATAAATAAACTTTCTAATTTTTAACAAATCATTTTCTTCAACAAAACTATCGCCTCCTTCAGCTTTATATGTACAACAAAAACGTAATATTATTGAATAAAAGTAAGCTTGAATTTCAATATTAGAAATCTTTTTTGGCTCTAAAATTTCTAAATTATTACTTGATTTAGAAGAAATGAAATTATTTAAATATTTACCATCTCTAAATTTTTGCAAAAATTCAACAGCAAAATGTGATTCTAATATACCTAACTTTTTTTCACAAACCTTACAAAGAACATTATCCCTTTTATAATGATTCCTTATTATTTCGGTTGATTCATTTTTTAAATTATCTCTACCATAATACACCTCAATCTTCGATGTCTTAACATCAATGTTATAAGATTCTTCACTGTAATGTTTACCAACACAATTTTTAATTAAGCTTGCTGGTATTAAATGGGAGCCAACTTCATCAGCTATTTTATTGCAAATTATACAATTCATTTTCAATGGTTTTTGGTAATATCGTAGTTAACGGCAGTCTGCGAAAAAAACTCAGTCTTATTACTAACAAATATAGCATCATATTTGTTTAAACTTTCTGTTTTTCTTATCTTCAAGGACGCAACATGTTGCAGGGGGTTCTCGTCACCTAATTCGTTTTTCTAGTTAGAAGACGCAATAAGTATTGATAATGAAGTGCTTTTGTAGATTTTACAGACCTATAAAAACTTGATTTTACTGTTCAAACCACTAAAGCATAAGGTCGTCCTAGCTATAATACTAAGGTGTTTTAAAAATCTATTTAGGCATTCCTTAAAAAGGGCTGTTTTTAATTTCTACAAAAAAAGAATACTTTTAGTTTTGCCATTTCCTATAAAAATATTGCTTTACACAGAAAAACGTATCGTTTGGAGATTAGTTTTGAGTAGCTAAATTATTTACAGCCACAATCTCCGCCACAATTGTTATCTTTTTTTTTGCCAAAATATGTCTTATACAGAAAAGATACTGCAAAAATTAACAAACAAAACGCAATAATTTCTTGTGTCATTATTTTAAGATTTGATATGCAATTAACGCCACGGTATAAGCAAATCCGCTCATAAACACTAACTGAATAGCCGGCCATTTCCAAGAATTTGTTTCTTTTTTAGTTACAGCAAGTGTACTTATGCATTGCATGGCAAAAACATAAAAAAGCAGTAAAGAAATACCTGAAGCTAAGTTAAATAGCTTGTTTCCTGTTATGGGATTTATTTCGGCAGATAACTTATTTTTTATCGTAGCCTCTTGGTTACCAGTTTCTTCGATACTGTAAATCGTAGCTAATGCGCCTACAAAAACCTCTCTTGCTGCAAAGGAAGTTACAATGGCAATACCTATTTTCCAGTCATAGCCTAATGGTCTAATGGCGGGTTCTATCGATTTTCCTATGATTCCTATATAAGAATTTTCTAATTTGTACGAAGCGATGTCATTTTCTAAATTTTTTGTCGAAGATTTTTGTTTTGAAACAATTTCTCTCGCATTTTTAAAATTTTCACCAGGCCCATAAGAAGCTAAAAACCATAATATTACCGAAAGTGCTAAAATTATTTTTCCTGCACCAAAAACAAAAGATTTTGTTTTTTCGATCACATTTATTGCTACATTTTTAAACATAGGCAACTTGTAATTAGGCATTTCGACAACAAAATACGATTTCGATTGAATTTTTAAAATTTTATTCAAAATCCAAGCAGAAAAAAACGCCATACTAAAACCTAACAAATACAATAGCATTAGTGTAAGTCCTTGCAGATTAAACAAGCCAAAAAGCCTAGTGTCTGGAATAACTAATGAAATGATAATAGCATAAACAGGTAGTCTTGCCGAACAAGTAGTAAACGGTGTAACTAAAATTGTGATAAGTCGTTCTTTCCAGTTTTCTATATTTCTTGTTGCCATGATAGCAGGAATTGCACAAGCGGTTCCCGAAATAAGTGGCACAACACTTTTGCCAGAAAGACCAAATTTTCGCATCGATTTATCCATCAAGAAAACAACACGACTCATGTAACCGCTTTCTTCGAGAATAGAAATAAATAGAAATAAAAAGGCAATTTGTGGAATAAAAATAGCAATTCCGCCCAAACCTGGAATAATTCCTTGCACAATTAGATTGGTAAGAACTCCTGCGGGTAATTTAGATTGTGTCCATGAGCTTAAGGCGGTAAACGAAGTGTCTATAAAATCCATTGGGATACTAGACCAATCGAAAATAGATTGAAAAATAAGCATCAGAATCAAGAAAAAAATGACATAACCAAATACTTTGTGCATGAGTATTTTGTCAAGTTTGCTTCGCAAACCTTTGGCAGAAGCCAAATCTATTTTTTGTCCAACTTTTAGAACTTCATTAATAAACTGATACCGTTTGATGGTTTCTTTTTGCTGTAATTTTTTTAGCGCTTCTTTCGATTTTGTAAACGAAGTAATTTGCAATTCGTTTCTGTTTAAATTAGCAAAATTTACATCTTGGGTAATAACTAGCCACAATTTATATAAGGAATCATTAGGAAAAGCATGACGCAAATTATCAAAATAAGCCACATCAATATTTGAAGCATTCAAACAAGGTTCGGTCGTGATATTTTTGTAATTGACGATAAGATTTTTCAAATCATCTATACCTTCGCCTTTGCGAGAACTCACTAAGGCAATTTTAGTTTTTAGGCGATCTTCTAAATAAGGAATGTCTAGCGAAATTCCTTTATACGACATTCTATCGGACATATTTATGACCAGAATTGTAGGAATTTCTAAATCTTTTATTTGGGTAAAAAGTAATAAGTTTCTTTTTAAATTTTCCACTTCGGTAACTACAATTGCTACCTCTGGATAATCTTTGTCGTTTTTGTTTAACAGCAATTCGATAACCACATTTTCGTCGAGCGAACTAGCGTTTAGGCTGTATGTTCCTGGCAAATCGAGAATGGTTGCCTTAAGATTAGAGCTTAGTTTGCAAATACCTTGTTTTTTTTCGACTGTAATTCCGGGATAGTTTCCTACTTGTTGGTTCAAACCTGTAAGTTGGTTAAAAACGGATGTTTTACCCACATTTGGGTTTCCAATTAAAGCAATATTAATATTTCCGACTTTCATTATACTTGGTTTTCTGTAGGAATTTCGACTTCAATAATAGACGCCATTTCTAATCTAATGGCAACATGACTATCATTAATATTCAAATATAGCGGATCACCAAAGGGCGCAATTTGAATAATTTCGACCATATTTCCTGACAAACATCCCATTTCTAATAATTTTAGAGGAATCATATTAATGTCAAAATCTTTGATAATTGCTTTTTGACCAATGGCTAGGTTTGAAATGGTTAAGTTCAAATTTATTTAGATTGAATTAAGATTACAAAAATAACAATAATAATACTATTATATATGATAATAATCATTTTTGTAGTATTTTATACAAAATCGAGTTATTTTTTATTTTCAAGAAGCCAATTAATATCTACTAATAACTGCTGAACTTCTTCTCTTTTTGTACCATCATAAAAACCACGAACACGTCTTTTATCATCAACCAAAACAAAATTTTCGGTGTGAACCATATCATATAATTCCGAAGGTTTTCCAGTTTTTACTGCCAAATAAGATTTTCTAGCAATGTAATAAATATCTTTTTTGCGGCCTGTTACGAGATTCCATTTAGCATCAATAACCCCTTTTCTTTGGGCATATTCTTTTAGTACCGAAACGCTATCTGTATCTGGTGTTACCGAATGTGATAGCAGCATGACTTTGGGGTTGTCTTTAATTTGATCTTGCAACCAAACCATATTGTCTGTCATCATTGGGCAAATGGTACCGCAAGTGGTAAAAAAGAAATCGGCAACATAAATTTTTCCTGCATAATCTTTTTGGGTAATTATTTTTCCGTTTTGATTGGTAAAAGCAAAATTGGCAATAATATGTTTATTGGCAACATATTGAATTGTCGAATCTACCAATTCAGGATTTACCATCGATGGTGTAAAAACAGGAAGTGTTTTCCTATTTAATACATTATAAAAAAGCGAAATAATAATTACAGATAATATAGAGAGAACAATAAATAAGGTTTTAAATTTTCGTAAAAAATTAAGCATAACGTGTGTGTTTTTTGCAAAAATACAAAATAATAAAAGCATCAAACATAAAAACATTTTTAAATGCAATCATTAAAAAAGACATAAAATGAAAAAAACTTGCTATTTTTGACCAAACACACAATAAAATGAAAAAAATATATCTGCTTATCGCATTGTCTTTTTTTACAAAAGGAAACGCTCAGTTTAGCCCAAGTTTCCCTTGGATAGAAGAAAATTCCCTAAAAGACAACCAGAATATTACTTTTGATAACATTGTAACTTCGTTTAATGACTATTGGAAAGATAAAGATCATTCGAAAAAAGGCTGTGGTTATAAACCATTCAAGCGTTGGGAAAATTATTGGAGTACTCTTGTAAAAGAAGACGGAAGAATCATCTCGCCTGAAGAATTTATGTTGGCATGGCAATCTAAAAAACAAGCACAAACCAATAGATCTTCATTAATTTTACCTGCAAGCAATTGGATACCAGTAGGCCCGTTTACTCATACAAACACTGGCTCATGGTCGTCAGGACAAGGAAGAGTCGAGGTAGTTTGCATAGACCCATCTAGTGCAAACACAATATATGTTGGTTCGCCAGCAGGAGGAATTTGGAAATCGACAGATATTGGCATTACTTGGTCTCCACTTACAGATAATTTACCACAAATAGGGGTTTCGGGAATTGCGGTAGACTATTCTAGTTCAAACACTATATATATCGCTACGGGCGATAAAGACGCTGGTGATACTGCTTTTGTTGGGGTTTATAAATCTACTGATGCTGGAATAAACTGGGCCGCCACAAGCACAATGCCTGGAGTAACCAGAGCAGGAGATTTAATCATACACCCAACAAACAATCAGATTTTGTGGTGCGCAACTAACTCTGGTATTTGGAAAACTGTAAATGGTGGTACTACTTGGACAAATGTACAAGCAGGAAGTTTCTCTAAAGGATCTATAAGAATAAAACCTAATGATCCAACTAATGTGTATGCAGTAAGTAATTCTGGCTTTTATAAATCTACTGATACAGGCACTACTTTTACAAGCATAACTACTGGATTACCCGCTAGTTCTAATAGGTTGTTATTAGATGTTACACCCGCCAATTCAAACTATGTTTATATTTTAAGTGCAAATTCGCCTAATACAGCAGCAACTCCTCCATATTATGGGTTTCAAGGTATTTACTTATCAACAGATTCAGGAATTAGCTTTTCCAAAAAATCAGGAGCATTAGACGTGTTCGAATCTACTCAATCAGGATACGATTTAGCCTTTGCAGTATCTACTACAAATGCCAACGAAATTTATACAGGTTGTTTAAATATTTGGAAATCTACAAATAGTGGAGCAACAATGACAAGAGTTAATAATTGGAGCGCTCCAGCAAGTGCTTCATATACACATGCCGACATTCATTTTTTAAAATTTTTTGGAGGTGATCTTTATGCAGGAACAGATGGTGGAATATACAAATCAAGCAACTCGGGCGTAAATTTTACAAGTTTAACAGCGGGACTTCAAATTAGCCAATTTTATAAAGTTGCAGTTTCCAAACAATCGGTAACAAACATGGTGGGTGGCTTACAAGACAATGGTGGTCATGCGTTTAGTAATAACGCTTGGAAAAATTACTATGGCGCTGATGGCATGGACACTGGAGTAGACCCAAACAACGGCAACAAATACTATGGTTTTATACAAAATGGAAGCAGTATGTATATAAGTACCGATGCAGGAAATTCATTAGGTTCAGGTGTAGCCGCTCCAATAGCAGAAACAAGTACAAACGATGATGGTGGCAACTGGGTAACACCAATGGCTATAAATAGTTTGGGTGAGGTTTTTGCAGGTTATTCAAGATTGTACAAACTAAGTGGCGTGGCGTGGGCACAACAAAGCACAGGAACAATTGGCACAGGAGACATAGAGCTAGTCTATGTAGATCCAAGTGATGATAACATTATGTACGTATCTAATGGAACACAGCTGTATAAAAGCACAGATAAAGGAGTTGCTTTTTCACTTGTATTTACCGCAAATACAGCCATTACTTCTATTTGTGTAAATTATTCAAACAACAGCATTATATACCTTACTACCTCAGGAACAGCAGGATTAGCATTAAAATCGACAAACGGAGGAACAACCTTTGCCTCATTTTCTACAAACTTACCAGCCATAGGAAAAAATGTAATAAAACACCAAGGCAGAAATTCATTAAATCCGTTATATTTAGGAACAAGTTTAGGTGTATATTATCGAGATGACTCGATGACACAATGGGAACCATTCGATACTAATTTGCCTAACGTTTCAGTTACCGATTTAGAAATTAATTTAGAAGAAGGAAAAATTGTAGCAGCAACTTACGGTCGTGGCATTTGGCAAGCATCAATTCCTATCGAAGTTCCTACCAATGATATTGCATTAGTGGCTATAACCCCAACAACCAATATTAATTGTGGCGGTGCAGTTTCCCCGCAAATAACCCTAAAAAATAACGGAACAAACCCTATCTCATCAGTAAATATTACTTATGATTATAACGGAGTACCACAAAATTATACTTGGACAGGAAGCATTGCCGCTGGTGCTTCACAAACAATTACTATCCCAACATTTACAATAAGCACAAGAGGAACTTATAATCTGAGTATAACTTCAACAATTACTGCCGATGCTTATTCAGACAACAACAAAGCAATCACACAATTATATATTAACAATCCAGGAACAATAGGCGTTTTAAACACCTTTGAAACCGTTGCCTCAGAATTATTAACTTTTAATGACGGAGTAACCGCTAGCCAATGGAAAAGAGGCATAAATACAAATGGCGTTTTAGCAACTCCAGAAAATAACGTTTATACAACCAACCTTACAGGCAGTTATCCAGACAGCACTAAATCCTACTTACTATCTCAATGCTATGATTTAACAAATGCTGTAAACCCACAAATTAAATTTAAATTAGCTTTCGATTTAGAACCAAACTACGATCTCGTTTACGTTCAATACTCTACAAATATGGGACAAACTTGGGCAGTTTTAGGAACACAAGGACCAAACTGGTATAATAGTAATAGAACACCCGCAACCTCTGGAACAGATTGCGACAATTGCCCAGGAGCACAATGGTTAGGAACAAATACCACACTAACCGATTATTTTTACCCTCTAAACAGCTTAATAGGTCAGTCTAATGTCATTTTCAGAATCGTTTTCCATTCAGATAGCGGCACACCTGCTTTAGGAGTCGTTGTAGATAATTTTATCATCGACGGGACTTTATCTAACGAAGATTTCCAATTAAAAAACATTGCCATTTACCCTAACCCATCAACAGGATTATTTACCATTTCTACAGGAAACAAAGCTATCGATAAGGTAGAAGTTTATGATGTAACTGGTAAAATTGTACTCTCTAAGAATAACTTTTCGAATGAAAATTCACAAACTATTTTAGATATGAAAAATGTTTCAAACGGAATTTATTTTATAAAAATATCATCAGAAAATCAGAATGTAGTAAAAAGAATAATAAAAAATTAACCATGAAAAAAAAAATTATAACTGCTGGTTCATTAGCAGTTTTTTCGCTAGCAAGCTTGGCTGTTAATGCACAAGAAGGTGTTCAGAAAAAAAATTCAGGAATCAATTTAGATTTGATGGATAAAAGCCTAAAACCAGGAAACGATTTTTTTCGTTTTGTAAACGGAACTTGGTACGACAAAACAGAAATTCCAGCAGACAAAACACGTTGGGGAAGTTTTGATGAATTGCGTCAAAATACCGATAAAGATGCCCTAGCAATCTTGAAAGAAGCTGTGGCTGATAAAAAATTAAACCCAAAATCAGACCAAGCCAAATCAGTTAGTATTTACCAAACTTATATGGATACCATTTCCAGAAACAAACTCGGAATAAAACCAATAAAACCCTATCTAACAAAAATAGATGCCATAAAAACCATTCAAGATATAAACAATCTAATAATAGAAATGGAACCTCTTGGCGGCATAGGGTTTTACGGAGTAGGCGTGGGTGCAGATGCAAAAGACAGTAACAAAAACGTAGCATACCTAGGCCTTGGCGGTTTAGGCTTACCAGACAGAGAATATTATATTTCTAACGACAAGGATTCGAAAGAAAAACGTGAGAAATATGTACTTCATGTAGCGAGAATGCTACAGTTTTTAGGAACAAAACCAGCAGAAGCAAAATTAGAAGCCAATAAAATTTTAGCTTTAGAAATCGCAATGTCTAAACCAAGATTAGACAGAGTAGAACTTCGTGATGACAGAAAAACATACAACCCAATGACGGTTGCCGAATTACAAAAACTAACACCATCTATACACTGGAAAAATTATTTAGATGCCGTTGGGATTACTAATTTACAATCAATTGTAGTTTCTCAGCCAAAATATATAACAGCACTTGAATCTATTTTAAAAAACAGTAAAATTAACGATTTAAAAGCCTACATGCGTTGGACTTTATTAAGAAAATCGACAGGATTACTAACTGATGAAATAGAAACCGCAAACTGGGAATTTTACAGCAAAACATTACAAGGAGCAAAAAAACAACGCCCTAGAAACGAAAAAGCACTGCAAGTCGTAAACGGAACAGTTGGAGAAGCCTTAGGCAAATTATATGTAGAGAAGAAATTTCCTGCCGAAGCCAAAACAAAAGCCAAAGCAATGATAGAAAATGTTATTTTAGCTTACGAAAACAGAATAAATAATTTAACATGGATGTCTGTCGAAACTAAAATTAAGGCTGTCGAAAAACTACACAAAGTAACCATCAAAATTGGCTATCCAGACAAATGGGAAGATTATTCTAAACTAGACGTAAAACCAATAGCAGAAGGCGGAACATATTACGAAAACATGGAAAACGTTTCCCGTTGGGAGTTTTCTGAAAACATCGCAGAACTAAAAAAACCAGTCGACAAAACAACATGGGGAATGTCGCCACAAACAGTAAACGCTTACTACAATCCTGCATATAATGAAATTGTTTTCCCAGCAGCAATTTTGCAACCACCATTTTACGATTATAAAGCAGACGAAGCTGTAAATTACGGCGGAATAGGAGCCGTTATAGGACACGAAATTTCTCACGGATTCGATGATTCTGGAGCACGATACAATGCCGACGGAAATTTAGTAGACTGGTGGACAGCAGATGATTTAAAACAATTTACAGAACTTGGTGGCGCATTAGCAAACCAATACAGCGCCTTAGAACCCTTGCCAGGAACTCACGTAGACGGAAAATTTACATTGGGTGAAAACATTGGAGATTTAGGTGGCATAAATGCAGCCTACGATGGCCTTCAATTGTATTTAAAACAAAACGGAAATCCAGGTCTTATAGATGGGTACACCCCAGAACAAAGATTATTTATCTCTTGGGCAACCATCTGGAGATCGAAAATGAGAGACGAAGCTATAAAAAATCAAGTAAAAACCGATCCGCATTCGCCAGGAATGTACAGAGCCTATGTGCCACTTACAAATCTCGATGCTTTTTACAAAGCTTTTGATATAAAAGAAGGAGACAAACTATTCGTAAAACCAGAAAATCGTGTAAGAATCTGGTAATAGTTTCAAATAAACTTAAAAAAAAGGCTTGTCAAAATTAGACAAGCCTTTTTTTTATAATAAAACTTCAAACCTATAACCCAAAGTTTTAATTAATTTTTCGCTCGAAATTACTTTCCCAACAGATGGTTTTTGCTTATTAAATCTAGGCAAAAACAAACCTAATTCAATTGCTTTTTGTGTATAATATTCCTCCCGAGTTGGGTGAAAAGGAGCCACAGCATTAAAAATCTCTTGCCACACCAGCCTATCATTCTGAGCCTGTCCAAGAATCATTAAAACAATTGCAATACAATCTTTTTGATGTATTAGATTGATCGCACCATTTGGATTTTCTATATTTTCTCTACCTGATAACATCCTTACAGGATGGCGATCATCACCTATTAAGCCGCCAAAACGCAAGACTGTAGTTTCAAAATTTTTGTTGTTTTGCAACATTTTTTCAACCTCTAGTAACTGCTTGCCACCCTGCGTTTCTGGTCTAGCAGTGGTTTCTTCGGTTACAATCAAATTATCATCGGCATAAACAGAAGTAGAACTTACAAATAATACTTTTGTAACCGATGATTTTTCGAGAAATGGAATGAGATTTCTTATTTTAGCCACAAAATTCTCCGAAGCATTCCCTCGTAATTTTGGCGGAATATCAATAATTAATACTTCCGAATTTTCTAAAAAAGCATCAATATTACCCATAACTTCGTTTTCATTTAACGAAAGTAAAAACGGCTCAATCCTGCTTTGCGCTAATACCGAAAGTTTGCCCTGAGAAGTTGTAGATCCTTTTACAAAAAAATCAGTTGCTACTAATGCTCTTGCCAATGGCAAACCCAGCCAACCACAACCTAATATCGAAATGTTTTTACAAGTCATTTAGTTTTCTTTTTTTACCAACATATAATAATCATCCTCCAAGATCCTATAGCCTTGATCATACAAAAAGTAATACGTATTTCCAGTTTTAGTGATCAAAACAGACGTAAAAAACTCGAAATCGAAACCCTTACTTAATAATTTTGTTCGACTTATTTTGCCCTTTCCTTCGGGATTCAAATCCGACAAAATACGGTAATTTTTGCGCAATTTATTATTTATATTACGCATTAAGTTAGTCGAATCTTTATTTATTTTGTTGTTATACGCATTTCTGCAACCATCGCTACAAAACTTTTTATCTTCACGACCTATAATTTTCTCGTTACATTCTAAACAGTTTTTCATCTTTTTAAAAATTTCCTTTATATAGTAATACCAGTTCTATGAGCCCAAAATGAAGATTGCAATACCAAGCATATAACCCAATTATTTCTTTTATCACCTATATATATTTGCCTTCAGGAGGTATAACTATTTTGGTCAAATCTGATGCGACAAAACTTTGTAGCAACACCTTGCATCAATGCTCACTAAGATTTACAAAAAAACCAAAATACCATTGCAATTCCCAGTTATAAGTCACGCCCATTTTGCAACTTCATACAGCTTTATAGTAGGATTATCTTTGGCAATCGCCAGCCTAAACCGTATAAAACTATCTATTATAACTCTCGGCACAATAACAAACAATCTATTTTACTTCCAACCATCTGTGCGATATTTATAGTTTCATTCTTCACAGCTAAATTAAAAACCTTTTTTTTATTTTGATGGCAACCCTTCAATCGTTTCAATCCAGTTTTCAATATCAATTTCAAAAATTAAAGCTGGTTTTATAAAACGACCAGTCGAAAATTTCAGCGTTTCTAGGTTCCTACTCTCATTTTTTAGGAGCGACTGGCTCGGGCATTTTTGTAATCTACATTCCTGCTTTCGCTTTTATCTTTTTTTCCGCCAAAAAAGGCGACAAAAAAAGGATATCAGCTCAATCAGGGCTATGTAACACTTTCCATTTGTATCAGAAAACCAATCAAATATAAACAAAAAAAAACAATTACAAACGGTTACAAACAATTACAACCGAAAATAAACGAATGATAACCGAATAATTTTTGAAACCCACCACATCTTTGCCCTGTCGAAATAAAACAATGACCAAAAAAAAAACAATTTTAATACCAATTTAAATTTACACGCCATGAGCACATTAAGAAACAAAGTACAGCTAATAGGAAACGTAGGAAACGATCCAGAAATTAAAATCCTAGAAGGAGGAAAAAAACTAGCAAAACTAACCATTGCTACAAACGAATCATATTATAACGACAAAAATGAAAAAGTAACCGATACCCAATGGCACAACCTTACCGCTTGGGGAAAAACCGCCGAAATTATTGAAAGTTTTGTAACCAAAGGAAAAGAAATCGCCGTTGAAGGAAAACTAACCCACCGAAACTACGACGACAAAGACGGAATAAAAAGATATTATACAGAAGTAGTCGTAAACGAGCTACTATTACTTGGCAGCAAATAAAAAATTAATCTATTATAAAAGCGACAAATTCTTGTCGCTTTTATTGTTAAATAGCTAATTATCTTTATAATATAATCTGAATTAATATAAAATGTCGCTGAAATTTTTAAATTTGTAAAAAATTTCAAGCCCCCATGAAAAAAACCAAACTAATAACGCTACTCCTACTTACAACAGTATTTGCCTTTTCTCAAACAGAAAAAAGCAATATAGCAAGTATTGCCGAAGCCGAAATGAAATCGGCATCAAAAACAATAAATTTTGCGGTAAACCCCAATACTCAAAGCTATGATGTTACCTATCATAAGTTAGAGATTACCGTAGATCCCGCAGTGTATTTTATTTCAGGAAAGGTTACAACCACCTTTACTGCATTATCGAACATGAATACTGTGACTTTCGATTTAGCAAACGAACTAACCGTGAGCTTGGTAAAACAAGGCGCAACAAATTTAGTGTTTTCAAGAAATACAAATAACGAATTAATTATTACTTTACCAACCATGCTTGCAACAGGAAACGCTACATCTGTAGAAATTACTTATTCTGGTGAGCCCCCTGTAAACGGATCTGATGCTTTTTCGAGCAAAATACACAATGGTTCGCCAATAATATATACCTTATCCGAACCTTTTGGCGCCAGAGATTGGTGGCCTTGCAAACAAGACTTAAACGACAAGATTAACAGTATCGATGTTTATATTACTGCGCCATCACAATATGTTAGTGTCTCTAACGGCATAGAGCCTCAGTTGCCCGTAACTGTGGGGGCAAATAAAACTACTCATTTTCATCATGGTCATCCAATCCCAGCCTATTTAATTGCCATTGCGGTTACAAATTATACTATTTACAATCAAATGGGAGGAACCGCACCTAATGACTACCCTATAATAAATTATTTGTACCCAGAGACATTTGCAAGCGTAACACCACAGCTAGCCGTTACACCCCGAATCCTAAACTTATATGAATCCCTGTTTGAAGTTTACCCTTTTCATGACGAAAAATACGGCCACGCACAATTTGGCTGGGGAGGCGGAATGGAACATACAACCGTATCTTTTATGGTAGGTTTTAATCGAGGGCTAATAGCACACGAAATGGCACACCACTGGTTTGGAGACAAAGTAACTTGTGGCAACTGGAAAGACATTTGGCTTAATGAAGGAATCACTACTTATGTCACTTCTTTAGTGATTGAAAATTTTGATGGCCAAGCCGCTTTTACTGCCGAAAAAGGAAACATGATTAACAATATTACATCATCAGCCGATGGTGCGGTTTATCTCACAGATCTCGAAGCAACAAATGTAAATAGGATCTTTAGCAACCGCTTAACCTACAATAAAGGCGCAATGGTCATGAATATGTTACGATTTAAACTAGGAGATGTTGCCTTTTTTCAGGGTATGAAAAATTATTTAGCGGATCCAACATTAGCTTTCGGATATGCACTCACACCACAATTAAAAACCCATTTAGAAACGGTTTACCAAGGTAGCGGTAGCTTAACGGAGTTTTTTAAAGATTGGGTTTACAATCAAGGTTATCCAACTTATGCTATAAACGCATTTAATTCTGGCGCAGGTCAGGCAACGGTTCAAATTAACCAGACACAATCTCATGCTTCAGTTTCTTATTTCGAAATGCCAGTTCCTGTAAGACTAACAGGCTCCTCAGGACAACAATTAGACGTGGTTCTAAACAACACAACAAATGGGCAAAGTTTTGTTATACCAGTAGGATTTACAGTAACTGGAGTTGTATTCGACCCAAAGAAAGATATTATTTCTCGCAATAGTACTGCCCTTCTAGGTATAAACAATTTTAATTTTGAAAACGCAATAAATATATACCCTAACCCAACTAAAGAAGTATTAAATATAGATTTGCCAACAAATATGACTTTGCAAAAAGTAAACCTATACAACACCTTAGGTCAGAAAGTAGCAGAAACCAACCAGAATAAAATAGATGTTTCGGGACTTTCGCAAGGAATATACATTGTAAACTTTGAAACATCTGAAGGGGCTTTTCATAAAAATTTCATAAAAAAATAATCTCAGCACATATTCGGCACATATATTGTAAAAAGTAAGGCGAAAGTCTTACTTTTGCTTTATACATAAAAAATTAAAATTAATAAATGGATACTTTAATACAAATAGCACAAATCATATTTATACTTTCGGTACTTGTCATTCTACACGAATTTGGACATTATATTACCGCACGAATGTTTAAAGTAAAAGTAGAAAAATTCTATCTTTTTATAGATCTTGGATTCTCATTATTTAAAAAGAAAATAAACGACACCGAATGGGGAATAGGATGGTTGCCAATGGGTGGCTATGTAAAACTATCTGGAATGATAGACGAAAGCATGGATACCGAGCAAATGGCACAACCAGCACAACCTTGGGAATTCAGATCTAAACCAGCTTGGCAACGCTTAATTATCATGTTAGGCGGAATCGCAGTAAATATTATTTTAGCAATTCTTATATACACAATCCTGTTTAGCACCGTTGGTCAAAAATATGCTTCAGCCGAATTGTATCAAAAAAATGGCTTAACATTTAGCGAATCAGCAATTAATGCAGGTTTTAAAAATGGAGATAAAATTTTAAGTGTAGATGATCAAGTTCAACCCAAATTTAACCGAATGATTATCGATGTTTTATTGGGCGATAAAGTAGCAATAGAAAGAGCAGGAAAAAAACAAACACTAGCTATTTCCGACGAACAAAAAAGTAAAATATTAGGATCCGAAGGTAGAGATTTCATACAACCAAGATTAACCGAGGTTTATATAGATTCAGTTATACCAAAAGGCGAAGCAAACAAAGCAGGATTGCTAAAAGGCGATAAAATTACCAAAGCAAACGGTCAAAACATCACTTTTTTCGATGAGTTTACGACAATCTTAAAATCTAAAAAATCAGATTCAATTCAATTAACCGTTTTAAGAGCAGGCAAAGAAATTTCTCTAAATTCTAAAATCACACCAGAAGGAAAACTAGACTTTTACCCAACTATCGAAGACAACGAGGATTTTATAATAAAAAACAAATTAAGCCTAGCAGAAGCTATACCAGCAGCTGTAAAGGAATCTTATACACAGTTTGTTTACAACATCAAACAATTCAAATTAATTCTTAGACCAAAAACCGAAGCCTACAAACAAGTAATGAGCCCAATAGGAATTACCCAAAAACTTCCAAAAGAATGGAACTGGGAGTTTATATGGGGTTTTACAGCCATGTTTTCGATAGGATTAGCATTTATGAATTTACTACCCATACCAGGTCTAGATGGCGGTCATGCCATATTTACCATTGCCGAAATGATAACTGGTAAAACTTTAAGCGTAAAAGCAGCAGAAAGAGTTCAAACCGTAGGAATGATTATCTTACTGATTTTAATGACTTTAACCTTCGGCAAAGACATCTACTCAATAATATTGAAGAATTTTTTATAAAAAAGTGATAATTTTATTTGGATATAATAAAAATGGTGCTATCTTTGCACCGCCTTACAAGTGAAACAAAACACACTTACTCTTAGGTTTAACAAGAGTACAAGGCTAAAAAAGTTCATACAACAATAAAGTTCATAACATACAGTTTCCTTCTTAGCTCAGTTGGTTAGAGCATCTGACTGTTAATCAGAGGGTCCTTGGTTCGAGCCCAAGAGAGGGAGCTTTTAAAAAGCCAGTCGTAAGACTGGCTTTTTTTTTTACAAAAAAACAATACACACCACCTCTTTACAGATACAAAAAACAGTATATAAGAACCCTACGGCAAAACATCAATCTCGCTTCAACCAACCCGTAACACTCATTCTTCGTTCATTAGTAACCAAAACCTCATGAACCAATTCATTACTTCTAAAAAAAACAGTTTTACCCTGCGTAGGCGATATTTTCTGATCATTGTCTAACTGATGAATAAGCAACTCGCCACCATCATCTTCTTTCCAATTAGCATTTAAATAGCTAATCATCGAAAACTGCCTGCTCGAATTATCCTCAAACTGATCTAAATGCTTCCTATAAAAACTCCCTGATTCATACAAAGAATAATGAAACTCATAACCCGTAATTCCAGCAAAACAAGAAACATTCAAATACGCTATAAAAGCCTCTATTTGCACAAAAAACGCATTTTCGTAAGCATTATTATTCCTTTTATCTAACCAATAAATAACATCGTTTCGTATCGCCGTGTTATGCACCAACTTATCAGCATTACCAGTTCCCGCGGTACGCAATTTATTATCGCGGTACAAAGAAAGCAAATTATCTTTCAAATGATTCGCCAGCTCATCACTCAAAAAACATTCAGAAACACCAACTCTAGTTTCAATATAAGAGGCAATTAAAACTTCAAAACTATTTTCCATAACATTGTTCGACTACCTGAATAGACAAGCAATGCGGCAAGGTAGTCTTAATAAACCACAATAACCCGCAACCAAAATTTCATTATTATCTTTTAGCAGCACAACAATTCCGTTTCATTTTCATCATTCGCCCGCTTTACGTTTCAATCTTTTCTTTTTTAAAGAAAAAAAGAAAAGGATTTTCACTACAATCGGGGCTAAAATTCAAGATTCCAACTTCTTTTAACTTTTTTGATTAATTTAGTCGCAAAAAAAACATTATGCAAAAAACACTTGCCCTACTATTACTCATCGCCACTTTAGCACAAGCCCAAACCAAAGAAACAGCAACAATAAATTCCGTTCTAGACAATTGGCACAAAGCAGCATCCCAAGCAAATTACGACAACTACATGCACGCCATGACTAATGATGCCGTATTTATAGGCACAGATCCCACCGAAAACTGGAACAAAAAAGATTTCATGACTTTTGCAAAACCCTATTTCGACAAAGGAAAAGCATGGAGCTTTACAGCACTAGAACGCCATATTTATTTAGACAAATCAGGAAAAACAGCTTGGTTCGACGAATTACTAAACACCCAAATGAAAATTTGTCGTGGCTCAGGAGTTCTCATAAAAACAAAAAAAGAATGGAAAATAAAACACTACGTCCTTTCTATGACCATTCCTAACGACAACACGAACCAAGTCATTAAAATAAAAGAAGCCACTGAAAACAAAATTATCGATAAATTAAAAAATCCGTAACCCCCTTTTATCTAACCTATCTTATCCTAAAAAGGCACAAAAAATTTCAAACAAATCAGAAACTTTACCACAACCCTCCAACCAAACAATCCTGCCAAAAAAATAGGTTAATACCGTTTTAATTTAAAAAAAAACGGTAATATTTGATACACATATTGTCATTCCAAACAACGAGAAATTTCGTCATCTAAACCACTCGATAGCATCTCTCATTGCTCACAATAGCAAACCCAGTATTGGATAATAAAATGGCATTAATACCAATTTAGCTTTAAAAAATACTGGAATATTTAT
>NZ_MUHE01000083.1 GCF_002217405.1 Flavobacterium psychrophilum DSM 3660 = ATCC 49418 | reverse complement strand
TAACATCTTTTACAAAAGAAGGGCATTGCAAAATTCAGTTTTCAGAGGAATTAAATTTGTATTCAGAACAAAATTTCAAATATTTACCTTTTATTTTTAAAATAATTAATGGTAGAGTTTACATTTTAAATGAAAATAATAAATTCCAAACTAAAGGTTTGGAATTACTTAACATAAATGGGAATAGTATTGAAAACGTAATGAAAAAATTCATTAGTATCCATCCTTCGGATGGATATAATGTAACTGGAAAATTTCACAGAATAGAACGGAAATTTTCTGAATATTATTCAAAATTTTTTGAAAATAATCCAACTTATTTTAATTTAGAATTATACAATCCTAAAACTAAAAAAAACATTAGTTTAAATAATATTAATTCTATAAACTTCAAAACATTTTATGATTTAGAAGATAAAATGAATGTAGAAATTCCAAATCGTATTTACAAGGAAGTATCAGAAATGAAAATTGATAGTTCATTGAATTTAGTAACTTTATCTTTTAACAACTTTTCGCTTGATAGTTATGAAAATGGTAGAATTGGATTTCAGAAAAAATTAGATTATTATTTTAAAACAATTTCAAAAAATAAAGTACAAAACTTAATAATAGATATTAGAAGAAATGAAGGCGGAGAACAGGGAATGGAAGATCATTTGTTATCTTATTTAATTGAAAAAGAATATATAAAATATAGATATGTAGAAATTCCTTCTTTTGATTATTCATTTATAAAACACACTCAAAAAAGCAGTAATGCGAAAAAGGAAAAGTTTGTAAACGATTTAAAAGAAGAGTTTTATTTAAGCAAAGACGGAAGATATTTAAATAAACCTGATTTTTATAATGGTGACAAACCAAATGAAAACAACTTTAAAGGAAATCTTTATATATTGATAAATGGTTTAACTTTTTCAGGCGGTTCTGAATTTGCTTCTTTAGCAAAAAACTACACTAATGCAAAATTTATAGGAGAAGAAACTGGAGGCGGATTTTACGGCAATTCAAGCGGAATACATTTATATTTTACACTCCCAAACACAAAATTAACAGGTAGAATTCCAATTTGCAAATTTGTTCTTGAACAAAAAGAAACTATAATTCCTTTTGGCAGAGGTGTTTTACCAGATTATGAAATCCAACCAACAATTGAAGAATATTTAAACGGTATTGACAGAGAAATGGAATTAGCGAAAAAAATTATAATAGAAAAATAGCACTTCTGCTAACCGCCGTTTGGCAATATGGCGGGTTTAGGCTTAATTTGAAGTTGGTTTTGTACTTGCAAAGTTAGTGTTTTACCGAAAGTTTAGGCTTCCTTAATCCGCCACATCGCCAAGCGGCATAACGATGGAAAAAATCGCCCTTCGGGACAATTTTTTCCATCGAGCCCCCGCTACGCGGGCGATGAAAAACCATCGTTGCTTTCGCACGATGTTCTTCCATCACCCGCTTTGCTAGATTTTCTTCGAGAGCAAGCTCTCTCGAAAACCCCGCAAAGCGGGGGCTCGTTGGCGGTCAGTTGAAGCCGAAAGTACGCAGGAAAAAAAATGAAAGAATTGATTTTCTTTGCGAAGGAAAATCTGAAAAGTAAGCGTAAAAATTGGAACGTGAAAAGCAGAAACGTGAAAGTTGGAATCTTAAGATTGAAAAGCAAAAAGCTGAAATATAAATTTGGAACTTGAATGGTAGAAGTGTAAAAATTAGTATTGAAAAGTTCAACTAAAAGTTAGAAACAATTGAAACAAACTTAAATATCTACTAAATGAACGTAGAATCTATAAGAATTAATTTGAATGATTTTCTGATTGATTTTGACAATTTAACTAAAACGAGTTTATCTCAAAGACCAATATGGCAATTAGAAGAAGCTATTAAAAATTTAAGTCAAAATGACTACGACAATATCAAAAACTTAAGTGTTAACGAAAAAATAGTTTGGTTAGTCGTCAACAATCAGCACCCATTTAGACAACTTGTTGTAAAATTAAAAAACAAAGTTGATAATAATTCAGAACTTTCCGAATTAGTTAAAACTGTAAACGATATAAGTAATGGTAAATTTTTAGATTCTATTGGAGTACCTCATAATAGCATATATTCAGAGATAATAATAAATTTATGTGACGATTTGCATAAAGATTAAACAACCGAACCGCCAACACACGCTACAAGCAAGCTGGGCATTTGGTTTAATTTGAAAATGGTTTTGTATTTGAAAAATTAGTATTTAACCGAAAGTTTAGGCTTTCTTAATCCCAGCCTGCGTGTAGCGCGAGAACGTTAGCTGTTATTCTAAAAAAACGTAGTAAATAAGGATTTATGGAAGATATTAAATGTGTAATTTTTGATTGTGACGGCGTTTTAGTAGACAGTGAAATAATCGGAAATCAAATTTTACTTTCAATGTCAAAAGAATATGGTCTTGAAATGACTATTGAAGATGCGATTAAAAATTTTAATGGTAGAAGTCTAAAAGATAGTTTTCAACAAATTGAAAAATTGACAAGTAATAGATTACCTGATAACTTTGAGAGTGAATATAGAAAACAAACTTTCGAGGCATTTAAAACTGAATTGAAACCAATTAAAGGTGTGAAAAAATTTATTGATAGTTTATCAATTTCATATTGTGTTGCTTCAAGTGGACCGATAGAAAAAATCCATTTGAATTTAACAACAACAGGCTTGATTGAGAAATTTGAAAATAAAATATTTAGTTCATACCAAATTAATAGTTGGAAGCCCGATCCTGAAATATTTCTTTTTGCTTCAAGAGAAATGGGATTTACAACAAACGAATGCATCGTGATTGAAGACAGTAAAGCTGGTGTAATTTCAGCGAAAAAAGGAGGATTTAAAGTTTATGGATTTGCAAACGAAAACAATGAAAAGGAATTAAAAGATGAAGGAGCAATAATTTTCTATAGTTTCGAGGAATTAGCAAATTTATTAAATATGGATAAATTGAATTAACAAGAACAACAGCTAACAGGCGTAGCTGTTGCACAACCCAAAATTTTTGAAAAATATTTACAAAAACCATAAAAAAACAGCCTCGTTTAAT
>NZ_MUHE01000082.1:176-632 GCF_002217405.1 Flavobacterium psychrophilum DSM 3660 = ATCC 49418 | reverse complement strand
TTTGTGTTTAAAAATAAAATCTTATGACTTTTTCAGAAGAAAATTATCTAAAAACAATTTACCATCTTACCACCATTTCAGATTCGGAAGTAAGCACGAACGCTATTGCCGAAAAAATGGAAACCAAAGCATCTTCGGTTACTGATATGCTTAAGAAATTATCCGAGAAAGACCTCATTAATTACAAAAAATACCAAGGTGTATCTCTTACAGAAACAGGTTCGCTTTCGGCGAAAATGATTGTAAGGAAACACCGCTTGTGGGAAGTTTTCCTGGTAGAAAAGTTAGATTTTCCTTGGGATGAGGTGCATGATATTGCAGAACAATTAGAACACATAAAATCTGAAAAGCTAATTAATAAATTAGATGATTTTCTGGGTAATCCGACCGAGGATCCTCATGGCGACCCAATTCCAAACGCTAATGGGCAAATTATTTCGATAGAAAAGCAATTGT
>NZ_MUHE01000082.1:0-135 GCF_002217405.1 Flavobacterium psychrophilum DSM 3660 = ATCC 49418 | reverse complement strand
GAATTTTTAAAATATTTAGACAAACAAGAAATAGCTTTGGGTTCTAAAATCGAAATCATAGTGAAAGAGGAATTCGATTTGTCCTTAAAAATAAAGGTAGATGCTAGAGAATTAACAATTTCAAATAAAATAGCG
>NZ_MUHE01000081.1 GCF_002217405.1 Flavobacterium psychrophilum DSM 3660 = ATCC 49418 | reverse complement strand
AACCCGTTGGGTGTAATTAAATTATTTGATTCTTAATATTGTTTATTGGTCTATCAAAAATAAATTTATTGATGAATTGAACCAATGTTAATGCTGTTATTTTTGCTAAAATCCGTGTTTTAAATCCTTGAAAAGATTTAGCATAATTGTTTCTAATTTTGAATTGGTCACACAATTGTGAAAATAATGTTTCAATTCTTTTTCTTGATTTTCTAAAGATATAAGCCTGTGGTTTATAGTCTTTCTGATTTTTCCTTTTAGGCGTTTCTAATTTAATATTTACTGTTTGAAATAAATCCAATTGAATAGTCTTTGATAAATAACCTCTATCTCCAAGTAACACACAATCAGACATTTGTTGTTTTATGTTTTTCAAAAAATGAACATCGTGAACTTCTGCTTTTGTAATATCTAATGAATGAAAAATACCTGATATAGAACAAACTCCGTGAAGTTTATACCCATAAAACCAAGTGTTTTGTGAAGCACAAAATCCTTTTGATGGAGCTGTTTCAAACTCTTTTTTACAGATTTTAATTCTTCGATGACGAGCAAATTTGCAAATCTCTAAAGGCATACTGTCAACAATAAAATAATCTTCAAACTCCAAAAAACGAGACGCTAATTTTAATCGAACTTGTTCTGTAAACAAAAACAATTTTCTTCTTCTTTTATTGAACTGACTTCGCTCAATTAAATTTGGAATTTGATTAGCATCAATTGATTTAAACAATGAGTTTTCACTGTCAATTGACATAAATTCAGCCGTTAAACTAAGTGCAACTACTTCTAAATCAGACATTTTTTGATTTCGACCGACGCCTGATTTATATTCTAATTCACAATTCAAAGAACTTATAACTTCTAAAACCCTTAAATAATTTTTTATTATATTTGACATAGATATTGTTTGTTTTGCGACTTCAAGATACTGAATTTCAGTATCTTGAGCAATATCTAATCAATATTTTTTATTTAAATAATTACACCCAACGGGT
>NZ_MUHE01000080.1:1357-3732 GCF_002217405.1 Flavobacterium psychrophilum DSM 3660 = ATCC 49418 | reverse complement strand
TTACACCCAACGGGTTAACTTAATGTTTAAAGAACAATGAAAATCATAAAAACAGCCTTTCTTTTCTTAACAACTATTGCCTTTGCACAGGACGGTTATTGGGATAACCAGCGAATAACCAACAAAGAAATAAAACTTTCGGCTGGCAAAAGAAAAATCATCAAATCAGAAGATTTCCCAGACGGAACAACAGAATTTGTGTACAGAATTACGTTACTCGACGAGAATCAAAAAATAGCTTCCGATTTATCATCGGTACTCAAAGCCATTCCAGACCCAACAGGAATCACGCAAGGAACAGGTGGTGCAATATCATTAACATCGAAAATATCGGGCGACGACAAGTGTACGTATGCTATTTTTTCAAACAATTCGAAATATGCAACCGATTATTTTAGAACAGGAAAAACAGAAAAAGCTTGTTTATACCAGAACGAACCTATAAGTAAAGAAGTAAAAGTAATTTCGATCGAAAAATCTACTTGTTTTAACGAAATAAACCAAACAGTTTGGTTTGGTTTCGAAAGTAAAAACTGGATTTTAGGACAAAAAATAATTCTCGAAATTGTGCCATGGGTAAATATTAAAGCTAGCAAAATATGGAGTAATGCAAAAAAACAATTGGTGCTAAATTATATTAGAAAAAGTAATGAAGCTTCGCAAATACTAAAATCAGAAGCTTTCGATTATAATATTTTAGAGAAACTTCAAAATGAGTATAAGTTTTCGCACTTTCAAAAATTCTCAAATACTGAGAAATTATCCTTAATAAATAAATTTGAAGAAAAAGCATTAACAGAAACTAATACGGTTGAAGAATATAATAAAGCCATACAGCAAGAAGCAAAAAATTTAGCAAAACAAGGAAAATATGATAATGCAATTGTATTAATAAATCATAAAATTATAAACAAAAGCAAAGCATCCGTTTTAGATTATAATACTTTAGGCGAATTATACTTATACACAAAACAATACGAAAAAGCGCTAAAAACATTCAAAATCGCCGAAAATTTAGATTCGAGCGAGCTTCTAGTACAACTTAATTTAGCACACACTTATATGTTTTTAGGTAAAATGAGTGAATCTCGGGAAATTCATAATAAATACAAAGAACAAAATGTATCTACAAACCAAACCTGGAAAAATAAAACCATCAACGATTTAGATAAATTTCAGAAATCAAGCTTACCAAATGACAATTTTAAGAAAATTTTGAGATTAGTCGATTAATTTAAAAATAACCACAAAGAGCACAAAGTTAAAATCACAAGGTTCACAAAGAATATAAATTCACACAGCTTTGTGTACTTCATGAAAACTTCGAGAGCTTAGTGGTTAATTTACCAAAACCCAAAACCTATTTTGAAAGCAACTTACCACAAATATATTCTCGATTTCAAAAAACCATCAGGAACCTCACGGGGTGTTTTAACCCAAAAAGAAACTTGGTTTTTAGTGTTACAAAACAACGAAAAAAAAGGCATTGGAGAGTGTGGCATTTTGCGTGGTTTAAGTTGCGATGACAGACCCGATTATGAAGAAAAACTGCAATGGGTTTGCAATCATATTCACTTAGGAGAAAAAGCACTTTGGGAAGCCTTAATCGAGTTTCCTTCTATTCAGTTTGGTGTCGAAATGGCGTTCCAATCCTTAGCTGCTTCAAGCCCTTTTTTATTGTTTCCGTCAGGATTTACTTTGGGTACAAAAAGCATCTCAATAAACGGACTAATCTGGATGGGAGAAGCGCAAGAAATGAAGCAACAAATTGAAGAAAAAATAGCACTAGGTTTCAAATGCATAAAACTTAAAATAGGCGCTATCGATTTTAATAAAGAACTAGAATTACTAGGCTATATTCGTAAAAATTTTACTCCAGAACAAATAGAAATTAGAGTAGATGCTAATGGCGCTTTTAGCCAAACCGAAGCATTAATTAAATTAAACAAAATAGCTGGTTACCAACTTCATAGTATCGAACAACCAATACAAAAAAATCATACTGACAGTATGTCAGAGTTATGCAAAAACAGCAAAATTAACATTGCACTCGACGAAGAACTTATAGGTGTGTTTTCGACCCAAGACAAAGAAGACTTATTACTTAAAATAAGACCACAATATATCATTTTGAAGCCTAGTTTTGTAGGTGGTTTTAGAGGAACAAATGAGTGGATTAGGCTAGCCGAAAAACACAACATTAGCTGGTGGATCACATCGGCTTTAGAGTCTAATATTGGACTAAATGCTATTGCCCAATTTACGTTTTTAAAAAACAATACAATGCCGCAAGGATTGGGAACTGGAGGATTATTTACAAATAATTTCGATTGTCCGCTGGAGGTAAAAAACGGACAATTATTTTACAATCCAGA
>NZ_MUHE01000080.1:0-1173 GCF_002217405.1 Flavobacterium psychrophilum DSM 3660 = ATCC 49418 | reverse complement strand
TTGTAGCGTGTGTTGGGCATGGTTATTATTTTACACTTTAAACCATTTCGAATAATACTTTTTCCCATAAGTATCAATAATTATCGTTTTAATTTCAGATACTCCAGTTTTTTTTAATTTTGATTCAATAACTTCAGAATTGATTTTATAGGTATATTTATCTCCAGGTTCCAGAGTTTTCGGAAATTTTTCTGTTGTATTAAGATCTACAAAATTAAAATATTCTTTTCCATTAATTTTAGTATCTAGTTTAAATCTAGGAACTTCAATTTGACGTTTATTTTTACTAAAATTTGTAACCGTAACCACAAAAAAAGTCTCATCTTTTCCAATATTTTGATTTGCACATATTGGAAATTGAGTGATATAACTATTGGATATTTTTAACTTACCTCTTCTGTCTAAATAGAATTCATATACGCGCCATAAAAATACAATTGTAGAAATGACCCCAGCATAAATTGATATCCAAAATTTGTAATCCATAGTTTCTCTTTTAATCGATTCTGCTGGTTAATCATGCCCAACTATAACTTATTTCCAAAATATTTTTTATCGTAACTTTCATTTTTTTAAGCTTTTTATTAATCCAAAAAGACTAACCAAGACCCAAATACCTTCGAGCATTGCAAATGGTTTGTAGTCGATTATTATCGATGTGTAACAAGTAATACAAGCCCCTAAAATATTTAAAATAAAAAACAAAGCGCCTTCTTTTGGAATTAGCGAAAATATATTAAGAAAATAGGCAGCCAAAACAATTGAAACACCTATAGTACCAATGATGTCATTATAATTCATATAACGTTTTATTAATTATCAAAGATAAATAAAAAAAAATCTATTACTACCGATCCCTACCGCAAAATGCGGGAACTAATGCGAATTAAGCAAAATATAGTTTTGTTTGCAAAAAAAGAATAATCTGCAAAACCGAAGCCAATACTTTAAAACACACTTTCAAAAAGGAAATCTTGCAAACTTAACAGACTCTTTTCAATAAGCAATCAAACCAAGTTTTTAAAATGGTGATGTGTTAGAAATCATTTTATTTGGCTTTTATATGCTTTTTACAGCCCTCTCAAAATTCAAATCAAACGACCATCACAAAAAAAATTATTGCTCAGATACTAATTTTGAAATGGCATTATTATTACTAATACCAATTTATCT
>NZ_MUHE01000008.1 GCF_002217405.1 Flavobacterium psychrophilum DSM 3660 = ATCC 49418 | reverse complement strand
AGAAGTGTATAAAAAGCGAAAAGAAGATATTATGATTAAGGTTAATTTGAATTAATGATTAAGTTTTATGTTTTTAATTACATGATTATAAATTATTTGTAGATTTACAATTCAAATAAAATAAAAAAAAAACGAAAAAAGTATTAGTGCTAGTAGTATTATTTGTTTCGTCTGTGATGGCAGCTCAAGACATGGAAGTTACAAAAGGAGATTTTAATTTTCTTAAAGACCAAAAAGAAATTAATGTCGAATTTTTATACGGTAATTTAAAACTATTTAAAGAAAACAAAGCCGATGCGCAATATGTAGCTGAAAGAACAGCAGAATTGAATGAAAAGACAAAAGGAGTAGGGACTGCTTGGGCAAAAAAAGGGTATTCTAGTAGGGATCTTTCTTTTGAGCCAAAATTTTTAGAATTAGTAAATATAGTACTTACTAAGGATAAAAAAGAATTATCTTTTCAGGAGGGTTTAAAAGATTCAAAATACACTTTGATTGTCGATTTAGAATGGGTTTATCCAGGATATAATGTTGTTATGGCTAAAAAATGAGCAAAGGTATCGACTGTTTTAAAATTTGTTGAAACTACAAACAGAAATAATGTGGTGCTTGCGATAAAAAGCGATGAAGCTCCAGGAGATGTTTTTGGCGGTTCTTTTAGTAATGAAGATAGGATTGCAGAAGGATTTGCTAAAACAGGTAAATCATTGGCAAAATTAATATTAAAAAGAGCATATAAATAATATTTTTAGAATATAAGGCAAAAAGAAGCTGTCTTTTCGGATAGCTTCTTTTTTATTAAATGTTCAATTTTGCTCTGGCGCTATTTTGTAACACTTTAAGTACTTGATTTGTATGGTTTTAATTTAAAAAAACTGTAATATTTGATGGGTATGTTTATTCCGAGCAGCGAGCAATCTCCTAATCTGAATAATTTGGCAGGGTTTCTTATTCCTGGGAATAGCAAATCTTGTGTTTCTGATTTTAGTAAATTCAATAATAAAATGGTATTAGTACTTAAAATATGCTAATAATTAGTATAATAACAAAAAAAAAGACTGTCCGGAAATTACTTTTCGGACAGTCTTTTTTTGTAATTTAATTTCGGATATTATTAGTTTATAACAATATCATCTACTTGTATGGTTGTTGTTAGTGCTGGTGTTCCTGAGTATTCAAAAACAAAATAACCATTACCTGTTAAACCTGCAGGAATAGAATAAGTACCCACACTGCTAAAGGCAGTTTCTGAACCGCTAACTGCTGGATAGGAAATAGTGAAATTAGAAGTAATATTAGTAAACACACTCGAATTAATAACACTTCCTGGCACATAATTAGCACTACTAACATAATATACTTGCAAAGGTGTTCCTCCAGAATAATATCTGGCTTGTTTTTTAAATGTAAATGTATTTGCTGCTGTAAAATCGACAGGTACTAAAAAGTAAGTTTTAGCAGTAACGCCACCACCACCATACGAAGACATTTCGATATATTTATTACCCGTTCCGGTTGGATATTGCTTTAGCGACCAGTATCTTGAGCTTACATTTGCGTCATTTATATATTTAGGAAAATTTACCTGATCTACAGCATAAGTTGTAAAAGGCTCGTTTAATGTTCCTGTAAATACATTTGCGTTCCCCACAATAGGTGTAGCAAAATCAACTCTCGGTTGTGTTAACTTTACATCTCTTTCGGTTCTTAAGATGAGCTGATAAGAAGAGGTGCCATATTTAGTAAGAACACCTCTTATTTTACCCTTTTTAGACGGCACAATATTTCCTGCAAAACCTGCATAACGGCTAGTTCTTACAATAAAGCTTGTAATACCATCTTCAATAGTAATACTAGAGTCAAATTTATCGGATCTATCTGTATCATAAGATATGCCTTCGGTTTCAAACTGTACATTATCAAATTCTACTAAAGTATTTAAATAAGGATTGTTTGGTGCTTTTGCTTGGGTTAGTGTTATGTGATTTACTATAGCATCTTCATTAACTGCATCACAAGAGGGTATAAGGTGCTTAGGCAAATCTAGAGCTGGCAATCTATCAACAGTATATTTGTCAGTTGGAGGAGCGCCAAAAATAAGTCCTGCTGCAAAATTGGTAGGATTTCCGTAAGCCAATCCTTTCATTTTTAAGAATACTTTTCTGCCTGGCTCATAACCTTTATTATATACATTGCCTAGATCTATAGAAAGGTTGTATCCTTTACCACCACCTATGGGTTGCACATACATGTTTTGATAGAAATTTCCTCCCTCGTCGCTAGATACAACATATCCTTCTATAATGTCATTAGCAGTATAAGTTGGTGTATTAGGAATTGATCCTGTTGGATTTATTGCTATTGCATAAATGTCAGCAACTTCTTTATTTTTTACCAACCCTGCACTAATGCAATCTTTTGTTTTTGGATCTTCAAAAGTATCATTAACGCAACTTGAAAGAAAACCAAATGTAAAAATCGATAGTATTATTTTAATGTTTTTCATCTCAAAAAAGGTTAAAAGGTTAAATAGATATTTGCCGTGTAAGTTCTTCCGTAACCATTGAAGTATTTAGAACCAAAAACTAATGGTCCTCCACTAAAATGATCTTGATCGTCTTGTTTGTATGAGGCATTTCGAGATTGTTCGAAACCACCTGTTTTGTATTTTACATCAAGCACATTGTTTAGGTTTGCAAAAAGGCCTAGTGTGTACCTGTTTCCAATTCTCCAAGATTTTCCTCCTACTAAATTTAATAATCTAATTGGGTTAAATTTTTCTTGTTCTAAATATTTTCCTGCTTTTTCTTGATCGATTGTAACACCCGTATTGTTTGCTTTGTCGAAATAACTTGCTGTTCTTTTTATAAAAGAAACATCTATAAAGTTCTCTCCAATATAATTGGCATTCAAACCAATCCACCAAAATTTAGGGTCTCTATATTCTATACCAGCAGAAAAAGCTTGTTGTGGCGAACCTGCTTGTTTGTATCCTTGAAGACTTGCGGTACCTTTATCTCCGTAAAAACCAGTTGCATTTAGAGGGTCGCTATCATTTTGTAGAAATACATTAGGATTGTTTGTAAATGTATATTCTCCGTAAGCGGCAACTCCGGTAAGTTTTATTGTAGAGGTAACTTGGTATTCTAAACCTAGTTCTGCGCCTCTATTCTTCTTATTTATTCCGGTTATTGTTTCTGTTACGAAAGCACCGCTTCCTACACCGTCAGCAAAATAAAAATTAACATCGGTAGCATTTAATGTTTCAGAAAAATAACCTGTTAACCTTCCTTTAAATTTTGGCGTTTTTACAATATAACTAAGATCTGCACCTTGTATAGTTTCATTAGTTAAATTAGGAATTATATTGTTATTTACACGTGCGTTAGGAAATACATCTTTAGCATTTGGTGCTTTCGACATGTAAATTGAATTGAAATCGATGTAGTTTTTTCCTGAAATCTTATATGTAATTCCTCCTTTGAAACCAAAGTTATCGAAAGCAATTTTTTTGCTTTTCCCAAAAGAGTCATTAGGGTAATAACCGTTTTTGTATAACCCTTCTCTTTGGTATGTTGAGCGAGAGAATGTTTGTGCCAAATAGAAATCTACTTTTTTGTAAACAAATTTAAATTGTGTAAAAGCGTCTAGTTTTCTAACATCAATATTATAGTTATAGCCGTATTTCTGACCCACACCAAGTGTTCTGTTTGGATTGTTTAAATCCGATTGGTATTGGTCGGCAGTTGGTCCAAATGTATTTATATCTGTAAAATAAGTTCCGCCTAACAGGTCTAACATATTCTTAAAGTTTTTAGTATAAGAATATTGGTAGTTTGCACCCGCATTCAAAAATATATTGTCAGAAAGTTGGGATGCAATATTAGTATTTGCTGTAATAATATCTTCATCATTTCTGTCTTCATATTGCACAATTCTACTTCCGTTTGCAATATTGTCCTTGTTTATTTTGTAAATATTGTCCCAGTTTACTTGTGGGTCATTTGTAAAATTTTTCTTCAAATCAGCTGCTGCGTTAATATATCCAGATGTATTACCTAGGTAATCGCCAGTGCTATTAAAATAATTTAATTTATAACTTGGTAAGTTTTGATAATAAATAGGGTCTGGATTGTCAGCGTATTTATAATCGAAACGGCTATTTCCAATTCTTCCTGTTTGGTAAGAAGCTGTAGTGTTTACATTTGTTTTAGGTGTTACTTTCCAGTAATGCGTTAACATCATAATTGGCTCTTCAGAGTCTTTGAAACGTGAATTGCGTTTTTTTCCGTCTTGCCATCCCCAGTAAGAGTTATATTTTTCACTTGTTAGCCCCGTAACTTCATCGGTATTTGGAGAGTTTTTTCCTCTTTTATTTTGCGCAAAAATAGAAGTAAAGTTTAAGCTATGTTTTTCATTTATTTTTTTCTCAACACTAGCAAAAAATGAATTTGCGCTGTAATTTGTGCCATCAAAATAACCATTTTCAGCCCAACGTCTTCCTGCCGAAATAACATAAGCCCAGCCGTCTGTTCTCATACCAGAAACATGGGTAGCCATCATTCTAAAAGAATAATTTGTATTGGTATTTAGAAACGAAAGTCTGGTTCCTTTTCTGTATAAAGACGCTCTTGTATTTATTTCTTGAGTTCCTGCAATACCACTAAAAGTATAATCAGAAGGCGCAGATCCGTTAGTAAATTCCTGATTGCGGGTTGCATCGTTTAGCCCGCCCCAATCACCATATTGTGGTCTTCCGTCTGCAACACGGTTCATCGAGATTCCGTTTATCATAATGTTAGCATACTCATTATCTATACCACGAACACTAAAGCGTGCTTGGCCAAAATTATAGGCGGCAGCCTGCAAAAAAGTATCTCTAGATGATTGTAATAAACTTGCTGTTCCTTCAGAACCACTTCCTTCGTCACCTAAATCGTCTTCAGTTATATTAATCAAAGTAGCTTTTTCCTCTTGAGAAGCATCCTCCTCTAAAACTACAACACCTAAATCTAACATTTGTCCTGCTAGGATTTCGATTGGAAACAACTGACTTTTGTAACCATCACTCTTAATTTGTAATAATTGACTCCCTTGAGAAAGTCCCGAAAACGTAAATTTACCATCAGCATTGGTCAGCTGAGTGAAATTTGTGTTCTGAATCGAAGCAACAACATTTTGTAATGACTTTTGTGTTTTAGCATCTAAAACCTTACCAGTTATACCAGTATTAGTTTGAGCCAAACCAAAAAAAGCTTGCAATACAAATAGCGTACTAATAACAAGTTTTTTCATAAATTTAATTAAAGTTAATCCCTATTTAGTGCTTAAACCAAATTAAACGGGGGACAAATTTACGAGATTAAATTAAATACTGAACATTTTTTACGAAACTCATGTTAAAAATGATGTTTTATTAACTTTAGCAAATAATTTTACTAACCTCTTGTTCCTAATCTGCTAATAAAAAAGCTTAGCAACTCGTTTTGTTTCTTTTTAAGCACATAGACTTATAGATTTTATCAAGATGTTTTACTTTATTATTGTAAATCATAGCTTTGCGAGCCAAGAATTGCCCTGTCTAACTCTTTTTTCTATATTTCTATGCGGTTTATGTTTTAAAAGAATGTGTTTTTATCGCTTAATCTTACAATAAGCATCTTTTTTAAATCTCATTATTTGGGTTACCACAAGGATTGGGCTTTGCGTTACAAGTAAAATTTACAGAATTCCTATAAAAATATGGTGAAGTAATTTTTTTGAGACAGCAAAAGCCTCAAAAAGGATCTCCATTTTAATTCCTAGCGCAAAAAGCTGTAATGAATAGATTTAAGCCGTTTTTATTAATTATACCCAGCAGGTTTAGCGCTTATTTTGTACAGCTATTTTCAAAATAAGCATTTCTTAACAAATGAAAATTAGGCTATGTCTAATATTATTTTACATTTGTAGCCCCAAAAGCTTCTTTAGTTTTTGTCGTAACTAATTATTTTATTTTATGAAAATTAGAAATTTTTTCACTACCCTATTGTTATTCTCGCTTACGATAGGTGCAAATGCACAAGCAAAAAAATTTGCAATACACACCGTTGCCTTTTATAATTTCGAAAACCTATTCGATACTATAAACAACCCAAACATTGACGAGGAGTGGTTGCCAAACGGCGCTCAGAACTGGACCTCAAAGAAATACAAAGAAAAAATACACAATTTAGCCCGAGTAATAAACGAAATAGGAACTGGAGAAAACCAAAAAAATGCACCCACTTTTATAGGCGGAGCAGAAATTGAAAATAGAGGAGTTCTCGAAGATTTAGTAAAAGACCCGCAACTTATAAGTAACGATTACGGAATCGTACATTTTGATTCTCCTGACAAACGCGGAATAGATGTAGCGCTGTTGTATCAAAAAAAGCATTTTCAACCCACAAGCTATATTAATATACCTTTATTAATATACAAAAAAGACACCAAAGCTAAAGCCGAAAAAGAAACAGACGAGGATAAAGCCGATAAAGATAAGATAGAAATTTCGCAAGACAGCAGGGTCTATACAAGAGATATCTTATTAGTAACTGGATTACTTGACGGCGACGAAATAAATGTAATAGTAAACCACTGGCCATCAAGATCTGGCGGAGAGAAAAAAAGCAGTCCTTTTCGTGAAGCAGCAGGAAGAATGGATAGAAAAATAATGGATTCTATTTACAAAGTAAACCCAAATGCGAAAATTATTAATATGGGCGATCTAAACGACGGGACTTACAACAAGAGTGTAAAAGAAGGCGTTGGCGCAAAACTTAAAAAAGAAGAAGTAGAAAAATTTGGTGTTTACAATCCGTTTGAAGAAATGGCAAAAAAAGGAAATGCTTCTTTGTTTTACCGAGATGCTGGAGATATTTTCGACCAGATAATGGTTTCGCAAACACTAATTGAAAAAGATTATTCTTCTTTTAGATATTGGAAAGCTGGAATTTACAACAAACCATATATGATTACCACAACCGGACAATATAAAGGGTATCCGCTACGACATGGTAACAATGAGATTGGATTTAGCGATCACTTTCCTGTTTATATTTATTTAATTAAAGAAGTAAAATAAAAGCATTAAACCACAAACTGAATGTCTTAACAACAAAAGACATTCAGTTTTTTTTATCCGTTATGAAAAATATTCTCATACTGTTTTTTTTCTTTTTCTCGATAAATAGCTTTTCGCAAGACACGATTACAACCGCAAAGGCAAAAGATTACATTAATAATTTAGCTTGTGTAACTGGAAAAGTAGTATCCTACAAATTAGCTTTTGAAGGAAAAACCACAAATTATATTAATCTAGATGCTACCTATCCCAACAATATTTTTACCATCGTAGTTACCAACGAATATTTAGAAACAGCGAAAATAAAAATAGAAGATTTAAAAAATAAAATTATTTTTGTATATGGACGCATTACTACTTACAAAAATGACCCAAAACAAATTCCACAAATATTTAATCCTAGGTGGATTGAAGTAAAAAAACAGTAATTTTATACTTTAAAAACACGAACATGGCAATTGCAAAACCCTTCAACCTCAATAAATGGATTCACGAAAATCGTCATTTACTAAAACCACCTGTTGGTAACAAAAATTTGTATGTAAATTCTGGAGATTTTATCGTCATGATTGTGGCTGGTCCGAACAATCGAAAAGATTATCATTATAATGAAACCGAAGAATTATTCTATCAATTAGAAGGTGATATAACGATTTATATTCAGGAAGATGGCGAGAAAAAGGCCATGCAATTATCTGCAGGCGATATGTATTTGCATCCCGCAAAAGTACCGCATTCGCCAGTTCGATCGGCAAATTCCATAGGATTGGTTATCGAAAGAAAGCGAAACAATATAGATGCTAAAGATGGTTTGCTTTGGTTTTGCGACAATTGTAATTATAAACTGCACGAGGTTTATTTTGAACTAAACGATATTGAAAACGATTTTCACAAACACTTCAAACATTTTTACGGCACTGAAAATTTAAGAACGTGTAAAAAATGTGGCACTGTTATGCAACGGCTTTAACTAATCCCTGACGATTTCAATTTTCTTTCTAATTTCATAACCACTTTCATCGATTACGGTGATATAATGAAAACCTTGGGTTGGTGTTATAGGCATTTCGTGAAAAGTTTTGGTCGAACCTTTGTACACGTTATCTATATACCAATAAACTTCAGTCTCTCGATTAGAATGGGCTATTTTTAAAATTACAGGTTGTATTTCGCTATTGAAATTTTTGGTCAAATATATTTTACTATTTGTTTTAGGATAAATAAAATCCATTGAAGGAGTAAGTGTTCCTGCACAATCGCTTCTGTAAGGAGGCAAAGGCAAATAATCTACGTGTTGGTTTTTGTAATACCATTCCATTACGGGAGGCAGTACAAACCATTTTTTAGTCATGATATTTTCCACATTTTCGCAACTGCTATTTACTCTATATTTTCCGGTTTTATCTAAATGTACTGTTTTGTGATAAGGACAAATAGAAGTTGTTTTTCCTTTTAAAGAAACCAATTGTTTTATTTTTGGACAATCTTCTTGCGCCAAATGACCACTAAGTTTGCACACTTCGACTTCTGTCAAATCTAATAAAGGCATTCCGAACCATTTTTGTCTAGGTAACAAATTAAACACATCGAACAAAATAGGAGCAGCGCTGGTAACTCCAGTCAGCGTTGGTCGTCCTTCTCCCGAAGCATTTCCTACCCAAACACCTACTACATATCTAGCATTTGTACCAATGGCCCATGCGTCTCGATTACCAAAGCTGGTTCCTGTTTTCCATGCTATTTTTAGGGAACTGTCATAAAATTTCCAAGCTTCATCGCCTTCCGGACGGTTTACTTCTTCCATCGCATTGTAAGTTTGCCAAATGGCTCCTGCGCCCAAAATAGTTTTTTGCTTACTATCATAACCAAAATCAGGGGTGAAATTATGGTCGTAATTAAGTTCTACAAATTCTTTGGTTCTGTAATTGCCATTGTTTTTATTGAAATAATCTATTGTTGATGATAATCCTGCATACGTTCTGCACAAATCCCATAAATTACTTTCGGCACCACCCAAAATAAGTGATAATCCGTAATGATCTGGCGATTTCGAAATATCTCGGAGTTTGAATCGTTGCAATTCTTCATAAAATTTATTGACACCAAAATCTTGTAACATCAAAACGGAAGGAATATTTAAAGAACGAGATAAAGCCCTGTGTGCTGGAACGGCACCATCGAATGTTAAATTGAAATTTTGTGGTGTATAACCTGAAATCTGAGTAGGAATGTCGGCCACTAATGTGTTCGGCAAAATCTCGCCTTCATCGAGCATTTCTGCATACAATAAAGGTTTTAAAATACTTCCAGTACTTCTTGGCGCTTCAATAATATCAACATCTTTCTGATGATTCAAATCGGTTGGAGAATTACCCACGTAACTAATTATATTTCTAGTTTTAATATCAATAACAATAATGGCTAAGTTATTAACCTCATTTTGTTTGTACTGATTGTAATAATATTTAGCAATTTGATTGATGCGATTTTGTAAGGCAATATCAACAGTAGTTTTCAATCGAGTTCCTTCTTTGTTTTTAGCTACTCGTTGCAAAAGATGTGGCGCAATTTGGGGTAAATCGTATGGTTTTTGCGGCAAAGGTTCTTCGATAGCCAATTCATACGTTTGGGCATCAATAATACCTTCTGTTTTTAATTTTAATAAAAGATTGTTTCGTTTTTTAAGTAGCTTCTGCTGGTTTTTTCCAGGATAAATTAAACTTGGCGCATTAGGTAAAACTGCTAAAGTAGCACTTTCTGCCCAAGATAATTGATGTGATTGCACGCCAAAATAACGCCAAGAAGCCATTTCTAACCCTACTACATTGCCACCAAAAGGAGCATGAGCAGCATATAATTCTAGGATTTTATCTTTACAATGGCGTAATTCTAAACGAGTTGCTAGTATAATTTCAATTACTTTTTCAAAATAAGTTCTGTTTTTTCCTTTTCGAGACAAACGAATCACTTGTTGTGTTAAAGTGCTTCCGCCACGAACCACTTTGCCTGCTTTTTGGTTTTGTTTAATAGCATTAACCATCGCTACAGGATTAAATCCAGGATGTTTGTAAAAATATTCGTCTTCAAAATAAACAATACATTTCTTAAATTTATAAGGCACACTGTCTTGCGCTGGAAATCGCCACTGACCGTCGTGAGCAATTTTTGCACCTAATAATTCGCCTTCTTTGCTTTCAATTACGGTCGAATACGGTTCTTGAAATAAAGTGCTGGGTAACGAAAAATAATAAACCATCAAAAGTATGAATGCAATTGATGATTTTATTTTGTTTCGTTTTATTGTATTGATGATGCGTTGTAAGAACGCTGTAATTTTAGCTTTCAAAATTTATTTTTTAACCACAAAGTTTACTAAGGTTTACACAAAGTTCACTACGCTATACTAACTTGTGAACTTTGTGACTTCCTCGTGTTCTTTGTGTTTAGTTTTTATTATTTTACAACTTCAACCCAAAAACCTTTAGTTCTTGCTAGAAACGTATTGTCATACATCGCTTCACATTGCAATCCAGGCAAATAATAAGTCCCTAAATAAGAAGCGTTAACTAAAACTCTAAAAGTTTTGGTTTCGCCAGATCCTAATGGGAAATAAAAGTTTGTTCTATCATCTCGAATGTCAATATGGTCGGCGACATTGTTTGTGGCATCACCAAAATCGGTAAAACGTGTATTTACAATTTCGAAACCTGAAGGCAAAATTTGTGATAAAGCAACGTTTTCTACTCGTTCATTTTTTAAGTTTTTAATCGTAATCTCTGCGATAAACTCTGTGCCTTGATTTATTTTAGAAACATTGATAATACTACCTTTTCTGTTTTTGAAAACTACTTTGGCACTCAAATTATTTTGAACAACCTGCTCTTGGCCCACAGGCAAAATGCCAGAATTTAAAACACGTATATATAAGGTATTGTTTTTGTTGTTTTTGATGGTGATTCCGTTTGTTCCATTTTTAATTGTCAAACTTCTTTCTGCCAATGTTTTATTGGTATTAATTCCTAGAGTTTTTCCACCATCATTAAACTGAACATGAATACCTTTTCCGCCATTAAATTGCGCAAATTTTGACATCGAATACAAGCAATAAGCGGTAGTTTGTGTACTCATCCATTGGTCGGCAGACATTTGTTTGGCTAGTTTGTTTGCCATAATAAATGCTTTTTGTTTCTGACCCAATAAGATTAAAGTTTCTAATGTCATGGCACGATTGCGATCGCTAGAACCATAATAGTAATAGCTGTAATTGTTGTTATAATCTTCATCTATTTTAGATTTTAATAACAAAGCCATTCCTGCTTGTTTTTGTCCTGCTAGAGCATAAGCGGCAGCCAATCGCAGTTTACTCTCGTTAGAAATTCCTGAAGTTTCACGCAATCTGTTCATCGATGATAAATCAGGGGAACCTGCTAATGCTAAAGTGTACAAACGATACGCTTGTGCAAAATCATTGCCATATTTAGCTTCAAAACGCCATTTTTTAGCTTCTTTTTGTTGATATGAAACCCATTTTTGTTTGAAATTTATAGGTAAAACATACCCTTTTTTCTCGGCTTCAATCAAGAAATGTCCCGCATAAGAACTTCCCCAATCATCAGCAGAAGTATCTCCTTGCCAGTAAGACATACCGCCGTTTGCCAATTGAAAACCTCCCAATCTTGTAATTCCTGCGGTTACATTTTTCTGAATTAATGCTTTGCGATTGGCATCAATATCAGCAATGTCATTCAAATACAATTGAGGGAAAACTGACGACGTAGTTTGCTCGACACAACCATGCGGGTACTGAATTAGATATTGCAACCTTCCATTAAAATTAATCGATGGCATAGAGGAAACTTCCAATCTTGCTTTATTGCTTCCAGCGACACCAAAGGTTTTCCAAGAAATAGATTTAGAACTATTTGGTTCTAAAACAACATCGGTAAAAGTATTGGTTACAGGATTTGGGTTGGTCATATCAATCTCGACATCATAAGTAGATTTTTCTTTCCCAGAAGTAGCAATGACTTGTACTTTTGCAATTCCCGTAGTAGCTCCAACTTCGAGATTGAAATACGTCATTTTTTCATCAGGACTAGTGAAAGTTACATTTTGAATGGCTTTGCCAATAATTTTTAAGCCAGGACTTGTTTTTATTTGTACGGAAACATTTTTTACATGATTTTCCATTGCAAAAATAGTCACAGGAATCGTTACTTTTTCTGATGGAGAAATTTTTCGTGGTAACGAAGCCAATGCCATCAAGGGACTACGAACCGGTGTTGCTTTTTCGACTGCGCCATAAGCACTTGTTTTCGCATCGCCAGCAACTACCATTGTTCTGACTGAACCAATGTATTTCGGCAACTTTATTTGGTGTGTTTTGGTATCGCCCGCTTCAAGTTTAAATGGGCCTAAATAAATAACGACTGGCTTAAAACGATTGGCTTTTTTTGCTTTGCCACCACCTAAATCTTGGTCACCACCAATACTAAATATTTGATTTACTTTTCCGCCATAAGCGCCAATTACATCATCGTAAATATCCCAAGTTTTTACACCCAAAGCTTCACGAACATAGAAACTGTCCCATGCGTTTGGGGTTTTGAAACGAGTTAAATCTAGCAACCCTTCATCGACAACGGCAATGGTATAAGTCATCGCTTTTCCTGATTTTTCACTCACATTTACATTAAATGTTTGCTCTGGTTTTAAAACATCAGGCATGGCGATTTTTGGTTCTAGAATGGTATTTTTGTCAATCACTTCAACAGGAATAATTCCGTACATTCTTATTGGCGAATCGTTTTTAGTTGAAGCATGAGGTTGTAATAACGTAATGTTGAAATACACGTTTGGCGCCATAGCAGCCGTAATAGGAACTTCGACTTTAGTTTCTCCTTTTTTGGTTTTTGCCCAAAGTGTTTGTACTACTTTCGCTCCGTTTTCGATAGAAATTAAGGCACGTCCGCCTTCACTTGAAGGGAAAGATATTTGTGCTTTTTCGCCTACGGCATAATTCTTTTTATCGGTAGAAAAAACCAACATATTAGCTGTTGAAGCATCGGTGTTTCTTGTTTTTCCTGACCAATAAGGATAATCGATATTAACGGTTTGTGCTGTGGCATGACCATCAGTTGGATCGGTAACTCGAATCATATAACGTCCCCATTCTTCATCGGTTAGTGCAAATTGGAAGCTGCCTTTTCCATGCGCATCAGTATTTACTCTCAATGTTTTGTATGAAGAGGTTGCGTTTGATGAATTGTAATTGGATATACCATCGTTTGATGAATCCCACCACCAACGCCATGCTACTTTAAATACTTTTACTTCTAGGTTTTTTACCGATTTTGGGCGACCCTTTTCATCGACCGTAACCACATCAAAACGATTGTTAATTCTCGTTTCTAGCATTTGGTATTTTGTTAATTCAGGCAATTTTAATCCCACATACGTTTTGTAAGGAGAATAAGTTGTGGCCATCACATCGGTACTAAAATCGCCACCTTCCTCATATACTTTGGTCATAAAAGCTGCTTTTAGCATTCCTGGTGCTTGACCTTGTAATTTAGGATCGATAGTGACTGATGCTTTTCCGTTTGCATCTACTTTTCCTGAAAAAACATTAATTTCTTCGGTGTTAAATTGACGCACTTCATCATCAAAATCATATTTCTCATAACCTTTGAAATTAGTAACATCTTGCGAAAATTTAGCTTGTATTTCTACTTTCAAATCTTTTGCCTTCGCCCCATGAAGCCAGTTGACTTGCAGATTACTGGTGTTTGGATAAGAAGAAGAAAGCACTGCATTTTTGAAAACATTTTTTATTTTTAAACGATTGGGTTTGATGGTTTCAATTTTAATGTTTTTATAAAATTTGGCCCCACCCACACTAACCATCGCTTCCCAACTTCCTGTTGGCGCATCGGCATCGGTAGGAACTATAAAACTATAATGATTGAGTTCGTTCGATTTTTGAATCGTTTGATACGTTATTTTTCCGTTAGGATCAGACAGTCTGAATTTTATTGGATGTGCATTTGGAATTTTATTCGCGGCATCATTAAAAATAAATGATAAATACAAATTATCGCCAGGACGCCAAACGCCACGTTCTCCATATATAAAACCTTTCAAGCCTTTTTGTAAAGCTTCACCAGCCACATCAAAATTACTAACAGAAAGTGAGTTTCCATCATCTAGTTTCACATAAGTAGATTGGTCGCCAAGAGTAACAATGGCAAAATATGCGAATTTGTCTAATTCAAATTTTGCAATTCCTTCGCTATTTGTGGCTTCGGTGGCTAGTTTTTGTTGTTGAAAATTGTACAATTCGACTTTTGCATTCGAAATTGGTTCGGTCGTTACAATATTATTTACAGCAAACAAATAGGATTTGTTTTCGCCACGTTTGGCGATAACACCTAAATCTGAAGCTAAAATATTGGTTCCTATAGTGGTGTTATAAAAGTATGATTGCGAGCAAGCATCTTCGCTTTCTCGCCAATCATAATCTTCATAATAATAGTCATCGTAGTTGTTTTGGCTATAATTTACATCGTTTTCATCGGTTTCTTCTTCATCTGTTGTGGTTTCTTCATCTGTTGAACCATCGCATTTGTAAAGAGAATATTTTTTCTTGAATGAAAATTCGACACGGTATATTGCACCTGGTTCTGGGGTGATTATTTTAGATAAATCGAGTGCAAAAGTGTTCCATTGGCTAAAATTAACGAGTTTATTTTCTTTTAAATTTATAGTGCTTTTAGCAATAGGTTGGGCTACTTTTTTTAGATTTTGCGCCCCGTTTAAATCATTATATTGCAAGAATTGAAGAATATTGTTTTTATATATTTTATATACTTTAACATCGACAGCACTTAAGTTTACCGCTTCAAAATTGAGTTTTAAATTGTTAGAACTTGGTAAAATAGTGCCGTTTTTGGTAAACTTTACATTTGGTTTTATTTGATCGAAGGAAATGGTTGTCGAGAAATTTTCTTTCATTTTATACCCATTTTCACTTTCAATTCCTTGAAAAACTTCTACCAAAAGATTTCCAGATAGTATTTGCTCTGGCGTTGTAGCTTCTGGGACTGGCTCTACATATTCGACCGCTTCTTCAGCAGGTAATTCAGTAGTGACCGCAGCAGAATCGATAACAACCGCAGCAGTATCTACTGCTTCGGCAATAGCCTCTACAACAGCTGGTTTTATTGGTTCTTTTTCAGTTTCATCACTAAAAAAAACTTTCAATAAATTACCCTGTGTGCTAAATTTTAAGTTTTTTGCGTTCTGAATAGATATCAAACCTTTAAAATCTTGCCCTTTTTGTAAAGCATCAGAAAAATTAATTAGCAAAGTCTGGCTGTCACCTTCAGGAATAGAAACATTAACTACTTTAAAATTTTCTTTGCCAATAATGGTATAGTCAATTTTACCTTTTTGATCTATATCAAAATCATTCCCGTCATATAAAATTTCGAGATTGCTATCATTGTCTGAACGCTGAATACTGTCTATGATAAATTTGAATTCAGTAGCTGTACTGGCAGATTTAATAAATTTTACAGCCATATTTTCACCCCCATATTGAGCAGTTACTAATTTTTGGGCGGTTTCAAAATCTATATTATCGGCTGTTTTTAAGGTGCAATTTAGGTATTGATAATCTTTACTATACGATTGAATATCTTGTGTAGTGACAAGAAAATCTTGTTTTAGCGTTTTTACAGTGAAATTGAAATCGGCTAATTCTTTTTTAACAGTTGTTAAAATTTTGTCTACTTTTAATGTGACCTGATACTCTGTATCTGGATCTAGTTTTTTTTCAGGAATAAAAGCAATGGTATTTGTAGATAACGCTACTACTTTTCCGCTTACACTTGGAGAGATGTTAAATAAATCATTGTCTAAAACCTGATCTTTAACCCAATCTTTTTTGTCGAAAGCAAGTACGACTCGGATATCGGATTGCGCCGAGACAATACCCCCAGTAAAATTTGAAATTATACCCTTAAATAACGAAAAATCTGAATTAAAATCGGCAGCTGATTTTCTGCCACAAGCTTGAAAAATAAGAACTGCAATACACAAATAAACAAAGTTTTTCGTTTTCATTTGGATTAAAAAATTAAGAATAAATAGATGGTTAAAATTTCATTAAAACTATGACAAACTTACTACCATTTTTGTTAATTCCTTAAAATAAACTACATATATTTTAAATGTTATCCTAAATAAATCCAACTACTCCATTTTTTTTGTTTTTAGTAATTTTAATTTATTCGTTTCTTTTAAATCGAAGAAATACTCAATGATTTAAAAATTTGTAATTTAGAAACATTAAAAATAAGTCGTTAATGTGCTTTTTTTTAGTCGAAATTGCCATTTTGGGTTGCGATTTAATTCCAGCCATGTATCTTTGTAAATGTTAAAAACTAATTTATAAACAATGCAATCAAATCAATTAGATTATTTACCAATATTTATGCAAATGGGACTTGCTGTTGGATTTGTGGTGTTAACTATCATAGGTTCAAGTTTTTTAGGGCCAAAAAGATCATCTGTAAATAAAGATAAAAATTTTGAAAGTGGTATCGAATCTATTGGGAATGCTCGCGTTCCTTTCTCGGTAAAATATTTTTTGGTTGCTATTTTATTTGTGCTTTTTGATGTTGAAGTAATATTTTTATATCCTTGGGCAATTAATTTTCAAGAATTAGGAATGCAAGGTATGATTAAAATGGTAATATTCATGTCATTATTATTAGTTGGGTTTTTCTATATTATAAAAAAGAAAGCCCTTGAATGGGATTAGGAAATTTAGATTTCAGAGTGTATATTTTAGATTTCGATATAATCTAAATTTAAGCCCCGAGATTTCTACAAAAGATTTTATTAAAATTTGATTTTATGTTAAAGGTTTTTCAAAAATCTAAAATCTAAAATCTAAAATCTAAAATAAAAATGAGTTCAAATATAAATATAGTAGAAGCTCCAGAAGGAGTAACTGGAGAAGGTTTTTTTGCAACAAAATTAAATGATGTTGTAGGATTAGCTCGTGCCAATTCTATGTGGCCATTGCCGTTTGCAACCTCATGTTGTGGTATCGAGTTTATGGCAACAATGGCTTCGCATTACGATTTAGCACGTTTTGGTTCAGAAAGAGTAAGTTTTTCTCCTCGCCAAGCAGATATGCTAATGGTAATGGGAACTATCTCTAAAAAAATGGCGCCTATTTTAAGGCAAGTTTACGAGCAAATGGCCGAACCTCGTTGGGTAATTGCGGTGGGTGCTTGTGCTTCTTCAGGAGGAATTTTCGATACCTATTCTGTTTTGCAAGGAATAGACAAAGTAATTCCTGTAGATGTATATGTGCCAGGTTGTCCGCCAAGACCAGAACAAATTGTAGATGGTGTAATGCGTTTGCAAGAATTAGTTAAGTCTGAATCTGTTCGCCGTCGTAGCTCGCCAGAGTACCAAGAACTATTAGCATCTTATAACATTAAATAAGAACATGGCTTTAGAAAACACCCAAATTCAAGATAAATTAACAGCAACTTTCGGGGAAAGTGTCGTGAATTTTCGCCAAGAAAAAGACATTTTTACTTTCGAGGTAACCGCTGATGAAATGACTTCAGTGATTTTATTTTTGAAGAATGAAGAATCTTTAAATTTTCACTTTTTAACAGATTTATGCGGTATTCATTATCCAGATAATAATGTAAACGAGCAGTTTGCCGTAGTGTATCATTTGCACAATTGGATTGAAAATAAAAGAATCAGAATCAAAAGTTTTATTAACGGAGAAACTCCTGAAATAAAAACAATTTCAAATATCTTCTTGTGTGCCAATTGGATGGAACGTGAAACCTATGATTTCTATGGAATCAATTTTATAGGTCATCCTCAATTAAAAAGAATCTTGAATATGGACGAAATGGTATCTTTTCCGATGAGAAAAGAATTTCCAATGGAAGACTCAGGAAGAACAGACAAAGACGACCGGTTTTTTGGTAGAACAACAAATAATGGATAATTAACAATGTATAATTGATAATTATAAAATAAAAAGGAATAATAAATTAATAGTTAATTGGAATTATCACCCGAGGTCATAGGCCGAACGGAACAAAGCTAATTATCAATTATCAATTTTTAATTAAAAATGTCAGAACTATTATTACCACCCGAGCATCGCTATGCTAAAATAATTAAGGAAAAACTAAATGAAGACGGAAGCGAACTTTCGATCCTAAATTTAGGGCCTACTCACCCAGCCACTCATGGTATTTTTCAAAATATCTTGTTGATGGATGGTGAGCGTATAGTTGATGCCGAACCAACCATTGGTTATATTCATCGTGCGTTCGAAAAAATTGCCGAAAACCGCCCTTTTTATCAAATCACTCCGTTGACAGACAGAATGAACTATTGTTCTTCACCTATCAATAATATGGCTTGGTGGATGACATTAGAAAAATTATTAGATATTGAAGTGCCTAAGCGGGCACAATATTTAAGAGTTATTGTAATGGAACTAGCGCGTATAACGGATCACATTATATGTAATTCGATTTTAGGTGTCGATACCGGAGCTTATACAGGTTTCTTATATGTATTCCAATTTAGAGAAAAAATTTACGAAATCTACGAAGAAATTTGTGGTGCTCGTCTTACAACAAATATGGGAAGAATTGGCGGTTTCGAAAGAGATTGGTCACCAAAAGCTTTTCAATTATTAAACACCTTTTTAGAAGAATTTCCAATTGCTTGGAAAGAATTTGAAAATCTTTTCGAAAGAAATAGAATTTTTATCGATAGAACCGTAAATGTTGGTGCAATTTCTGCCGAAAAAGCTATGGCTTACGGATTTACAGGTCCAAACTTACGTGCCGCAGGTATCGATTATGATGTTCGTGTAGCAGAACCTTATTCTTCTTACGAAGATTTTGAGTTTATAATTCCTGTAGGAAAATCAGGTGATACTTACGACCGTTTTTGTGTTCGTAATGCCGAAGTTTGGGAAAGTTTAAGTATCATTCGTCAAGCCTTGGCTAAAATGCCAGAAGGAAATGTGTACCATGCAGAAGTTCCAGATTATTACCTTCCTCCAAAAGAAGATGTATATCATAATATGGAATCATTAATTTACCATTTCAAAATTGTGATGGGAGAAGTTCCTGTTCCAGTAGCTGAAATTTATCACGCTGTAGAAGGAGGAAACGGAGAATTAGGATTTTATTTAACTACCGATGGAAGTCGTACGCCGTACAGATTACATTTCCGTCGTCCTTGTTTTATATACTATCAAGCCTATCCTGAAATGATTAAAGGAGCATTATTATCTGATGCGATCGTCATATTATCAAGTTTGAATGTCATTGCAGGAGAACTAGACGCATAAAAAAATAAAAATTGAGAATTAAAAAATAAAAATTTTGATTACTAGAAAATAAATCTTTGTGAACTTTGTGCCCTTCTTTGTGTACTTTGTGGTTAAAAGAAATAAAAATTTTGATTACTAGAAAATAAATCTTTGTGAACTTTGTGCCCTTCTTTGTGCACTTTGTGGTTAAAAGAAATAAAAATGGAAAAAACGAATATCAAACAGACTATTAATATAACCGAAGCGTTAATGACTCGCATCGAAGAATTATGTAGTCATTATCCAGAAGACAAAAGAAAATCGGCATTATTGCCTGTTTTGCACGAAGTACAAGATGCTCACGACAATTGGTTGAGTATTGAGTTGCAAGACAAAGTAGCTGAAATTTTGCATATCAAACCAGTAGAAGTGTATGAAGTCGTTTCTTTTTATACAATGTATAATAGAAGACCAATTGGTAAATACATGTTCGAATTTTGTCAAACTTCGCCTTGTTGTTTGAACGGAACCGAAAATTTAATGGATTACACTTGTGATAAATTAGGTGTAAAAGTGGGAGAACCAACTGCCGATGGACTTTTTGAAGTTCGTGGTGTAGAATGTCTAGGAGCTTGTGGTTATGCACCAATGATGCAACTAGGTGATTTTTACCAAGAACACTTAACAGAAGCAAAAATAGATCAGTTAATTGCTGATTGTAAAGACAATAAAATAATATTACACGATAAATAAGATGTCAAAAAAAATATTATTAGACAAAATAAACGTTCCTGGAATTAGAACTTACGAAGTATACCGCAAAGAAGGCGGTTATGCATCGGTAGAAAAAGCACTAAAAACTTTAACACCAGACGAAGTAGTAGAAGAGGTAAAAACTTCTGGAATTCGTGGTCGTGGAGGAGCGGGATTTCCAGCGGGAATGAAATGGAGTTTTATCGATAAAAAATCGGGGAAACCACGTCATTTGGTTTGTAATGCTGATGAGTCAGAACCAGGAACCTTTAAGGATAGATATTTGATGGAATTTATTCCTCATTTATTAATCGAAGGAATGATTACTTCTAGTTATGCTTTGGGTGCAAACCTATCTTACATTTATATTCGTGGAGAATATATGTGGGTCTACAAAATTTTAGAAAGAGCCATCGCCGAAGCAAAAGCTGCGGGTTGGTTGGGTAAAAATATATTAGGGACGGGTTACGATTTGGATTTATATGTTCAAATTGGAGGTGGTGCCTACATTTGTGGTGAAGAAACCGCATTAATCGAATCGTTGGAAGGTAAAAGAGGAAATCCTCGTATCAAACCACCATTTCCAGCAGTTTCTGGACTTTGGGGAAACCCAACAGTTGTAAACAATGTAGAAACAATTTCCGCAGTGCCATGGATTGTAAATAATTCAGGCGCAAAATATGCCGAAATAGGAATAGGTCGTTCTACAGGAACTAAATTAATTTCTGCTTCTGGAAACATCAAAAACCCTGGAGTTTACGAAATCGAAATGGGATTGTCTGTTTATGAATTTATGAATTCAGACGAATATCTAGGTGGTATGGCTACCAATAGACCACTCAAAGCATTAGTCCCTGGAGGAAGTTCAGTGCCCATTTTACCAGCACATTTAATATACAAAACAGCCAATAACGAAGACCGTTTAATGTCTTACGAAAGTTTGAGTGATGGTGGTTTTCCTACAGGATCCATGTTAGGTTCTGGAGGATTTATCGTATATGATGACAGAGCTTGTATTGTGCGCAACACATGGAATTTTTCTCGTTTTTACCACCATGAGTCTTGCGGTCAATGTACACCTTGTCGTGAAGGTACAGGCTGGATGGAAAAAATATTACATAGAATAGAAAACGGTCACGGTCGTGAAGAAGATATCGATTTGTTGTTGAGTATTCAAAGTAAAATAGAAGGAAACACGATTTGTCCTTTAGGTGATGCAGCAGCTTGGCCAGTAGCCGCAGCAATTCGTCACTTTAGAGAGGAATTTGAATATCATGTTCGTTTCCCAGAAAAAATAAAAAATAGAGATCATTTTGTGAATGAACCTTTTGAAAAGGTAAAACATCTAATTAAAAATGAAATTGTTTAAAAAAAAATAGGACTTATGATAAATAGAATCAAATTAATTTTACCTTTCTTAATATTAGCTATTTCAGCTAATGCTCAAATATCGATTTCTAATGTTAAAGATATAGAAAAAGTAAAGGGAACTACCACTTATATTACTATGAACGACCCAAATGATGCTGTTTCCTTAAAATATGCAGAGATCTTTAAAAAATATTGGACTTTTTCAAAAATCGAGTTTATAAAATATGCTGATATAAACAAGTATTTGAATGCGAATAGTTCTTTTTTAAATTTAGGAGGCTATACAACCAATGTAGAGAGTTACAAATTGTATAGTAATGGTAGTAGAAATCTAGGAATCAAGTGGGAAAATACACATCTTTATTTGGAATTATGGACTTGTAGTGAAAAGTTTTTAAAGAAGAAGGGGGATTCTTCAAAAGAATTTAAAGAAAAGGATAAAAATCAAATTGCAAGGTTGGAGCTTTATACAGATTTTCAAACTTTAAGAACTCCAGAAAACTTATTTCTTACAAATTTCGGTTGTGAAAACCATATTAGAAATTGGGGAGAAGGATTGTTAAAAAATCATCTCCAAAATATGATAATGTACCTTGAAATGGGGAAAGAGAAAAGTTTGTATTCCCCTATAATTAATGATTCTGAAATTAAAAAATTACAAAATAAAACTTTATACATTCCCGATTACGCTTTTACTAAATTTAATGCTTTTACTGGTGATGAATCAAAAAAACATGATGAAAAAGAACTTTTGGAAGATTACAAACCAAAATATCAAGTAATATCAACTAAAGAGTTGAATGAAAAGATATTGAAAAATGAAGAGCCATTTTTCTATTTACAATATATTAAAAGCTCAACTGACAAATATGTTAGTGTTATAAATTCTCAAACAGGAGAAGTGGTCTATTCTAGTTATAGTCCAGCTTCCTACAATCTGAAATCTGGTGATTTGAAAGATTTAAGTAAAAAAATTTCAAAGTAATAAAAGCTGAATTGTAGTTCCATAAACAATTATAAAATGAAGGTAACAATAGATGGTCATTCGATTGAGGTCGAACCAGGAACAACCATATTACAAGCTGCACGTATGATTGGAGGAGAAGTAGTGCCACCAGCCATGTGTTATTATTCAAAACTAAAAGGTAGCGGCGGTAAATGCCGTTGTTGTTTGGTTGATGTAACTAAAGGTAGCGAAGCAGATCCAAGGCCAATGCCTAAATTGATGGCATCTTGTGTAACAGGTTGTCAAGACGGAATGGAAATAGCCAGTAAAGCTTCTCCAAGAGTTCAAGAAGCAAGAAAATCGGTAACGGAATTTTTGCTGATTAACCATCCGTTAGATTGTCCAGTTTGTGATCAAGCGGGAGAATGTGATTTGCAGAACTTAAGCTTCGAACACGGAAATCCGAAATCACGTTTTATCGAAGAAAAAAGAACATTTGAACCAGAAGATATTGGTCCAAATATTCAATTACACATGAATCGTTGTATTTTATGCCAAAGATGTGTGCAAGTGGCAGATCAGTTGACAGACAATAGAGTGCATGGTGTGATGGATCGTGGTGATCATGCTAATATCTCAACTTGTATTTCAAAAGCGATAGATAATGAGTTTTCTGGAAATATGATCGATGTTTGTCCTGTTGGTGCTTTAACTGATAAAACTTTCCGATTCAAATCGAGAGTTTGGTTCAATAAACCTTACAATGCACACAGAGCATGTACAACGCCAGGATGTTGCGGAAAAACAACGGTTTGGATGTTTGGTGGAGAAATTCAACGAGTAACTGGTCGCAAAGACGAATATCATGAAGTAGAAGAATTCATCTGTAACGGATGTCGTTTTGATCATAAAGATGTTAACGATTGGACTATTGAAGGACCTCGTGAATTCGAGAAAGATTCGGTAATTAATCAAAATAATTATACTCAGAAATTAGAAAAAGTTGAAATTGCTACCGAAAAATTAATTTTAGAAGGTAGACAAATCGATCATAAAAAAATCAGTATGTCTGAAATTGATTACAACGAAAAAATTGATGGCAACCTTATAGATTCAAAGAAAAATGGATAGTGCATTTATAATAGAAAAAAGTGTTGTCATTGTTGCAGTTTTTGCTTTAACAATGCTTATGGCGATGTATTCTACTTGGGCAGAACGTAAAGTTGCGGCATTTTTGCAAGATAGAGTGGGGCCAAATCGTGCCGGTTGGGGCGGATTATTACAACCTCTTGCTGACGGGTTGAAATTATTTTCGAAAGAAGAATTTGAACCCAATACACCTAATAAATTTTTATTCGTTGTAGGGCCAGCCATTGCTATGAGTACAGCTTTAATGACTAGCGCTGTAATTCCTTGGGGTGATAAATTACACCTTTTTGGAAGAGATATTTTATTACAAGCTACTGATATTGATAATGCCTTATTATACATTTTCGCAGTAGTTTCTGTTGGGGTTTATGGTATCATGATTGGTGGTTGGGCATCTAATAATAAGTTCTCTTTAATGGGAGCGGTTCGTGCCGCATCACAAATGGTGTCGTATGAAGTTGCCATGGGATTATCTATGATTGCTTTATTAATGATGACTGGAACACTAAGTTTGAAAGAAATATCGGCACAACAATCAGGTATGAATTGGAATGTGTTTTATCAACCAGTTTCGTTTTTAATATTTTTAATTTGTGCTTTCGCAGAAACAAATAGAACGCCTTTCGATTTAGCCGAATGCGAATCTGAATTAATTGGAGGTTACCACACAGAATATTCATCTATGAAAATGGGATTTTATTTGTTTGCCGAATATGCCAATATGTTTATCTCATCAGCCATTTTAGCTATTTTATTCTTCGGAGGATATAATTATCCAGGAATGCAATGGATGGTAGAAAATGTAGGTGTAAATACTGCAAATATTTTAGGTTTTTTAGCCTTGTTTATTAAAATTTGTGGCTTTATTTTCTTCTATATGTGGGTTCGTTGGACGATTCCACGTTTTAGATACGACCAATTAATGCACTTGGGTTGGAGGATTTTAATCCCATTAGCAATTCTAAATATTATGGTTACAGGAATTTGCCTTTTACTGTTTAAATAAAAGATTTTATGTCAACGACTATACAAAATATATCATTATCAGGTAGGAAAAAACAAGTTTCCAATAAGGAAATGACTTTTTTAGAAAGCCTTTATCTTGTGGCGATTGTAAAAGGATTACTTATTACAATCAAGCACTTTTTTAGAAAAAAAGTAACCATTCATTATCCAGAACAAGTACGTGAAATGAGCCCAGTTTATCGTGGACAACACATGTTGAAACGAGATGAACAAGGTCGTGAAAACTGTACAGCTTGTGGTTTGTGTGCACTTTCTTGTCCTGCAGAAGCAATTACAATGAAAGCTGCTGAGAGAAAATCAAACGAAAAGCACTTGTACCGTGAAGAAAAATATGCAGAAATATATGAAATTAATATGTTGCGTTGTATTTTCTGTGGTTTGTGTGAAGAAGCTTGTCCGAAAGATGCGATTTACTTAACGACTTCAAAAGTTTTAGTTCCTTCTAATTACGAAAGAGAAAATTTTATCTTCGGAAAAGACAAACTGGTTATGCCTTTAGATATCGCAATGCAAAATGCACAACTTAAAAACGCTAACTAATGAGTATATTATTAATTATTTTCTACTTTTTGTCGGCCATTACATTGGCAACAGCATTATTAACTATTATTAGCAAAAATCCTATTCATAGTGCGATTTATCTAGTAATTTGCTTCTTTAGTGTAGCGGGTCATTATTTATTATTTAACGCACAATTTTTAGCAATTGTTCATATTATAGTTTATTCTGGAGCGATTATGGTTCTGTTTTTATTTACTATAATGCTGATGAATTTGAATGAAGAAGGCGAACCTCATAAAAAAATGGCTACAAAACTAGCAGCAGTTGTTTCCTTCGGATTGGTTTGTTTTGTGATGTTAGCTGTTTTTATTAAGGCAATGCCAAAAATGGAAACATATAGAGCTTCTGGTCAGGATTTTCAATCGATAAAAGTGCTGGGTAAAGTGTTGCTTAATGAATATATGGTACCTTTCGAATTTGCATCTATCTTATTGTTAGTTGCCATGATGGGCGTGGTATTATTGTCTAAAAAAGAAAAAAAAATTCAATAAAATGAATAATATATTAGTAGAAATAGGAATTGAAAATTACATCTATTTGTGTGTGGTTTTGTTCTGTATCGGAATTTTTGGTGTTTTGTACCGTCGAAATGCCATTATTATGTTCATGTCTATCGAAATTATGCTTAATGCGGTTAATTTGCTTTTTGTTGCATTTTCAACTTTTCATCAAGATGCACAAGGGCAAGTTTTTGTGTTCTTCTCGATGGCTGTAGCTGCTGCCGAAGTTGCTGTGGGATTAGCCATATTAGTATCTATTTATAGAAATTTAAGTTCTATAGATATCGATAATTTAAAAAATTTAAAAGGATAAATACTAATGGAAAAAAATTTAGCTTTAGTATTGTTATTAGCTCCATTTTGTGGGTTTTTATTTAATGTTTTCTTCGGAAAAAAAGCAGGTAAAATGATTGTAGGTGTCATAGGAACCTTATCTGTTTTGATTTCTTTTTTTGCAACGACTTACTTTTTTGCACTGATACAATCGAATGGGAAACCCATTCAAATCGATTTGTTTCAATGGATTTCTTTAGAAAAATTCAATGTTAATTTCTCATTTTTATTAGACCAATTGTCTATTCTTTGGTTGATGTTTGTAACAGGAATTGGAACATTAATTCATTTATATTCTATTTCTTATATGCACGATGACGAGAATATGCACAAGTTTTTTGCGTATTTGAATCTGTTTGTATTTTTCATGATTACATTGGTTATAGGAAGTAACTTATTAGTCATGTTTATAGGTTGGGAAGGCGTAGGATTGTGTTCTTATTTGCTAATTGGTTTTTGGTACAAAAATCAAGCGTATAATGATGCAGCCAAGAAAGCTTTTATCATGAACAGGATAGGAGATTTAGGTTTGCTCGTTGGAATTTTCATTTTAGGGTATTTATTCAATACTTTAGATTATGCTACTTTAAAAACTGGTGTTTTATCTAATAGTAGTATTTTATCAAATCCATTATTATCTATCGCTGCTTTATGTTTATTCATCGGCGCTTGCGGGAAATCGGCACAAATTCCGTTATATACTTGGTTGCCAGATGCAATGGCTGGGCCAACGCCTGTTTCGGCATTAATTCATGCTGCAACGATGGTTACTGCTGGTATATTTATGGTAACCAGAATGTATTTTTTATTCGATTTAGCACCATATGTTCAAGATATTATGGCAATTATTGGAGCAATTACTTCCATTGTAGCAGCATCGATAGGATTGGTTCAAAATGACATCAAAAAGGTTTTGGCTTATTCTACCGTTTCACAATTGGGTTTAATGTTTTTAGCATTGGGTCTTGGTGCTTATGAAGTAGCCGTTTTTCACGTTATTACCCATGCTTTCTTCAAAGCTTGTTTGTTCTTAGGGTCGGGTTCGGTAATACACGGTTTGCACGGGGAGCAAGATATGCGCAAAATGGGTGGTTTGAAAAAATATATGCCCATTACCTTTTGGACGATGATGATTTCGACATTAGCCATTGCAGGGATATTTCCTTTTGCAGGATTTTGGTCTAAAGATGAGATTTTGATGACCGCTTTTCACGGAAGCATGACACTTTGGATTATTGGTTCGATCGCATCAATCATGACCGCATTTTATATGTTTAGATTAATGTATCTAACATTTTTTAAAGAATTTAGGGGAACCGAACATCAGAAAAATCATTTACATGAAAGTGGTAGTTTAATTACTATACCATTAATAATATTAGCGTTTTTAGCTGCTGTTGGTGGATTGATTAGTTTGCCAGGAAACAGCTGGTTAAATCATTATTTAGCACCATTATTTGGTAAAGTTGGTCATGCAGAGCATCATTTAGACGGAAATGCTTATATGTTAATGGCTCTTGCAACCGTTGGCGCTTTAGTTGGAATTGGTCTTGCCTATTTTAAATATATTAAAAACAGCGAAGTTCCTTCAGAAGACTCTGAAATTACAGGGGTTGCTAAAGTTTTATACAACAAATATTATGTTGATGAAATTTATGATGCTGTTATCGTAAATCCGTTATATAAAGCATCACATTTCTTCAGAAAATATGTTGAAACTGCGGTTTCTGGATTTGTTTTCGGTTTAGGGAAAATAACAAACGAAATTGGAAATCAAGGAAAAACAGTTCAAAACGGAAGTATAGGATTGTACCTGTTTGCTTTTGTATTGGGCGTTTCTTCGATTTTAATTTATTTATTTTTAGTTTAATAATTACACACAATGAACGTATCATTTATACTCATATTTTTATTATTCGGTGCTGTGGCAACTTATTTTGCTGGAGATAAACTGGCTAAAACGGTAGCTTTATTTTTTAGTTTGGCGTCAATTGTTGGATCAATATTTATATTAAATCAATACAATCACGGAATTAATTCAGATTTTATTGCCAATTGGATTTCTAATCCCAATTTATACATTGCTTTAAAAGTTGATGGATTGTCATTGGCGATGTTACTTTTAACGACGGTTTTAACATCGATAATTATATTTTCTTCTTTTGGAAATGAATATAAAAACAGCAAAAGTTTTTATGCTTTAGTGCTATTTATGTCATTTGCCATGGTAGGAACGTTTCTAAGTGCCGATGCATTCTTGTATTATATTTTTTGGGAATTGTCATTAATACCAATTTATTTTATTGCCCTTATTTGGGGTAGCGGTGATCCCGAAGCGCGTAAAAAAGCAGTCATTAAATTCTTTATTTATACATTAGCAGGTTCGTTATTCATGCTAGTAGCTTTTATTTATTTGTTTCAAAAAGTTGGAAGCTTAATGATTGGCGACTTATATGCTATACATTTAACTAATCAAGAACAATTTTGGATATTCTTAGCTTTATTTTTAGCTTATGCTATCAAAATTCCGATTATTCCTTTTCATACTTGGCAAGCAAATGTGTATCAAAAATCACCAACTGTTGGTACGATGTTGCTTTCAGGAATTATGCTAAAAATGGGATTGTATAGCGTTATTCGTTGGCAATTACCAATAGCTCCTTTTGCTGCAAAAATGTATATGCCAATTCTTATTGGATTAAGTATTGCAGGAGTAGTATATGGCTCGATTGTAGCTTTGCAACAAAGAAATATTAAAAAATTATTGGCTTATTCATCTCTTGCTCACGTAGGTTTAATTGCTGCTGGTGCTTACACATTAACTTTAGATGGTTTGCGTGGTGCAGTTTTGCAAATGATTGCCCACGGATTCGTAGTTGTAGGACTTTTCTTTGCTGCCGAAGTAATAGAAAGACGCTTCAATACACAAGAAATAGCTGAAATGGGCGGTATTAGAATTCAAGATAATAAATTTGCATCTATGTTTATGATTGTAATGTTGGCTTCTGTAGCATTGCCTGGAACATTCAATTTTGTTGGGGAGTTTACTTTGTTGTATAGTTTGTATAGCGCTAATATTTGGTTTGCTGTTATTGCAGGAACAACAATTATATTAGGGGCTGTTTATATGCTAAAAATGTTTCAACACGTAATGTTAGGTGAAGCTAATGCAAAAACATTCAAATCGATAACGGCAAATGAAAGCATTGTTTTTGTAGTAATTATTGTGGTATTGTTGTTTTTTGGATTGTTTTCGAAACCAATAACCGATTTAGTTACGCCAGCGTTGCAAGAAATTTTATTAAAAATCAATAAAGTTTAGGATTCATTTTTTTTGAATTCAATAATATAAAAAAAGAAATATAAAGAATGAACACTCTTATATACATATCAGCATTAGGAATATTAAGTTTGCTTGCAGAAATTTTTAATGCAAGAAAAGCCATTGTGCCTATTACAATTATTGGGCTTTTAGCTATTTTTGGATTTAATATTTCCGAATACAATCATTTAGGTTCTTATTATAATAATATGATGGTTGTCGATAAATTTTCGGTAGCCTTTTCAAGTTTGTTTATTATAATTACAGTTTTTTTAGTAGCACTTAGTCATGAGTTTTATAAAGAACAAAAAACTAAAATTTCTGATTACGTTGGGATAAAAGTCTTTTTGTTATCAGGTGCTGTAGCGATGGTTTCATTCGGAAACTTATCGATGTTCTTTTTAGGAATCGAAGTCTTATCTATTTCATTATATATCCTTGCGGCAAGCAATCGATTAAATTTAAAGAGTAACGAAGCAGGAATGAAATATTTTCTTATGGGCTCCTTTGCTTCGGGAATTATACTTTTCGGAATCTGCTTAATATACGGAGCAACAGGGAGTTTCGATTTGAATAAGATTCTAATTCTTATAAATACACAAGCTTATCCACAATGGTATTATATAGGTATTGTGTTTTTATTAATAGGAATGTTGTTTAAAATAGCAACTGTTCCTTTTCATTTCTGGGCACCAGATGTATATGAAGGCTCGCCAGCATTAACTACTGCAACCATGAGTACTTTAGCCAAAATAGTTGCAATGGCAACATTATATAAGCTAGTAACAGTATTATTGCCCATACAGTTATATTCTATTCAAATAATTATTGTTTGCGTGGCAATTGCATCGATGCTCCTAGGAAATATTATGGCATTGCGTCAAAATAATGTAAAGCGCATGTTTGCCTTTTCAGGAATATCGCATGCAGGTTTTATGGTTTCTACTCTTTTACTTACTAGCAATGCTGCAAGTACATTACTATATTATGCCTCCGCTTATGCAATTGCAGGAATTGCTTTTTTTGCAGTTGTAATGTATGTTACGAAAGACAAAGAAAACGAAACCATAGATAGTTTTAATGGCTTAGGAAAAACACACCCGCTATTAGCAGGTATATTAACAGCCGCATTATTATCTATGGCTGGAATACCTATATTATCAGGTTTCTTTGCTAAATTTTTCTTGCTAAATCAGTTAGTATATACAGATTGGCTAATTGTAGTGTTTGTAGCAATTATAAGTTCAATCATAAGTGTAGGTTATTATTTTAAAATTATTATAGCCATGTACACAAAAGAGAGCGAACAAACATTGCCAAATGTTCCCGTAATGTATCAAATCGTAGCCGTAGTAGCATTAATATTAAATATTGCACTGGGATTATTTCCTAATGTAGTTTTAAAATTATTGTAATTGTATAAAGATTAAAAAATTTAATAAAAAACCATTTCACTCATAACGAAATGGTTTTTTTATCTAAATTATATAGTATAGCTTTTTTTTTGACTTTTCCTTTTTTTGGCTGTTGCCAAAAAGGATTGACTTTTAGTCATGACCTTTTTGAGACTCATAAAGCTCGAAAAGGTTTTGCGGTAAGCGAAGTTTACGGACTCCAGTAAAATAAAAGCTAGTGAAGTAATTCTTAACGCATAAATGCACAATGAATATAATTTAGCATTTTAAGTGCGTATAGGAAAAATATATAAAAATATATTTAAAAAAAAACAAACTAAAAAACTCAATACCAATTTGCTAGTATAATAAATAGTTGTATATTTGCAATCTTAAAAAAATTAACTAAACATCATTGTTATGTACGCAATCGTAGAGATAGCAGGGCAACAATTTAAAGTAAGCAAAGACTTAAAGGTTTATGTTCACCGTTTATCTAATGAAGAAGGGTCAAAAATTTCTTTTGACAAAGTTCTTTTATTAGATGATAATGGCACAATCACTTTAGGCGCCCCAGCTATAGAAGGAGCTTCTGTTGAAGCAAAAGTGTTACAACACTTAAAAGGAGATAAAGTAATCATTTTCAAAAAGAAAAGAAGAAAAGGTTACAAGAAAAGAAACGGTCACAGACAGTATCTTACTCAAATCGTAATTGAAAGCATTTCTGCTACAGGCGGAAAAAAAGCTGCTCCTAAGGCTGAAAAAGCAGTAGAAGCAAAAGCTCCAAAAGCGGCTAAAAAAGGTGACGATTTAAAAATCATTGAAGGTATTGGACCTAAAGCTGCTGAAGTATTAGTTGCTGCTGGAATAGATACATTTGCAAAATTAGCTAAAACTAAAGCAGAAAAAATCAACGAGATTTTAGACGGTGCAGAAGCTAAAGTACAACATTTAGATCCAACTACTTGGCCACAACAAGCACAGCTTGCTGCAGATGGTAAAATGGACGAATTGAAAAAATTACAAGATGAATTAAACGGTGGTAAAGCTGTTTAATTAATTATTAACTTATAAAACCAAAACGTCATGGCTCACAAGAAAGGTGTCGGTAGTTCGAAAAATGGTAGAGAATCAGAATCAAAACGCTTAGGTGTTAAGATTTTTGGTGGTCAAGCTGCAATAGCGGGAAATATCATTGTTAGACAAAGAGGTTCTAAACATAATCCAGGAGAAAACGTTTACATGGGTAAAGATCATACTTTACATGCAAGAGTTGCTGGATTAGTGAAATTTCAGAAAAAAGGTGAAAACAAATCTTATGTTTCTGTAGTTGCTTTTGAAGCTTAGTCTATAATAACTTATAGTTTGCAAAGCGCCCAATTATATTGGGCGCTTTTTTTTGTTAAAACAACACAATAAATTATTAAAAAAGCTTAATAAAATTAGCAAATTAGAAGTTAAATGGTTGTGTTTTAAAAACACATTAATACCATTTAAAGTTTACATTTACTGGGCTAAAAAAATATACAGTTTGTCATTCCGAG
>NZ_MUHE01000079.1 GCF_002217405.1 Flavobacterium psychrophilum DSM 3660 = ATCC 49418 | reverse complement strand
TTTATGAAAGAATCTTCTGTTGAAATTTATAACAGATGGGGGGTTTTAGTATATGAAGTATCAGGATACGATAATAAGGAAAAATCTTTTAAAGGTATTTCAGAAGGACGTGTAACACTAGAAAGAGGCTCATTATTGCCAGTAGGGACTTATTATTATATTGTGAGATATGTTGATTTGAAAAACGAATCAATTGAGAAAGCTGGTTATTTGCATTTAACTAGATAGATAAATTTTCTCTGGGTCTGTTTTAGACCCAGAGATATTAAAAAACAGATTATGAAAAAAATTATTTCATCATTTATAGTGTTATGTTTGTCTCAAATGAGTTACGGACAACAAGACTCTCAGTTTACACAGTACATGTATAATACTGTCACGGTAAATCCTGGTTATGCTGGTTCTAGAGGAGTTTTGAGTGTTTATGGTTTACATAGAACACAATGGGTTGGTTTAGAAGGAGCACCTGTAACTAATAATTTCACTATTAGTTCTCCTGTTACTGAACGATTAGGACTTGGGTTGTCAGTTATTAATGATCGATTAGGGATATCATCTCAAAACAATATTATGTTAGATGTTTCTTATTGGATTCCCACTTCTGATAATTTTAAATTAGCTTTTGGAGTAAAAGCTTCGGCTAATTTTTTGAATGTCGATTATGGTAAATTAACGAAAAGGCATAGTGTTGATGTTTTGTTTGAAAATAAAAATATCGATAATAAATTTAGACCTAACATAGGAGCTGGTTTATATTGGTATTCCGATAAAACATACGTTGGTCTTTCTATTCCGTTTATGCTAGAGACAAAATATTACGATAACAATATTCAATCTACGGCAAGTCAGCGAATGCATTTTGATGCCATTGCAGGTCATGTATTCGATTTAACAGAACAAGTAAAATTTAAACCAGCAGCGTTAGTAAAGTATGTTGCTGGAGCGCCATTACAAGTAGATTTGTCTGCGAACTTTTTATTCTATGACAAATTAACTCTCGGGGCAGCTTATAGATGGAGCGCAGCAATGAGTGCTTTGGTAGGATTTCAAATTTCGGATTCTTTTCTCATAGGGTATGCTTATGATAAAGACACCACAAGATTAGGTAGTTTTAATTCAGGCTCTCATGAAATCTTTTTGCGTTATGAAATCTTTAAAAAATACGATAAGATTATTGCACCACGTTTCTTTTAAAACCACGATTATGAAAAATATATTAAAAACGATTACTTTACTACTTATTTGTTTTTGTGCAAACGCTCAAACCGGAAAATTAGATAAAGCAAACAAACAATATGAAAATTTAGCGTATATAGATGCTGCCAAAACATATGAGAAAGTTGCCGAAAAAGGATACAAATCCGTAGATTTGTTTGA
>NZ_MUHE01000078.1 GCF_002217405.1 Flavobacterium psychrophilum DSM 3660 = ATCC 49418 | reverse complement strand
CTTTTTTAAAAACGATCCTTTTTAACTTGAAACGTATGTTTTTAAGGCATCAAAATTTTACAACTTTGAACTTAACCCAAAAATAAACCTCGCTTAAAACGGATTAAATGAGGCTGTTTTTTATGGTTTTTGTAAATGTTTTTCAAAAATTTAGGGTTGTGCAACAGCTACCGCTGTTAGTGGCTGTTATTGTTGGTTAATGTTTAAATTTTTCATTTCACCATTCGGTGTAATTAACATATATTCTTTATTGTTTTTCAGAGTTTGTTTTGATTCTCTATTGATTTTCATTTTTATTTCAAACATAACTTGAATTACAGGTTCAAGAACAGTTGGATTTACAACAAAATCAAATTCTTTATCAACGATTGGTTGATAATATAAAGTAGTAGTTTTTTCCACACTATTTATGTTTGCAGATTTTTTTAAATTTAATGATGTGCTATTAAATGCTTGATAAGATTTATACATTTCTACCGGGAATACAACTTTATATCCCTCTGAAATTGACTTTTCATTTGTTAAAAAACTAACTCCTAGAATAGTTTCATAATTCTTAATTTTTTCTTGAAGATTTACTTTTGCTTTATTCATTAGCTCTTTCTTTACAGATTCTAAGTTATTCGAAAAGTAGTCAACTCTAACCAAATCATAAATTTCATTTTTTGACATAATTGACATAATTTGATTAAATAAATTTTGGTCGCTATATTTTATATGTATATTTTTTTTCAACTCAAATCCAACAGGGACTTCATTGTAGGTTTTTTTGCTGAAAACTTTTTTTTCCACTTCAAATTCGTAAATAGGTACAAAAGAAATCATATCAACAAAAACTTCAATTCCTTTAGTCAATTTTAATTCGCTTACAGCCTGATTAATTCTTTTTTCGATTAATTCGTTAACTTCTTCTGTTGTTTTTCCAACTTGAAAAGTATTAAATATTGCAACATAATTATCGGCTCTTACATTTGTTAAACCTTTTACGCTGAAATATAAATCATTATCGTTTGGTAAATCTACATTTATGTTATTTTCCTGATAACGGACTTGATTTTGATAATTTATATTTCCTGCTTCTTGACCAAAACCAAATGTAGAACTTAAAATTGTAAAAGTAAATAATAGATTTTTTTTCATTTTTTCATTTTTTGTTATTGTCGTTTTTTTCGGGATAATAGCCACTAACGTTTCGCAGCTTGGCGAAGTGGCGGACTTTGAAGTACTTACTTTCAATTTAGCACAAAACTTCAATTGAAAACAGAATGTTCAATTTAGCACTGAACCCGCCATTTTGCCAAACTGCTGTGCTTGTTGCACAACTCCACCAAA
>NZ_MUHE01000077.1 GCF_002217405.1 Flavobacterium psychrophilum DSM 3660 = ATCC 49418 | reverse complement strand
AGTTGTGCAACAAGCACAGCGGTTTGGCGCAATTGGGGTTTTAGGCTTAATTTAAAGTTGGTTTTGCACTTGGAAGTTCGGTCTTTAATTTATACATTTGGCTAACTAAATCCCCAACTGCCGCCAAGCCACGAGACGTTAGTGGCTATTACAAAGGAAAAACAGAAACCAAAAAGCATCCTAAAACAATAAAAAATGACAGAAAATATATTTAACGATTGGTTAGACCTGATTTTAAAAACAGAAAAACCAAATGCTGACATTCAAGCTTATTATTTTGGGATTCTCGAAACGGAAGATGGTTATGAAACTTACTTAGTAGGCTCAGAAGAATTTGATGAAGAAGACGAAGATTGGGCGTGTAATACGGATTTTGAACCGAAAAATAAATACTTAAGACTAGGACAAAATGGAGTTGATTGGGAATTGATTCTTGCCGACGTTAAAAAAAATATTGAAAACTATATACAGTCGCCAAACTTTAAAAATAGTTTTCTTGAAAAAGCAAAAGCAATCGCTACAGGTTTTGATGGTGGAGATTTATTAATACTAAAGTAACAGCCACTAACACACGTGGCTGTTGCACAACTTGTAGTTTCGAATTTGATTACAAAATTATCATTATTAGTTGTTTTTAACTAGTTGATTTACAGTAGTAATTAAAATTAAAACGCACAAAAAAGTTGATTTTGGATCTTATTTTTAGTTGTGCAACAAGCACACACGCTACAAGCAATTTGGGTTTTAGGCTTAATTTGAAGTTGGTTTTGTATTTGGAAGATTTGGCAAATCCGAATAATGGGCTTAATTTAGTCCCAAACTGCTTTTAGCGCGAGAACGTTAGCAGTAATTTTATTAGAAAACGGAGAATTCAAGAAAATAATGAAAAAAACATTAAAATACATATTTGTAATCATCCTTTTTATTTACTTTATAGTTAATAATACTGAATTTTGGGATATTGATGTTTGGTTAAGAAATAAATTATACTTCAAAAAAATTCCAGCCGAATTTACTACTTACAAAAATATAAATCAAAATAAAATAACGTTTGGAGATAAAGAAATGACATTAATGTTTGACAGTGAATCTTTTATCTATGAATATTTATTACCAAACAATAATCTTATAGTTAAGACAATTAACCAAGGTGTATTCACTTTCTATAAAATTAATATCAACGGAGAAATAATAGACAAAACTATATTTAAAGCAACAGATGATTTAGGAGAAGAAACTATTATAAGAGGATTCATAATAAATACCAAAGAAAAGTACTATACAACTTGGATTTTTGATGGAAACAAATCACATAAAAATTTTGTTTTGCAAAATGAAAATTTAATAGATTCAAATGAAAAGAACACAATAGATGAAATAAAAAAGAACGCTAAGTATATCAATGTTGATTATGACTATAATTATCCTATTAATAAAGGAAGGAGAACGGTGAATATAATAACATATTTAATGAATAAAAGTTGGTATCAATATTATTGCACTGAAGATTTTGAAATAGACTTAGACTATATGTTTGAAAATAGTGAATATTCAGGCTCACTATTCCAACAATATAATTATGGTTCACACGAGTGGGAAGCAATTCCAAATGATAAAATTACTTACAAGCATTTTCATAAATTTTATGAAGAAAGAATAACCAGTAGTTCAGGTGGTAACAGTTCATCAACAACTACTTTTGAAAAAGGAAGATTATATACCAATGTATTGTCAAACAAAGACACTTTAAAACTTTTTGAAGATATGTATTTAGATAGAAGTTGTTTTCTAACACGAATTGAAATAAATGGAAAGGAAATTGGCACATTTTCTAAACCAAATAATTCAACAACTAGTACTTATATGTTTTACGAAAACCCAAAACTAAATTATAGTTTGTTCACAAATAGTATGGACAAAATGTATATTATTAAACGAAAAAAATAAAAAACTACTGCTAACAGCGGTAGCTGTTGCACAACCCAAAATTTTTGAAAAATATTTACAAAAACCATAAAAAACAGCCTCGTTTAATCCGTTTTAAGCGAGGTTTATTTTTGGGTTAAGTTCAAAGTTGTAAAATTTTGATGCCTTAAAAACATACGTTTCAAGTTAAAAAGGATCGTTTTTAAAAAAGCTTGGTTCTTCCCTACTTTTTGGGATAGCACTTGAGTCAAAATACTTGGTTTTTTCACAACAAAGCGTAAGTATTTCTTGAGGTTGTAGGTTAATGAT
>NZ_MUHE01000076.1 GCF_002217405.1 Flavobacterium psychrophilum DSM 3660 = ATCC 49418 | reverse complement strand
TTTTCAATATTACATCGAAATGATAATAAACTCACTTCGTCTGTTTAATTGATGCTGCTCTCCTGTGCAATTTACACCATCTGAACACTCATTTACTAATTGAGATTCTCCATAACCTCGACCTGTTAATCTGTCAGGACTTATTCCTTTTTGTACCAACCATTCGATTGTAGATTTTGCTCTACGATCTGAAAGTGACATATTGTATGCCGCAGTTTGACGGCTGTCGGTATGGGATCTGATGTCTATTTTTATCGTAGGATTTAGATTTAAAACTGTAAGAATTTTAGCCAATTCTACTGATGCGTCTTTTCTAATGACAGATTTATTTAAATCGAAATAAATCATTTTTATACTTAACGCCTTAGCAATATCAGAGCCAACTTTTATTACTCGTATCTTTTTTGCTGTTGCAATTGGCACATAGGTCTTACCTGGGGTTCTAGGAATTGTAACAGGAAGTTCTTTAGTCTCGTATTCGTCCTTTTCTGCTCTGACGTGGTACTTTTTACCTTGCTCTACTGCAAAGGTATAATATCCTTTATCATCTGTAGTGACTGAGAGAATTGGATTAAATTCTTCGTCGTAAATAGTCACTTTAGCATTATCTAGTATCTCTCCTGTTTCAGAATTTGTTACAATACCTTCTAGCAGGTGTGAGCTGTCTAGGTTTATCGCTTCATTTTCTTTAAAGTAATAAATATCATCTAATCCTAAACCGCCTTCTCTATTTGAAGAAAAATATCCTGTTCGAGATGGCTTTTCTATCATAAATGAAAAATCATCCATAGGACCATTTACGGGTGCTCCAACATTTATAACTTGACCTGGAAGACCACTTTTTGTTAATTTTGTAGCAAAAATATCTAATCCTCCTAGACCTTGATGACCGTCGGAGGCAAAATATAATTCATTATCTGATGTAACAAAAGGAAAAGTTTCTCTTCCTTCTGTGTTTATTTTTGCAAGATTTACAGGTGTCCCGTAAGTATTATCACTAATAATTGAAACTGCAAAGATATCAGACTGACCTTTGCTTCCTGGCATATTTGAAGCAAAATATAGTGTTTTGTTATCTGGACTCAAGGCTGGGTGCGCTACACTATACTGGTCGCTATTAAATGGCAATTCTGCAATATCTTGCCATTTCCCTTCGATTAGAGTGGCTTTGTATAACTTTAACAAAATTACTTTTCTATCGTCTTTTCCTGTTTTTCCGTCTTTGTAATTATTTCTTGTAAAATATACCGTTTTCATATCATTTGTAAAAACGGGGCTATCTTCGTGAAATTTTGAGTTGACTGAGTTAGAAAATTTTTTTGGATTACTTAATGTTCCGTCTTCTGATTTATCTGCAGCATACAAATCTGTAAATGCTTCTTCTGTCCATTTTGAACTTGATTTTACTAAACCAACGTGATCGCGTGATGAGGCAAAAATTAATTTATCGCCTAAAATAGCTGAACCGTAATCTGACATTTTAGTATTAACTTTTGTTGGTTTTACTTCGTATCGACCTGAATTTTTCGCAATTACTGCTTTGTAATCTTTTTGATCATTATATAATTTTGCTCTGTTATCTCCCGGCAAATTTATTCTAAAACGCTCCATATACACATCTGCATTTGCATAATCTTCAACTGCTTTTAGTGTTTGCGAGTATCTATAATAATATTCTGGTTCTACTTTTTCATTAAGTGCAAACAGCTCTTTGTACCATTTGTTTGCTTCTTTTAGTTTTGCATTAAAATAGTAAGAATCGCCTAATTTTTCAAACAAATCTACGGATTT
>NZ_MUHE01000075.1 GCF_002217405.1 Flavobacterium psychrophilum DSM 3660 = ATCC 49418 | reverse complement strand
TGTTAATTTTGTAGCAAAAACATCTAATCCTCCTAGACCTTGATGACCGTCGGAGGCAAAATATAATTCATTATCTGATGTAACAAAAGGAAAAGTTTCTCTTCCTTCTGTGTTTATTTTTGCAAGATTTACAGGTGTCCCGTAAGTATTATCACTAATAATTGAAACTGCAAAGATATCAGACTGACCTTTGCTTCCTGGCATATTTGAAGCAAAATATAGTGTTTTGTTATCTGGACTCAAGGCTGGGTGCGCTACACTATACTGGTCGCTATTAAATGGCAATTCTGTAATATCTTGCCATTTCCCTTCGATTAGAGTGGCTTTGTATAACTTTAACAAAATTACTTTTCTATCGTCTTTTCCTGTTTTTCCGTCTTTGTAATTATTTCTTGTAAAATATACCGTTTTCATATCATTTGTAAAAACGGGGCTGTCTTCGTGAAATTTTGAGTTGACTGAGTTAGAAAATTTTTTTGGATTACTTAATGTGCCGTCTTCTGATTTATCTGCAGCATACAAATCTGTAAATGCTTCTTCTGTCCATTTTGAACTTGATTTTACTAAACCAACGTGATCGCGTGATGAGGCAAAAATTAATTTATCGCCTAAAATAGCTGAACCGTAATCTGACATTTTAGTATTAACTTTTGTTGGTTTTACTTCGTATCGACCTGAATTTTTCGCAATTACTGCTTTATAATCTTTTTGATCATTATATAATTTTGCTCTGTTATCTCCCGGCAAATTTATTCTAAAACGCTCCATATACACATCTGCATTTGCATAATCTTCAACTGCTTTTAGTGTTTGCGAGTATCTATAATAATATTCTGGTTCTACTTTTTCATTAAGTGCAAACAGCTCTTTGTACCATTTGTTTGCTTCTTTTAGTTTTGCATTAAAATAGTAAGAATCGCCTAATTTCTCAAACAAATCTACGGATTT
>NZ_MUHE01000074.1 GCF_002217405.1 Flavobacterium psychrophilum DSM 3660 = ATCC 49418 | reverse complement strand
CTACCGTCTCGATCTCTTGGAACTTTAATTTCATCTTCACCAAAGGAAGTTTTTATTTTCTTGGTTCCGTGTCCATTACGGTAATTACCATTGAAGGTTTTTTGATGTTTTTCATTGTCTAAATGTGCATCAAGTTCTGCTTCAAGCATATGTTCAACTGCTCGTTTGTGCATTTGTTTAAAAAATGAAGTTAAATCTTCTCCATTTTTAAAGGATTTGTAGAATTCCTTGTTGTTTAATAAGTCGTCTCTTTCAATCATAACTATGTAAATATATAAAATGTTAAAAAGTTATTTCCGAAAATTTTTGAGCTTTTTGAATTAGCTCAAATTTTCAGAATAACTTTTTAACTTACACACTTTGTGTTATACTGCCCTATCTTCTCTAATTCCTTCTGCAAATCGGAATGATAAAAATCAGGAATAAATTTGCCACCTTTCGATAAAGAATTATATACCCATTGTCCTGGAGTTAAATTGTTTTCAAAAATTTCTTTGGCAATTTTCATTCCGTCAATCGCATTGCCTTCTTCGGCAGTTTTTGCTTTTCGGCTACTTTTATACCCCCTTTTTTTGTTAAGCATTAATAAAACTTTAACTAATTCTTCTTTTGTAACGGCTTCAACAGCCGATTTAGCTCTCAATTGATACGAAGAAAAAGTTGTCGATGCACCAGTTTCTGCATAAACAAAATCAGTCGCAATGAATTTTATTCTGCTGAATATTTCTAATAAAGCTTCTCTTCTTTGTTTGAATCGTTGCAAACCTCTTCTTGCGCCACGTTTTAAAGTTCTATCTGCGTTTATAGAAATTGTATTGCCTTTTTTGAAATCAGATTCTTCATCTGTAGTAAGTGGAACAATGCGAACGCCTGTATTTACAATTGAAGACACTTCAATCTCGTTTTCTGCCTCATTTATAAACGCCCATCCAATAGATGTTGTTCCTAAATCTAATCCTAATATTTTTTTCATTGTACTTGCTTATATTTTAATTATTCTAGTTGTCTAGATTTATTTTTAACTATAAATGTAAGATAATTAATATTATTTAGATACATTTTTATTATATATAAAAAAAAAGTTGTAGTATTGTACTACAATTTTGAAGCAATTCACAATAAGGATTATTCCGTTGTGAAAACATTTAAAGCGGCCTCTAAAGGGTCGCTTTTTTATTTAGGTATTTTGTGAAAATGTTGTTTTATTACCGCAATGCCCTAGCCCCGATAGTAGTGAAAATCCTTTTTGAGGCTTTTCGCCGAAAAAAGATTGCAACGGATAGCGGGATTGGCTCCTAAAAAAACTACTTTTGCAGCGCAGACCGCCTTATCGTCGCCAATTTATTGGGGGAGGAAAGTCCGGACACCAGAGAGAAGCATAGCGGGTAACACCCGTCGGCTCCAATTTATTGGGGTTAGGACAAGTGCAACAGAAAGTATGTACAGGTAATGCTGTAGTGAAACCAGGTAAACTCTATGCGGTGAAATTTCAAGTATATCGGTAGTTAAGGGCTTCTCGTCCGTTGCTGAAGGGTAGAAAGATGGAGCTTGTGAGTAATTGCAAGCCTAGATAAATGATAAGGTATCGTTAGTAATATCGAGAACAGAATCCGGCTTATAGGTCTGCTTTTTTTTAGGTTATAATCTTAAATTCTAAACCTACATTGCGAATACTTTCAATAGTAATTCGGTTGTCGCTAGAGAAATATTTTCTAATTCGACTTATAAAAACATCCATACTTCTTCCTGAAAAGAAATCGTCATTTCCCCAAATATGTTGCAAAATATCATTTCGTTTTATGCGTTTGTTTTTATTTTTTAGAAAAAACAAAATAACAGCAACTTCCTTTGCTGTAAGCCTTTGTGTATGATTACCTAACTTTAATTCTAACCTATTCGGATCAAAAATATAATTACCAATTGTTATTTCATCGCCTGAAAAAGTTGTTTGATTTTTTTGCTCGCCTCTTTTCAAAATATTGTTTAATCGCAAGACCAATTCGTCGGCTTCAAAAGGTTTTACAATATAATCATCGGCACCCAATTGCAATCCTTTTAGTTTGTCTTCTTTGAGTTTTCTGGCAGTTAAGAAAACAAATGGTGTTTCAGGATTCATATCAATTATTTTTTGGGCTAGTGTAAAACCGTCCATTTTTGGCATCATGATATCAAACACGCAAATATCGAAAGTTTCATTCTCAAATAGGAGTAAGGCTTCTTCCCCGTCTTTAGCCCAAGTAATATCGTAATTATATAGCTCCAGATATTGTTTTAAAACATCAGCAAAATCAAAATCATCTTCGGCAAGTAGTACTTTTTTCATTTATCGGCTTTTAAATTCAATTAATAAATACGAAATTAAGAAACGCACAAGGATTAAATATTTTTTTATAAGAAATCAATCCAAAATAACCCACTATCACTTCAGACAATAACAACTTCATAAAATCCACAAAATAATCTTGCCTTTCTATCTATTTTTAAACGACAAATATCCTACTTTTAATATTTCCCCACAAGTTTATAAACTTAGATCCCCAAACCCCATAAAACAAGTATCATATATAAGGTATGTTTTTTATTTTTTTTGGGCGTGCCCCGTCGTCGTTCCTCCTCGGGTCGGGCTATCCGTTACAAGTCCTCGCACCTCCTTCGTCGGGCTGTGGGCTTTCCACTACTATCCCTCACGCGCAGCATCCAAGAAACAACATTTATAAAAAAGAATACACCATTCAAAACAGTATCATCGACATACCAAAAGACTATACTATATAAAGAACCACCACAAAACAGCTTTAGCCACCGCAAACCCCCAACAATTAGCAATGCTTCAAAAAAAACCAAAGA
>NZ_MUHE01000073.1 GCF_002217405.1 Flavobacterium psychrophilum DSM 3660 = ATCC 49418 | reverse complement strand
AATTTTTTCATTTTCAAAGGTTAATAAAAATTATAGAAGATGTGTTTTGTCGAAACAAATAACTCTTTTATTATAAATTTAATAATAAAGAGATAAATGTTTTAGCACAATTCGATACTCGTCAAAGCCCAAACAAAATCAATAAAATAAAATAATTTTCAAATATTTATGAAAGGACCATTATTTTACTCAAAAATATTACTTTTCGGAGAGTACGGAATTATTCGTGACTCGAAAGGATTGTCTATTCCTTATAACTTTTATAATGGTGCACTAAAATCTGACGAAAATCCTTCAGTTGAAGCGATAAAATCTAATCAGAATTTAAAAAAATTAGCTTCTCATCTAGCGTCGTTGCAAGAAGAACAGCCAGCATTAGTTACCTTCAATTTAGAAAGTTTAAATAGCGATATAGAAAGCGGAATGTACTTTGATTCTAGTATTCCCCAAGGATACGGAGTAGGAAGTAGTGGTGCTTTAGTTGCAGCAATTTATGACAAATATGCTCATAATAAAATTACGGTTTTAGAAAATCTAACACGTGAAAAATTATTAACACTTAAAAATATTTTCTCTCAAATGGAGAACTTTTTTCACGGGAAAAGTTCAGGATTAGATCCTTTAAACAGCTATTTGAGTATCCCGATTTTAATAAATTCTAAAGATAATATCGAAGCAACAGGAATTCCTACTCAAAGTCTGAACGGAAAAGGAGCCGTTTTTTTGTTAGATTCAGGAATTGTTGGAGAAACAGCACCCATGGTTAATATTTTTATGGAAAGCTTAAAAGAAGAAGGCTTCCGAAAAATGCTAAAATCACAATTTATAAAACATACCGATGCTTGTGTCGATAATTTTTTAGGGGGCGACATCAAATCATTGTTTGCCAATACCAAAAAATTATCGAAAGTGGTTTTAAATAACTTTAAACCCATGATTCCAGAGCAATTTCACGGACTTTGGCAACGTGGTATCGATTCAAATGATTATTACTTAAAGCTTTGTGGTTCTGGCGGTGGTGGCTATATTTTAGGATTTACCCAAGACTTAGAAAAAGCAAGACTGTCATTAAAAGATTATAAATTGGAAGTAGTTTATCAGTTTTAAGGACTCTCAAACTTTATGACCTTACAACTTTCGAGATAATAAATGCTAAAACGAAAATCAAAATTACTCTTAATCAAAATCTTCAGTTTGTTTTCTGTGGTGCGTGGTTATAATATTCCGGTAGTCGTTTTAGCACAATATTTATCCTCAATATTTATCCTTTCGCCCGAAAAAAGAGCACTCGATGTTATTTTAGATTGGCGATTGTTTCTGCTCGTATTTGTTTCAACACTAACCATTTCGTCGGGCTATATCATCAATAATTTTTACGATTCCGAAAAAGATTTAATTAATCGTCCAAACAAAACAAGGCTAGATAGGCAGGTTAGTCAAACAACAAAACTACAAGTGTATTTTGTGTTAAATTTTTTAGCAACAGCACTTTCACTCATTATTTCGTTTCGAGCAGCTTTGTTTTTTGCAACCTATATTTTCTTAATTTGGTTCTATTCGCACAAACTAAAAAAATATCCAATAGTTGGTAATCTAACCGCTTCGTTGCTAGCAGTTTTGCCGTTTTTTGGGATATTATTATATTTCAAAAATTTTTATCATGTTATTTTTGCCCACGCCATGTTTCTTTTTTTGCTCCTATTTATTCGAGAAATGATAAAAGATTTAGAAAATATAAAAGGCGATATTGCAAATAATTATCAAACCATTCCTGTGCGATTCGGAGAGCGAGTCTCTAAACAAATCATCACATTTTTAACCATTTCGACCATTATTCCAGTTTACATTTTAATCGAAAAATATGACGTAGGTTATATGGATATTTATTTTTATATCAGTCTAATAATTCTAATATTATTCCTGCTCAAACTCTGGAAATCTGAAACGCAAGCCGAATATGTACAACTTCATGTTGTGTTAAAAATTCTTATCGTTGCTGGTGTTTTTTGTATTGTTCTTATAAATCCCTCGGTATTAATAAACGGAAAAGCATTGCTAAAATTATAAATTTTTAGGAGCTAATCCTGCTATCCGTTGCAATCTTTTGTTTTTTAAAGGAAAAAACAAAAGGATTTCCACTGCTATCAGGGCTAAAAATAAAAAATATTAACTCTTAAAACACTATCTTTGCACAAATTACAGAAGTTATGAATAATTCAGGAGGCAATAAAAAAGGAACTGGAGCGAGACCAAACAGTACTCGTCCAAGTTCTAACAAGCCAAAACCAGCGATGGCAAAGCGTGCCCAAGGTCCAAAAAAAGTAAAACCTACAACAAAAGTTGAAGCGGTCGACCCAAATAAAGTAGAGAAAAAACCAAACCAAGCACCTAAAAGACCGAAGGTAAAAGACGAAATACGTTTGAACAAATATATTTCTAATTCAGGAGCTTGCTCACGTCGTGATGCCGATATTTACATACAATCTGGTAACGTAAAAGTAAACGGAATTCCTGTTATCGAAATGGGGTATATGGTAAAACCAGGTGATGTTGTAAACTTCGACGGATCAGTGCTTACGCCAGAAAAGAAAGAATACATCTTATTAAACAAACCTAAAAACTTTACCACTGCTTTCGACGAAGGTCAGGAAAATCGTAATGTTCTAGAGCTAGTAAGAGGTTCTACTAATTCGAAAATCGCTGCCGTAGGAAGAATGGACAAGAATACGACAGGTTTGTTATTGTTTACAAACGATACCGATATGATTCGTAGATTTAGTTTGCCAAGCCAGAAATCATCAAAAATTTACCAAGTTTCTCTAGATAAAAACTTGAAATTTGAAGATTTAGAAAAAATAAGCAAAGGTCTTGTAATAGATGGGCACCGTGTTTTTGTTGAAGAAATTTCTTATATAGAAAAAGAAGCAAAAAGTGAAGTAGGATTAAAACTAAAAACGGCAAACGTAAAAGTAGTGCGTGCTATTTTTGAAAGTTTCAAATATGATGTTCTTCGTATAGACAGGGTATCGTTTGCAGGATTAACCAAAAAGAATTTACCAAGAGGAAATTGGCGTTTCTTGACTGAACAAGAAATTATCAATTTAAAAAACACATAATAAGTTAACCACTAAGTTCACAAAGGTTTTCACTAAGTTCACTAAGATTTGCGTCTTTTTTGTGTCCTTTGTGAATTCTTTGTGAACTTCGTGTTTAAAACAAAAAATATGACACCCGAAAAATTACAATCTATAGCCTTTCGTTGGTTCGAAACCTTTAATAATAAAGAGTTAGAAAAATTATTAGCGCTTTATGATGACGAAGCAACACATTTTAGTCCGAAATTAAAAATTCATAAACCACAAACCAACGGATTAGTGGTTGGTAAAGAAGCGATGAGGTCTTGGTGGCAAGACGCTTTCGATAGGTTGCCAAGTTTGCATTATAAAGTAAAATCGCTTACTGCAAATTCCGATAGGGTTTTTATGGAATATATTCGTCAAGTTGCAAACGAAGACGATATGCTTGTTGCAGAAGTGCTAGAAGTTAAAAACGAAAAAATAATTTCTTCTAGAGTTTATCACGGATAAATTTTAGAAAAGAACAATCTCTTTCATACACATTAATCTTAAAAAAATAAGTTTAATGTGTTTTTATTTTAAATCATATCTATCTTACTGTTTGAAGTGCGGTTTGCCTAAATTAATACCATTTAAAGTTTAAATTTACTGGGATAAAAAAAACATACAGTTTGTC
>NZ_MUHE01000072.1 GCF_002217405.1 Flavobacterium psychrophilum DSM 3660 = ATCC 49418 | reverse complement strand
AACGTTAGCGGTAAGTTTAAAATCAACATCATGAGAAAATTAATTGAAAAGTCACTAAAATCTAAAACTAATCTGTTCATATTTATGACAGTAATATGTTTTCTATTAATAGTTCTTTTTGATTTTTTTGATCCTAATTTTAAGATTCACGATATATTAGTTGAATTTCATGGATTACTTTTCGATTTAATGATTTTAGGTGTTTTACTAACAATATATGAATCTATTACATCGCGTTTAGAGACTATAAAAAGATATACTGAAGAACTTAATGATTACAAATTTTGGAAAACCGAAGAAGCAATGTATCGAACTAGAGGTTTGATTAAAAGATTGGTTGACCTTAAAGTAAAAGAATTAGATTTATCGCATTGCTATTTGGCAACTGACAAATCACTTTCTCAATATGAGGATATGCGCAAATGGAAATTTAGTGGAGCTAATCTTTATGATTCATTTTTTATGTCCTCTAATATGACTGATTGTAATTTTTACATATCAAATTTAGAAGATTCTTCTTTTAGAGATGTCAATCTAACAAACTGCAAATTTGGAGGAGCAAATCTTATCAACGCAAAATTTGAAAATTGTGATTTTAAAAATGTTAAATTGGAGGATGCATATGTTAGCTCTGAATTTTGGTTTGATGAATTGGAGAGAAATAAAAACTTAAACATCATCGAACTAGTAGAAAAGTATAATCTTTGTGAATATACTGATCATAATCGAGATATTAGGATATTTAAATTTTATCGAAAGTAAAAAACCTACCGCTAACAGGCGTTTGGCAAGATTGCGAATTTTGTAGTAAATTCACGTTTACATTTCGCAAGAAATTTTATCTTTAACAGAAAATAATTAGTTCCGAAGTTCGCAACCTCGCCAAGCGCCGGAACGTTG
>NZ_MUHE01000071.1 GCF_002217405.1 Flavobacterium psychrophilum DSM 3660 = ATCC 49418 | reverse complement strand
GATAATTCAAACTATTTGCAACGGTATTAAAAACAGTCATATTGAGTTGCTTGGTTTTGCGACACTATCCTAAAAAGTGTGTAAGTTTAAAAATATAGGGGTTTGACTTTTTAATTAAAGTTGAACCCTTTTTTCAAATATAGTTAAGAACTGGTTGAGGATTAATCCCCAATTTTGTATTGGCATCGACCATTTTTTGGTCGCTTCTCTCAGAGCCAAATATACGGATTTTAAAACAGCTTCATCCGTTGGAAATGACAATTTGTTTTTGGTGTATTTTACTCATTTGCTAATATTTTATTTTGGTATTCATGATGTGCTTCGCAGTTCTAATTTTTCCATTAAGGTTTTCTATTAAATTTGTGGTGTAAATTATTTTTCTGATTTCTACAGGAAAGTCAAAGAATACGGTGAGTTCTTCCCAATTTTCTTCCCAGGATTTAATAGCGTAGGGATATTTATGATTCCATTTTTTAGAAAAATCTTCCAAGGATGCTTTGCTGCTTCTTTGGTTGGAGCGTTGTAAATAAGCTTCATATCTGCCGAAAATTCCTTTTTATCTTTCCAAACTACATACCGAGCCGAGTTCCTGATTTGATGCACGACACAGATTTGGGTTTGTGATTCTGGGAATACATTTTTAATAGTTTGAGTAAAACCATTCAAATTGTCAGTGGCAGTAATTAGTATATCTTCAACACCTCTGGCTTTTAAATCGGTTAGCACTCCAAGCCAAAAACTGGCGCTTTCATTCTTACCTAGCCACATTCCGAGTACTTCTTTTTTGTCATCTCGGTTCAGACCAACAGCTAAATAGATGGTTTTATTGATTATTTTTGAGTTTTCACGAACTTTAAAAACGATTCCGTCCATCCAGACTATTAAATAAACCGATTCTAAAGGTCTATTTTGCCAAGCAATAATATCACTCGAAACAGTATCGGTAATTCTTGAAATTGTACTGGTAGAAATATCGAAATTGTAAACTTCTCGTATTTTTTCTTCGATGTCGCTATTGCTCATTCCTTTGGCACAAAGAGAGATAATCACGTTCTCTAAACCATCTAGCATATTTTGTCTTTTAGGGACAATTAAGGGGTTAAAAGTAGCGTCTCGGTCTCTTGGGACTTGAATTTCGGATTCTCCAAAAGATGTTTTATTTTTTTGTTAGAAAAACCATTGCGCGCATTGGTTTTAGTGGTCTTCTGGTGCTTATCATAGCCTAAATGAGCATCTAATTCGCCTTCGAGTATTTTCTCTATTCCGCGCTTTTGTAGTTGGGCTAAAATGCCATAAAGGTCTTCACCTGTTTTGAATTGCTTCAAAAATTCATCGGATAATAAATCTTCCTTTTTCATAAAATGTGTAAATATTAAAATTAAGTAAAAAAAGTATTAGGNNCCTAATACTTTTTTTACTTACACACTTTATGGGATGCTACCCTTTTGGATTATAATTTGTTGTGTTTTGCAATAATGAAATTAGCAAATCGTAATTATTGGTGCGTTGGTCATAACTCATTTGTGAGGTTGAGTGTTGATTTTGCTCTTCTGTTGAGTCTGTTGTTGGTGCGTTATTTACTTTACGAATTCCTTTTAATTTACGAGCGATAGTCATAAAATCTTCTAATTGTGCTGGTGTAACACCTTCGGTTGCTTTGTATGCTTTGCGAAGTTTGGTTATTTTTCTGCTTTGTGGAGCAAAAACATTTTCACGATTATCAACTGCAATAGAATAGGGAGCAACTAATGTATTTACACTTTCTTGATGTGCAAAAGAATTAGTGTATATGTTTTGTAAGTTTGGAAGTAATAATTTTGGATTACTTGGATTGTATATTGCAACTAATTGAACAATATATGTGTTAAGTAAATTTGCGTTTGCAATGTTTTTTGCGTGTCCTTTTTCAGATGTAGAAGCCCTAATTTTTTTAGTTTAATTGATTAGTTTGTAAATATATAAAAATAAATAATTATTCTATAAACGTAAAAAGCCATATTTAATTATACAATATATTGCGTGAAATCCATCCTTCCAATTAATTTTTTTTCCTTCATCATATGTTCTACCATAATAAGAAATTCCTACTTCGTATATTCTTATTTTTTTAATTCTTGAAACTTTAGCGGTAACTTCTGGTTCAAAACCGAATCTTTTTTCTTGCAATGAAATTGATTGTAATATTTTAGTGTCAAACATTTTATAGCAGGTTTCCATATCGGTTAAATTTAAATTGGTAAACATATTTGATAGGAAAGTTAAAAAACGATTGCCTATTGTGTGCCAAAAAAACAATACTCTATGAGGATTTCCTCCCATAAATCTTGAACCATATACTACATCAGCATGACCATCTAAAATGGGTTGCAAAAGAATGTTATATTCTTTTGGGTCATATTCTAAATCTGCATCTTGAATAATTATGTAATCTCCAGTTGCATTTTTTATACCCGTTTGTAATGATGCTCCTTTTCCTTTATTTTTGTTATGTTGCAATAGTTCGATTGGCAGTTCTATATGAGTTGATATGTAGTTTTTGACAACTTCTAAAGTATCATCTGTAGAGCAGTCGTCAACAATAATTATTTCTTTAACTATGTTTTGAGATAAATTTACATGTTCAATTTTATTAAGAATTAAATGTACTGTTCTTGCTTCATTAAAAACAGGTATTATAATAGATAGCTTTTTCATTTATGTTTTTTTGAAAATAAATTTATTTTTTCATTATATAACTTTGCAAATAAAATAATAACAAACGGAAAGAAAACTATATGAAAACGATCTCCTTGTGAGCATGAAACCCCCGATATTGTAATTGTATATAGAATGTAAAAACTTATTAGACTGTAAAGAAATTCATGCTTATATGATTTGAAAAGATAATATAAAGCCAATATAAATCCAACTATTGTAAAAAACCTATTTTGATACTTCGATATTATAGATAAACATTTTTTTAAAGTATTATAATAATCTTTATTTTTTAAATTTTTTGATGTTTCAATAGAACCATTTGGAGTTTTTGTGTTTTCAGACAAATCAGAAATATACGCTTTTATTAAGTTAAATTTATTATTATTTATTTGGCTTAATAAGTCTTTAGTAGCTATATTTCGTTGCTCTGGATAAGAAAATTTTGCTAAAAATTTTGCCCTTTTATTAGTGTTTTGATTTAATGTGTGATTTGTTTTATAATAAAATGCTTTGCTTCCGAGATAATTATAATATGTAACACTATCAATATAACTTAACGTATAATTACCATAATCGTTTTTCATTTTTACATACTGAAATGCAATTAATGATAGACTTAAATAGATAAAAAGAATACTTTTATTTCTATGATTTTTTAATAATGTTTTACCAAAATAGATGAAAATTATGATAGCAAAAAATTTCACACTAGGTTTTATGAGCATTGCAAAAAGTAAAATACTAACAGCCAAAGACAAGAAATGAAAGGATTTTTTTGTATAATATTTTTCAAGAAAATAAAAAACGGTAATCATTAAAAAAGTAAAAATACTTTCTGTTAATAATTGAAAATTAATGAAAACAAAACTTAGAATTGAATAAAACAATAATGTCCATAATAGAGCTTTATTAATTGGTAATTGTTTTTTTAAAAAATTAAATAGCAACAACGCAGTACCTAACCAAGCCATAATATTGATTATCAAACTAAATTGATAAATAGTAGCATCTGTAGCTCTAAAAAGATATGGTACTCCAGTAATAATAGCCATTCCAATAGGTCTAAAATAATGTGTTTTAAAATTATTATATAAATAACTTGCGGATTCTCTATAATTATCGCAATCGTTACAAATATTATTTTGATGTTTAATTTGCATTAATTCATTAAGAAATGATACCCAAAGTATGCCTATTATGATTAAAATAATTTGGTATTTATATTTAAAAAGCAATTTTATCATATGTTTTTTTTGTAAAAATAAGTATTTTCAATAGAAAAGCGGTTGATTTTACAACCGCTTTTTTTTACTGCTCTAAAAATTTGAGTGTTTCTGTTTGCTCTTTAGAATTTAGTTTAACAATATACAAACCACTTGCTAGGTTAGGAATACTTAATTCCAAATCTTTACCGTCAGTTTTAGTTTGATAAATCAATTTACCAAACGTATCAAATATAGTAATGTCAATTTCTGAAATCGGTTTATTTAAATAAATATGACTATCCGTTACTTGTACCAATGCTGAAAAAAGTTTATATTTGAGTCATCAACCTATCAAATGCGAGCTATGAACCTGCCTGAATTTTTCGAGAAATATCCTGATGACGCCTCATGTATTGAGGGATTCAAAGCCAAAGGGCTTGAAATTGGAATTGTATGTAAAAAGTGTGAACACACAGAACATTACTTTCGCAAGACAGATTTAAAATTTCAATGTAAAAAATGTGGTAGTCGCGTCAGCCTTCGTTCAGGTACTGTTATGGAGAATAGTAATTTGCCTTTTCAATATTGGATGCTCTGTATTGAACTGATGACTTTGTCAAAAAAGAGTTTTTCGGCATTAGAGATGCAACGTATGTTGGGACACAAGCGTTATGAATCAATTTGGTTTATGATGCACAAAATACGCCGAGTGATGAGTAAGCGTGATGAGAAATATCAATTAAAGGGCTGTATTGAATTTGATGAAGGATTCTTTGAAAGGGTTGACAACAAAGATATTATCAAAGAAAAGGAAAACGAAAATAGTCAAAAATCTACTCCTAATAAACGAGGTCGTGGAAGTGAAAAACAAGCTAAAGTATTGGTAATGGTTGAATCTGAACCCAGTATCTCTGCACCAAAAAAGGGTAAACCAAACAGAAAAGTTGGCTATCTAAAAATGGTAGTTATGGAAGATTTGAAATCAGAAACTATTAATAAAGAGGTTGGGAAATCGGTAGACAAAACGGCATCTGTATTAAGTGATGGCTACACGGGATATGTTAAACTCAAAGAAGTTATAACAAATCATTATGTTGTAGTAGAACCAGACAAGCAAAAGTCGGCAAAGATATTTCCTTGGGTAAATAGAACAATCAGTAATGCTAAAAAGACACTATCCCGCAAAGTG
>NZ_MUHE01000070.1 GCF_002217405.1 Flavobacterium psychrophilum DSM 3660 = ATCC 49418 | reverse complement strand
CAACATCCTCAATAAATATTCCAGCATTTTTAAAGCTAAATTAGTATCATTATTTCATTCTGTTTAACGGAATGAGAAATCCTAATATTATAGTGTTTTCAAAATTAACACCGTATTATTATAAAATGAAGCGCATCGAACTAAACCTCAAATAAGCTAACTGTTCGTAACTTTTTGCTACAATTGAAGCTATAAATTCATTTAAAATGAAAGCGAAAACAAAAATGGCTTGGAAAACCCAAACCATTTTTATTTAAAAAAATTAGATGTATTATTTTTTTAACCAATTGTTTGTAAATACACAATCACGATATTCACCATTAATCTTAATATGAGTTTCTTTAATTTTTTCTTCAGACCATTTTGCAATGGCTTTAATTTGTTTTTCTTTTAGTGCTAATTCTTTTAGACGAATATAGTCTTTAGAATAATCGGCAGTATGCTCGTCGTAACGATTTGTTACGGTTACAATTTTGTAAAACTTCCCTCCTGTACGATCTTCGTCAATAATAGGGTTTGAAATCTGATTGTCTTTTAGATTTGAAACTTGGCTATACAAAGCTGGATCCATCTTTGTGAGTTCGAAACGGGTATCTTGTGTTTTAGGATTGGTTAAAACACCACCATCGTTGCGGGTTTCTTTTTCGTCTGACATGGTACGGGCAGCATCTGAAAAGGTAATTTCTTTATCTAAAATTCTTTTTCGAATAAGTTCTATTTTTTCTTTCGACACTTTTAAGGCTTCGTCTGAAACTTTTGGCGAAATTACAATGTGACGCAAATCTACTTCTTGTCCTCTAATTTTTTCTAAGTAAATAATGTGGTATCCAAAATCTGTTAGAAATGGTTCTGAAATTTCTCCTTCTTTTAAACCAAAAGCTACATCTTTAAATTCTTTTACAAATTGGGTTCTTCTATCCATTTTGTAATATCCACCATTAGAACTCGAGCCTTTATCTTCTGAATATAACACTGCTTTCCCGAAGAAACTAGACCCTTCTTGCACTTCTTTTTTGATGGCTTTTAGCTGGTCTATTACTTTTTGTTTTGCTTCTTGAGAAACAGTTGGTTTTACTACTATTTGCGCTACTTCCATTTCTGCTCCAAAAACAGGTAAATCTGCTTTAGGAATGGCTTTAAAAAAGTTACGAACTTCTTCTGGCGTAATAATTACTGCATCGACAACTTTCTTTTGCATTTCAGCAGTTAGCTTATTTATTTTGATAATATCAAACAATTCAGTTCTAAAATCTTGTTCGTTAGATTTCTTGAAATACTGTATTACTTTATCCATAGAACCTAATTGTTCTACCATATAACTCACTTGCTCGTCTAGTTTCGAATTTACTTCTTTGTCTTCTATAACGATACTGTCCTGAATTGCATGGTGTGCATATAATTTGTCTTCTAGGAGCTTACCTAACAACTGACAACGTGTAACATCTTTCACATTTACACCTTGTTGTTTAAGCTCTAGTGTTGTTTTGTCTATATCTGAATCTAAAATAACATAATTTCCAACCACTGCGATAACGCCATCTACTTTTTGCTTTTTCTCTTGAGCGGAAACTCCTAACGAAATAGCTAAAAGCGCTATTATAAAACTTAACTTACTACTTATTATGTTCATTTTAAAATTATTTATTGCCATTAATTATTTTTTCATCGAAGCTTTCATTCTTTCAAAAACTTCTTGATTTATATTTACTTTAAACTCTTTTTTTAAATTGCTTACCCAATTATCCTCGAGGTATTGTTGGTAATCATTTACGACTCTTCCGTGAGCTTCATCGAACGTTTTAACAGAAGCTGGTATTATTTTTGAAACTTTATTTACGAAATAAAACTCGCCGTCTTTATAAATTTCCGAAACTCCTGTTTTAAATTCAACCTTTTTAGGGAAATTTTCTGCCCCTTCTTCGTAATTTTCTTTCTTTATCATCACATTTACAACCTCTTTTGTATTAAGAGTTGTTTTAATAAAATCATCTGTTTGGTCTTTATTCAAGAGCTTTCTTGCTTCTTTTGCGACACCTTCTTTAGTAGATGACGCTACTAATACCTCGGCTCTATTTTTCCATTGGTATTGTAATTTATTAGCATTGTAGTATTTTTTTAGAGCTAAAGTATCTTGCTTTGCTTTTTCCCAAATTTCTTTTTCCATCAAATCGAAAAGTAATAATCCATCACGATATTCTTCGATAACATTTGCAAAATCTGGAAACTCTTTTTCTAGATTATCATTATAATAATCAGTCATTTGTGCATCTACAAAATTTTGATATACAAAATCGACTAACTTTCCAACGGGTTTAATTTTTAAGTCAGATTTTTGTTGTGCTTCTAAAATTGATAAAAATTGAGTTCCTGTTATGCTTTTATTCTCAATTTTAAATAAGTTACTATCATAATCTTTCAAATTAGCTGGGAGCTTCCATTGACTAACATAAATTTTATCTGTAACTAATGTTTTTATTTGTGCATACAACTTCTCATTTCTGACAATAGTGTATTTTTTACGAAGTTTGTTGGTAAGTGAATTTGTTATGAGTCGAGAACGATCGTCTTTTCTGATTTTTTCGTCTAACTCTTTCTCCATTTCGCTAAGTTTTTTTATGGGTTGTTTTTCAACCAACTTTACAATATGCCAGCCAAATTGGCTCTCGAATGGTGCAGAATATTCATTTGGTTTTGTAAGGGCAAAAGCTGCGTTTTCGAATTCTTCCGAGCTTAATTGTCCTGAAGCAAAACGTGGCAACAACCCTCCTTTTGGAGCTGAATTTTTGTCCTGAGAAAACTGACTTGCTAGACTTTCGAAGTTTTCACCTTGTTTTAGCTTGGTATAAATATCTTGAATTGTGGCTTTTGCTTTTTCAGTTGTAGTAATCTCTAATTCTGCTTTAGGCGACTTCAAAATCATGATATGTGCTACCGTAATTTCTCCTCGGTTTTCACGAGAATCTGTAATATATATTAAATGGTAGCCAAATTTTGTACGAACTGGCATTGAAATTTGACCTTTTTTTGTATTATAAGCTACTGTTTCGAATGGATAAATCATCCTGAAGGCTGAAAAATAACCCAAATCTCCTTTGTTTTCTTTTGATGATGGATCTTGAGAAAACGTAACTGCAAGGTCTTCAAATTTTTCTCCTACCAATGCTTTTTTTCTAATATCGATTGCTTGGTTATATGCTTTTAGTGTATCTGCTGGCACAGCGTTTTCATCGACAGTGATTAAAATATGAGATGCTCTAATTTCTTTTAGAGAACGATTATACCCTTCTTCTATTAGTGCTTTTGTTACCTTTGTATCTGAGGTATAATTTTTAGACAGCTGGCTTCTGTATGATTTTAACTCATTTATATACTTTTCATTATTTTGCAATCCTATTTTATTAGCTTTATTAATTTTAAGCTTGTAACCCACGAAAAGCTCCATGTATTTATTCAAATCCTTTTGAGATTCGTCTTTTACTAAATCGATGTTCTTGTTATAAACTCGTGAAAACTCATCTGTATAATATGGTTTATCATCAATGGTAAACAAGACTTCTTTTTTGTCACTTTGGGCGAAAGCCAAAGAATTTATTGCCAATGCAAAACACGCAATTATTTTATTAATTTTCATTCTTTATATATTTTTTTAAAGAGAACTTTTTTAACAACGAACAAAAATAACAATTCGGTTACACTATACAACTATATTGGTATGTATTAACAAAAAATTATATATAAAAAAAAGCATCAATCTCTTGATGCTTTTTTCTTTTCAATATTACATCGAAA
>NZ_MUHE01000007.1 GCF_002217405.1 Flavobacterium psychrophilum DSM 3660 = ATCC 49418 | reverse complement strand
TTTTTAGTGGACACTAGTGAAAAAACATCTAAAAAAAAAATAGAAATTACATGTTGATTGATATTTATACTTTTGATTTAATTAACAATAATAGTTAATTTTCTTATAATTATAAAATAAATCGAAAATATCTCGTGATGAATAATTACATTAGCCTAACAAACTGTAAGCATGAGAAATTTTACCATTTTATTTATATTTTTTATTTCATTTTCGGCAATTTCGCAAGAAACGATTATTTCTGGTACCGTTATAAACGACAATACTTTATCACCATTATGGAATATAAATGTCGTAAATATAAACCTCGTAAAAGGCGCTGTAACCGATGCAAAAGGAAATTTTAAAATTCCAGCTAATGTAAATGATGTATTGCTTGTTTCGAGTTTAGGTTTTCAATCTATCGAAATAAAAGTAACAAACGACTGGATAAAAAGTAACGCAAACCGTATTCATCTTACAGAAAAAGCTTATGCACTCGAAGAAGTTGTGATTCTGCCATACGATTTAACAGGTTATCTCGAAGTCGATTCGAAACTCATTCCCGAAAAAGAAAATTACTGGTACAATATTTCTGGACTAACCAGTAGATATGAAGCTGGCGAGAGTTCTCCAGGTGCTTTTGGTAGGGTTATGAATTCTTTGTTTAATCCAGCAGATATGCTTTACAATTTCTTTGGTAAAAAACCAAAAGAACTTAAAAGGCTTAAAGAATTGAAAAAAGATGAAAATTTAAGAAATTTGCTTCAAACAAAATACGATCATCAAACTATTTACTTGCTTTTAGGTATCGATAAAAAAGAGCTTACTGAAATTTTGCAGCGTTGTAGCTACTCTGAAACATTTGTAAAAACAGCAAATGATTTACAAATTTTAGATGCTATAAACGGCTGTTATGAGGAATATAAAGTTTTAAAAAAATAGTTTAAAAAAAATCACAATGGAATATTTAGGCTATTTTGCTTCAATACTTATAGGAATTTCATTAGGATTAATAGGAGGTGGTGGTTCTATTCTTACCATACCTATATTGGTATATTTATTTAAAATAAATCCAGAAAATGCCACTAGTTATTCCTTATTTATAGTAGGAATAACAGCGGGAATAGGATCTTATAAGCATTACTTGTTAGGGAATTTAAAAATAAAATCGGCTTTGTATTTTGCCTTTCCTTCTGTATTATCACTATTATTTGTTCGAAAAATAATATTGCCTAATGTTCCCAATCATTTGTTTGTCGTCAATAATTTTGAGGTTACGAAGAATTCACTCATTATGATTGTTTTTGCAATATTGATGATTTTTGCATCTATATCAATGATAAAAAAATCAAATTCTAATAAAAAAACAGAAGGAATTGGCTTTGTTCAGTTGTCTTTTATTGGGTTAATAGTTGGTTTTGTAACAGGTTTTTTAGGTGCTGGAGGCGGTTTTCTTATTATTCCTGCATTAGTGTTTTTTGCCAGTTTAGAAATGAAGCAGGCTATAGGAACTTCCTTATTTATCATTTTTATTAATTCGATGATAGGATTTGGTGGCGATATTATAAACGGAATTGAAGTAGATTATAAATTGCTATTAATCATATCATCAATAGCGATTTTGGGAATGTTTATAGGAACTCATTTGTCAAAAAAAATAGATGGTGCTAAATTAAAACCAGCTTTTGGTTGGTTTGTTTTGGTCATGGGAGGGTATATTATTTATAAAGAATTTTTTTTATAAATATAAAATAGAACTGTGATAATTATCACTAATTATAAAAAAAAGAAGGCTTATTTTTGTCTAATCATATTGAAAAAATATCATGCAAATAGAACAAATTTACACAGGATGTTTAGCTCAAGGAGCTTATTATATTACTTCAAATGGTGAGGCTGTTATTATAGACCCACTTCGTGAAACAAAACCTTATCTAGACAGGCTAGAAAGAGATAATGTGAAGTTGAAATATATTTTTGAAACCCATTTTCATGCCGATTTTGTTTCTGGTCATTTAGATTTAAGCACAAAAACTGGCGCATCAATTGTTTATGGGCCTACTGCAAAACCTGATTTCGAATTTATTTCTGCTCATGATAACCAAGAATTTACCATAGGGAATATTAAAATAAAAGTATTACACACCCCTGGACATACTATGGAAAGTTCTTGTTTTTTGCTTATTGACGAAAACGGAAAAGACAAAGCTGTTTTCTCAGGAGATACTTTGTTTATTGGTGATGTGGGGCGACCAGATTTAGCACAAAAAGCCGCATCAATGACACAAGATGAGTTGGCTGGCATATTGTTCGATTCATTAAGAACAAAAATAATGACACTTGCTGACGATGTAATAGTATATCCCGCACATGGTGCCGGTTCTGCTTGTGGCAAAAATATGAGTAAAGAAACGGTATCTACTATAGGAGAACAAAAACAATCTAATTATGCACTAAGAGCTAATATGACTAAAGCTGAATTTATTGCCGAAGTAACAGATGGTTTATTACCGCCTCCGTCGTATTTTGGAATGAATGTAGCCATGAATAAATCAGGAATTCCTAGTTTCGAAAATGTATTGCACGCCGGCATGAAAGCGTTATCAGTAACAGAATTTGAAGCCATTGCTGAAGAAACAACCGCTTTAATTTTAGATACCAGAAGCAATAGCGATTTTGCTAAAGGACATATTCCGCAATCTATAAATATTGGCATCGCTGGAGATTTTGCCCCTTGGGTAGGTGCATTAATTGCCAATGTAAACCAGCCAATAATCATAGTTTCAGACATTGGTAAAGAAGAAGAAACTATAACTAGACTAAGCCGTGTAGGTTTCGATACTATTTTAGGCCATTTGCAAGGTGGTTTTCAATCTTGGAAAAATACAGGAAAAGAAATAGATACTGTAAACCGAATTACCGCTGCCGAATTTGAAAACAAAGTAAAAATAGGCGAAAGTAAAATTATCGATATTCGTAAAGAAACAGAATATAGTGCAGCACATATCGAAGAAGCTTTTTGCAAACCTTTAGCAAATATAAACGATTGGATAAAAGACATCAATCCGAAAGAACATTTCTTTATGCATTGTGCAGGTGGGTATCGTAGTATGATTGCGGCCTCTATATTACAAGCCCGAGGGTATAGAAATTTTACCGAAATAGAGGGGGGGTACAATGCCATTGCAAAAACAAATTTGCCAAAAACCGATTTCGTTTGTCAAAGCAAAATTTTAAAACAAAACTAAAAAACCAAGCCATGTTTAATTTTTTTAAAAAACTATTTTCAGGTAGTAGTACTATCAATTTAAAAGAAATAATTACAAACGGCGCTTTTCTAGTCGATGTTCGTTCGCAAGGAGAATATTTAGCGGGTCATGTAAAAGGCTCTACAAATATTCCTTTAGATCAAATAAAAAATAAAATAGAAAAGTTTAAAGGGAAAAAAAACATTATTGTTTTCTGCCAAAGCGGTATGAGAAGTAGCCAAGCCAAAGGAATATTAGAAAAAAACGGTTTTACTAATGTTATAAATGGTAAGACTTGGAAAAATATAGATAATTTATTAAACAGCTAATTATGAAAGATTTATTGTTTTTAAATTGGCATTTAATGCGTTGGGTACGGTTAGTATTTGCAATATTTTTATTTGGTCAAGCTTACACAACTGGTCAATGGGCTTTTATAGCTATTGGGTTATTTTTCTTAGTTCAAGTGATTTTTAATTTAGGCTGTAGCCAAAATGGTTGCACAATTCCTACTAACAGAAAAAAATAAAGATGAATAATACTTTTCATGATATAATAAATTCAGAAAAACCCGTTTTAATAGATTTTTTTGGAACGTGGTGTGGTCCTTGTCAGATGCTAGCGCCTATCTTGAAAGAAGTTAAAAATAGTATTGGCAATCGTATTTCAATAATTAAAATTGATGTTGATAAAAATCAAGAATTAGCCGCTAAATACCAAGTTCGTGGTGTTCCTACAATGATTTTGTATCAAAACGGAAAACAATTATGGAGGCAATCTGGTGTTTTATCTAAAGATGAAATTATTAGAATAATTTTAGAAAAAAGTAATTAAACAAGGAGAATGTTAAAAAATACACAAGATTTAAATTTTGTGCTTTTTAAAATTATTTTTTTTTATATTTATCATTATAAAGTTAAGCGTTAGTATATTGTGTTTTTGTTTTATTGCTATAACAGTTGCTCGAACTCTTAAAATAAAAAATATATTTTTCTAAATATCAGATTTCTTGCTGTAAAAACAATAATTTTAAATCCGATAAATGTGAGAAAGTAAAAAGTGTTTTAAGTTTACACTTCGATGCAAGTTAATTTATCATAAATTAGATTGAAGCCGTTTTAATACATAATAATTTCGAAATTCATCAAAAACAAAATTTATATTATACATAATTTTTAACTGAAAAACATAACGAAAATATCCGGTAACCGCCCGAAATAAATTGCATTTCCTAAGAAAAAAATAAGTATTAAATATTAAAAACCATATAAAATGAAAAAATTAATTTCAACATTAGCAATTGTAACATTCTTATTTACAACAAACATCAACGCTCAAGAAGCAAAACCAAAAGATAAGAAAGAATGTACTACTCATAAAGATAAAAAAACATGTGATCATAAAGATAAAAAAACATGTACTAAAGAAGAAATGAAATCTTGTACGAAAGATAAAAAGGCAGGATGTTGTGCAAAAAAATAAAATTTAAAATAAAATTTTAAACCACATTTTAAAGTGTTTGAGCAATCAAACACTTTTTTTTTGTCTATGTGACATTTGTTACTGACTTCCCCTTTTTCGCATTATATATTTGCTTCATTATTTAGAAATACAATCATGAAGAAAATAAATTTAATAGTACTCCTAGCAACAATTTCCTTTTCAACCATTAGTTATAGTCAGGATACTTTGGCTATTTCTAAAAAAGATATTTGGCAAAAAGCATCCGACAAAAACCTACAAATTAAAATAGGAAATCAGAATTTTAAATCGGCACAAGCAGATTATAAACAATCTAATTCACTATTCTTACCTAGTATTACTGCTTCACACACGGCGATTTCTACAACAAATCCTTTGATGGCTTTTGGTTCTAAATTGAATCAGGAAATAGTAACAGCCTCAGATTTTAATCCAGATTTGTTAAATAATCCAGCTAAAATTCAAAATTTTGCTACAAAATTCGAAATCCAACAACCATTAATTAATATAGATGGAATTTACGCAAGGCAAGCAGCCAAAGTTAAAATGGAAGCGTTTCAATTGCAAACCGAACGCACAAAAGAACACCTAGAACTTGATCTTTCTAAAACATTTATGCAATTACAATTGGCATACAAAGCTGTAAAAGTTTTAGAAAAAGCAAATGCAACTGGTAAAGCCAATTTAAAATTGGTTGGAAATTATTTTAAACAGGGAATGGTACAAAAAACCGATTTGCTTAATGTTGAAGTTCGTGTTAATGAAATTACAAATCAGTTGCAATACGCAAAAAGTAATGTTCAAAACGTGTCCGATTATTTGGGTTTTCTTCTAAATGAGGATACCACAAATAAAGTATTTAAACCTCTCGAAGAATTAGATAATATTATTTTTATTGAAGCTGTAAACGCTCAGTTATCTGATAATAGAAAAGATATTCAGGCCATGAATAAATTGGCAGAAGCCTATAAAAAAATGCTACAATCGAGCAAAATGAATTTCTTGCCTAGATTAAACGCTTTTGGAAGTTATGAGTTGTATGATCATACTTTATTTGGTACAAGTGCAAAAGGTTATTTAGTTGGTGCTCAATTGTCTTGGAGTTTTTTTGATGGTTATAAATCTATCGGGAAAACGGAAAAAGCCAAAGCCGATTTTCAAAAAGCGGCAATAGAAACTCAGCAATACAAAGCGCAAAGTCAATTAGATTTGAATAAAACCAATCGCCAATTGAAAGATGCCGAAAACAAAGTAACCTTATCAAGATTAGCTTTCGAACAATCGGAAGAAGCGTATAGAATACGTCAAAATCGTTTCAGCCAAGGTTTAGAAAAAACTACCGATTTATTACAGTCTGAAACACAAATGATTCAGAAAGAATTGGAACACTTACAATCGGTTTTCGAATATAATTTTACTAAACAATACTTACAATTTTTAACAAGATAATTATGAAAAAAATATTTTTAACAAGCATAGTCCTTTCTCTTACTTTATTCCTTTCATGCGGAAAAGAGAAAACCGAAATAACAAACAATACACCAGCAATTGCTGTAAAAGTAAGCGGAATATCTGCCAATACTAATTCGCCTTTTGTAACTGCTAGCGGAAAAATTGAGGCCGAAAATAGCGCCAATGTTTCTACCAGAATGATGGGTTATGTTACAAAAGTTTATGTAAAAGTAGGACAAAAAGTAACTGCTGGTCAATTATTAGTAAGTGTAAACAACACCGATTTGCAAGCCAAAAAAGCACAAGTAGAGGCTTCTATTTTGCAAGCAACTGCAGTTTTTAGCAATGCTAAAAAGGATTATGATCGATTTACGGCTTTATTTAATCAACAAAGTGCTTCGCAAAAAGAACTAGATGATATGACCTCACGCTACGAAATGGCAAAAGCTGGTTTAGAAGGGGCAAAACAAATGCGTAACGAAGTAATGGCGCAGTTTTCTTATGCTAATATTACGGCTCCATTTTTAGGCGAAGTAACCAATACATTTGTTAAAGAAGGCGATATGGCAAATCCAGGAATGCCATTAGTAAGTCTTGAAGGTGCTTCTCGTTTGCAAGTTACTGCAATGGTATCGGAAAGTGACATCACATCGATTAAAAATGGAATGAATGTAAAAGTTTTAGTAAAATCGACCAATCAGGAATTATCTGGAAAAGTGGTTGAAGTAAGTGGTTCGGCAAAAAATACTGGTGGACAATATTTGGTAAAAATTAATTTAAATACAACTGGAAACAAAGTCTTATCTGGCATGTTTGTTAATGTGCAATTTCCTGTTGCGAATCAGGTTACTACCTTAACAAAACAATCTGATAAGGTCTTAATCCCAGAAAGTGCTTTAGTAAAACAAGGACAACTAACTGGAATTTATACCATTGGAAACGGAAATAGAGCTATTTTAAGATGGTTGCGAATTGGCAAAACATTCGGTAATCAAGTCGAGGTTTTATCTGGATTGTCGTTTAACGAGCAATATATAGTTTCTGCTGATGGCAAATTATATAATGGTGCCAAAGTGAATTTTTGATAATTTGATTTCAGAGAATTTTCTCTATAAAATTAAGAGTTGGTTTATAAAACAATGCCGCGTAAGGGATAGTAGTGGAAATCCTTTTTGAGAGGAACGAACAAAAAGATTGTAACGAATAGCCCGACCCGCTTTTTCAGCGGGTTACGCCCAAATAAAAAAAAATTATGCAAGAAGGTATATCAGGTAAAATAGCACATTTTTTTATTAATTCGAAATTGACCATTTTGTTGATGGTGGGTTTGATGATAATTGGAGTGTACAGCTCGTTTTTAATTCCGAGGGAAGAAGAGCCACAAATAAATGTTCCTATGGCCGATGTCATGGTGGGTTATCCCGGTGCTAGCCCAAGTGAAGTAGAAAGTCGTGTTGTAAAACCATTAGAAAAAATATTATCTAATATAAAAGGGGTCGAACACGTGCATAGTATGGCGATGAACGGGCAAGCGGTTTTGATTGTTCAGTTTTATGTTGGGCAAGATGTTGAACGTTCGTATGTAAAATTGTATGACGAATTGGCGAAACACGAAAATATGTTTCCGCAAGGGGTGTACAAACCTATGGTAAAAACACGTTCTATTGACGATGTTCCGATGTTGGGATTAACGCTTTGGAGTGAAAAATTAGATGATTTTGAAATTCGTCAAATTGCCGAAGAAGTTACCTCTGAAGTTGAGAAAGTGAAAGATGTTGCCATTACTAGAGAAATTGGAGGTAGAAACCGCCAAGTAAAAGTAGTTTTAGATAAAGATAAAATGGCCGAAAATGGTGTTGATGCTTTGGGAATTATGCAAATGATTCAAGCCAATAATGGTAGCTCGCAATCGGGAAGTTTTGTTAATAATGACCAAGAATATTTGGTTACTACGGGACAGTTTCTAAAATCATCGGAAGATGTTGAGAATTTAGTTGTTGGTGTTAATGCTAATTTGCCAGTTTATTTAAAACAAGTGGCTTCGATACAAGACGGACCCGCTACACCAAGTAGTTATGTTTCTTTTGGATATGGCAAAGCCAACGATAAATTCAAAACTTCAAAATCAGAATATCCTGCCGTGACTATTTCTATCGGAAAAGTAAAAGGTGCCGATGCGATGAAAATATCAGAAAAAATATTAGAGCGAGTAGAGCAACTTAAAAAAACGATTATCACCGATGATGTACATGTAGAAGTAACTCGTAATTACGGAGAAACAGCTTCAGATAAAGTAGGCGAATTATTAATGCACTTAGCAATTGCTATTATAGCCGTTACTTTTTTAGTAATATTAGCTATGGGATGGCGTGGCGGATTGGTCGTTTTCTTCTCTGTTCCTTTAACCTTTGCTTTGACCTTATTTGCTTATTATTTATTAGGTTATACTTTAAATAGAATCACGCTTTTTGCTTTGGTTTTTGTGGTAGGAATTGTAGTTGATGATAGTATTATTATTGCCGAAAACATGCACCGTCATTTCAAAATGAAGCGATTACCGTTTAAACAAGCTGCTATTTATGCTATAAATGAAGTAGGAAATCCAACTATATTAGCCACATTTACAGTAATTGCTGCTATTTTACCTATGGCATTTGTATCTGGAATGATGGGGCCTTATATGAGTCCGATGCCTATTGGTGCTTCGATTGCGATGTTACTTTCGTTATTTGTTGCCTTGACTGTAACGCCTTATTTGGGGTATCATTTGCTTCAAGAAAAAGACGAGCAAAAACACAAAGAGGAAGAAGGTTTAGAAACCAATTGGATTTATAAAATTTACAACAAATTAGAACGTCCGTTATTAGAAAGTAGTAAAAAAAGAAGAATTTTAATCGGACTAACGGTTTTGCTTTTAATAGGTTCGGTTACAATGTTTTTTACCAAATCGGTGATTGTAAAAATGTTGCCTTTTGATAATAAAAACGAATTTCAAGTAGTGATTGATATGCCCGAAGGAACCACTTTAGAAAGAACAGCGGCAGTAACTCAAGAAATTGCACAATATCTTTCTACTGTTCCAGAAGTGGTAAATTATCAAAATTATATCGGAACATCAGCACCTATAACCTTCAACGGATTAGTACGTCATTACGATTTACGTGGTGGCAGTAATATGGCAGACATTCAGGTCAATTTGTTGCACAAAGAAAATCGTGACTTACAAAGTCATGGCATTGCTAAAATAGTTCGTCCCGAAGTGCAAAAAATTGCTAAAAAATATGGTGCCAATGTAAAAATTATCGAAGTTCCGCCAGGACCACCAGTATTATCTACTTTGGTTGCCGAGATTTATGGCCCAAATTACAAAGACCAAATTAAAGTAGCCAATCAGGTGAAAGGTATTTTAGAAACGACTTCAGATATTGTAGATGTCGATTGGATGACCGAAGACAATCAAACAGAATACAAACTTGAGGTAGATAAAGAAAAAGCCATGCTAAACGGAATTGCGCCTCAACAAATTATTGGAAATTTGACTTATTTATTAAAAGAATATCCAGTTTCTAATTTATATGATGAAAATTCTAATGACAATGTAGGTATTGTGCTTTCGCTCGACGATAAAGACAAAACTTCATTACAAGACATCGAAAATCTGAAAATAAAAGGCAGTCGTGGTAATGTAGTTCCTGTAAGCGATTTGGTAAAAGTGATTAAAGATACTTTGCAGAAAACCATTTACAGAAAAGATCAAAAGCGAGTGGTTTATGTAACTGCCGATATGGCTGGAGCCTTAGAAAGTCCTGTATATGCCATTTTAGGAATGAATGAAAAACTCCAAAAAATGCACTTGCCAAAAGGGTATAAAGTTAATGAGTTGTATATGGATCAACCATCGGACGAAAGTGATTTTACCGTAAAATGGGACGGAGAATGGCAAATTACACTAGAAGTATTTCGTGATTTAGGTGTAGCTTTTATGGTTGTAATTGTTATTATTTATATGTTGATCGTAGGTTGGTTTCAAAATTTTAAAACCCCAATGGTCATGATGATGGCAATACCACTATCGTTAATAGGAATTGTATTCGGACACTGGTTGTTAGGTGCCTTTTTTACAGCAACGTCTTTTATAGGAATGATTGCTTTGGCTGGAGTAATGGTACGAAACTCAGTTCTATTAATAGACTTTATAGAAATCCGACTCCACGATGGTATTCCGTTAAAACAAGCCATTATTGAAGCAGGCGCTGTGAGAACAACCCCAATTTTACTAACCACTGGAGCAGTAGTTATTGGCGCATCTATCATATTATTTGATCCAATCTTTCAAGGATTAGCCATTTCGTTAGTATTTGGAGCCATTGTTTCTACGATATTAACCTTGTTAGTAGTGCCTATTATTTATTATGTTACTGAAAGAAAAAAATGGGAAAAAAATATTGAAGAAACAGATAACGACATCATTAATTAATAAAAAATTAAAATTATGAAAAATAAAATTTTTAGAATAATAGTTGGTTCATTTATCTTAATCAGTTTACTATTGTCAATCTATGTCAATCAAAACTGGTTGTGGTTTACGGCTTTTATAGGAGTAAATTTATTTCAATCGGGAATTACAAAATGGTGTTTATTGGAAATTATATTGTCTAAATTAGGATTCAAAGATTAGATGATTTTTAGAAATGAAGCTCGATTATATATTATAATATCGGGCTTCTATTCTTTTAATATCTTTAATAGAATTTTTAGCCCAAGCCAATCTTTTTTCTAGGATTTCATCATCAGATAATTTCCAATTCACATCAGATTTGCGTAATCTTTCGGTTAGATTTTGAATGATAATTGCTGCCGAAACCGATATGTTTAAACTTTCGGTAAAACCAACCATCGGGATTTTCAGAAAACCATCGGCTTGTTTGAGAATTTCTTCCGACAAACCATCTCTTTCGGTACCAAAAAACAAAGCACTTGGTTTAGAAATATCAAAATCTTCTAGCAAACAATCATTTTCATGTGGCGTGGTGGCAATAATCTGATACCCTTTGTTTTTTAAACTTTCGATACAATTTGTAACGCTATCAAAAGTATTAATATCTACCCATTTCTGAGCGCCCATCGCAATTTCCTTATCGATACTTTTGCCATATCTTTCCTCGATTACATTAAGTTCTTGAATTCCAAAAACTTCGCAACTTCGCATGACGGCACTTGTATTATGCATCTGAAAAATATCTTCAACAGCAATTGTAAAATGGTTGGTTCTGTTTTCTAAGACTTTCAAAAATTTCTCTTTGCGGTTGTCTGTTAGTATGTTTTCCAAAAAAGCCAAGTAATCTAAATCGATCATTTTTTTAATAGTATTTTTTGCAAAAATAGTGAAAGAGAATTTATTTAAATCTAATACTTTTATATCTTTGAGAAAAGAGACAATATATTACCTATTTTGTAATTCCTAGGAATGACAAGTTTGAGATTAGACAATACCTTAACATACAATGAAAAAGAAATTAGTTATTTTAACAGGTGCTGGAATTTCTGCCGAAAGCGGTATAAAAACCTTTCGTGATAGTGGCGGACTTTGGGAAGGGCATAATGTTGAAGATGTTGCTACACCCCAAGGGTGGCATAAGAATCCTACTTTGGTTCTCGATTTTTATAACAAACGCCGTCAGGAACTTAAAACGGTAAAACCGAATGAAGCGCACTTAATTTTGGCCGATTTAGAAAATGATTTCGATATGCAAATTATTACCCAAAATGTAGATAATTTGCACGAAAGAGCAGGAAGTAAAAATGTTTTGCATTTGCATGGCGAATTATTGAAAGTTAGAAGTACAAAAAACGAAAATTATATTTTAGATTGGTCGGAGAATTTGCATTTGGGCGATTTTGATGATAAAAAAAACCAACTTCGTCCGCATATTGTATGGTTTGGCGAAGATGTTCCTGCATTAGAATACGCAGTCGAATTGGTACAATTAGCCGATATTTTAATCATTATAGGCACTTCCTTACAAGTGTATCCTGCAGCAAGTTTGATGCATTTTGCGGCCGAAGATTGTCTAGTTTATTATATAGATCCAAATCCTGCAAATGTTAGTAATACGCCACAAAATTTTAAAATCATTGAAGCTTTAGCATCAAAAGGGATGCAAATTTTGCAAAAAGAACTAAAGAAACAACAATGACAGTTTCAATCTAAAAATCTAACAGTCTAACAGTCTAATTTTCTAATTTTCTAATTATCTTTGCGCCTTTAAACAACAACACAACAAATGCAACTAACTGAATTGAATGCTGTTTCGCCAATAGATGGTCGTTATAGAAGTAAAACCAAATCACTTTCAACCTATTTTTCTGAAGAAGCCTTAATAAAATATCGAGTTTTAGTAGAAATCGAATATTTTATTGCACTTTGCGAGGCTAACTTGCCACAACTTTCAGGAATAAATCCTACTATTTATCCAGATTTGAGAAATATTTACGAAAACTTCTCAACCGAAGAGGCTCTTTGGATAAAAGAAACCGAAAAAACAACAAACCATGACGTAAAAGCAGTCGAATATTTCATCAAAGAAGCTTTCGAAAAGTTAGGTTTGTCGCAATATAAAGAGTTTATTCACTTCGGATTAACCTCGCAAGATATTAACAATACAGCGATTCCGCTATCTACAAAAGAAGCGTTCGAGAAAGTATATTTGCCATCATTAATAGGTTTGGTTTCTAAACTAAAAGAATTAAGTGTAGAATGGGCAGCAGTACCAATGTTAGCCAGAACCCATGGTCAACCTGCTTCACCAACACGTTTGGGCAAAGAAATTGGTGTTTTTGTAGAACGATTAGAAGAGCAAATGCGTTTGTTATTTAATATTCCTTTTGCTGCAAAATTTGGTGGGGCTACAGGAAATTACAACGCACATCATGTGGCTTATCCTAACACAGATTGGAGAAAATTTGGAAGCAATTTTGTAGAAGATACACTAGGTTTGCACCATTCTTTTCCAACAACACAAATAGAACATTACGATCATTTTGCCGCATTTTTCGATGCTTTAAAAAGAATAAATACTATTATAATCGATTTAGATAGAGATATTTGGACCTATGTTTCGATGGAATATTTTAAGCAAAAAATAAAAGCAGGAGAAATAGGATCATCTGCAATGCCACACAAAGTAAACCCAATAGATTTTGAAAATTCTGAAGGAAATTTAGGAATTGCCAATGCAATTTTTGAGCACCTTTCGGCAAAATTACCATTGTCTAGATTGCAACGCGATTTAACAGATAGTACCGTTTTAAGAAATATTGGTGTGCCTATGGGACATACTTTAATCGCTTTTGAAGCCACATTAAAAGGATTAAATAAATTACTGCTAAACGAACCTAAATTTCACGAAGATTTAGAGAAAAACTGGGCAGTTGTGGCAGAAGCTATTCAAACGATTTTGCGTCGCGAAGGGTATCCTAATCCTTACGAAGCCCTGAAAGGACTCACAAGAACCAATACTACTATCGATAAAAAAGCGATTCATGATTTTATTGCTACTTTAGATGTTTCTGAAGCCATTAAAAACGAATTGTTAGTTATTACGCCAAGTAATTTTTTGGGGATATAATTTCTGATATAGCGTAAAATGAATAAAATATTGTTGTTTTCTTGTGTGAATTTAACCACAATGTTTATTATGAAAACGCTATTTTTAGCCCTGATGGTAACGGCATCCTTTTGCTTTTTTCTTTAGAAAGCAAAAGATAGAGTGAACAGCAGGAATAGCTCCTAAAAAAATTATGATAAGAGAGATTAAATAATTAATTTTGCAGTCGATTCCGAAGCGTCGGAACTAGATTTAAAATTTAGATTTTAATATTATGGTAAAAGATTTATTCGAAAGAATTCAAAACAATAAAGGACCATTAGGAAAATGGGCTTCGCAGGCAGAAGGATATTTTGTGTTTCCAAAATTAGAAGGCGAATTGGGTCCAAGAATGCAATTTAAAGGAAAAAATATATTAAACTGGAGTTTAAATGACTATTTGGGTCTTGCAAATCACCCAGAAGTGCGTCAGGCAGACACTGATGCAGCAATGCGATATGGTGCCGCTTATCCTATGGGGGCTCGTATGATGTCTGGTCATACGGATGCTCACGAACAATTAGAAAAAGAATTAGCCGCTTTTGTAATGAAAGAATCGGCTTACTTATTAAATTTTGGTTACCAAGGAATGGTGTCTATTATAGATGCTTTAGTAACTAAAAACGATGTCATTGTATATGATGTAGATGCACATGCTTGTATTATAGATGGTGTTCGTTTGCACATGGGAAAACGTTTTACCTATCGCCATAATGATATTGAGAGTATGGAGAAAAACCTGCAACGTGCTACAAAATTAGCTGAAGAAACTGGTGGCGGAATTTTGTTTATCACAGAAGGTGTTTTCGGGATGCGTGGACAACAAGGAAAGTTGAAAGAAATTGTAGAAATGAAGAAAAAATACAATTTCCGTTTGCTAGTAGATGATGCACATGGTTTTGGAACGCTAGGAAAAACTGGAGCAGGAGCAGGAGAGGAGCAAGGTTGTCAGGACGATATTGATGTTTATTTTTCGACTTTTGCAAAATCGATGGCAAATATTGGGGCTTTTGTTGCCGCAGATAAAGAGATTATCGATTACTTAAAATATAATTTACGTTCGCAAATGTTTGCCAAAGCCTTGCCAATGATTCAAACAGTTGGTTCGCTAAAGCGTTTGGAATTATTGCGTAAATCGTCTGAAATAAAAGACAAACTTTGGGTAAATGTAAATGCGCTACAAAGTGGTTTGAGAGAAAAAGGGTTTAATATTGGAGATACAAATACCTGTATTACACCAGTTTATCTTGAAGGTTCTATTCCGGAAGCCATGATTATGGTAAACGATTTGAGAGAAAACTATGGTATTTTCCTTTCGATAGTGGTTTATCCAGTAATTCCTAAAGGTATGATTTTACTAAGAATGATTCCTACAGCATCTCACACTATTGCCGATATTGATGAAACACTGACTGCTTTTGAAGCTATTCGTGAAAAATTAGTAAACGGAACGTATAAAGAAATTGCAGATAGAACAACGGTTGATGTTTCTTAATGTATAATTTATAATTTTAAAAAAAACCATTCATGTGAATGGTTTTTTTTTATTATAATTATTTAGATATAGTTCAAGTTTATTTGTTTCAATTGAATTTACTGTATCAATTATCATTTCTAATCCTATATAACTTTGGTACTTATTTATTTTTTCAAGAATTTCTTTTGTAATTTTTTTATATAATCTTCGCTCTGAAGTTTCATTTTTTTTATTATATAATTTGAAGTTATCCCATCCATAATTTAATTGATGTTTTATTTATCTCAACATAGTTTTAAAAGTATAAAATATAATTGTCAATAATCTGTTATCTGAAATCTGAAATCTGAATTCTAAAAGTCTTTCTTCTGCAAATAATCTTAGGGTCAAAATTTTTCCAAAGTAAATGTATGGCATGATTATCAGCCAATTCTGGTGTTCGAATGCAATTTTGTATTCCTTTTTCGGTAAATGTAGTGTGCATTTCTTTGAAAATAATAGCATGAACACCTTTGTTTTGATATTCTGGATGCACACCAATTAGATAAAAAGTAACGTCTTTGCTGTTTTTTCTAGCATTAAGTAAATGAAATAATCCAAAAGGAAAAAGTTTGCCTTTGGCTTTTTGTAAAGCCCTAGAAAAACTAGGCATTACAATGGCAAAAGCAACTAAATTTTGGTCTTTATCTTCTACAAATTTAATGTATTCTGGGTTGATAAATGAAATGTATTTTTTCTTAAAGTATTCCTTTTGAATGTCTGAAATAGCTACAAATGAAGACAAATTGGCATAGGAAGCATTAAATAAATCGAACATTTTATCTACATAGGGTAAAACGTCTTTTGTTTTTTTAAAATTTAAGGCTTTCAGGTTGTAACGTCTTTTTATGAGTTCTTGCGCTTTGTCGAAGAATTCTAATTTTACGTTTGCAAAAGGAAATTTGTTTTCTAAATATTCTTTTTCGACAACAAAACCTAGTTGCTCAAAATGTGTTGCATAATAAGGAAAATTGTACCAAGTAATCATGGTTCCAATTTCTTCAAATCCTTCAGTAAGTACGCCAACTTTATCGAGATTAGAAAATCCCATAGGACCTTCTATATGATCTAGATTCTTTTTTTTGCCTAATTCTCGTACTTTTTCGAGTAATGTTTTGGTAACTTCAATGTCATCAATAACATCAAACCAACCAAAACGAACTTTGCTTTTTTGCTGGTCATTTACCTCGCTCCAATTGATGATGGCAGCAATTCGACCCACAATTTTATTATCGCGATAAGCTAAATAAAAGTAAGCTTCTGCATTTTCGAAAGCAGGATTTTTGGTTTTATCAAAAGTCTCAAGTTCATCGTCAATAATCGGCGGAACCCAATATTTATTGTTTTTATATAACGAAAAAGGAAACTTGATATAATCTGTTAGTTCTTTTTTTGTTTTGGCTTCTTTTATAGTAATCATTACGGGGCTGGGGTTTCTTCGATATCGTCTAAACGTTTTTTCTTTGTTTCTTGGGTTGGTTTTTCTTGCGCTGCGTCAGGTTTGTTTTTTCTAGATTTTTTCTCAGCTTTTGCTTTTTCTTTGTCTAATTCTTCTTGCGATAAGGACCCTTTAGTTTTTTTGTTTTTATCTTCTTTCTTATCTTTTACTTCTTTCCCGTCTTTCATTTGGATGTCTTTGTGCTTTTTGTCGAAACGCCAAGAAAAACCAATGCCTCCGTATAATAATGATGGTGTAGATTTGATGTTTTTGCTAATAGAAGCATCAATTTGAATGTTATTTTTTAGCAAATGTGTAGCTCCTATTGTAAAAATTCCGTCAGAATAATAATTTCCTTTTATTGCTTTGTTTTCTATAAAAGCGGCCCATTTTTCGCTAATAGCTCTAGTTAGAGTAAATACTGAGCCAAAATTAGCATTGTTAGATGTAATTTTATCAGCAATTATATTACTTACCAAAACCCATTTTACCCCAAAATGATGTTGAGTTGCCAGCATCACTTTAGGGCTAATTGCTGATTCGTTCGGAATGCTATAATCATTTTTCATAACATAATTTATGCCTACATAACCTGATATTGCTGGTATAAATTGTTTCCAACTCATTTTGTGGTTTGCTTTCCAGCTGTATATATTTGGTTTTGCTGGTGCTTTTTTGAAAGGATCATAAAATAAATATTTTGCGCCAAAAGTGGTTTGTTTTAAACCGTTTCTGTTTTTATTTATCGAATCTGTTACCGAATATTTATCTAATTGAAATTGAGCTTCTAAAACAAACTCCAGTTGTTCTTTTATAAATCCGCCACGAGCTGCAAAATCTAAACCAAATCCACGAGCATCATAATTTGGTACTTCATTTGATTCATTAATGTAATATAATCCGCTTTCTACCTGGTATATTTTTTTTCCAACGGCAAATGCTCCCATAGATTTTCCTGGTCTGTTGGAATTTATTTGATCTGTAAATTGACCATAATTTGTAATTGATGTTAATAAAATGCCTATTGTGATTATAGATTTGAGTAATTTCATAAAAAAAAGTTTTCAAGAAATCAAATGTAGTAATTTTATAATTATTTTAAGAATCAAAAATTAGTTTTAAAAATTAGTTTTATTATTTTTGAAGAAAAATTAGACAATGCAAGAAGCTTCTTTTAATGGTTTTTTTAGAACAATAATTTATATGATTGGGTTTTATTACCTAATTAAGTTCCTCTCACGCATCTTTTTGCCAATACTTTTGCAGAAAGCTGTTAATAAAGTGCAAGATAATTTTGATAAAAATCAGAATCCGTTTAATCAGCAAAATAATCAAGATTTTCAAACGCCTAAAAAAGAAAATCCGAAACCTACTAAGCAAGTTGGTGATTATATAGATTACGAGGAAGTAGAGTAGAAGTCAGATTTCAGATTTCAGATTTCAGATTTCAGATTTCAGATTTCAGATTTCAGATTTCAGATTAAGAATATTAAACAGCTGGATAAAAATCTAAAATCTAATATATCAAATCTAAAATTTTATTACCTTCACGCCTTATTTTGATTCAATATCATTACTTTATGAACAAGTTACAAAGATTTTACCCGCATGCATTGGCTATTTTTGCCTTCGCATTAGTTTCTGTTATTTATTTTTACCCAATTTTGCAAGGAAAAAAAATTCTTCAATCAGATATTGTGCAATATACCGCTATGGCGAAAGAGCAAAATGATTTTAGAACAGAAACGAATACCGAACCATACTGGACAAATTCTGCTTTTGGTGGTATGCCAACCTATCAGTTAGGTGCAAAGTACCCTCATAATTATATTAAAAATATCGATGAATTAATTCGTTTTTTACCTCGTCCTGCAGATTATATGTTTTTATATTTCTTAGGATTTTATGTTTTACTTTTGGTGTTAAAAGTAAATCCACTCAAAGCTTTTTTTGGTGCATTAGCCTTTGGTTTTTCAACCTATTTAGTAATAATTTTGGGCGTTGGTCACAATGCAAAAGCCCATGCTATTGCTTATATGCCTCTGGTTATTGCAGGGGTTTTATTGGTTTTTCAACAGCGAAAATATATACTTGGAGGTTTGCTTACCATGTTTGCAGCAGCATTAGAAATTAATGCCAATCATCCACAAATGACTTATTATCTTCTGATATTTTTATTAGTAATACTGGTTTATTATGCGTATCAGTTAATTAAAAACAAAGAATTAAAACCGCTATTGTATAGTTTCGTAACTTTTGCTATCGCAGGATTATTTGCCATAGGAGCAAACGCAACTAGCTTAATGGCTACTTCCGAATATGCTAAAGAAAGTACTCGTGGAAAAAGTAAATTAACTTACAATCCTGATGGTACTAAAAACACAAATTTTGGAGGTATGACCTATGATTATATTACTGAATATAGTTATGGTATAGCCGAAAGTTTAAATTTAATTTCTCCAAGAATATTTGGGGGGTCAAATAGCGAAAATCTAGGAACCGATTCTGCGATGTACGAGTACGCAATTGCACAAAACGTTCCCGAAGATCAAGCCAAAGAAATTGTAAAAGGTTTGCCTACTTATTGGGGAGATCAACCCATTGTAGCTGCTCCAGCCTACATTGGTGCTGTAGTTTTCTTTTTGGCAGTTATAGCGCTTTTTTGCGACAAACGAAAAATAAAATATATTTTCTTGGCGGGTGCAATTATAGCATTATTACTTTCTTGGGGTAAAAATTTCCCAATATTGACTGATTTTTTCATCAATTTTGTACCCATGTATGATAAATTTAGAGCTGTTTCTTCGATACAAATCATACTCGAAATTTGTATGCCTGTACTGGCTATGATGGGATTACAATCATTTTTTATATTAGAAGACAAAGAAAAATGGACAAACTTATGGAAATCAGCTTCGGTAAGTATAGGAATTTTAGCACTGTTATTCGTTTTTAAAGGTAGTTTTAGTTTTGCAGCGGGAAGCGATCGTTATTTAGCAGAATCTTATGGTCCAGAATTTATTGATGCTCTAAAACTAGACAGAAAAACCATGTTTACTGCCGATTTGTTGCGTTCTTCATTTCTAATCCTAATGGCTTTTGGCGTGTTATGGCTGTCTATAAAAAATACCATTTCTCATAAAGTGGCAGTAATTATTGTGGGAATAATAATGATTTCAGATTTATTTTTTATAGATAAAAATTACCTGAATAATTCGAATTTTGTTTCTAAACAAGAAGTAGAACAACCTATTGAAGAAACCGAATTAGATGCAACCATCTTAAAAGACAAATCGTATTATCGTGTTTTTGAAGTTTCTCAAAATGTGATGAGTGATCCAAGAGCTTCTTATTTTCATAAATCAATTGGAGGTTATAGTGCAGTAAAGCCTAAACGAATGCAAGATTTATTCGATTATCAAATTGCTAACAATAACATGGAAGTAATTAATATGCTAAATGTTAAATACTTAATTCAAACCAATAAAAAAGGAGAAAAAATAGCTATTCATAATACACAAGCTAATGGAAATGCTTGGTTTATAAAGAATATTGTTAGTGTAAAATCTGCTGATGCAGAAATGAAAGCTTTGAATAAATTGGATACCAAAAACAAAGTTGTAATACATTATGAAGAGGTCAAAGAATCTTTAGTTAATATATTCGCAACAGAAGGTGCTACAATAAAATTAACTTCTTACGAGCCAAATGACTTAAAATATATTTCAAATAATACTAATAATGGTTTTGCAGTTTTCTCTGAAATGTATTACAAAAATGGTTGGAATGCCTATATAGATGGAAAGTTAAATGACCATTATAGAGTCGATTATGCCTTACGAGGATTGCCAATTCCTAAAGGAAAACATACCATAGAATTTAAATTCGAACCACAAGTTATAAAAACAGGAAGTATGATTTCGTTAATCAGTTTCATTGGTATTTTATTATTATTAGGTGGTGGTGTTTATTATGAAACCAAACGCAAAAAAGCATAATTGAAAACCATATTTTATATAGCACTTGGCGGAGGACTAGGTAGCGTTTTACGTTACTTAACTACTCTTGTTATAAACAAATATGTGCAAACCACTTTCCCGTACGCTACTTTTGTAACTAACATTGCAGGCTGTTTGCTTATTGGACTATTTTTTGGTTATTTAGAAAAACAAAATGCTGTTTCTCCTTATTTAAAATTTTTCTTAATCACAGGGCTTTGTGGTGGTTATACTACTTTTTCTGCTTTTTCTAATGAAAATATCCAACTATTGCAAAGTAATCAAATACTAATAGCTTTTCTTTACATTAGTTTAAGTGTTTTTTTAGGATTAATGGCCACTTGGACAGGACTAATAATTGCAAAAGAATTATGAAAAAAGTTCTTATCATAACCTATTATTGGCCACCAGCTGGCGGTCCAGGTGTGCAGCGTTGGCTTAAGTTTGTAAAGTATTTACCGGATTATAATATCCAACCTATTGTTTATATTCCCGAAAATCCTACTTATCCCATTATAGATGAAGGTTTAATTAGTGAAGTTTCAGAGCAAGCGATTATTCTAAAAAATAAGATAATCGAACCTTACCAATTGGCTTCTGTTTTCTCGAAAAAAAGTACAAAAGGAATTAGTTCTGGGATTATTCCCAATCAGAAAAAACAAAGTTTTATTCAAAAATTATTACTATTGGTTCGTGGTAATTTATTTATTCCCGATGCCAGAATTTTATGGGTAAAACCATCGGTGAAATACCTAGAAAAGTATATTTCAGAAAATAATATAGATACCATAATTACTTCAGGACCACCACATAGTTTGCATTTAATTGGATTAAAATTGAAGCAAAATTTGAATGTAAAATGGTTTGCCGATTTTCGTGATCCTTGGACAACAATTGGCTATCATTCGGCTTTAAAACTATCTTCTTATGCCGAAAAAAAGCATAAAAACTTAGAACGAAAAGTTTTAAATACTGCCGACACCATTATAGTAACCAGTAAAACAACAAAAACCGAATTTCAAGCCATTACAACCAAACCAATTGAAGTCATTACAAATGGTTATGATGTAGAAAACATCCCAAAACAAGTATTAGACGAAAAATTTACATTGGCACACATTGGTTCTTTTTTGTCCGATAGGAATCCTATGATTTTATGGGAATCTTTGAGCGAATTGGTTGTTGAAAACAAGAAATTTAGAACTCATTTTCAATTAAAACTAATAGGAAAAGTAAGTCAAGAAATTTTAGATACAATTGATGGATTTAATTTAAATTCCTATGTAAATAATCTCGGTTATGTTTCTCACAAAGAAGCGATTGAGCATCAAAAAAAATCTCAAATTTTATTGTTAATAGAAATAGATTCCGAAGATACCAAAAGTATAATCCCAGGAAAATTATTCGAATATATGGTTTCAGAAAGGCCTATAATTGGAATAGGTCCTAAAGGTTCTGATTTTGCCGAAATTATCACTGAAACAAACACAGGTGTTTTCTTTACCTATAACGAAAAGGAAAAATTAAAAAAGCAAATTTTGTCTTATTTTGAATTATATTTAACACAAAAACTCACAGTTTCAGCAGTTGGATTGCAACAATATTCAAGAAAAAATTTAACAGAAAAACTATCAAAATTAATAAGTTAAGATTTTAAAGAATTATCATGAATCGTAATTGTTTTTTAATCCAAAAAAAAACTTATTTTTGTATTACAAACAAACAAACTATTATGAGTCAAAAAATTTTGCTCAATCACAAAGAAGTTTCCATTATACTTCATCGTTTGGCCTGTCAGTTAATAGAAAATCATCTCGATTTTTCAAATACAATTCTGATAGGAATTCAGCCTCGTGGAACGCAGCTTGCCAATCGGTTAAAACAAATTCTTGAAGAAGAATACCAAGTAAAAGGAATTTTGTTGGGGTTTTTAGATATTACTTTTTTTAGAGATGACTTTCGTCGAGGCGAAACATTAGAAGCAAATAAAACCCAAATAGATTTCCTAGTAGAAAATAAAAAAGTCATTTTTATAGACGATGTACTCTATACAGGACGAAGTATAAATGCTGCGCTTTCTGCCATACAATCCTTCGGAAGACCAAGCGAGGTTGAATTGTTAGTACTAATAGATAGGCGTTTTAGTCGTCATTTGCCTATACAACCAGATTATCGAGGTCGCCAAGTAGATGCTATAAATAACGAAACGGTAGTGGTTAATTGGCAAGAAAAAGCAGGAGAAGATTCGGTAGCATTAATTACAAAATAAGATGAAAGAATTAAGCGTAAATAATTTATTAGGAATAAAATATATTAATGAGAATGATATAAATCTCGTTTTTGAAACCGCCGATCATTTTAAAGAAGTTATAAACAGACCCATAAAAAAAGTACCCTCTCTCCGAGATATTACCATTGCTAATATATTTTTCGAAAATAGTACAAGAACAAAATTATCATTCGAATTGGCACAAAAACGCCTTTCGGCAGATGTGATAAACTTTGCCGCTTCAAGCTCGTCTGTAACTAAAGGAGAAACACTGGTAGATACTGTAAATAATATACTTTCGATGAAAGTAGATATGGTTGTGATGCGACACGCATCGCCAGGGGCAGCTGTTTTTTTATCTAAAAACGTAAAAGCAAGTATTGTAAATGCTGGAGATGGTGCACACGAACACCCAACACAAGCTTTGTTAGACGCTTATACTATTCGTGAAAAATTAGGTGATGTTGCCGGTAAAAAAATAGTGATTGTGGGCGATATTTTACATTCGAGAGTAGCACTATCTAATATATATTCCTTGCAAAAATTAGGTGCCGAAGTACGAGTTTGTGGCCCTAAGACATTAATACCAAAATATATTGAAGCGTTAGGGGTAAAAGTCGAGCCAAACCTAAGAAAGGCATTAGAATGGTGCGATGTAGCCAATATGTTGCGGGTACAAAACGAAAGATTAGATATTAGTTATTTTCCATCAACTCGGGAATACGCCATGCAATATGGGTTAGATAAAAATTTATTAGATTCTCTAAATAAAGAAATTGTAATTATGCACCCAGGGCCTATAAATCGTGGTGTAGAAATTACAAGTGATGTTGCAGATTCTAGACAATCGGTCATATTAAATCAAGTTGAAAATGGCGTTGCTGTACGAATGGCGGTAATTTATTTATTGGCTTCAAAAATTAAGTAAATTTGTTATATGAAAGTAGAAGAAAAAGGACATACAACTATTGTAAAAGATACACAAGGCGATCTAACTTCATTTTTATTGAAGCTTGATCATGAAGTGAGTTTTAATGATAAAAATTTGATTGTAGATTTGTCGTCTTACAAGAGTTTGACCACTAAAGATATTTTATTATTTGATCCTTTTTATAAAAAACATGCAAAGCATAAGAAATCATTTGTAATTGTGGTTTCAGAATTTGATTTTAATGCAAATACAAAGAAGATTGTAGTTGTTCCGTCGGTTCTTGAAGCTAATGATATTATAGAAATGGAAGAAATAGAACGTGATTTAGGATTTTAGGTGTTTTTTTTGCTTAATTAGTATGAGGTATGCTTCTTTCTAGCCCCGATTGAAGCGAAAATCCTGTCATTGCTAAAAAAATATTGCTGTTTTATTGTTTTGTTTCTGCAATGACAGATTGTAGTGTAAAGCGGGAGAATGTTTGTTTAAAAACGAACTCATTCTTGCTCCTAATAATAAGTTGTACAACTATTTGTGATTATAAAAAAAAGAATTACTTTTGCAGTTCAAAATGCAGAGTAGGGTTTCGTTTGGAAATTATTTTTTTATGTAAAACACTTTTGTTTTTCTATCGCTTAAAGAAACCCACGAAAAACAAAATACAAATTTTTATCAGCATGTCTGAAACATTAAAATCACAAGAACAGTTTTTAGCAGATTTTAACTGGCACAATTATTCTGAAGGAATAGATCCAGTTGATGCAGCAAACTTAAGAGAATTTGAAGAATTAGTAGCAAAAACATTTATCGCAACAGACCAAGAAGAAGTTGTAGAAGGTGTAGTTGTTAGAATTACTGACAGAGATGTTATCGTTGATATTAACGCTAAATCTGAAGGGGTTATTTCTTTAAACGAATTCCGTTACAATCCATCACTTAAAGTAGGTGATAAAGTAGAAGTTTTAATAGATATTCGTGAAGACAAAACAGGACAACTTGTTTTATCTCACAGAAAAGCACGTACTATCAAAGCTTGGGATAGAGTTATTTCTGCAAATGAAACAGGCGAAATCGTAAACGGTTTTGTAAAATGTAGAACTAAAGGTGGTATGATCGTTGACGTTTTTGGTATTGAAGCTTTCTTGCCAGGATCTCAAATCGATGTGAAACCAATTAGAGATTACGATCAGTATGTAAACAAAATGATGGAATTTAAAGTGGTAAAAATTAACCACGAATTCAAGAATGTTGTTGTATCTCATAAAGCGCTTATTGAAGCGGATATCGAAGTTCAGAAAAAAGAAATCATAGGTCAATTGCAAAAAGGACAAGTATTAGAAGGTGTTGTTAAAAACATTACTTCTTATGGTGTGTTTATTGATTTAGGTGGAGTTGATGGATTAATTCACATTACTGACCTTTCTTGGTCTAGAATTAATCACCCAAGTGAAGTACTGGAATTAGATCAAAAATTAAACGTTGTAATCCTTGATTTCGATGATGAGAAAACAAGAATTCAATTAGGTTTAAAACAATTAAACGCACACCCATGGGATGCTCTAGATGCTAACTTAGCCATTGGAGACAAAGTAAAAGGTAAAGTAGTTGTAATCGCTGATTACGGTGCATTTATCGAAGTGGCTGAAGGTGTTGAAGGTTTAATTCACGTTTCTGAAATGTCTTGGTCTACGCACTTGCGTTCTGCTCAAGATTTCGTAAAAGTGGGTGATATCGTTGAAGGTGTTATCTTAACTCTAGACAGAAGCGAACGTAAAATGTCTCTTGGTATCAAGCAAATGACGCAAGACCCTTGGACAGATATTACTTCTAAATACCCAGTAGGTTCTAAACATACAGGTACTGTAAGAAACTTTACAAACTTCGGAATTTTCGTAGAACTAGAAGAAGGAATCGACGGATTGGTTTATATCTCAGATTTATCTTGGACTAAAAAAATCAAGCATCCATCAGAATTTATCGCTGTAGGTGAAAAATTAGACATCGTAGTTCTTGAGCTAGATGTAGATGCTCGTAAACTATCTTTAGGTCACAAACAAACTACTGCAAATCCTTGGGACAAGCATGAAGCTGCTTTTGCTGTTGGAACTATCCATAACGGTGAAATAGCTGAAATCGTTGAAAAAGGTGCTACTGTAGATTTCGGAGATGATGTTGTTGCTTTTATTCCTACGCGTCACCTTGAAAAAGAAGATGGTAAGAAATTGAAAAAAGGCGATACTGCAGACTTTAAAGTTATCGAATTTAACAAAGAATTTAAAAGAGTTGTAGCTTCACATACTGCTATTTTCCGTGAGGAAGAAGAGAAAAATGTGAAAACAGCTTCAGATAACAATTCTAACTCTAATACATCTTCATCTAACAACAATGCATCTGCATCTACGTTAGGAGATAATAATGATGTGTTAGCTGCTTTGAAAGCTAAAATGGAACAATCAGAGAAAAAATAATTCTCTAATTTTTTTAATATAAAAGTCCCGAGAAATCGGGACTTTTTTTGTTTTTAACCACAAATTTCGCAAAGAATTCGCAAAGTACACTAAGTAAAAAGTTAGCTTTGTGATCTTATTAAAAAACTTCGTGAACTTTGTATTTTAATAATTAAAAATCATTTATAAAATCCCTTCTTTTTTGTATTTTTACCACGCAATAAATAAATATGATAGAAGAGAAGGTAATCTTAGTAAACGAAAAAGATGAGCAAATTGGGCTAATGCCAAAACTCGAAGCACACGAAAAAGCAATTTTGCATCGTGCCTTTTCGGTTTTTGTGCTAAATAGTAACAACGAAATCATGCTGCAGCAACGAGCGCACCATAAGTATCATTCCCCATTATTATGGACAAATACTTGTTGCAGTCACCAGCGAGAAGGCGAAACAAACATTCAGGCAGGAACACGTCGTTTACAAGAAGAAATGGGTTTTGTAACCCCACTAAAAGAATTATTTCATTTTATATACAAAGCACCTTTCGATAACGGACTAACAGAACACGAATTAGACCACGTCATGATAGGTTATTATAACGAAAAACCACTAATAAATAAAGATGAAGTAGAAAACTGGAAGTGGATGAGTATCGATGAAGTGAAAACTGATATGAACGAAAATCCCGCTATTTATACCGTTTGGTTCAAAATAATTTTCGACGAATTTTACCATTACCTAGAAGATCATAAAATTTAAGATTACAGAATTAGGAACACAAATTTTAGAAAAACGAACAAATTATAAAAATATCGAAAATTAGGTTTCCCAGTAACAAATCTAAAATCTAAAAATAAAATGAAAGTAACCATAAGCAGAAAAGCCCATTTTAATGCAGCCCATAGATTGTATCGAAAAGATTGGACTTTCGAAAAAAACGATGCCGTTTTCGGAAAATGCAACAATCCAAATTTTCATGGACACAATTACGACTTAACCGTAAGTGTAACAGGAAAAATAGACCCAGAAACAGGTTATGTAATAGATGTTAAATTACTGTCAGACATAATAAAAGAAGAAATAGAAGACAAATTCGACCATAAAAATTTAAATCTAGACGTTCCAGAATTTCAAGATTTAAACCCAACTGCCGAAAATATAGTAGTTGTAATCTGGAATAAAATAAGAAAAAGAATCAATCCAGATATGAGTTTAGAAGTCATATTATACGAAACACCACGCAATTTTGTAACCTATAAAGGAGAATAATGAAACCAATTAAAGTAGGAGATAAAATGCCCATATTTGGCGCAAAAGACCAAGACGGAAACAATTTTTACATAGAATCCGTACTGCACAAAAAAATATTAGTCATTTATTTTTATCCAAAAGACGAAACACCAGGTTGCACAAAACAAGCCTGCTCATTTAGAGACGAATACGAAGACATAAAAAACGCAGGAGCCGAAGTCATCGGTATAAGCAGCGATAGCCCAAACTCCCACAAAAAATTCGCACAAAATCACAAATTACCCTACACATTATTGTCAGATAACGACAAAAACATCAGAAAACTCTTCGGCGTACCAAGTGCAATGTTAGGACTAATCCCAGGAAGAGTCACCTATGTAATCGACCTAAAAGGCACTGTGCAAATGGTTTACAACAACCTGAACGCCAGTCAGCACATCCCAAAATCGCTCGAAGCAATCCAAAAACTAAAATAAATACCCTTCAGAAGCGAACCACTTAGGCATTCCAGCAAACCATAATCCTGCTGTCATTACAATCTCGCCAAGAAAAATGGCGAGGATTTTCACTCCATCAGGGCTATTTAATAATCTTTTGGCACATTTGCAATTTAAAACATTAACTATGAGCACAAATTTATATCCCCTTGTTTTCGAACCCATTCTAAAAGAAAGAATTTGGGGAGGAACCAAACTACAGTCAATTCTCGAAAAAAAAATAAGCTCACAAACAACAGGAGAAAGCTGGGAAATATCAACAGTTTCAGGAGATGTGAGTATCGTAAAAGAAGGACATCTGCAAGGAAAAACACTAAACGAATTACTCGAAAAATTCCCAGAAGAAATATTAGGAACAAAAAATTACAAACAATTTGGCAAACAATTTCCATTATTGTTTAAATTTCTAGACGCCCGAGAAGATTTATCAATACAACTACACCCCAATGACGAACTAGCAAAAAAACGACACAATTCCTTCGGAAAAACAGAAATGTGGTACGTAATGCAAGCCGATCACGAAGCCAGAATAATCGTAGGATTCAAAGAAAAATCATCACCAAAACAATATTTTCATCACCTAGAAAACAAAACATTAACCACAATACTAGAAGAAATTCCAGTAAAAAAAGGCGACATGTTTTTTCTCGAAACAGGAACAATACACGCCATAGGCGCAGGAATAGTCATAGCCGAAATTCAGCAAACCTCAGATATTACTTATCGCATTTACGATTTCGACAGGAAAGATGCACAAGGCAATACAAGAGAATTACACAATGATTTAGCACTAGAAGCCATAAATTATAATAAAGTCGCAGCATATAAAAAGTATGATAAAACAACAAATACTTCTAATAAAGCAGTAAGTTGCCCTTACTTTACAACAAATTTTATTCCCCTCGATGGGCAATTAGATTTTAAGACAAACACAAACACATTTAGAGTATTTATGTGTACCGACGGCAAATTTGATTTGATATATCATAACCAAAAGTACACATTCAAAAAAGGCGAAACAGTACTAGTTCCAGCAGTAATTACACATTATATTTTAGTAGGAAAAGCATCTATATTAGAAATTTACATTTCATAGTCTATATTATAAAGATTATATGTATTTTTGCACCCGAATTATAATATTTAATAGAACAATAAAATTTCAAAAATAAAATAAAAATGGCAAACGTTAAAAATTTAAAAAAAGACATCAACTTCGTATTAGGAGATATTATTGAAGCAGTTTACTTGTACGAAATGACAACTACAGGAAAACCTACTGAGGCTACAAATACTTTAATCGATCAAGCAATTGCAGCTTTCGACGGATTAATTGTAAAAGTAAACGCAAAAAACGTTGAAAATAAAAAAGCACATTTCAAACAAATAAACATAGAATTGGAACAAGTTGCAAATCAAATGGTTGAGAAAATTAACGCATTGTAGTTAAAAAAAAATGCAAAAAAGTTCTAATTTATTTTGGAAATTAGAAATTCATCCTTATATTTGCATCAGAATTAAAGTCGCCAGCGTAGCTCAGTTGGCTAGAGCAGCTGATTTGTAATCAGCAGGTCGTGGGTTCGAGTCCCTCCGCCGGCTCTTTTATAAAACCATCACATTTTTTGTGATGGTTTTTTTGTTTTAAATTAAATGTAATAACCCGAACAACCAATCAATTCCCTCCAAAAAACACACAAAATAATTTTGATTGTAAAACTTTCAAACCTAAATTTGCAAGAAAAACACTTGAATTTTTTGTTTTCTATATTCTTAACATTTACGTTATTGCTAAATTCGTTTAGTAACATCGTAATATATGTTAATTTCAAAATTAACCAAAACGAAATTGCAAAAACACTTTGTGTGTTAAGAAAACAAAAAAACAATACTTGTAATGGTCATTGTGTTTTGCGTGCTGAACTAAAAAAGCAAGCCAATAATGAGAAAAAATACGAGAATACTCTAAAAGAAAAAACAGAAAGTATTTATACCATTGCCAGTACAGAATACCAGCTTAATCCTATTTTATTTGCAGAATTCGATAAAGTTGTAATTTTTGAGTATAACTCAAAACCAAACTCGGTTTCATTTTCTATTTTTCATCCACCAACCGTATAATTATATTTTTTAAGGAATCATTTCAAATTATCTTGAAATGAAAATTTTGTTGGCTTTTTGCAAACAAAACGACTACTAATATTTATAATTATTTAAAAATGAAGCATATTTTTTTATTCCTAATTCTTATTGGGCAATTTTCTTTTGCACAAAACAAAACAGCAAAAGACAGCACAAAAAACAACCAACAACTTGAAGAAGTAATTGTAACAGCCAATCGTGGTGCTACAAAACGTTGCGAAATCCCAGTATCGGTAAGTAAAATAACGCCCAAAACAATTTCAGAAACCAAACCAACGAGCGTGCATGAAGTTATCAATAAAACTTCGGGCGTATTAATGGTAAACCTCGGAAACGAGCAACACGCAATGGCAATTCGTCAGCCTATTTCGTATTCTAGTTATTTTTTATATCTCGAAGATGGTTTGCCAATTAGACCTTTGGGTGTTTTTAATCACAATGCTTTATTAGAAATTAATCAGTTTTCGTTAAATAGTATCGAAGTTGTAAAAGGACCCGTTTCATCAATTTATGGACCAGAAGCCATTGGTGGAACAATAAATTTTATTACTCAAAATCCAACATTAGAACCAACTTTTAAAATAGGACTTCAAGCTGACCAATTTGGTTACAAGCGTATGCAAGTTGCAGGTGGAGCAACCGTTGGTAAATTTGGTTTTTATCTTTCAGGATTAACTTCAGATCAAAAAAACTCTTGGTTAGCGGCATCAGATTATGACAAAAATAATATTAATTTGCGTTTGGATTATGCTATTTCTTCAAAAACAAAATTGATTGGTACCTTTATGCAAGGGAAATATTATTCGCAAATGAGCGGCAGTGTAAGCGAAGAAATATTTAAATCTAGAAATTATTCTAGCACAACCAATTTTTCTTACAGGCGTTCCGATGCTTTGCGAACGAGCCTCAGATTAAATCATAACTGGAATGATAATTCCGAAAGTTTTATAACTATTTTTCATAGAGATAACAAATTGGGACAAAATCCAGCCTACGGCATTCGTTGGAATCCCACAGCTAGTGGCACAAACAATCCAAATTTTGCAAAAGGAGAAATTAACTCTAATAATTTTAAAAGTTATGGGATTTTGGGGCAACACTCTCAAAAGTTTAATTTCTTACACTCTAATTTAATTATTGGCGGATTGTTTGACCGTTCTCCAAATGATTATTACTCAAACCAAATTAACCTAAAAGCCAACCTAAATACTGGCGGACAAACCGTAAACAATTACCAAATTATTGGCGAAACAGGACTAAAATTAGCCAATTATAATGCCATTATAAAGAATACGGCAGGATATATTCAATACAGTTTTAATGTCATCGATAAGTTAAAATTTACTTTAGGAACTCGATACGATCAAATGAATCTTTCTTATACAAACAATGTAGGAACTATAGCATCTGGCAATAAAAATTATAGTCAATTAACTAGTAAAATAGGCGCAAATTTTAATTTGACTAAGAATATAGCTTTTTATACTAACTATGCACAAGGCTTTGCTCCACCTGCATTAAGTTCTATTTTTCGAAAAAAACCAAATACAGGAATAGCAACAATTCCTGCCGAATTTTATTATAATTTAGAACCTGCAAAATTTAATAATTATGAAATTGGCGGATTTTTAAATTTATTTCAAAACAAATTAACAGTCGATTATGCCATTTATTATCTGCAAGGAAAAAATGAATTGTTAAGTATTCGTCAAATTGATGGCTCTACAGATTATCAATCGGCTGGAGAAACGAGCCACAAAGGAATCGAGTTTGGTGTAAATTATTGCCCAACCCAGCAATGGCATTTTAGAGTTGGTGGTACAACTGCCGAACACAAATTTATCGATTTCAAAGTAAGTGACAGACCAACCGACCCAGTACAACGATTAGACGGTTTCGAAATGCCACAAGCACCAAAATGGGTTTCAAATTCAGAAGTTAGTTATTACCCAAAATGGTTGCCAAATTTAAGAACATCTATCGAGTGGCAATATGTTTCGAGTTATTACCAAGACCAAATAAATAGTCTAAAATATGAAGGATATAACTTTTTTAATGCTCGTATTGGTTATACATATAAAGGCTTAGAGTTTTACACAAATATTATGAATTTGACTGATAAATTGTATGCTTACAATGTTTCTAAAGGAAACAATACAACCGATAAAGCAACCTATACCGTTTCTGCTCCAAGGGCTTTTATGTTCGGAATCGAGTATAAATTTAATTTAAAAAAATAATTTCTGGAGGCAATCCCACTTTTATTCTAAATCTTTTTAAGGGCAAATAATAATTGCCCTCAAAGGGATTTTGTTTTCAAACGAAGTTTACTTTTTGGCTATTAAGAATACCAAAAAAGTGAAATAATAGGGCTAAAAAAAATACTATGAAAACCGAAAATCAATTTAAAAAAAAGGACAGTAAATTTGTTAAAAAAATAAAGCAAAATATGTACAGGTGGCATCGTATATTAGGAATTATAACATTAGTTCTAGTTATATTCTGGACCCTTTCGGGGATAATGCACCCGTTTATGGCACATTTTTTTAAGCCCGAAATTGCCCACGAGAAATTAGAGTTAAAACCAATAGATCATTCTAAAATTAAACTTTCTTTACAAGAGGTTTTAGCACGTAACGAAATTCATTTGTTTAAAAATTTTAGAATAATTGATTTTAAAAACCAAGCTTACTATCAGATAAAAAGCAGTGCAAATACATATCGTTATTTTGATGCTAAAACCGCAAAAGAGTTAGGAAATGGAGACCAAAAATATGCCGAATATTTATCACGCTATTTTATTGATGATCTAAAAAGTACCGTTTCTAGGATAGAATTAGTTACTGAATTTACTACACAATACAAATACATTAATAGGTATTTGCCAGTTTATAAACTTACTTTTAATCGAGATGATGCCATGCAAGTTTATGTAGAAACCAGTTCAAGTAAACTAGCAAATTATAACCCAAGATCGCGTCAAATTTTTGTTTGGATTTTCGATACTTTTCATAATTGGGGCTTTATAGATGCCATTGCAAACAACTATTTGCGTATCATTATAATGCTTTTATTACTATTTGTAATATCATTTTCTGCCATAAGCGGTATAGTGATTTATGGTTTTTTGTGGAAAAAATTTAAGAAAGTGACCCCAATAAATTCAGAAGGATTTTTAAGAAAAAACCATCAAAAAATAGGTATTATGGTATCTTTTTTAACCTTAACATTTGCCTTTAGTGGCGGGTACCATGCCATGCAAAAATGGGAACCCAATGTTTTGCCAAAAATGATTTACGAACCCATTATTAACATTTCGGATATAAAAATTGCATCAACCAAAACAAATGTCGATTGGAGTAAATTGACAAATATTTCAGTTATTAAATTTAAAAAAGACTATTACTACCAATGCGATTTGTACGATACAGAAACCGAAAAAACGCAAAAAAAATTTATAAATGCCAATACCAATATTTTAGAAAAAAATATAGAAATAGAATATGCACAATATTTAGTTTTCAAATTTAAAAAAATGCTTCTAAGTTCAACTTCAAATTGTTGCGATGTAGAAAATTCAGAAACTTTTAATCCAAATTTCAAATTGAAAACGAGTGCTGTTTTAACTGATTTTGACAAACGAGAATATGGTTTTGTAAACAAACGCTTGCCTGTTGTGAAGCTAGAATATAATTCTGATGATGGTACTACTTATTATATAGAGACATCGACCTCACGTTTGGCATCTATTATAAATAATGATACAAGACGAGAAGGATATTCATTTGCTATTTTTCATAAATTCCTTTTGATGGAATGGGCGGGAAGAAATATTAGAGATTTTATGACAATAATTTCTGCATTAGGAATTTTGGTAGTGAGTGTTTTAGGATTAATTTTGTTTATGAGAAGAAAATAATAAGTGATATTAAGAAAAAAAATATATGATATGGCACAAAAAATAAGTAAGCCTAAGCCTTCTAAATAATAAAAACAATAATTTTTTTATATTTTAATTTAGAATAGATATTAATTATTTTAAAGTTTTAGAAAAAAACTATTACTTTTGTAAAGAAATATAATAGTGCTTTAAAGATGATACCAGAAAACAGTATTTTTTTATTTGAAAACAAAAAAGGAAAAAGTTATCAGTGTGATTTGACTGATAGCATAATTATTTGTTTCGGGGAAACCATTTCCTCATACAAAGTGCAAGATTTTTTAATTTTTCAACGCAAAGTAAACCAAGTAGCTGTTCTAGATATGCTTTATAATCTTTCCGACAGTTGCGATTCAACACTTATAGAAGCAACCAAAAGAAATTTTTCTAAAAACCTTACCATTTGCGAGATTGTTCAACTCCGAGAATTGCTTAATGGTACAAAATTTACATTAGTACTTCACTCTATGCTTCATGCAGTTTTAAATGATGTTTTGGTATAAGATATAGCAATTCTATTGGCCTCTTTTATTTAGATTAAATACAAATTTTTATGAATTTGGGATCTTTTTTGTTGTCACTTAATTAAATATAATAATTCATATTATCTTTGTATTATTAAAATTAAAAATTATGAAAGATTTATTAAGAAAACAGACTTCACTTAAAGAAGAAATAGAAATATTATTAAATACCCAATCCAAAATCGAATCCGATGCGTCGTCTAAATATTTAGCAATGGCGTCTTGGTTAGATAGAAACGGATTTCAAAATACTGCCGAGTACCTGTACAAACAATCTGTAGAGGAACGTGAGCATTTCTTAAAAATTTTTAGATACATTACCGAAATGGGCGGGGTAGCTATAACTCCTACTGTTGGCGAAGTGCAACAAGAATTTAGTTCATTAAAACAAGTTTTTGAAGTAGCATTGCAAAACGAAATTGCAGTTACAAACGCTGTAAACAAAGTTGTCGCAAAATGTAGATTAGAAAATGATTATGCCACAGAAGAGTTTATGATGTGGTATGTAAAAGAACAAAGAGAAGAGGAACGAAATGCACGTCGTGCCCTAGAACTATTTGATTTGATCGACGAAAATGCTGCCTCTGGAAGATTTGAATTAGACAAGCAAATTGCAAAAATAGGATCTCAGGAATAATTTTTTTAATTTGAATAAAAATAGCCCTTGCGTAATTTCGTAAGGGCTTTTTTTTTGGGGATTACATTTTTTCGATTATTTTTTTTGCCTTTTCTAAATCTACATTTTCATACCAATTGTTTTGAGGCTGTGCATAAACAATGGGTGCATACTTGCAACGACCCGAACATTCTATTTTAAAAATTTCGATCGTTTTATGTAAACCTCCTTCTTTTATCGAGGATTTAAACTGTTTTTTTATCTCTTTGTGTTTACCACATTTGCTTCCATTGCATATAAATAAAGCTTTTTTGGGAAATTCGACAGTACTCATAATTAGTTGTATTTGATACAAAGATACTAAATTGAGAATCTAATTGGTTTTACTACAGATTGAAATTAATTAATACAAAATCATGATGTGTTTTACCTGGTCATCGAAATCTTTTAATGCAAATATAAGTTAGGTATAACCAAATATTTAAGTTAGAATATATGGAGTTAGTTTTAAATAATTTTCCCTTCAATAAAAACATTTTCAATTAGATTGCTGGTAAATGAATAAGCCATTTCGTAATAGGTTGTTAGTGGTTTTGTAATTATAATATTGGCACTTTTTCCTTTTGTAATACTTCCATGGGTTTGGGAAATACCCATAGCATATGCACCATTTATTGTTGCAGCGTTTATGGCTTCTTCTGGTGTCATTTTCATTTTTATACAGGCGGTTGCCACAACAAAATTCATGTTTCCAGAGGGGGTAGTCCCAGGATTATAATCTGTAGCAAGGGCTAGTGGTAATCCGGCGGCAATCATTTTTCGTGCTGGTGTGTAGGGAATGCTAATAAAATAGGAACAGCTAGGTAACGCAACGGGCATGGTTTTACTCCCTTTTAGGTTTTCAATATCTTCGTTGGTTACAATTTCGAGATGATCTACAGAAAGGGCTTCGTGTTTTACGCAAGATTTAATTCCGCCTATGGCTGTAAACTGATTTACATGAATTTTAGGAATCAATCCATATTTTTTTCCTGCTTCTATGATTTTTTCTGTTTCTTGTACCGAAAAATAACCAGTTTCTAAAAAAACATCAATATAGTCGGCTAATTTTTCTGCAGCAATTTTGGGCAACATTTCGTTAACAATTAAATTTATATAATCGGCATGATTTTCTTTATATTCACTAGGAAAGGCATGCGCACCAAGAAAAGTTGCTTTTATTTTTATAGGATAATTTGCAGCTAATTTTTTAATTACCCGAAGCATTTTTATTTCACCATCAACCGTGAGTCCGTATCCAGATTTTATTTCGACAGCCCCAGTTCCTTGTTGCATGATTTCTTCTAAGCGAACTTTCGATTGGTTGTAAATATCTTCTTCGCTGGTTTGGTTTAAATTCTTTGCAGAATTTAAAATTCCGCCACCACGATTTGCAATTTCTTCATAACTTAAACCTTTTATTCGATCTACAAATTCCTGAATACGATTTCCGGCATATACAATATGCGTATGACTGTCGCACCAAGTTGGTAAAACTATTTTACCTTTTGCATCGATAGTTTGGTCTGTTTTGATGGTCGGACAATTTGACATCGAACCAAAATTAGCAATCAAATTATCTTCTATTAACAAAAAAGCATCGTCAATTTTAGGTAAAACACCCATTTCTGTGCCAGAAACTTTATCTATATGATTGTCTCGAACTTGAAGTAATTCTTTTATATTGATGATTAACGTTTTCATATATAGGTAATTTTTTATTGGCAAATTTATGAGAAAAACCTCATTTGGGTTTATGATTTAGTTATCATAAATATTTATCATAAATATTTTTTGTAAAAATAATCTTTGATTTTTAAAAACAGCTATCTTTAGCTCAAATTATTATTAGGTGCGAAAAATAAAATATAAAAAAGGAAAAAAAGTTGTTCCTGCATTTTTAGAATATACTGGTAGCCATAAAAATGTTGTCACAGAAATGCAATTGTTTGTATATGATAGCGAAAAATTAACAGAATGTGCAGACCATAAATGCCAAAATTTACTTTCGATAATAGATTTTAGTAAAGTAAATTGGTTAAATATTCATGGATTAAATGAAATATTGGTAATAAAAGAAGTTGGAGATTTCCTGAAAGTAGATAATTTTATGTTGGGCGATATTTTAAATACCACAAAACGAACAAAACTTGAGGAGTATCATGACGTTTTATTTTTTAATGTTAAGTCATTATTGCCAATAGAAAATTCTGATAATATAAATGTCGAGCAGATAAGTTTTTTACTTAAAAACGGAATTTTATCTTCTTTTCAAGAGAAAAAGAGTGATTTTTTTACTCATATTAGAGAACGAATACGAACACACTCTGGTATTGTGAGAGATAAAAAGGCAGATTATTTGTTGTATTTATTGCTAGATGCTATTATGGAAAATTTCTATATTACTATCGAAAATGAAGAAGATAGGGTAGAAACATTAATTAATTTGACTAAAACAAGTAGTAAACCTGTTATTTTAGAGCAAATAGAAAAGCATCGGGATAATTTTAATTTTCTTAAACGCTCTATTATTCCTTTGCGAGATTCCTTATATTCTATAAAAAGTATGAAAGATGATAATGTTTTTAATGCTATCGAAAAAGAAAATTATAGTTTTTTTGAGCGTTTGCATCAAAAATGTTTAGAACTTTTAGAACAAATAGAGTATGATATTACTACGTTAGATAGTGCTTCTAATTTTTATTTTTCGGCGCAAAGTCATAAGATGAACGAAATCATGAAAACCCTTACTGTTGTTTCGGTTTTCTTTATGCCACTTACGTTTATAGTTGGTGTATATGGTATGAATTTTGAAAATATGCCAGAATTACATTGGAAATATGGCTATTTTGTAATTCTAGGTAGTATGTTTGTATTGCTTTTAGGAATGGTTTTTTATTTTAAAAAGAAAAAATGGTATTAATTTTTTAGTACTTGAAAAACAACACAAAAGGAATATTTTTTTATTTCAACCCGAACTATAAAGTACAAAATATTTATTTTACTGAAATGTTATAACCATTTCCTTTGTGTTTTTAGGATTAAAAATCACGAAATCAATTTTTGTACGCATTAAATAATATTATTTATATGAAAACATTTGTAAGCGCAATTTCAGAAAAAGAATTTCCAATTATCGATAAGATAAAAGGGGGTATGATAAGAAAATCTATTTTCGATTTTATACAAAAAGAATGCCCAAATTTTTCCGAGAATGACGAAATAGCAATTAGTGAACTCAATTTGTTTAGAGAAAAATATATTTCTGTATTTTTATTGAAAGGAGTTGACGAACTCAATTTATTAGAGAAAAAAGTTTTTGATGCCGTTCAAAGTGAAACAATATTAACTAATAAAATAGATTTTGACACTAAGAAATATACTTTCGGACAACAGCTTGCCGATAATGTAGCCAAGTTTGGAGGAAGCTGGACGTTTATAATTTCGTTTGTTATTTTTCTTATTATTTGGATTCTTTTAAACTTTTTTGTCTTTATAAATAAAGGATTCGATCCGTATCCGTTTATATTACTAAATCTAATATTGTCGTGTCTTGCTGCGCTACAAGCACCAGTAATTATGATGAGTAATAATCGTCAGGAAGAAAAAGATAGAGAACGTGCAAAAAATGATTACATGATTAACCTAAAATCTGAGCTCGAAATTAGAATGCTTCATGAGAAAATAGACCATCTAATTATGCACCAAGAACAAGCACTTATCGAGATTCAGAAAGTGCAAATAGATATGATGAATGATATTTTAAACAGGATTGAAAAGTAAATTAGGATAATGTTTATTAATTTTAGTGTTAAAAAAACATTGGGTATTGGCTTAAGAAGATCATTTTTTTTAACCCTAATGTAGATATGATATTAATCGATTGAATATATTATCAAAAATAAATTCTTGTAAATACCCCTATTGTGTCTATGAAAATAGTCATCTAAATATCTTTGGAAGGTTTCTTATTTAACTTCAATAAAATAATTTTTAGTAGTTTACTATTTGTGTCTAGATTTAGCGCATTTTTTTTCAAAACAAACATACTTTATATTGTCATAACGTTTGTATTTATGACCATTTTTTTACTTCTCATGGCTTATAAATTCTCGGTAGCTTTTGTCGCCTTGGAACCCCATTATAACTCTAAAACATTCTCACTCCGAAATGTCTTTTTCATAGCCTTGAGCTATTAAGTTTTTTTTGGCTTAATTCTATGCTAAACAGTCTTTTTTAAATCTCATTATTAGGGTTTTAGCAAAAGAGGCGTGCTTTTGTTTGCAAACCAAGTGTACGGAACTTCGATAGAAATAAAATTATAGTGAAAATCTTTAATACAAAATACTGTAATTAATAGTATTAAGCCAGTGTTTTTTTATGTCAGCAACTCAAAAACTCAAAAACTCAAAAACTCAAAAAACGAAGACAATGGTAGGACATGTTTTTGGTTTTATGTATTGAAATACAAATAAATAAGAATTTTAAGACAACAAGTACAATTGGATTAATCAACTTAACTTTAATTTATTCCGATAGTACAAGCGTAAGTTTAGGTATTTTATATAGTTAACTGGTAATGTGTATGTTTATATGTTAAAATTTTACTTTTACATTAAATTATTCTGCTATAATATTTTGAATGTATAATAATAATTAGTTATTTTTGCAAAATATATTATTTATGTTTTCTTAAAAATCAAAAAAAATAAATTTTTAATAAGCTTTTAAGTAATTGTCACATTTTGAAATATTTTAAAAATCATGTAATATTTTCATTTTAGAGCATTAAAACTTTCAAATTACTTAAGTTGATATTTTAAACAAAATTTTGTTTCAGACAGAAAGCAAAAACAAAAACAAAAACAAAAACAAAAAAAAACAAACAATTACTAATTAGTTAACACCCCTTTATGATGTACAAAAGACTCAGCGTATTGGTGTTTTTATCTTTTCTTGCCTTTACAAGCGCAAGTGCACAAGATCTTAACTGCCGATCGAAACAAGAAAATGATGTTATTTTTAGGAATAACCCGAAGTCGTTAAAAGAATGGAATGATTTTAATAATTATTCTCGTCTTCAAGAATCTAGATTAATTAATGAAATGAGAGGCGTAAATACTACTAATGCCGCAACTTATACTTTGCCAGTAGTATTTCATGTGTACGGAGATGTACAAAGTGGTAAAACAGTAACTTATGACAAGTTAGCGACCACATTACTTGAAATTAATAAAGATTTTAATGGTTTAAATGATGATTATGGTACCGTAGAGCCTTTTTTTCAAGCTAGACGTGCTACTTTAAGTATTGAATTTAAATTGGCAAAAATAGATCCAAACGGTAACTGTACCACTGGAGTTATTTTTCATCCAGCAAAAAATGGTTACGGTAATGGTGGGGGTTATGATGACCAAATTGCTGCCGATGCTTGGGATAATACCAAATACATAAACGTTTACATACAAAACGATTTATATAATGATGGTAGTGTAACCAATTCTGGTGTAGCATGGTATCCAGATAACGGTATGACTACCGCAAAGACTGCACGTATTGTTTTTAATGGTGCTTATATTTTTGGCAATACAGACAAAGAATTTGCTTCTACTTTTAGTCATGAGTTTGGGCATTTTTTAAACTTAATACATACTTTTGATGGTGGTTGTACTGGGACCGATCAGGTTGCGGATACCCCAATTGAAGATGGTACACACGGTCTTAGCTGTACGCCAGGTACAAATTGTACAGGAGATAAGGTAAATATAGAGAACTATATGGGGTATAATGGTGCAAGAGGTTGTTATAAAATGTATACTCAAGGGCAAGTAGCCCGTATGATAACAGCATTAGGTCACCCTGCAAGAACAACACTATGGCAAACTGCTAATTTAACTGCTACTGGAGTTAGTACTAGTACAGGTTCTGCATTAGCTTCTACAACAGTTAGATTTAAAGAAGATGCGCTTAATAATGGTGCTTTAGCTGGCAATGCCGTAATTATATTAGATGGTACCAAAACATTTGCTTTAGCTACAGGTACTTTGACACAAGGAACACACTATACTGTTACTAATTTACCAACAGGGCTTACGCCAGTACTTGCAGTAAATACTAACAAACAACTTACACTTACCTTTACAGGTACTGCTACAAGCCATACCGCTAGTAATTCTGGCGATATATCGGTTAAATTTTTGGCAGCAGCCTTTTCAGGAGGTCTTACAGGTGTAAGATGTAATGGTCTAACTTTTGCTACAAAATTTATTGATCCTTACGGTATATTTTTTGTAGATATGGCAGATGTTACTGTACAAGGAGCTGCTAATTCTTGGAAGTTTTTTGCTACAGATTTTGGTCAAGATTATGGCGCTTGGAGATTTGCAGCCAATCAATTAAAAATTGAAACTTATGGTAACAAATTAGCTTGCCAAACAGGAACTAAAAACATTAGTTTATTAGTATCTGGAACTATAATAAATGCTACCAGTAATTTTACAGCACCAACTGCCTACCCAGGACAACTAGATTTACGTACTGCTACTTATACCGCTTGGGATGGTAAAACAGGATATGTGGGGTTTGAACATTTAATTGATGGTGAAGTGTGCTACGGTTGGTTTAAAGTACGAGTAGATGCAAATGGCGACGGATATACAGTATTAGAGTATGCTTACAACACACAACCAGGGGCTAATATAGTTGCAGGGATGACTACGAAAATAGCTACTTCATTATCTGCTACTACTATTTATGAAGCAGACACTAATGACGGTGCTATAGATCCTGCAGGAGTTTCTTTAAAATTAGTTACTAACAATGGTACTTATACCCAAAGTTCAGGAGTTGTTGCTGCAACCAAATATACACTTACAGGTGTTCCTGCTGGTCTTACAGCTACACTTACCGCAATTAGTAATAATGAATTGAAACTTACTTTTGCCGGTAGAGCTACTGCAAATGCACTTAGTAATACTGCAAATTTGGTTTTAACACTTAAAGACGCAATTGTAACAGGTGGTGTTGCAGGTTTAGATACTTCGGTGTTTACAATAAAACTAGATTTTGAAGATCCTTATGGTATATTTTCAGAAGCACTTACTGGAGCAACGGCTAACGCAACTCAAACTTGGAAATATATTGATCTTGCAAAAGGTGACAATACAGAATATGGTGTTTGGAGATTTGCTGCTAATAATTTAAAAATAGAAACTTACGGTAAACGATTAATAGGTACAACAGGTACAATAAACATTACAAAATTACCTTTTAATAGTGTTATTGATGGTACTAAAACATTTATTGCGCCAGGTGCTTATCCAAATCAGTTAGATTTGCGTAGTGCTACTTATACTGCTTGGGCAGGTGGTACAACAGGTTTTGTTGGTTTTGAATATTTTAGAAGAGGAAGACCATGTTATGGTTGGATGCAAATAACTATTGATGCTAATGGTGATGGTTATACTGTTACAAAATTTGGATACAACACAAAACCTAATGGTGCTATTACAACCCCATCGAGTTTAGCAAATGCTACTTTTGATAATGCAGAATTATTAGGTGTTTATCCAAACCCTTTTGCAAATGAAGTTACTATAAGTACGTCAGAAATGTCAGGCAAAAATGTAACCCTTTCGATTTATAATTTATTAGGTCAAGAGGTGTACAATAAAACAGTAACCAATAGTGCAGACAGCATTTTGTTAACTACAAATAATTTAGATAAAGGAGTTTATATTCTAAAAGTAACAGTAGATAATGAGAAATTTATTTCTAAAAAAATAATTAAAAAATAATTAGAAAACACATATAACAATTCATTTCGAGTGGTTAGCTAAAGGCATCTTTTTTGTAATAACAAAAAAGGTGCCTTTTTTTTTTACTATAACAATTGTAGTACCATAATCATTAAAAATAAATGTATCCCTTATTAACCTTAGCAGGAATAAATAGTATTAATTTTTTTAACAGGTTTTAATATGATATTCATCAACGGTAGGATGTTTTGCAATAGGGGACTAGCAAAATTATTAGGAACTGTGAGAGAGTTTTTAAAAGTTTATTCCTAACTTAACGAGGAAGTAATAGAAAAAAGTATTAACAAATCAAATACCAAAAATAAAGACTCAGTTTTAAATAGACAGTAATTTTGAAGTTGAATTAGATTATTAAGAAACTCTTAGATGTTATAAAAAAAAATCTCGTTATACTAAAAATTAGTGTATTTATTGGCTACCATTTAGGTATATTATGATTAGGTAAGGTTTTTGTATTTATTTGTTATTTATTCTGTTGTCATAAATTGCACAAATTTTTTAAGAGCTAGAATCTTAATTTGTTTTTTATAAATTCCTTATGAGGTTACGGCTTTCAATGTATATGACATTCTAGCTTTAATTTTTATGAGATAACACCAGAGCCAATTAGCTCATCACCAATGTGCCAAGAAACAAACTGCCCTTGTGTAATGGCAGATTGTGGCGTTTCGAATTCTACATACAAACCATTTTCAAACTGATGCAAAGTCGCTTTTTGTAACTCCTGACGGTAACGAATACGCGCCATGACTTGTATTGTTTGCCCATTGGTTAAAGCTAAATCTGGACGAATCCAATGTATTTCATCATTAGTAACGAACAATGCTTTTTTAAACAATCCGGGATGCTTGTGTCCTTGTCCAGTATAAATTGCATTGGTTTCTACATTTGTCGAAATGATAAATAAAGCTTCTTTTGTGCCACCAACATTTAATCCTTTACGCTGACCAATGGTAAAATAATGAGCTCCTTGGTGTTTTCCAACAACTTTAGCGACTTCTGGAGTATATTGAATATCTTTGGCTTCGAAAGCCAATTTTTCTTGTACCGAATCGAAATTAATTTTTTCTTGATTATATATTTGGTTGGTTGCATCAACTTCAAATATTAAACCTTCTTTAGGTTTTAGTTGTTGTTGCAAAAATTCTGGCAATCGTACTTTTCCTATAAAACACAGCCCTTGAGAATCTTTTTTTTCGGCAGTAACTAATTCTATTTTAGTAGCAATTTCACGTACTTGAGGTTTTGTAAGTTCGCCAATTGGGAATAACGATTTGGCTAATTGCTCTTGCGATAATTGGCACAAAAAATAGGATTGGTCTTTGTTATCATCTACACCAGCTAGTAATTGATAAACTGGTTTGCCATCAACTTCAATTTCTCCTTTTCGGCAATAATGACCTGTGGCAACATAATCGGCACCAAGTGATAGTGCGATTTTCATAAAAACATCGAATTTTATTTCGCGATTGCAAAGTACATCAGGGTTTGGTGTGCGTCCTTTTTTGTATTCGCTAAACATATAATCGACAATTTTTTCTTGATATTGTTGGCTTAAATCGACGGTTTGAAATGGTATTCCTAATTTTTCGGCAACTAATAGTGCATCGTTACTATCTTCTAACCAAGGGCATTCGTTAGAAATAGTCACAGAATCGTCGTGCCAGTTTTTCATAAACAGACCTATTACTTCATAGCCTTGCTCTTGCAATAAATATGCAGCAACACTCGAATCGACACCTCCAGAAAGACCTACTACAACACGTTTCATATAATGAAATTTAAGATAGGCAAAGATATTATTAATTTGAAAATTAAAATTGGTTTATTAATTCTTATTTTCGATAATTGTATTTTTTAACACATATTTTAGACTGAAATAACCAATAATTCCAGCAATTAAGGAGGAAATTAAAATGACAAATTTTGCATTGTTTATGATTGTATCGTCATTAAAAGCCAATAAGGTTATAAAAATAGACATCGTAAAACCAATACCTCCCAGAAAACCCACGGCAAGAATAGATTTCCAGTTTAAATCATCTGGAAGTTTGCAAATCCCTAAGGAAACCGCTAGCATGCTTAAGAGAAAAATACCCAGTGGTTTACCAATAATTAATCCCAATGCAATTCCTATACTATAATTTTGAATTAATGTTTCGCTTATATTAGAACTTAACACAATGGCTGTATTGGCCAATGCAAATAATGGAAGTATAAAAAAGGCTACTGGTTTGTGCAAAAAATGTTGTAAAATATATGATGTAGATCTCGAATCTCCGTTTCCAAAAGGAATTGCAAAAGCAAGCAATACACCCGTAATTGTAGCATGAACACCTGAATGTAACATAAAATACCACATAAAAACACCCCCAATTAAGTACGGAATTAAGTTTCTTATTTTAAGTCTATTAAGAATTAGTAAAAACCCAAAAATACCTAAGGCAATACATAAATTAGTCCATAATAATGTTTTGGTATAAAAAACAGCAATTATCAGAATTGCTCCTAAATCATCGATTACAGCTAATGCGGTTAAAAATATTTTTAGCGATAATGGTATTTTATTTCCTAAAAGCGACAATATAGCCAAGGCAAAAGCAATATCTGTTGCCATAGGAATTCCTGCTCCAGATTGGGTTTTGGTTCCAAAATTCATTACTAAAAATAATCCTGCGGGAACAATCATACCACCAATAGCACCAAAAATAGGGAGCATTGCATCTTTAATGTTTGATAATTCGCCATCATAAACTTCTCTTTCTAATTCTAGACCAATGAGTAAGAAAAAAATAGTCATTAGCCCATCATTTATCCAATATTCTAAACTATTTCCTGCTAAATTTGCATGCCAAAAATGCAAATAACTGTTTGCAATTGCTGAGTTTGCTATAACCAATGAGAAAAGTGTGCAACTTATTAGAAATAATCCGCTAGACTTTTCGCTTTCAAAAAATTCTTTAAATAATCCAGTAATTTTCATGAGGTAATACTTTTATTAATTTTTACAAATATACTTTGTTTTAAATTTAGAATTATTATTTAATCATTATCCGTTTAGGGCAAACAAAAATAAAAACTTATATTTGTAATTCTACAATACAAAAAATAAAAATGCCAAGCAGAATTTTAGTAAGTTTTCAATTATTTGTAAGAAAAATAATTCGCCGTTTCGAGAGTATCTTTTTTTTAGCAAAAGAAGTATTGTCTGAAAGGAATTTTATTTATTTATCCTCTGTTGTTATTGCTATATCTTGTTCATTTGCAGTAATTATTCTAAAAAGTTTTGCGCACAATGTGTTCTTGTTTGCTAATTATTTGAACACTTTTTTAAAACTACCTTATTCAAATAGTATTTTACCTGTTATTGGTATCCTACTCACTGTTTTTGTTATTAGAAGATTTCTAGATGGAAAATTAGAAAAAGGAAGTTCTCATATTTTGCAGGCGGTAGCAAAAAAAGGCGGTGTTGTTCCTAAAAAACAAATGTATGCTCAGATTATTACAAGTTCACTTACTGTTGGTTTAGGAGGTTCGGCAGGATTAGAAAGCCCAATTGTAATTACTGGAGCAGCTTTTGGTTCTAATTTTGCACAAAAATATAAATTATCACAAAAAGATAGAATTTTACTCTTAGCTTGTGGGGTTGCTGCAGGAATTGGATCGGCTTTCAACGCACCCATTGCGGGTGTTTTATTTGCCATAGAAGTAGTCTTAACAGATGTAAGTATATCAGCATTTATACCTATCATGATTTCTGCAGCGACGGGCGCTTTAGTTTCTCAAATGATTTTAAGTAGAGATATATTATTAAGTTTCAAACAAGAAGAAACTTTTAATTTTCACAACACACCTTACTATATTTTATTGGGAGTTTTGGCTGGTTTTGTATCTGTATATCATGCAAGAAATTTCAGAAAAGTCGAACATTTTTTTAGCAGATTTAAAAGCAGTCCTTACAAAAAAGCATTATTTGGTGCGATACTTTTAGCGGTTTTAATTTTCTTTTTTCCAACACTTTTTGGAGAAGGTTACGAAAGCATTAGAACTTTATCTACAAACCATCCCGAGGTTTTATTAGACAATACAATTCTAAAAAACCATAAAAATAACCAATGGATTTTGCTTGCTTTTATAGGAATTACAGTTTTTCTAAAATCGTTTGCCACAGGAATAACACTAGGAAGTGGGGGTAACGGAGGTAATTTTGCTCCTTCGCTTTTTGTGGGGTCTTACTTAGGTTTTTTTGTCGCAAAATCTATAAATCTTTTAGGGATCTCTAGTGCATTGCCCGTAGGGAATTTTGCGATTGTAGGTATGGCTGGAATTTTGAGCGGATTGTTTCACGCACCTCTTACAGCTATTTTTTTAATTGGCGAAATTACTGGCGGTTACGACCTTATGGTTCCGCTTATGATTGTATCCTCAATTAGTTTTGCTGTATCTAAAAGATTTGAAAAACATTCGATGGATGTTAAGAGCCTAGCAGACAAAGGCGAGGTTTTTACCAGTAATAAAGATAAAAATATTTTGCAAAGTATAGATTTCCTAGCTTTAATAAAAACCAATATTAAAACAATTACTATAGAAAATTCGTTAGAAAATTTAGTCGAACATTTATCAACTCTGCATCAAGAGATTTTTCCTGTTATTGATGAAAAAGAAAAACTAGTCGGAATTGTAGATTTTAATGACATTCGAACAACCATTTTTAACCCCTTTAGGATAAAACATACTTGTATCAAAGAAATTTTAAAACAACCCATTGGGGTTATACAATACGATGACGGAATAGAAATTGTTATGGAAAAATTTCAAATCACAAATCAAACAACGCTTCCAGTTATCAAATATGGAAAATTCTTCGGATTTATCTCGAAAATAGACATCTTAGAGGAATATCGAGAAAAATTAAAAGAAATGATTATCGAGTAAATAAAAGTAGCAAATACTAAGCCCCATTACAAATTTCACTACTTACTACTGTTAATCCCATTATTTTAGAGAGGCTAACTCAAATATCCTTATATTTCTTATATGATTCAGAAAATGATATTGTATTCAGACCACTTATTAAATATAAAAGGTATAAGTATAAATATAAATAATTCTTAATAAAAACCATATTTTTCATAATTTCCTTAATTTTGACAAAAATTACAATCCATTGAATAAAATATATTTTCGTTTAGTTTTACTATTGATACTTTTCAGTCAAACAACACTTTGGTCTCAAGATGCCAAACAAATTGTTATTCAGCACTCTGATTTTTTAGATATTTCCGAGAAAGAAGTTCCCGGAGCCATTGTTCTAACCGGCAATGTAGTTATCATACACGAAGGCGTTCGTATGACTTGTAACAAAGCCTATCATTTTACAAAATCTAACTTTGTTAAAATCTTTGGAAATGTAAATATGGTGCAAGGAGACACCCTTTCTATGAATAGTAAATATGCCGAATATAACGGAAATACTAAGTTTGCTTATGCCACAGGCGATGTCTTGCTTCGAGATCCAAAAATGACCTTAGCAACAGATACTATTAACTTCGATAGAAATTCGCAACAAGCCTATTACAATTCAAAAGGAACTATCCGAGATCCCGAAAATACACTAGTAAGTAATTCTGGCAAATATTATTTAAATCAGAAAAAATTTCAATTTTCAGATGCTGTTAGCGTTACAAATCCTAGACAAACAATAAAAACAAACCATTTAGATTATTATACAAATTCAGGTCATGCGTATGTTTTTGGGCCATCAACAATTACATCGGCCACCAATACAATTTATACCACTAAAGGTTTTTATGATACTAAAAAAGACGAAGGAAAACTACAAAAAGGCTCTAAAATAACCTACAAAGACAGACTCATAGAAGGAGATGATATTTATTATGACCGAAAATTAGACTTTGCTCGAGCAAAAAACAATGTCAAAGTAACCGATACAATTAATCATTTTGTAGTAAAAGGCAATTATGCAGAAGTTTACAAACAAAAAGACTCGATGTTTATTACAAAAAAAGCCGTTGCTATTACCTTGTTCGAAAAAGATTCTGTTTACTTTCATGCCAAAAAAATATTAGTAACAGGCAAACCCGAAAGCCGAATTATCCGAGGTTCAAACAATGCTCGTTTTTTTAAAAAAGACATCAGTGGTAAGTGCGATTCTATTCACTATGACAAAAAAAAGGGATTAACACAAATGATAGGAAAACCCGTACTCTGGAACGGAAAAAACCAAATGACAGGCGATGTTATGCATCTTGTTTCTAATCAAAAAACAGAAAAAATAGATTCCCTAAAAGTACTAAACAATGCTTTTATTATTTCAAAAGACACCATAGGCGAAGGCTTCAATCAAGTAAAAGGACAAAATTTATTTGGTAAGTTTAAAAAAAACAAATTGCATGAAGTAAATGTTATTAAAAATGCCGAAGTCATCTTTTATATGCGAAACGAAAAAAATGAACTCATAGGAATAAACAAAAATGTGAGCAGCAAAATTAATATGATTTTAGAGGCCAATAACATCGAAACCATTACTTTTTTTACCGATGTCGAGGGCATAATTTATCCAGAAGAAGAACTACCAGAAAATGCCAGAAAACTAAAAGGATTCATTTGGCGTGGCGACGAACAAATCCTAACAAAAGAAGATCTTTTTCCAAAAGAAGAACTCGAACTCGATGCCAAAGCCCAAAAAGAATCGAAAGCAAAATCTAAAGATATAAACATTCCTATGCAACCATCTCAAGAAACATTAGAATACGACAAACAAAATGTAGAAAAGAAAGTTGGTAAAAAAAAGAAAAAATAATTTTTTAAAATAAAAAATTCAAAAGATATTTTTTAAAGGTACAAAATTTTAAAATAATGATTAAAGATTTTCTCAAATACCAAGCACAAACCTCACCCTATCCACTTGGTATGCAAGTTTCACATGCCATAGGCTCTTATATATTTGACACCAACAACAAAAAATACCTAGATTTTGTAGCAGGAGTTTCCGCCTGTACCTTAGGACACCAACATCCTAGAGTAAAAGAAGCCATCATAAATCAGTTAGACAAGTACATGCATGTTATGGTATATGGCGAATACGCACAAGATCCCGCAGTCAAATTATGCAAATTATTAGCAGAAAATATGCCTGAAAAACTAAACAAAACCTATTTAGTAAATTCAGGAACAGAAGCTATTGAAGGCGCACTAAAACTCGCTCGAAGAATTACAGGAAGAAGTCAACTTATTTCCTGTCACAACGCATATCATGGCAATACGATGGGATCTATGAGCGTGATGGGATTCGAAGAACGCAAACAAATATTCCGACCACTCATTCCTGATGTCGATTTTATCACCTTCAATAACGAAGCCGATATTCAAAAAATAACCACAAAAACCGCAGGAATAATCCTAGAAACCATACAAGGCGGTGCAGGATTCATACGTCCCGAAAATGATTTCTTAAAAAAAATCAGACAACGTTGCGACCAAGTAGGCGCCATGATGATTCTCGACGAAATTCAACCCGGCTTTGGGCGAACAGGAAAACTATTCGGTTTCCAAAATTACGACGTCATTCCCGACATTGTAGTCATGGGAAAAGGCATGGGGGGAGGCATGCCAGTAGGAGCATTTACAGCAAACGAAGCCCACATAGATCTATTAAGTCACGACCCAAAACTCGGACATATTACCACCTTTGGCGGGCACCCAGTAATCGCAGCCGCTTGCTTGGCAACATTACAAGAACTCGTTCAAACTAATATTATGCAAGAAACCTTGCACAAAGAAAAATTATTCCGACAACTCTTAGTACATCCACTCATAAAAGAAATCCGAGGCGAAGGACTCATGCTTGCCATTATAACAGAAAGCCCCGAAATCACAAACCAAATCATCTTCAAATGCCAAGAAAAAGGCTTAATTTTGTTCTGGTTACTCTTCGAAGGCTGTGCCATTCGCATCACGCCACCGCTAACCATTTCAAATCAAGAAATTAGCGAAGGTTGTGGCATAATTATTGATGCTATGAATGAGTTAGCCATGACAATGACTAACGAATAATTTTTTTAGGAGCTATTTCCTGCTATCCGTTACAATCTTTTTTTCGGAAAAAACCTCAAAAAAGGATTTTCACTGCTATCAGGGCTAGAGCTTCGATCTGAAATTTAACATTCAGTCATCAAATTAAAAAAATATTAATTGTCAACTGTCAACTGTCAATTATCAATTAAAAAATGTTAATTAAATTGTTCACAACAAAACAAAAAAAAAGTATCCATTAAACATTTAAGTCCTACTTTTATTTTTGGATAAATTTAAACGAAAAGACCATGTACTTGAGCCAAGAAGAAGACGATCAAAACTTATCCTTGTCAAAATTTGAATCAATGCTAAAAACAAACAAAGTTTTGTTTTTCGATTCAGAAGAATTCGAGGATATTATCCTACACTACCTAGACATTGGCAAACCTGCACTAGCAAAAAAAGCCTTAAAACTCGCCCTAGATCAGCACCCAAAATCTACAGGGCTAAAACTCGTACAAGTAGAAATGCTCGTGTATGACGACAAACTCGATATTGCCGAAAAAATGCTAAACGAACTATACGCCATCGAGCCTACAAACGAAGAAATATACATTCAAAAAGCAAATATCTGTTCTAAAAGAGACCAACACGAAAAAGCAGTCGAATACCTAAAAATAGCTTTAAAATACACTGACGACCTTCCAGATGCGTACAACCTAATAGGTATGGAGTACCTCTTTTTAGACAATCTAGAGTTAGCAAAAGAAAATTTTATACTATGCCTAGAATCAGATCCAGAAGAACAAGCTAGCTTATACAATGTAGTATATTGTTTCGAATTTTTAGATCAGCACCAAGAAGCTATAAAGTATATTACAAAATATATAGAAACAAATCCCTATAGCGAAATCGCTTGGCACCAATTAGGAAGACTCAATTACGGACTCAAAGAATACGAAGCATCATTAATTGCTTTCGATTACGCAACAATCATAGATGACGAATTTCTTGGTGCCTTTATGGAAAAAGCAAAAGCCCTAGAACGCCTAAAACGCTACGAAGAAGCAATCGAAAATTATAACGAAACTATCAAATTAGATGATCCAACTTCTTATGCCTTATTGAGAATAGGAAAATGCTACGAGAAATTAGGAAACGAAGTACAAGCCATTAAGTTTTATAACCAAACGGTACACGAAGATCCTTTATTAGACAAAGGTTGGATCGCTATAACCGATTTTTATTTTCGCAAAAAAAACTACCCAAAAGCACTATATTATGTAAACAAAGCCATACAAATAGATGCCGAAAACAAACTATATTGGAAACGCTTTGCAACCATAAATAAAGCTTTAAATCTTTTTGAAGAAGCAGAATATGGTTGCAGAAAAGCAGTAAAACATGGCGATTATCAACTAGATACTTGGTTGTTTTGGACAGATATTTTACAATTTTTAGGAGAATTTGAAGCTTGCATACAAACCTTATTACAAGCCTGCGAGCATTTTCCAGAAGAATTTGAAGTAGAATATCGTTTGGCAAGTTTCTACTTTATGTTAAATGAAAACGAAAAAGGATTTTTTCATTTAAGCAACGCCTTGCGTCAAAACTTTAAAAAAAGAAATATTATCGAAAAATTATTTCCAGTAGTTTGGGAACAAAAAATAGTACAAGATTATATTTTAAGACATAAAAAATAAATTCTTTTAACGACATAGAAACATAGGTTTTAAAGGGTACTTATACACTGCTTTTTAGCAAAAAAAAATATTTCTTAACTAGAATTATAATTAGCAAAGCATCTTATTATTCTATATACTATGGTGTTCTATTTATTTTTTTAACTCCAATAAATGAAAAAATTAGGATTACTAGGCAAAAACATAAGCTATTCTTTTTCGCAAAATTATTTCACAAATAAATTTAAACAAGAAAAAAATAATAACGCCTTTAGCTACGAGAATTTCGACATTCAAAGTATTGAAGAATTTACTAAAATTTTACAAATAAATTCAAACTTAATTGGCTTAAACGTTACCATTCCGTACAAAGAAACGATTATTCCTTTTTTAGACGAATTGTCTCAAAATGCTAAAGAAATTGGCGCCGTAAATACAATTAGAATCTCTCCAAACGGGAAGTTATTTGGCGACAATACAGATTATTTTGGTTTTAATAAATCGCTAAAACCTTTATTAAAATCACACCACAAAAAAGCTTTAATTTTAGGAACTGGTGGTGCTGCAAAAGCAGTGGCTTTTGGTTTAAAAAAATTAAATATAGAAAGCCTTTTTGTATCCCGTCTAGAAAAAGAAAGCACGATTACTTATAATGAGATAGATGCAAAAATTTTTGATGATTACCAAATCATTATCAATTGTACACCCCTGGGAACTACTCCAAAAACAGAATTGTTTCCGGATATTCCTTACTCATTTTTTACGCCAAAACACATTGCTTTCGACTTGATATACAACCCCGAAAAGACAGTGTTTCTTGAAAAAGCAGAAAATAAAGGCGCAATTATAAAAAATGGTTATGATATGTTAGTCTTTCAGGCAGAAAAAGCGTGGGAAATTTGGAATGAATAGTTTTGTCAGGTATTTTTAAAATGTCCAAGCTTTTTGTTGCAACTCTGATAAGAATGTCCAAGCTACAATTCGGCTATTTTTTTGACCTTGTGCCATATCAATTGTTTTTATTTCTACGGCAGAAACTTTGTTTAAAGTCTTGTAAATGCTAGACAAATTTTCTCTTTTAGACACTAATGTAGTAAACCACAAAACTTGCATTGGGTATTTTGCGCTTTCGTAAATCATTTGAGTAATAAATCCTATTTCGCCACCATCACACCACAATTCGGTATTTTGTCCTCCAAAATTTAAAACTGGATTTTTAGTTCGAATTTCTTGCAAATTGTTTACTTTTCTTGCAGATGATTTTGTAGCTTCTGCAGCCGAATTATGAAACGGTGGATTACAAATTGTAAATGCAAATTTATCATCTGTAAGGATAATATTTTTGAATATAAATCTAGATTCTACTTGCTGTTGCAAACTTATGGCATCAATTAATTTTGGGTTGTTTTCGATGATTTTTTTACAATTCTGAATCGCTTTTTCATCGATATCAGTTCCTACAAAACTCCAATCATATATAGCATTTCCTATTATTGGGTATATACAATTGGCGCCAATTCCTATATCTAGACCTATTACATTTTCGCCTTCAGGAATTATTTGGTTGTTTGTAGTGGCTAATAAATCTGCTATATAATGTAGGTAATCTGCTCTTCCAGGAATGGGCGGACAAAGATAATCTTGCGGAATACCCCAATTTTTAATGTTATAATAGGCTATTAATAAAGCATTATTTAGTGCTTTTACTGCTTCAGGGTTGCTAAAATTGATGGTTTGAGTATCATATTCGTTTGTAAAAACATGGTTTTTTAGTTCAGGAGAACAGGTAGTTAATGCTTCAAAATCATATCCAAATTTGTGTAGATTTCTGGGGTGAAGATTTGTTTTTTCGGGAACTATTTTAGCTTTCATAATCTTAATTTCGGTTGTAAAGGTAGTTGTAAAAAATGAAATTTAATGAACAGAAATCGTATAATGATTTTTTAGCATTTAATCTAAACATTCCATAATGAGTAAATCGCCTTTTTGGTGTTCGATTGTTACAATGCCGTCTTCAACAACATGGTTGCTACTTCCTGTTCGGTATCCAATTGTTAAGGTGTCGTTTTCTAATGGATAAAACAAATTTTTAGAATAAATTTCTGAGACTATCCCTATTGGGATTAAGGAAATTGGGGTGTTGGCAGTGTACCATTTTTTAAATTTAGTAGGTAATAAAAATATTTTCGAGTGGTCGTCTATAATTACAATTTTTAATAAATTTCGATAGCGAACAATATTGGTTAGATTTGTAATAGTGTGGTCTGCTCTTTTTCCTGTTGCCCAGACAACATTTGCCATTGGGATTTTTCGTTCTATAAGATAATCGAATGCTTTCTCGAGATCCGTTTTATTTTGGTCTGGTGCGTGTACTATTTCGATTGGGAATTGTTTGTCTATATAATATTCGGGATCGAAACCACGGTCGAAATCTCCTAGTAAAACATCGACTTTAATTCCTAATTCTAAAACTCGTTCTATTGCCGAATCTAAAACGATGACAAGTGGTGACCATTCTAGTAATTGTCCTAATAATTCTGAACTGCAAGCCGCTCCGTTTGCAATGATTAGTGCTGGTTCTTGGTCGTCTCGAACAATATGGTGTGATGACATTTTTTGTATAATTTGGGGTAAATGTATGAAAAAGTGAAAATTATATGATTTAATTTTAAAAAAAAAATCTTGTAATATGCTTTTGAAATTCCGAAATAAGATTGAATGATTTTGGCAAAATTATACCAAGAATCATGATGATAGCCCAGATAGTAGTGAAAATCCTTTTGTTTTTTTCTTTAAAAAACAAAAGATTGTAACGGATAGCTGGAAATAGCTCCTAAAAAAAATATTTCTTGTAACTTTAATTTTTATTTTGCTTTTTGTTTTCATAGGTTTTTAGTATCTTCGGCATAATAATAACTGTAAATATTTTGCAACATGCAAGACAAGCAACACGATAACCTACCTGTGGTAGATGGAAATGAAGTATTAGAATCAGAAAAAGAAGTGCAAGATTCTAGAAATGAAGCGATTGAAACAATCGAAAATCTAAACGCTGAGGTTAGCGAAGATGTAACTATTGGCGAAAGTCATGATATTCCGATGCCGAATTATGATGCAATGGATATGGAGAGTTTAGTTGCTGCACTAGAAAAAATTGTAGTTTCGGATAAAATTATGGCTGTAAAAAACCATATTGAAGAAATAAAATCAGTTTTCTTGTCTAAATACAACCATTTTATCGAAGAAAAAAAGGAAGCGTTTGCTCATGAAAATCCAGAATTTAGCGAAGAATTTGACTATAATTTTCCTTTAAAATCTAAATTCGATTCTTTATACAGTGAGTTTAGAAGTAAAAAAAATACGTATTTTAAGGGTTTAGAATCGGATTTGAAAGCTAATTTGCAAACCCGTTTGGCACTTATTGAGGAATTAAAATCATTAATTAATCCTGGCGAAAACATAAAAGACAATCTTAAACAGTTTAATGATTTAAGAGAGCGTTGGAAAACCGCTGGGGCGATTCCTAAAGATAAATATAACCATGTTTGGAATAATTTTCATTTTCATGTTGAGAATTTTTACGATTATTTGCATTTAGATCGAGAAGCTCGTGATATAGATTTTAAACACAATCTTGAAGCAAAACTTAAAATAATTGCTCGTGCACAGGAACTTATAAATGAATCTGATGTAATGAAGGCTTTTAGAGAATTGCAATCATTACATAAAATCTGGAAAGAAGATATAGGACCTGTTTCTAGAGAAAATCGTGAGGAAATTTGGGCTGTTTTTAGCGATTTTACCAAGCAAATGCATGATAAACGAGAACTTATTTTTGAAAAACAAAGAGGTTCTGAGGTTGAAAATTTAAACCAGAAAAAAGAAATAATTGCTGCTATAGATGCTATTACTTCCGAAAAAATTACTGTACACTCTGGCTGGCAAGCTCAAGTAGAAAAAATAGAAGCTTTGCGTGATCGTTTTTTTAGCGCAGGAAAAGTACCTGCCGAAGTAAATGAAGAAACTTGGAGCGATTTTAAAAATGCTGTGCGTAACTTTAATGTGCACAAGAACTCTTTTTATAAAGACATAAAAAAAGACCAAAATACAAATCTAGATAAGAAAAACGCATTAGTAACTCGTGCTAAAGAATTGCAAGAAAGTACAGATTTTAATGTTTCGACTCCTATCATGAAGAAAATTCAAGAGGAATGGAAACAAATAGGGCATGTGCCAAAAAAATATTCGGATTCAGTTTGGGTAGCATTTAAAGAAGCTTGTAATCATTATTTCGACAGATTGCATGCCGAGAAAAACGAAAATGAAGAGGTTGAACTCGCTGCTTTTGAAAAGAAAAAAGAATACTTAGAAACATTAAAATCATTTGAATTAGTTGGAGAGCACAAAACAGATCTTGATGCTATAAAATCTCATATTGAAACTTGGAAAAACATAGGAAAAGTACCTTTTGCAAGGCGACATATTGAAGGGAAATTTAATAAAATATTAGACGTTCTTTTCGAAAAATTGAGTTTAAGCAAAAAAGATGCTGATATGATGCGTTTTAGCAATAGAATGGACAATTTGTCAGAATCTAATGATACCAGAAAAATTGATAATGAGAAAATTTTCTTAACTAGAAAAGTAGAAGAAGTACAAAACGAAATTTTCCAATTAGAAAACAATATTCAGTTTTTTGCCAAGTCTAAAAAAGACAATCCGATGGTGCTTGAAGTAATGAAAAACATAGAGCGTCACAAAGAAGAATTAGCTACCTGGAAAGAAAAACTAAAACAAATTAGACAAATGTAATTTGTTTCTAACCATTACAAAAAGCACAAAGTTCATTACGAATTTTGTGCTTTTTTATTTTCTACTAACCCACCATGTTTTTTATTTATTTCGTCATGCTTTAAGTCATTTTGGCGTTGTTAAATACTGATTATAAGACATTTTGTCCTTTTATTTTTATTGGAATAACAATTGACGATTATTTACTATAACTAGCTATTAAGAAAACAACAAACCTAAAAAATATGAATATTAATAAATTTACAATCAAATCTCAAGAAGCCATTCAGGCAGCACAACAATTAGCCCAAAGCTTCGGACAGCAGCAAATAGAAAACGAACACATTTTTAAAGCCATTTTTGATGTTGATGAAAATGTTGCTCCGTTTATTTTGAAAAAACTCAATATAAATGTGCCTTTGTTTCAACAAATTTTAGACAGCACAATTCAGAGCTTTCCAAAGGTTTCTGGTGGCGAAATTATGCTTTCCAGAACCGCAAACACAATGCTAAACGAAGCTGAAATCATCGCAAAAAAAATGAACGATGAATTTGTTTCTATCGAGCATTTACTCCTAGCTATTTTTGCCTCAAAAAGCAAAGTAGCCCAAATATTAAAAGATCAAGGCGTAACCGAAAAAGGATTAAAAGCTTCTATTGATGAACTTAGAAAAGGCGAAAGAGTAACTTCTGCATCTGCCGAAGAAAATTATAACTCATTAAATAAATACGCCAAAAACCTTAACGAATTAGCTAAAAACGGAAAACTAGACCCTGTAATTGGACGTGATGAGGAAATTCGTCGTGTATTACAAATTTTAACCCGTAGAACTAAAAATAACCCAATGCTGGTAGGAGAACCTGGTGTTGGAAAAACCGCAATCGCTGAAGGATTGGCTCACAGAATTGTAGATGGAGATGTTCCTGATAACCTAAAAGATAAAATAGTATTCTCACTCGATATGGGAGCATTAATCGCAGGAGCAAAATACAAAGGAGAATTTGAAGAACGGTTAAAAGCTGTGGTAAAAGAAGTTACTGCCGCCGAAGGAGATATCGTTTTATTTATAGACGAAATACACACACTTGTTGGCGCTGGTGGAGGCGAAGGGGCTATGGATGCAGCAAATATACTAAAACCCGCTCTAGCACGAGGAGAATTGCGAGCCATTGGTGCTACAACTTTAGATGAATATCAAAAATATTTTGAAAAAGATAAAGCACTCGAGCGCCGTTTTCAGAAAATTATGGTAGAAGAACCAGATACTGAAAGTGCCATTTCTATCCTGCGAGGAATTAAAGAGAAATACGAAACGCACCATAAAGTTCAGATAAAAGATGAAGCCATTATTGCTGCAGTCGAATTGTCTCAACGTTATATAACCAACCGTTTTTTACCAGACAAAGCGATCGATTTGATGGATGAAGCGGCTTCAAAACTGCGCATGGAAATCAATTCAAAACCAGAAGAATTAGATGTTCTGGATCGAAAAATCATGCAACTAGAGATTGAAATTGAAGCCATTAAAAGAGAAAAAGACGAAAGTAAACTCAAAATATTAGGAATGGATTTGGCAAATCTAAAAGAAGATCGAAACGAGATTTATGCCAAATGGAAGTCTGAAAAAGATGTGGTCGATAATATTCAAGCTATAAAAACAGAAATTGAGGATTTTAAATATGAAGCCGAACGTGCAGAGCGTGATGGCGATTACGGAAAAGTAGCAGAAATACGTTACGGAAAAATAAAAGAATCACAAGAACGATTAGACGTTTTACAAAAACAATTAATAGAAAACCAATCAGGTACTTCCTTAATAAAAGAAGAAGTAACTAGAGAAGATATTGCCGAAGTAGTCGCAAAATGGACAGGGATTCCAGTGATGAAAATGTTGCAAGGAGAACGTGAAAAACTCTTACATCTAGAACAAGAATTACATAGAAGAGTCGTGGGACAAGAAGAAGCCATAGAAGCCGTGAGCGATGCAGTTCGTAGAAGTCGTGCTGGTTTACAAGACTTAAAAAAACCAGTTGGAACCTTTCTTTTCTTAGGTACAACTGGTGTAGGAAAAACCGAATTAGCAAAAGCACTAGCCGAATATCTTTTTGATGATGAAAATGCCATGACTAGAATAGATATGAGCGAATACCAAGAGCGTCACAGTGTGAGTAGATTAGTTGGTGCGCCTCCAGGATATGTAGGTTATGACGAAGGAGGTCAGCTTACGGAAGCCGTTCGTAGAAAACCATATTCTGTAATTTTATTAGATGAAATTGAGAAAGCACATCCTGACACTTTTAATATTCTATTGCAAGTATTAGATGAAGGACGATTAACAGATAATAAAGGACGTTTAGCCGATTTTAAAAATACCATTATTATTATGACTTCTAATATGGGAAGCCAAATAATTCAGGATAAATTTGAGAATCTCAAAGGAAGTCTCGATGCTGCAACTGAAGCTGCAAAAGTAGAAGTTCTAGCCTTGCTGAAACAAACCGTTCGTCCAGAATTTATTAATCGTATCGACGAAATTGTAATGTTTACACCACTTACAAATGCTAATATTGCCCAAATTGTAGGTTTACAACTCAAATCGGTAACTAAAATGCTAGCATTACAAGGAATAACTATGGACGCTACTCCAGAAGCGATTGCTTATTTATCTGAAAAAGGGTATGATCCCCAATTTGGTGCTAGACCAGTAAAGAGAGTTATACAACGTGATGTATTAAACCAATTATCGAAGGAAATTTTGGCAGGAACTATAGCAACCGATAGCATTATTTTATTAGATGCTTTTGATGGAAAATTAGTTTTCAGGAACCAATCTAATACCATTTAAAGTTTAAATTTACTGGGATAAAAAAATATACAGTTTGTCATTCCGAGGAACGAGGAATCTCATCAAGTTATTCAAATTATGAGATTCCTCGTTCCTCGGAATGACAACATCCTCAATAAATATTCCAGTATTTTTAAAGCTAAATTGGTATAAATAATTTTTTTAGCTGTCCGAAAAGTTTTTTTTCGGACAGCTTTTTTTAGAATACTCGCATTAGTAAATTAAGGTAAGCCTAATATTTTTGATAACCCCAAAAATAAGGTTGCCCTTTCATACGGTTTCCTATTTTCCTATTTAAATGGCAAAAGAATTTTAATGATTATAAAAAAAAATCCTGACAAAGTCAGGATTCAAAATAAATAATATGATGTATTAACTTCTATTAATTACGGCGTTTATTCGTTAGGATTACTTCACATGAGTTTTATTTTTATCCAAGTTTTGTAAACTTGGTTTGTAGCTAAAATTTTAGTCCTTGTGGTAAATCCTAAATATTTAAAAAGACTTTATATTAAAGAATTAATGGATGTTATCTTATTAGTTTTCTGTATTTCAAACGTTTAGGTGTTAAATCTCCACCCAGACGTTTTTTCTTGTTTTCTTCATATTCAGAGAAACCTCCTTCAAAATAATACACTTCCGAATCACCTTCAAATGCTAGAATGTGAGTACATATTCTATCTAAAAACCATCTGTCGTGAGAGATAACCACAGCACAACCAGCAAAGTTTTCTAAACCTTCTTCTAGTGCACGGAGAGTATTTACATCTAAATCATTTGTAGGCTCATCTAACAATAGTACATTTCCTTCTTCTTTTAGTGTCATGGCTAGGTGCAAACGGTTGCGTTCTCCTCCAGAAAGAGTGTTTACTTTCTTGTTTTGCTCTCCACCTCCAAAGTTGAAACGAGATAAATAAGCACGAGAATTTACTTGTCTGCCACCCATCATAATGAGTTCTTGACCGTCAGAGAAATTTTCCCAGATAGATTTGTTAGGGTCTATGTTAGAATGCGATTGATCTACATAGGCTATTTTTACAGTTTCTCCAACTAAAAATTCGCCAGAATCAGTTTCTTGTTCTCCCATTATCATTCTAAAAATAGTCGATTTACCAGCACCATTTGGTCCGATAACGCCAACTATTCCGGCCTGAGGTAAGGTAAAATTTAAATTGTCGTATAACAACTTATCGCCAAATGCTTTAGCAACATTTTTAGCTTCTATAACATTTGTTCCTAAACGAGGCCCGTTTGGAATGTAAATTTCTAGATTTTCATCTAATTGTTTCTGATCTTCGTTTAATAACTTATCATAATTTTGTAAACGTGCTTTTTGTTTGGTCTGACGACCTTTTGCTCCTTGACGAACCCAGTCTAACTCACGTTCTAAGTTTTTACGACGTTTTGAAGCTACTTTTTCTTCGAGTGCCATTCTGCTCGATTTTTGGTCTAACCAAGAAGAATAATTTCCTTTCCAAGGAATACCTTCCCCTCTATCTAACTCAAGAATCCAACCTGCAACATTGTCAAGGAAATATCTATCGTGTGTTACAGCAATTACAGTCCCTGCATATTGCGCTAAATGTTGTTCTAGCCAAAGTACACTTTCTGCATCTAAGTGATTCGTAGGCTCATCGAGTAACAATACGTCAGGTTGTTGCAGTAATAAACGGCATAAAGCTACACGACGACGCTCTCCTCCTGATAAATTTTTAATTGGTGTGTCTGCCTCTGGTGTGCGCAAAGCATCCATAGCTATTTCTAGTTTGGTGTCTATTTCCCAAGCGCCTAACGAATCTATTTTGTCTTGCAAAGCTGCCTGACGATCCATTAGTTTGTCCATCTTATCAGCATCTTCATAATATTCTGGCAAGCCAAACATATCGTTTATTTTGTTAAACTCGTCTAGAACAGCCATAGTTTCGGCAACGCCTTCACGAACAATTTCGATAACGGTTTTCGAATCATCAAGAATAGGTTCTTGTTCTAAATAGCCTACAGTGTAACCTGGTGCAAAAACTACGTCACCTTGGTAATTTTTATCGACTCCTGCAATAATCTTCAATAGTGAAGATTTTCCTGAGCCATTAAGACCTAAAATTCCAATTTTTGCTCCATAAAAAAAGCTTAAATAAATATTTTTTAGGACTTGTTTGTCTGCTCCTTGGTAGGTTTTACTCAATTTTGACATTGAGAATATTACTTTCTTATCGTCTGACATTTTTTAGATTATTTATTGATGTGCAAATATAATGTATATTGAGTTGATTTCAAAAGCAATATGTTTTAGAATTAGTTGCATAAAAAGAGGGACTCAATTGTTCTTATTTTTGCTTAATTTATTATCTTTAGTAAAGTCTCGAAAAAGGATTTTTACTTAAAATTAGGGTTTAATTCTATTATTTAGAGTATTTTGGTTAGGGATTGAGGTAGAAATTTTTTTTGAAGCTTTTTTTGCCTCAAAATGATTACTTCATTATATTTTTTAGGAGTTCAGTCAAATTCGTTTGTTGCGCAAAGCCCAATCCTTTTGTTAACCCTCAAATAATGAGGTTTAAAAAATATGTTTATTCTAGAATTAAGAGAAAATTACTAACTTAAAATAATGTAATTGAAAGTGTTAATTTATTTTTGTGTAATGAATAGCCTTTTTTTATATTATACTACGGGTTAACTTTATATTTTAAAAGTATAATTTCTTTGTGTATATTTGAACATTCAAAAAATTTAGTCAACCATGAAAAAAACACTACTTTTTTTAGTTTTCACCATATCGGTAAATGCGTTTTCACAAGAAGATGCTTGGGTGTATTTTAAAGATAAACCAAACGCATCAGTTTTTTATAGTAATCCTTTATCTGAACTAATGCAACGTTCTCTAGATAGACGAACCACGCAAGGAATTGCATTAGATATTAAAGATGCCCCAATACACCAACCTTATGTAGACCAAATTACAGCTTCGATTGGAATTGCTGTTTTGGCCAAATCGAAATGGTTAAATATGGTTCATGTTCGAGGACTACAAACCGATATTGCAGTTTTATCTGGTTTGTCGTTTGTAGATCATATTCAGTATGCCAATCATTCTTTAAATCCAGGAGTGAGAATGGCTCAGTCTATAAAAAACGAAGAAAAATCAAATAAATTATTAGATGCTAACGAAACCCAGATTGCTTATAATTATGGTAATTCTGCCAATCAGGTACAAATGCTAAATTGCCATGTTTTGCATCAACAAAATTATACGGGTTCGGGTAAAGTCGTAGCTATTTTAGATGCTGGTTTTCCTGGAGTAAATACAGCAGATCCATTTGCAAGTTTGCGTACAAGAGGGCTAATATTAGGCGGGTATAATTTTGTGAATAATTCGACTAATTTTTATACTGGAAACAATCATGGCACTAATGTTTTATCGACCATGGGAGGAAATACTACTAATTTAGTAGGAACAGCACCAGATGCTAGTTACTATTTATTTATCACAGAAGATGTTGCCTCAGAAACCCCTTTAGAATTAACTAATTGGGTTGAAGCAGCAGAGGAAGCCGATAGGTTAGGAGTAGATGTTATAAATTCTTCTTTAGGTTATTTTAGATTTGACAATCCTGCTTATAGCTATACTTATGCTAAAATGAACGGACAAACATCAGTAGCTTCTAGAGCCGTAGATATTGCTTTTTCAAAAGGAATGATATGTGTAATTTCGGCAGGAAATGAAGGGTCAACTGCAGAACCGCATGTAGGCACTCCAGCCGATGCAGCCTTTGCAATAACAGTAGGTTCAGTAACTTCTGCCGAAGTAAAATCTGAATTTAGCTCTATTGGTCCAACAAGCGACGGGAGAATGAAACCAGATTTTATGGCAATGGGAACAGCAGCAGTCATTTCTAATACCGCAGGTACAATTACAACTGCAAACGGAACCTCCTTTTCATCTCCTATTTTAGCGGGAGCAATTACTTCATTTTGGTCTGCATTTCCTAATAAAACAAATGCTCAAATTGTACAATTATTAAAATTGTCTGCCAGCAGGTATGCCACTTCTATTGTAACACAAAATAATGATTATGGCTATGGAATTCCTAATTTTCAAGCCGCACTAACAGCAGCACTTTCTATACCAGAAGTTTCTACTGTTGCTTTAAATTTGTATCCAAATCCTGCTACTAACGAAATTACAATTTCAAGCCCAGCTAGTAATATAGGATATTCAATTAAATTGTATAATAATTTAGGACAGCTGGTCTTAGAGAAAAACATCGATAATCAGTCTCAAAGAATTTCTTTACAAACCTTAAATAGTGGCGTTTATTTTTATAATATTGCTTGCGCTGAAAAAACTTCATTTGGAAAATTAATTAAAAATTAATTTATTACAGGATAATAATTAACACAAAAGCTACAAAAGGAATAACTTAAAATAAAATGATTTAAGCGACTCCTTTTGTTTTAAAACACACTAAATTCTGATTTCGATTAAATAATTTCAATGAATAAAATAACATCACTTTTCAATATAAAATATCCAATTATTCAAGGCGGAATGATTTGGAATTCAGGTTACAAATTAGCAAGTGCAGTTAGTAATGCAGGCGGTTTAGGACTAATAGGAGCAGGATCTATGTATCCAGAAATTTTACGAGAACACATTCAGAAATGCAAAAAAGCAACAGACAAACCTTTTGGTGTCAATGTGCCAATGTTATATCCAAATGTGGAAGAAATTATGAATATAATTATAGAAGAGGGCGTAAAAATCGTATTCACATCGGCAGGAAATCCTAAAACATGGACAAATTTTCTAAAAGAAAAAGGAATTACAGTAGTTCATGTAGTTAGTAGCTCAAAATTTGCATTAAAAGCACAAGAAGCTGGTGTAGATGCTGTTGTTGCCGAAGGTTTTGAAGCTGGTGGTCATAACGGAAGAGAAGAAACAACCACTTTAACATTGATACCAATGGTTAAAGAACAAATTTCTATTCCCCTTATTGCCGCTGGCGGTATAGCAACAGGAAGAGGAATGCTTGCCGTGATGGTTCTTGGTGCCAATGGCGTACAAGTTGGCTCCCGTTTTGCCGCTTCTACCGAAAGTTCTTGCCATGATGATTTCAAAAAAACTATTATCGATGTCAAAGAAGGAGGAACACAACTTACGTTGAAAGAATTAGCACCTGTCCGATTGATAAAAAATAAATTTTATAATGATCTTCAGGATTTATATACCAAATGCCCTACGCCAGAAGATTTGAAAACACTTTTAGGCCGTGCTCGTGCCAAACGTGGTATGTTTGAAGGTGATTTAGTAGATGGAGAACTCGAAATAGGACAAATTGCAGGACTCATTCACGATATAAAACCAGCGGCAAATATTATCGAAGATATGGTAGCTGAGTTTCAAAAAGCAAAACACGAAATGGCTAATTTATAAACATAAAAAAAGAGATTTATTCTTAACCAATTTTAAGGATAATACAAAATCTAAATGTATTTTTGTACAAATTTTATATAAAATGAAAAAACTAATATTATTTTCAGTTATTGTTATATCATCTATTATTCATGCACAACAGCAAAGACCAAAATTAGTCGTGGGTATTGTCGTAGATCAGATGAAAATGGAATATTTATACAGATTTTCTAGCGATTTTTCTCAAAATGGTTTTAAAAAATTACTAGATGATGGCTATACTTTTCATAATATGAACTATAATTATATGCCAACTTATACTGCCCCAGGGCATGCTTCATTATACACAGGTACAACACCTGCAGTACACGGAATAGTTGCTAACGACTGGTTTAATAAAACAACAGGAAAGAATATATATTGTACAGATGACACATCAGTAAAAATACTTGGTGATGGCATTGCAAAAGAAGGCGAAATGTCTCCAAAAAACCTACAAAGTACTACTATCACTGATGAATTGCGAATGGCAACCAACTTCAAAGGAAAAGTAATTGGTTTAAGTATTAAAGACCGTGGCGCTATTTTACCAGCAGGACATTTTGCCAATTGGGCATTTTGGTTTAGTAGTACAGGTTCATTTATATCAAGCACTTTTTATGGCGAAAAATTGCCAGATTGGGTAACAGAATTCAACCAAGAAAAAAAATATATGACTTATATAAATAAAGGTTGGGATTTACTAAATCCGATAGACACTTATAACGAAAGTCTCTCTGATAACAACCCTTACGAAGGAAAAATTGATAAAACAAAAGAACCTGTTTTTCCTTACGATTTAAAAAAAATATATGATCAAAAAGGAGCCGAAATAATAAAAAGTACACCTTACGGAAATGACATTCTAGCCAATTTTGCAATTAGAACTATCGAAAAAGAAGCGTTAGGAAAAGATGATATTACAGATTTTTTAACCGTAAGCTTTTCTTCTACAGATTATATAGGTCACACTTTTGGAGCACATTCTATAGAATTGCAAGATACTTATTTGCGTTTAGATAAGACTATTGCTAATCTTATAGCAAATTTAGATCAAACCGTTGGCAAAGAAAATTATTTATTATTTTTAAGCGCAGATCATGCAGGTGCCGAAAATGCCAGTTATTTAAGAGATCATAAATATGATGTAAAAAATATTAACGTAAATGATCTAACTGCTAGCCTAAAAAAATTCTCTGAAGAAACTTTTGGAGTTAATCTAGTTTTAAATTACTCTAACGCTAATTTATTTTTTAATAAAGCCATCATAAAAGAAAAAGGACTTGAGCTAAACAAAATAAAACAAAGTTTCAAAGACTATTTAATGACTTTAAAAGAAGTAAAAAGAGCCTATACCGAAGAAGAAATTTTAAATTCGACAGGCAATGATTATTACTTAAATTTTATTTTAAAAGGATACGACCCTAAACAAAATGGAGACATAGTTGTGTTGTATGGTACCGGAAATATAGACCATGGTGTTACTGGGACAACCCACGGAACCCCTTATAGTTACGATACCCATGTGCCTTGTATTTTTTATGGCTGGAACATAAAAAAAGGAGAAACACACGATAAAAAAGAAATAACACAAATTGTGCCAACAATTGCTCAAAAAATTCAAATTCCATTTCCTAATGGAGTACAAAGTAATGTGTTGATAGAAATCTTGAAATAAAAGTAAATATTTTTTTATTTTTAAAACACTCTAATATTTAGTGCATATATTGTAATTACGAGGAATCTCATAATCTGAATCACTAGATAAGATTTATCATTCCTCGGAATGGCAAACCCATACCGTGTATTTCTTATTCCAGTAAATTTAATGATAAAAAGGTACTATATTTAATGAAATATTTACCTAAAGTATTTATTTTATAAGTGTAATAAAAATTTTATTTAAACAAATGTTTAGTCCTATAATAAAGAGTCTTTTTTATTATAATTACGGGCTAAAAACAACCGTTTTATCTTTCTTTTTCAATTATAATCGATGCTCTATAACCCTTTGATAATGCCCATTGGTTAGAGAATAACAAATTTCCTTTATCATCATATATATCAAATTGTGCAGTATTAGGAGGGCTTAAACCCTCATTTAAAGCTTCAAATTCAATTTTATTTGAACTCTGAAAAAGATCTAAGATTAATTCTTTGCGAGAATTGGTTAAATAAGCATTTTGAATTATTACTATTTCATTTTCCCATATTCTTATATTATCGCCATCAGGTTCTGCATAATCAAAATAAATTACTTTTGCATATTGCGATTTTGTTCTAATCACCCCAAAAATTTGGTCTCTTGCATAAAATTCTGGATGTTCTTCTTGCATCGCTTTATTCATTTTTGCAGCATTAATCTTTCCAGGATTCAAATCACTTATTGGTAAGTTAAATGGGTTGGGTTTCTGCAATTGCGTCGCATCATAAATTTTAGAAGATTTTTTAAATTTTGTAATTTCAAAGGGCTTCGAAATAGAAAATTGAGGCGTAGCATTCTGATTTTTCGGAATAGCTATGTCTACTCTAGGAATTCCCGTTGATGGGATAGACGAAGCTTCTTGAGCAAAGTTATTTGCCGAAAAAACAAAAACAAAAATAATTATATAAAATAACTTCATTGCGTATATTTATCAAAAAATATTTTAATTATTAAAGCCCAAAACTATATTATCTTTTACCAAAACTGTGCATGTAGTATAAGGTATATACTAAAAAATGATGCCATTTTGTAGCGTTTACAAATAATCTTTATTTTGTTTCCGCTTTTTTATAGATTTTAAATTTCTCCAATAAGAGTCTGTAACGCCAATATGATTTCGTTTTGTCGCTTATTGAGGTTTGGGTTTAAGAAAGCCAAATTTCTGGTTAAAGATAACGCTTTGTAAGTATAAAACCAACTTAAAACTAAAGCTAAAAACCAAATATTGCCAAATCGCTCGTACCTACTGGTATTTTTCTCTAGCCATCAAATTTTATATAGCAATGCAAATATACCCTAAAGTTGTAGTTATATAAAATACTATGTATGCTGCTTTCTATTCATTTATTTGTAAGAAATAGAGGCTTCATTTTATAATAAAAAGCTTTTTTTTTAATCTCATTATTTTTGTCAGCAGCAACAAAGGTTGTGCTTTACGTTACAAATGAAGTTCTCTGAACTCCAATAAAAATAACTGTACAGTAAAAATATTCTTTTTGTTACCTATAATAACTTGACAAATATTGAAACAAAAAATAAAATATGATACATTTATTTGTACAAATTATATTCATTATGGTAATTGCAAATATTTTAGATTTCAGAAAAGATATTAAATCTTATTTTGAAACTCTATTTATAATTGCGAAAAATATTCAGGAATTGTAGTATTTCACTTGAATAATTTTAGGAAGATTATTTTTACTAAAAAAAACAGACAAGAAAAATGTTAAAAAAGAACAAATAAACTTCTCAAGATATTTCAAGAAATCCTTAAGATGTACAGGCGCAAGAACCATGAGAGAAAAATCTTAAAAAAAATGATTTTCACTTCAATTCCTAACGCAAAATACTGTAATTAGTAGAATTAAGCCAAAATAGAAAATGGTCTAAAAATACTTTCTAGACCATTTAGTTTGTAACGAGGTTACAATTATAATGAGTTAGCTCCAGCTTCTGCTACTAAATTATCATGCTCAACAGTACTACCAGAAACACCAATTGCACCAATAACTTCACCGGTACTATTTTTTACAGGAACTCCACCAGGAAAAGAAATTAATCCGCCATTTGAATGTTCAATTCCAAATAATGAACCTCCAGGTTGCGAAAGACTTCCAATTACTCCGGTTGGAAAATCAAAGAAACGAGCTGTTTTTGCTTTTTTTAATGAAATATCTGCCGATCCTAGCCAAGCACCATCCATACGAACGAATGCCAATATATTTGCTCCAGCATCAACAACGCAAATATTCATTTTTGTATCTAATTCTACTGCCTTTTTTTTTGCAGCAAGAATCATTTTTTCTGCTTGTTCTAATGTAATATTCATCTGTTTTTATTTTTTAAATTGAATTGCAAAACTAATTGTCATTTTTTAATTATAAAGTTCAAAAAGTTATGAAAAAAGTCTAAATGAAGTGTTGTTTAATTATTTTTTCATGTGTCTGTTATTAATACCAAAAGAAAATTAGCTAGAAATTTACCAGATTGAGACTAATTAAGAAATTAATTTTGTTTATTTAATAAGAAAATCTGTGTAAAAATTAAACTTAGTCTAATTGCTTGCGAGTCATATTATTTTAATTCTTTTGGGCTAAATCCAAATTCATTTTTGAAAGCGATACTAAAATTGGAAAGGCTATTATACCCAAATTGCTTATGAATTTCAGATGGTTTTTTATCCTCATTTTTTATCAAATGTTTGGCTAATACAAGTCTTTTTTGTCGCAACCATTTGCCAGGATTTACATTGTATTCTAATAAAAAATGTCGTTTAAAAGTTGATAAACTCATATTGGCAAGAAAAGCTATTTCGGTTAAACTCAAATTAGAATTTAAATTGGCTTCTACAATATTTTTTAATGTAGTATTTTTTTCGGCTGATGCTAATGATTGTAAATAATGTATAAACGAGGCACCATACTTTTGCAATAAATAGAGTAATATTTCCTCTAATTTTAATTCTAATAATAAGGTTGTATTTGTTTTTAGATTTAAAATGCTAGAAATAGAAGTTACAAAAGAGTGAATAAAGTCATCGTTTTCAATTACAAAAAAAGGCGTTTCAGTATTCGTTTTTTTATTTAATTTCGAGATATGTTCAGAATGTTTTTTCAGGAAATTAAGAACATTATTATTTGTGAAAAAAAACAATTTGCAGAAGTAAATTTCATTGTTGTCTATTAATTCTGTCATTAAGCAGTTTCCTGATTTTATTAAAACAGATTGTTTATTATTTACTTCGACAAAGACGTCTTCAAACTTGACTTTTTTTTCCCCTAATTGCAAAAAACTAAACATATTATGGGTTAAATTAACTTTTGTATTTACAGCATCTTTAGTCATTTTAAAATCGTAAACAAATAATTCTGTGGGTTCTGTTTTTAACTGTAAAAAAACTTTGGGTATGTTTTGTATTATCATTGAGGGTACTTTTTTTACTTAGTTTACTTGCGGGTAACTAGCCAATGCTACTGCAAAAAAAAGCATCTTTTTTTTGCAATGATTTTATTAGTCGGGCTATTTTTGTATAGTTTACAGAAGTAAAAATTACTGCTTAATATGCTGTTTTTATGATTATAATTTTAAAACTTCGAAAGCTTTAAAAACTGCTGTATGCAAAATATCGCCATGCTTTTTTTTAGAAAAATAATTATATTTAGCATTAACCATTGGTTTGTTTTTTATGATTTCAAATAAATTTTCAGCGTCGTTTATCATAATTTTCCCTTCATTTCCTACGCCTATAAAAATTGTAGTTTTCTGATTAAAGTGGGAGTCTAAAAAAACAGATGCTTGTTTAAGCAATGATTCTTTGTCCCACCACAAACTTGGACTTATGATGATGTAATTTGAAAATAAATCTGGTTTTTTAAACAAAATTTCGGTTGCTAATAATCCGCCTAGCGATTGACCAATTATAGTTTTTGAAGTCGTAGTTTTGTATTTATTTTCAATAAATGGTTGAACCTCTTTTTCTATAAATGAAATAAATTTTTTAGAGCCTCCAGTTGTTGGGTACTCTTTTTTGTCTTTTTCTACTGTTGTGGGATAGGTAAAATCTCTTTTTCTATCTACATTTTCTATTCCTACAACAATAGATTTTGGGAGTAATTTTATCCATTCGAAGTTACAATATTGTACTAAACCTACGATGTGAATAAAATCTTCATGAGCAGAACCATCAAGTAAATAAATTACGGGGTAATTCTCTTCTTTGTTGTAACCTTATGGCAAATAGATGTTTATGGTTCTAATTTCGTTTAATTCTAAGGAATTTAGGGTTTCAATTTTACCTAAAACAAAATCTTTTTCTTGTGCAAAAGAATATAAGTTAATAAAAAACAGCACTAATATTATTTTTTTCATATCTAGTTAATTCTTATTTTCTCTATGGAGTGTGGTAATTTCGATGAGAATATTAAAAACCTAAAGCTGTAACCTACAATCTCTTTGCTTCTTCCCAAAAAACATCCATTTCTGCCAATGTCATTTCTGCTAAATTTTTGCCTAATTCGCCAGCCTTACTTTCTAAATACTGAAAACGTTTTATGAATTTTTTATTGGTTCTTTCTAGAGCATCTTCGGGATTAATGTTCAGAAAGCGGGCATAATTTATCATTGAAAATAAAACATCTCCAAATTCGGCTTCTATTTTGTCCTGATTTCCTGCTTCAACTTCAACTTGTAATTCTTGTAATTCTTCTTGAACTTTGTCCCAAACCTGATGTGGCTCTTCCCAATCGAAACCAACTCCTTTTACTTTATCCTGAATTCTAGAAGCTTTAACTAATGCGGGTAAACTTTTGGGAACACCTTCTAATACTGATTTTTTTCCTTCTTTAAGTTTTAGTTTTTCCCAATTTTGTTTTACTTCTTCCTCGTTTTTTACCACAACATCTCCGTAAATATGCGGATGGCGGTGTATGAGTTTTTCGCAAATATCATTAGCAACATTGCCTATATCGAAGCTATTGGTTTCGCTGCCTATTTTGGCATAAAAAACGATATGTAGCAACAAATCTCCCAATTCGTTTTTAACTTCTTTTAAGTCATTATCTAAAATTGCATCACCTAATTCGTAGGTTTCTTCGATAGTTAGATGGCGCAAAGTTTGTAGGGTTTGCTTTTTGTCCCAAGGGCATTTTTCACGTAATTCGTTCATTACATCGAGTAATCGATTGAAAGCGTCGAGTTGTTGTTGTCGGTTATTCATTTTATGTTAAAATGTCTTAAAGTAAAAAGTCGAAAGTCATAAGGTCTAAAATATTTTGAGACTTTATGACTTTCGACTTTAAGGTATTATGACTAAGTTTATTTCTTTGTTGACTTGGTCGCTTTTTGAGCTGGAGCCTTTTTGGCAGCAGCCATTCCTGCATTTTTTGGAGCTACTGTTTTTGTCGCTTTTGCTGGTTTTGCTTCGGTAGATACAACTACTTTTTCTGTTTTTTCTTCAGTTATTTGAGATTCTTCAGAAGAAACTAATCCTCTTGCTTGCAAAATGTTATACCAGTTTAATACTTTTTTAATATCTGACCCATATACTCGTTCCTGATCGTAATCTGGAAGTACTTCTAAGAAATAAGCGGCTAATTGTACTTTGTCGTCTTTAAAGACAGGTGTTGGTCCGTTATTTTCTTTTTTAGCAATATTTCTCATTACATCTACTAATGGTTTTTCGTCGCTAGTTGTGTATATAGAAACTTCCGATAATAAACTTACATTACTACGTAAACCTACTGTTATTCTTTTTCCGTCTATAAAAGATTCGGCAACGAAACCAGTTCTTGTTTGTACTTTTAGAGCGTATAATCCTGGTTTTCCAGAGATCGCTAATATTTTTTCTAAATTCATTTTTATTGTTTAATCGTTGAATCGTTAATTTGTAAAAATCGAAATTAATAAATTATTTATTAAAACCTATCTTTTTTTTGGTACTAATTTCATTCTGTAATCAGGACGTGCTTTGCCTTCCATGATATTTTGTAGTTTCTTTTTGATGAATTGCTTTTTGAAGACTGTAATTTTATCGGTAAACAAAACCCCTTCAATATGGTCGTATTCGTGCTGAATTACTCTAGCAATGAGTCCGTTATATTCTTCTGTTTTCTTGTTAAAGTTTTCGTCGTAATATTCGATTGTGATGTTTGGATTTCTGTACACATCCTCCCGAACATCAGGAATGCTAAGGCAACCTTCGTTAAAACTCCATTCTTCGCCTTCTTCTTTAAGCATTTTGGCGTTTATAAAAGTTTTCTTAAATCCTTTTAGTGCGGCTGCTTCTTCTTTTGAAATGTCGTCGCTATCGCTAAACGGATCCGCATCTACAATAAACAAACGGATAGGAAGTCCAACCTGTGGCGCAGCCAATCCCACACCGCAAGCGTTGTACATGGTTTCGTACATGTTTGCAATGGTTTCTTCTAGATTAATGTAATCTTTGGTAATTTCTTCGCATACTTTGCGTAAAACTGGATCGCCGTAACCTACAATTGGTAAAATCATTCTGAATATATTATATAATGTGCAAAAGTAAATAATTTAAAATGATAGTTACAAAACTTAACAAAATAAAACACGAATTTTACTAATTTTGTCAAATAATTCTGAATTTTAAGTGTTTTTTTTGAACCACATAACTCTATTTAAGTTAGGCTCATTTATTATGGTTGTTGATAACTCATGGTATTTATTTTAAACTTTCAATTTTAGTATTTCGTTTGTTTTTGCTCTAATTTGGTCGCATAAAACAGTGTTTTCGTTTAATGATTGTCCGTAAGAAGGAATCATTTCTTTGAGTTTGTTTTGCCAAATTGTTGTTTTTACTTCTTCTGGAAAACATTTTGTAATTAAGTCTACCATGATTTGCACCGCTGTTGATGCGCCTGGTGATGCACCAAGTAAAACGGCTAACGAACCATCATGAGCAGTAACTACTTCTGTACCAAATTCGAGAATGCCATGCCCGTCTTTGTCTTTTTTAATAACTTGTACACGTTGTCCAGCATTTTCGAGTACCCAATCTTCTTTCTTGGCCGATGGGACGTATTCTTTTAGTGCTTTTAGTCTGTCGTCCGATGATTGAATGACTTGTTCTATTAGGTATTTTGTAAGTGGAATGTTTTTTACTCCAGCACCAAGCATTGGTTTGATGTTGCTAAATTCTATCGATTTTATTAAATCAAAATAAGAACCATTTTTTAAAAATTTAGTCGAAAAACCAGCATAAGGGCCAAAAAGTAATGCTTTTTTACCATCAATCATGCGGGTGTCTATATGCGGCACAGACATAGGTGGTGCGCCAACCGATGCTTTTCCGTACACTTTTGCGCTATGCTTCTGGATGACTTCTGGATTGGTACATTTTAGCCATTGTCCGCTTACTGGAAAACCGCCAAAACCTTGGCCTTCTGGAATATTGGCTTTTTCTAATAATAATAAAGAGCCACCACCAGCACCAATAAATACAAATGGTGCGAATATTTTTTTCTTTTCGCCAGTTGCAATATTTTTTACTTTTGCTCTCCAACGACCGTCTTCACGTTTTTTTAAGCCGTAAACATCATGATTAAAATGCATGGTAACACCTTCTAATGTTTCTAGGTATTTGAACATATTTCGGGTTAATGTTCCAAAATTAACATCTGTTCCTAATTTCATCGATGTGGCAGCAATTTTGTCTTTGCTGTTTCTGTTTTCCATAACAAGTGGTGCCCATTCTTTAATTTTTTCTATATTATCAGAAAATTCCATTGTTTTAAAGAGGTGAAATTGTTGCAAAGCTTCGAATCTTTTTCTTAAATATTCTACATTATCATTGCCCCAAACAAGACTCATGTGTGGTACACTTTTGATGAAGTTTTCTGGATTTTGAAGCAATCCTTTTTCAACTAAATAAGTCCAAAGTTGTCTTGACACTTCAAAGGCTTCCGATATTTTTAGTGCTTTTTTTGTTTCGATGGTTCCATCTTCGAGTTCTGGTGTGTAGTTTAGTTCGCAAAACGCGGCGTGACCTGTTCCTGCATTGTTCCAAGCATCAGAACTTTCGGCTGCTGCAATATCTAGCCGTTCGAAAATTTCTATTTTTAGTTTGGGATTTAATTCTTTGAGCAACAATCCTAATGTAGCACTCATAATTCCTGCACCTATTAGCACAATATCGGATTCTATTTTTTGTCTAGCCATTTTTTTGGTGTTGGATTGAAAATTTATTTTTTTATTAAAATTTATTTTAAATGAAACAAAGGGGTTATGATTTAGAATACTAATTTTAAAAATTTGCCATTAATATTCTTATTATATTTTTCGAGTTAAATAGTCTTGAAGCATTATAGTTGCCGAAATCTCGTCTACCAATGCTTTATTTTGGCGTTGTTTCTTTTTAAGTCCGCTGTCAATCATGGTTTGAAATGCCATTTTTGATGTAAAACGTTCATCTACTCTTTCTATTGCCATATCTGGAAAATTATTTTTAAATTTGGTTACAAATTTTTCGATAATATCTGTACTTTGCGATGGTTCGCCATTCATTTGTTTGGGTTCGCCTATGAGTACTTTTTCTACTTTTTCTTTGGTAAAATAATCTCTTAGAAATGCTATCGACGTTTCTGAAGCAATTGTTGTAAGTCCTGAGGCTATAATTTGCATTTCGTCAGTAATGGCAATTCCTGTGCGTTTTTGTCCGTAATCGATGGCGAGAATTCTTGGCATTTTTTTTGGCAAAATTAGTTTATTTATACATTTATTTAAAATATTTATATAATAAAAATGCTTCCAATTTTGAAAGCATTTATTATTAGGTACATTTTGAATTTAATTGCTAAAAAAAAGCAGCTACTATGTTTATCTCTTTTTTTGTTTGATTAATATTTTTTTTCGAATCTCGATTTTATCTCTACTAGCGTCTAGTTTATCTTGTTTTTCGTCTCTTATTTTTTCTTGGTAATCATTTATTTTTTCTTGATAGGCTTCCATTTCCATTTCATATTTTTCCATTTTAGCTTCATATTCAGTCATATCTGGCTGGTAAGCTTCTATTGCTTTTTCGTAGGCTGCCATATCAGCTTCGTATTTTTTTATTTCAGTACTTTCCCAGTTTGTTGAATATTTTTCCATTTCGGCCTCATATTTTTTAATTGCCTTTTTATCATTTGGGTTTTTTGGAAACCTAACAGTTGGCGGTGGCGGAAAATTTGGTGCAGCTGGAGGCGATGGCATATTGCTCATATCTGGTCCATCTGGAGGAGTTGGCGGAGTTGGATATTCGTCTGAATTATTTTCTTCTTTTGCAATTGTTTCATATTTTGATGTATCTGTTTCATCATAAAATCTGAATTCTCCTTTGCCATTTAAATCTCTTCTCATAGAAAATTTAAAAGGAGTTATGGCTTGGTCACTTGTTACATCATGAGTGCTAGTTGATCCTTTGTGGTCATTGGCAGTAATAGAAATTGCAGTAATTTCGCCTTTTTTATTTCTTTTAATAATTGTGACTTTCAAATCTACATTGAATACTTTTTTTAGTGCATCGCAATCTTTTTTAATATCGGAATCGGTCGAATTTTTATCGATAATCATTTCTGTTATTCCATCTGTTCTTAATGTGGTCAAAGTACCATTTTCTAATTTTTCTTGCGCAATAACTTTCACCTGAAAGAAAATCACAAAGGCGACTAATGCAGGAATTACCAGTGCGTATTTCCAAATTTTTTTCTGTTTTGATTGATTTTTGTTTAACATAACAATTCGTTTTTTGATTAATGATTGATAAAATGAGTTGGTAATCGACAAGCAGTTGTGATCAGTAACTACTTTTAAAAGCGTCATTTGATACGCTTTTTTATCTTCTATGTTTTGTATTGCTTTTTGGTCGGCAATATATTCTAGGTTTTGAATGATGGCTTTTTTGTACAACCAAACAAACGGATTGAACCAGAAAAAGGTACAAAAAACTTTGGCAATTAATATATCTGCCGAATGTTTCTCTTTACTATGTACTTTCTCGTGGTTTAAAATATTATCTAATTCTGAGTTTGAATATTTGGCAGAATTAAATACGATATATTTGAAAAATGAAAACGGATTTATGTTCTCATTTATATCAACCATTGTAAAGGGCTTATTTATAGTTCTTTTCTTGTTTTTTATTAATTTGAAGAAGGAGATTAATTCTGAGGCTATTTTTAATAAAAGAATAATCGAAATAAAACTATAGGCAATTAGTAGTATGTTGTGCCAATTTATAGATTCCTCAATTTCGATTATAGGATTAATGGTCGCATTTTTTATTGATGCAAATTTTGTTGACGCAAATTTGGGTGCTTCAATAAAAACTATTTTTTTGATGAAAAATAAAGGAATTAATACTGATGTAAATAATCCTGATAGCAAAAACCAACGATTTGTATTAAAAAAAGTTTCTTTTTGAACCAATAAAGTATAGGCCAAATAAAAAATGACAATTAGAGAATTTACTTTTATTAGGTAAATAAAAAAGGCTTCCATAATCTTATTTTTTTTGTTCTATAATAGCTAAAATTTCACGCAATTCGTCGGCAGATATTTTTTTTTCTTCGGCAAAAAACGAAACCATATTTTTGTATGAGCTGCCAAAATAATTATCTATTGCAGTATTCATAAAGCGCTTTCTATAATTTTCAATACTTATAATAGGGTAATATTGATGCGTGTTCCCGTAAGCATTATAAGATACAAAACCTTTTTCTTCTAGGTTTCGTATTATGGTAGAAAGGGTGTTGTAATGTGGTTTTTCTTGAGTAATTTCTGCCAATACTTCTTTTACGTAGGCTTTTTTTAGCTTCCATAAAATGTGCATTACTTCTTCTTCTTTATTGGTTAGTTTTTGCATGATCTGAATTTTACAGCACAAACTTACAACTAGTATTTTAGTTGCACAACTATTTTTGTAGTTATCTAACTATTTTTTAAGTTTGTGTTTTCTTTGTCGACTAATTTAATAACCCAAATGATTAGTAAGATGCTAATTATTCCAAGAATTGTCATCAAAAACCAGTTTTTTTGGTACCCAAAATTTGAAACAACATCTAACCCTGCTTTAGAACTGAATATATGCGCACAACTGTAACTCATCGTAAATATTGCCATATATCTGCCTTCATGACCTTTTGGAGCACGACTTAAGGCAAACGAATTAGAAAACGGAAAAACAAACATTTCGCCAAATGTCATAAAAACCATCATTACAATTAAGATTCCCGACCAAAAATTAATCATTAGTAACGAAAGACTAATAGTCATTAATAACAAACCCCAACCGCATACTTTAAGTTTGCTAATTTTATTGCGCTCTATATAACTTACAAATGGCATTTCTAGGAAAAAAATAATTAAACCGTTTAAAGTAAGCAACAATCCTGTTTGAAGTTCTGTTAAGTTAAATTGCTCGTGATGATACAACGGAATGGTGGTAAATAATTGAAAAAATAACACACCTGAAATAAGGCAAGCTACTAAAAATATCCAAAAAGGCTTGTCATGAAAAACAGAATTTACTTCGGCAATAGTAACCGTTTCGATTTCTGGATCTACAAATTTCTTTTTTTCTTTAACCAATAACCCAAATAATATAATCGAAATAATACAAGTAGATCCATCAATCCAGAAAAGACCAGAATAACCTATGTACATAATTATTAATCCACCCAGTGCTGGTCCGGCAGCAAAACCAATATTTATTGCCAGTCTCACTAAAGTTAACGCCCGAGTGCGATTTTCAGGTTTTGCATAAGCGCCAATAGCAACAAACATAGCTGGTCTGAACATATCTGCAATGACCATTAATACAAATAATCCTAAAACTAATCCCCAAAAAGAATTTACAAATTGCAATAGGATTAAAACAATTCCGCTCACAAAAAGGCTAAAAAGCATGATTTTATAAAAACCAATTTTGTCCGATAATTTCCCACCAAGCCAAGAACCGCAAACAGATCCAACCCCAAAGCCAACCATAATCCAACCTACTTCGGAGTAAGTAAAATGCAAGTTTTCTTTCAAATATTTCGATAAAAAAGGCACAACCATTACCCCAGCACGATTTATAAAAGTTACAATAGCAAGAATCCAAATTTCTCTCGAAAATCCTCTGAAATTATTAATATATCGGGTAAAAAAGCTGTAAAACATAAATAATTAGTATAATTTTCAAAGTTACAATATTTCAACTTTGTAGCTTTGCAAGTTTTAAACTATTTTTGCATAAAATTCTTTCAATGAAAAAACACCTAATATTATTTACTGTTTTGTTTTTCGTAATTTCTTACGCTCAAGATAACAAGGCAGAAACTTCTCAGGAATTTCAAAATAATTTGAATAAAGAATATGCAGACAAAAAACAAAGTCCTCTTTCAGATGAAGATTTTCAGGTTTTTAAATCATTAGACTTTTATCCAATAAACGAAAAATTTATTGTAGAGGCAAAGTTTGTAAGAACTAAAAACGCGAAAATTTTTGTAATGAAAACTTCGACTACAAGACTTCCTAGATATAAAAAATACGGAGAATTGTCATTTGTAATTGATGAAAAACAATTTAATTTGAATGTGTATCAAAATATCGATTTGTCTAAAAGGGAAGGATACAAAGATTATTTATTCTTACCTTTTTCGGATTTAACTTGTGGTAAAGAAAGTTATCTTGGCGGAAGATACATCGATATGCGTTTTCCAAAATCAGAAACGGTAATTATCAATTTTAATAAAGCCTACAATCCTTATTGTGCCTATAATCACAAATACTCTTGCCCAATTGTTCCTTTAGAAAACGATCTGAAAATTGAAATTTTGGCTGGTGTAAAAAAATTTAATGACTAATGCAATTCATCAATTTACATACACATAGGCTCACAAAAGCTTTAAATGTATTAGAAATTGTTAATCAATATCCGCAAGAATTTGATTCGATTATTGCGTTTTATTCCATAGGAATTCATCCTTGGTATATTAACGAAAGTAGGGTAGAAGCCGATTTAAAAATTATTGAAGAAAAATTGCAAACTGAAAATTGTCTCGCTCTTGGCGAATGCGGATTAGACAAAAGAATAGAAATTTCGATCGAAATTCAAAAGCAAGTTTTCGAAAAACAATTAAAATTAGCCATCAAATATAATAAAGCAGTAATTTTGCATTGTGTTTCTGCTTATCAGGAAATTATAGAAATAAAAAGCAGATTACAAGTTGAAGTTCCTATGATTATTCATGGTTTTTCTAAAAATAAACAGGTAGCAAAATTACTTTTAGACAACGGATTTTATCTTTCGTTTGGAAAATATTTATTAAGAAATCCAACATTAGAACCTATTTTTGCATCAGTTCCTAACGATAGGTTTTTTTTAGAAACCGATACTATTGAAGAAACATTAGAAGAAGTTTACAAATTAGCAGCAAAATACAAAAACATCGAGGTTTCAGAATTACAGAAAATAGTTGAGAACAACTTTCAAAATGTTTTTTATAATATTAAAAAATAACATTGAATATTGATTGGCGATACGAGCGTAAGCGAACTAGCGAGCAATCTTTAATGTTGAAGTTTTAGTACTTTAAACTTTAAACAAAAAAATATGGCAGAGTGGACAGAAAGAGCAGCACTTTTATTCAAAAAAGAGGGTTTAAATAAATTACAAAATGCAAATGTTTTAGTCGTAGGATTAGGAGGCGTAGGTTCATTTGCTGCCGAGTTTCTAGTTCGTGCTGGAATAGGAAAAATAACCATTGTAGATGGCGATGTGGTCGATATTACTAATATAAATCGCCAGTTACCAGCCTTACATTCTACCGTTGGAAAGCCCAAAATAACAGTTGTAGGTGATAGGTTGATAGATATAAATCCTGAATTAAAATTAACCAGAATTCAAGAGTTTCTTTCGCCAGAAAGAGCTTTCGAAATTGTTTCTGATGAGTTTGACTATGTTTTAGATTGTATAGATAGCGTAACTCCAAAACTAAATTTAATTATTGCTGCCAAACGCAAACGTGTAAAAATAATTTCGAGTATGGGCGCTGGCGGAAAAATGGAAGCTGCTAAGGTAAAAGTTTCATGTATTACAAATACTACAAATTGCATGTTAGCAAAAACCATCAGAAAAAGACTTAAAGCTGAGAAAATAGACAAACTAAAAGTAGTTTTTTCGTCAGAAATACAAGATGAAACGAGCCTGAAAATGACTGATGGTTCTAATTATAAAAAATCATTTTACGGCACAAATAGTTATATGCCAGGGCTTTTTGGGCTGCACGCTGCGGAAACTGTTATTAGGTATTTGTTAAAGTAAAATATATTTAAGGATTTGCAACACTCTTAAAATTACTTTCAATAACTGTATTTATTGTATCTGCTTTTACAGGTTTTATTCTTACGGTTATTTTTTTGGGTCTTACAGGAATATAAATTTCGGTAACCCATTTTGCTGCCGATTTTTCGGTTAAGCTATTTTTAGGTATGATTTCGAAGATTTTATTGCGATCACTTCGCTCTAATTTATTTTTAGACATGAAGTCATATAGTTGTTCTAAAACTTCTTTCTTGTGGTTGTAATTTCCTGTAAGTGTTGCTTTTACTGCCTGAAAAGGATTGGTTTGTCCTGTATAAATATCGCTTTCGGACGAAGTGAAAACCTTGTTTTTAGTAGGAATTGCTACGGAAATGGTTATTTTATTTGCCAAGCTATCTACAGCATGGTATATTACAAAAGGATCGCCTTTTTTAGGGGTATTTGTAATTTTTAGCAACTCATTAAGTTTGGGAAGCGTTTTTTTAATTTTTGTGGGTAATTCTTCTACTTTGCAACTTATAACTTGTTGTATATAAAAAACGGTATCTCGGTTTACAAAGCCATCTATTTTTACAGAAAAACTATTTATTTCGGTAGTAAGAATAGTGTTTAGCAAAGTAAGTCCATTATCAAATTTTTCGCCAAAATCATTGTGAGTACCACGATTTATAATGCTTAAAAATTTATCTTTAAAACTCAATTTTCCACGAGTAGTCCAGGTTACAATTGTTTTTTTAATTAAAGTATCTTTAATTGTTAGTTTAAGTTCGGCAGGAATTTTATTTATAACAATATTTTGCAAAATGATTTCTCCATCAATTTTTTGAACGGATTGTATCTTTGCGTTTTCTCCTTTCCAAGGATTTATAGTTTCCCAGTTTTTAGAATTGGATACATAATTAAAAACTATTTCTTTTGGGACATTTATTTCTTTATGCTTCGTAACTACATAACTTCCATCTTTTGTAGCAACAAAAACTGAAATTGTTATGGTAATTAGTAAAAGTAATAAAAAAATGTATTTTGCAATTCTCATATAAGAATAAATAAAAATTTTGTTAAAAATATAAAATTTTTTCCAAAAAAATTAATGTTTTGGCTATTCTTTCATTAATGATTTAATAATGAATAAAAAACTAATAAATATAATAAAACCAACTAATATCCAGAGGCTTCCTTTGTAGTATTGTTTGTGAATTTTTAAATCTTTTCTATAGGCAAAAATCATAATAACGATAAAGGAAATTGCAAAAATGGCAGCAAAGAGTAATTGTCCGGAACTAAACATAAATATTTTTTTGTAAAAATAATGAATTGTAATTTCATTTTAATAATATACCACTTAAATTAATATGATTATTTGCAATGAGATTCCTTTTTTATTTAAATCACGAATTATAAAAATTAGGACTAATTTTTATTTTAAGACTAAAAAACATGATTTTAAGGTATATAATTTCGACTAAAATTTTTTACAGCGGTTTTTGTTTTATTAAAGTTGTTAGTTTTACAAAAAAAAATTATAAATTAATAATGAAAAAACAAATAAAATCTGTTCATGAATTTCACACTGCTTTTAGACTGGGTATCAATACAAATCCTACAGGGAATTTAGGGGAAAGAAAAAATTTGCTCCGTTATAATTTGATGAAAGAAGAAAATGAAGAATACCTCGAAGCAGTTGCTAATAATGATATTGTAGAAATTGCCGATGCTCTTGGTGATATGCTTTATATCTTGTGCGGAACCATTATAGAGCATGGTTTGCAAGATAAAATGGAAGCTATTTTCGACGAGATTCAGCGTAGTAATATGAGCAAATTAGGTCATGACGGAAAACCAATTTATCGTGAAGACGGTAAGGTGCTAAAAGGACCTAATTATAGTAAGCCAAATTTTAAAGGGATTTTAAATCTATAAGAGTAAGCTTTATGTATTAATTAGAAAAAAGCAGATTTTAGATTTCTAAATAATCTAAAATCTGCCCTCTAGAAAATTAAATTTTTACAGTCCAACTAAAAGTATCTTCTGCTAGTTTGTGCTGAATATTTGTTAGTTTTTCTTTCAATTCTAAAGCAATCGAGTCTTCTATTTTAGGTAATTCGTAGTAAACATCTTGGTAAGAAAATCCTACAATTGGGTTTACAACCGCTGCGGTTCCTGCTCCAAATATTTCTTTTAGCGATCCGTTTTTAGCTGCTTCTACAATTTCTGAAACGAGCACAGGTTGCACGGCTACTTTTATTCCTTCACGTTTGGCTAACTCTATTAAGCTTTTTCTGGTTACACCATCAAGAATACGTTCGCTAGTTGGTGCTGTATATAATGTGTCGTTTATTCTAAAAAACACATTCATAGTTCCAGCTTCTTCTAGGGTTGTATGCGTTGCATCGTCTGTCCAGATAATTTGCTGAAAACCTTGATCGTTTGCTAATTTTGTTGGGTAAAATTGTGCCGAATAGTTTCCTGCCGCTTTTGCAGCACCTATTCCACCATTTGCAGCACGACTATAATGCTCGGCAATAATTACTTTTACTTCACCAGAATAATAAGATTTTGCTGGCGAGAGAATAATCATAAACCTGTATTGTGATGATGGTTGGGCAATAACACCTGTGCCAATTGCTATCATAAAAGGTCGTATATATAAGGTGTTTCCTAAACCTTTTTTAACCCATTCTTTTTCAATTTTTAAAATTTCTTTTAATCGATCAATAAAAATGTGTTCAGGAACCTCTGGCATTGCCATTCTAGTTGCCGATTTGTTAAAACGATCTAGATTTTCGTTGGGTCTAAACAACCAAATGTCATTATTATCGTCTTTATAAGCTTTCATTCCTTCAAAAATGGCTTGGCCATAATGAAAAACTTTTGCCGAAGGATCTAATAAGAAAGGTTCGTACGGCTTTATAATTGGCTTTTGCCATTTTCCGTTTTTAAAATCACACATCAACATGTGATCTGTAAAAACATTACCAAAAGCTAGATTCTCAAAATCTACCTCATTAATCTTTGAAGAAGCTACTTTCACTATATCGATTTCACTTTGAATATCTAAACCCATTACAGAAAATTATTTTTTGCTAATTTAGTAAAAAACAAAGCGTATTGTAGTCGTTAGACTAAATATTTAAGCTTAAATATCAATTTTTATTTTAATGTAAATCTCACAAATCATTGTTTGAGTTTTTAGTAAGAAAATAAGTTTATTGTTAAATTAAATTTATTAAGTTGTGAATTTCTTGTTAGATTTGTATTAAAAAAATGCTCTTACAAAAGTATTAATTCTAGTATCAAAATAACAACCAATTGAAAAGAGAAATTATAAAAACCCTCGACGGTTCTACAACCATTCATTTGCCCGATTGGGACGAATGCTATCACTCTAAAAATGGCGCCATACAAGAAGCTTATCATGTCTTTATTAAAAACGGACTTTCGTTAGTTGAAGAAAAAACAATTTCTATTTTAGAGATTGGTTTCGGAACTGGGTTAAACGCTTTTATTACTTTGTTAGAAGCTCAAAAAAACAATATAAAAGTATATTATACTGGCGTAGAAGCTTATCCTGTTGCAAAAGAAGAAGCTATTGAGATGAATTATTTGCAAGAATTGAAAGCCGAAGAATTTGAAGCCGAATACAAAAAAATGCATGATTGCACCTGGGAAGAAAAACACATATTTAGTCCTAATTTTTTATTAACAAAGCGAAAACAATTTTTTCAGGATATTCAGGACAAAAACACTTTCAATTTAATTTATTTTGATGCTTTTGGTTACAGAGTGCAACCAGAATTGTGGAGCACCGAAATTTTTAAGAATATGTTTGAAGCTCTTACAAATAACGGAATTCTAGTAACTTATGCCGCTCGTGGGGTTGTAAAGCGTTCTATGCAAGAAGTTGGTTTTACCGTTAAAAAAGTGGCTGGACCACCAGGAAAACGAGAAATGATGATAGGTTTTAAAAAACTTTAATATTTTATTATGATTTTTTACATTTTATATGTGTAGATTTGGATAACACAATACCACAATTTTAAATTAAATACTATGTCAAAATTAATGGTTAATTATTCAAAATCTATTCTTGAGAGAGTTAGTTTTGATCCTATTTTATTTTGTAAAGAATTAGAAAAAGCTGTAAAAGCATTATTGCCTTTCGAGCTAGAAGAACTAGTAGTTTGGTTTTTTAACTTTACAAAAGAGAAACCAGAACTTAGGAGATGCGAAATTTATCTAGATTTATAACCAAAAGAGAAGCAAAATAGCTTCTCTTTTTTTTTCCTTTTTTTTTTCCTTTTTTTGTGACTTATATTAACTAATACAACATACAAATTAGGGTACAGGTATAATAGATTTACACGGTTTTTTGCGAAATGCCAACAAAAATAATTTTAAAACTTGTAAATTTTTTGTAAATATGTTATATATGTCGAAATGACAGCTTGGTCAGTTTTTAGCCATTCAGTCATATTATTTTTTCTGGATAGGACTAATAATTTCTACATTCTGAAAAGTGATGGCTCCACGTAAAACACCAGAAATGACATTTCTTAGCGCATCTATAATATGAATTTTAAGTTCGTTTTTAGGAAACAGCAAACTAATTTCACGAGCAGGTTTTGGCTCTACAAAATGTTTTAGTTTTAGCTTGTCTTTTTCTTTCAGATCTAGTGTGTGCAGGTAGGGAAGTAGTGTAATTCCTAATCCTTCATCGGCCAATTTTATTAAGGTTTCGAAGCTTCCACTCTCGATTTTAAATTTAGATTCGCTATTTATAGCCGTGTTTTTGCAAAGATTAAGGATTCCGTCTCTAAAACAATGTCCGTCTTGTAGTAATAAAATTTCATCAATATCTAAATCGCTAATTTCAATTTCATTTTTAGGCGAAAGCAAATGATATTCAGGAATATAAACCATAAAAGGTTCGTAATATAAAACAATTTCTTTTATTTTATCTTCATTTAATGGCGTTGCTGCAATAGCTGCATCGAGCTGGCCATTGTTGAGTTTTTTTATAATTTCGGAAGTATTTAGCTCTTCAATTATTAATTTTACTTTTGGATATTTTTTGATAAAATTATTCAGAAACATTGGCAAAAGTGTTGGCATTATAGTAGGGATTATTCCAATACGAAATTCGCCACCAATAAATCCTTTTTCGATAGCTACAATATCTTGCATTCTATTGGCTTCATTAACAATATTTTTTGCTTGTGCTACAATTTTTTGTCCAACATCTGTAAGTTGAATTGGTTTTTTGGTTCTATCAAAAATTAAAATCGACAGTTCTTCTTCTACTTTTTGTATTTGCATGCTCAAGGTAGGTTGTGTTACGAAGCATTTTTCGGCAGCAAGCGTAAAATTTTTGTGTTCGGCTACTGCCAAAACATATTGAAGTTGGGTAATGGTCATTATATAGCTATTTATGATGCAAATATAAATAACTATAATTTAAAACGATGGTGTGTTTTTATTATTTTTCTAAATTTTCATTAAATGCAGAAGGCAATAATTGAGGGATAAATTTAATTAGAATAGGTAATAATAAACTTCCGCCTGGTACTAAAAAAATGGTTAGCGACGGGATAGTTTTTAAAATATCTAACAATTGGTTTCTAACTTTTTTCTTCTCATCTGGGTTTAACTCTCTTTTTGTAGATTGCGAAAGCAGTTTCATGAGTTCCTTACTTTGAGATATTTCTACAACTAATCTGTTTTTATTTCTAGAAATTAAGGTTTGAACGTTTTGAGTCGTTTGATCATAAAAATGCTTTACAGGATTTGAATAATTAAAATGTTGTATTTTGGTTTTATTTGTGGTTAGAAACACATTCATTTCAGAAATACTTTTTTCTAGAAATGAGTTAGAAATAGCTAGTTTTTTTGCTAGTTGAAAAAGGAAATTTTTTTCAGATTTTTCTATTTTGGCATCATTCCACATTGCCATTCCTGCTAAATCTATGAGGTAATATTTCTCGTAGTCGTGGTTAAAATAAGATAAATCTAGATTATCTAGAGATACAATTTGTAATTTATTAAACTTGGTATACCTTACGGAAGATTCGAATAATTTTTGAAGTAAATCATCATATTTTGTTTTAACTTCTTTTGTTTTTAGGGCTAGTGAAACAATATTTACAATAATTTCCTCTGTTTTTTTTAAATATTTGTCAGGAATATTGCCTTCATCTAAATATTTTCGAAAGGCTAAAACATCTATAAATAGGAGTGCATTGGTTAGAATATTAGAAAAATTCTTGCTAATAATATTTTCATTGGTCTGAATGCGTGAATTTATTATTTTTTCTAGTTTGCTAGAATAGGAGTCTTGGGGTAATATTTTTTCTAATAGACTAGATTCTTTTGGGTGTAAATTTTTATAAAAAGTGGTACATTGATATATGAATTCTGAATGATTGCGATTTTTTTTAACTAATTGGTACACTCCAAATAAGGTGTTTAATAAGGCGATTTTAAGAAGCTCTTCGTTTGTTAAGCCTTTTGTTTCAATGTTTTTAGAGGTAACAAAATGTGTTGTATAACCAACTAGAAAGCCTGTTGCTCTAGTGTTTTCGTAAAATTGCTCATAATTATTTATTACAGTTTGATTTTTATCGTTTTGTTCTGTAAAAAACTTTTCAACCCAACTTGGTGCCGAAGGATTTATCATAATTTTATTTTGTAAGGCTAATTTTTTGTAAAAAACAACAATTCAAATCCAGTTAAAAAAGGGGAATTTTCTTGCGAGTATTTTCTGTATTGTTCAAAATTTTTGAAGTAACGAATTGGCTTTTTCTTATAAAATTATGGAGATATATTATTTGATAATTGCTGAGCAAGCTACTCTTGCGCCTGCATTTCCGGCAGGTTGCGATGTAAAATCGTCAGTTCCTTTATGAACGATTAGTCCTTTGCCTAGAATATCTTTAGTTGGATCTTGGCAGCCAATACACCACTCTGAAGTAGAGAATTTTATTGTAGCATTTCCGTTTAGATCGGCAGTAAAATTGCCAATATCTCCTTTATGATGCTCTGCTGAGCCCCATTTGCCATGTTTTTTGAAAGTTGGATTCCAGTGCCCGCCAGCAGAACTTCCATCGGTAGCAGAACAATCAGATTTTTCGTGTATGTGAATGGCGTGTTCTCCAGGGGTAAGTCCGCTTAGGTTTGCAACCATTGTTACTGTTCCGTTTTTCTCAATAAAATTAGCAGTTCCAGCTACATTGCTTTGGCTTTTTGGAGAAAATATTGTTTTTATTTCGTTTTTATTTCCTGCGCTACTTTTGCAAGCTATTAGGGTAAAAATAAGAGCGCATGATAGTAGAAGTAAATTTTTCATAATATTATTTGTTTTAGAATAAATGTACAAATAAAAAAGTCACAATAACAAAATAGTTAGTGTGACTTTTCTAGGAGATATAAGGCTAAACGTGCAATGCTCTATTGTCTGTTGCGGCTAGTGCTGCTTCTTTAATAGCTTCTGCAAATGTTGGGTGTGCGTGACTCATTCTTGAAATGTCTTCGGCAGATGCTCTAAATTCCATTGCGGTAACTGCTTCTGCAATTAAATCGGCACAACGAGCACCAATCATGTGAACCCCAAGAACTTCATCGGTTTTAGCGTCGGCTAGAATTTTTACAAATCCATCGGTATCACCTCCTGCTCTTGCTCTTCCTAATGCTTTGAATGGGAAACTTCCTGCTTTATAATTAACCCCATCTGCTTTTAGCTGTTCTTCGGTTTTTCCTACTGCGGCAACTTCTGGCCATGTATATACTACTCCTGGGATTAAATTATAATCGATATGTGGTTTTTGACCTGCTATAATTTCGGCAACCATAACGCCTTCTTCTTCCGCTTTGTGTGCTAACATGGCACCACGTACTACGTCGCCAATTGCATAAATATTTGAGATATTAGTTTGTAAATGATTATTTACTTCTATCATTCCTCTGTCGGTAATTTTTACGCCTGCTTTATCTGCGAAAAGTCCATCTGTGTAAGGACGACGGCCAACAGATACTAGTGAGTAATCTCCTTCTAAAGTGATGGTTTCTCCTTTGGTATTTTCGGCTAGAACAGTAACAGCATTGCCATTTCTTTCTACTGATTTTACTTTGTGAGAAACGTAGAATTTCATGCCTTGTTTTTTTAGCACTTTTGTTAATTCTTTAGACAAACTGGCATCCATTCCTGGAATAATTCGGTCTAGATATTCTACAACTGAAACCTGTGATCCTAGACGAAGGTAAACTTGCCCGAGTTCGATCCCAATTACGCCACCACCAATTATTACTAAATGTTTAGGAACTTCTGGTAGTTTTAATGCTTCGGTTGAGGTGATGATTCTTTCTTTATCTAATTTGATAAAAGGCAAACTAGATGGTTTAGAACCTGTTGCTATAATAATGTTTTTAGCTTCAAGAACTTCTGAGCTTCCGTCTGCTTTTGTAACTTTTACATGGGTTGCGTCTTCAAATGAGCCTAATCCTTGGTAAACGGTTACTTTGTTTTTGTCCATTAAAAACTTTACACCGCCAGATGTTTGGTCTACAACGGCTTGTTTGCGAGCAATCATTTTTTCGAGATTTACTTTTACTTCGCCCGAGACTTCTATGCCGTGGTCTGCAAAATGTTGTAATTCTTGGTAATGATGAGATGAGGCTAATAGTGCTTTTGATGGTATGCAACCAACGTTTAGGCAAGTTCCGCCAAGAGTTGAATATTTTTCGATAATAGCAGTTTTGAAACCTAATTGTGCGCAACGAATTGCCGATACGTATCCGCCTGGACCTGAACCTATAATAACTACGTCAAATGAACTCATAGTGTGTGTTTTTGTTTTTATTATTGCAATATTACGAATTTAATTGCAATGGCAAGGGCAAATTTTAATCGCAATTTAAAAAAAAATTAGATTTCTATGATGTTTGTGTTTTTTACTTCAGAAATCATAAAGGTGCTGTGGGTGCTACCTATGTGATCTAGTGTTGTGAGTTTTTCTACTAGAAAGTTACGGTATTCTTCCATGTCTTTTAGGACTATTTTTAGGATATAGTCGTAATCGCCACTCACATGGTGACATTCTAGTACTTCGTTTAGTTTTGTTACTTGGTTTTCAAATTTTGTTAAGAATTCTTTTGTGTGCTGAATGAGTTTGATATGGCAGAATACTACAAATCCTTTTTCGATTTTTTTCTTGTTTAGTATGACTACATATTTTTCGATAATTCCTTCTCGTTCTAGCTTTTTTATGCGTTCGTAAATTGCTGTTACAGATAGATTTAGTTTTAATGAGATTTCTTTTGTTGTTTTTTTGCTATCGGTTTGTAGTAATTTTAATAGGTTTTTGTCTATTTCGTCTAAATTCATGATTTTAAATTTTCTAAAAAGGCGTGGGTATTGTTATTTTTAATGTTTTAATTGTTTAAATTATATTAAAATATAGTTTTGTTTTCTGTTTTGTTTTGTTTGTGTTGTAATTAAATCTAATATTTTGTTTTTTTGATGATTGTTAAGTTAATGCCAGAATGCCATAGCCCTGATAGGAACGATATCCTTTTTGTCTTGCCTTTTCGGCAGAAAAAAAGATAAAGTGGATTCCTTCGCCAGTTCGCACTTTCAGGCTCGGGTGCAGGAAATTGCTCCTAAAGAATAAATAAATGAAATATTTATGTTGTCTAAATTAAGGACAAAGGTGAATAATTCTTTATAAATATAATATATTTATTTTAAAAAAAACAAAGATTATTTACATATGAAAAATTTTAATCCTGCAGACAAAATACAAGATTTACAGTATTTTGGAGAATTTGGTGGCGTTAATCCATCAATTTCAGATAGTTCGACTTACACGTTTTTGTCGGCAAAAACAATGTTTGATACTTTTGAGGGTAATGCCGAGGGTTGTTACTTGTACTCTCGTCATTCTTCGCCAAGTAATTTGTATTTAGATAGGGCTCTTGCTGCAATGGAGGGAACAGAATCTGCTAATGTTGCGGCTTCTGGAATGGGTGCTATTACGCCAACGCTTTTGCAGTTGTGTGGCAATGGTGATCATATTGTTTCGAGTAGGACTATTTATGGGGGTACGTATGCTTTTTTGAAGAATTTAGCACCTCGATTTGGGGTTAATACTACTTTTGTAGATATTACCAAATTAGCTGTTGTAGAAGCCGCTATTACGCCAAATACGAAAGTTTTGTATTGCGAAACGGTAAGTAATCCTTTGCTTGAAGTGGCTGATATTGCTGGTTTGTCTAAGATTGCGATTAAGCATAATTTGAAATTGGTGGTAGATAATACATTTTCGCCATTGTCTGTTTCTCCTATTAAATTGGGTGCGGATATTGTGATTCATAGTTTGACAAAATATATTAACGGAAGTAGCGATACTGTGGGGGGTGTGGTTTGTGCATCGCAAGAGTTTATTAATGATTTGAAAAATGTAAATTCTGGTACTAGTATGCTTTTGGGGCCAACGATGGATAGTTTGCGTTCTGCAAGTGTAATGAAAAACCTGAGAACTTTGCATATTAGAATGAAGCAGCATAGCCATAATGCGATGTTTTTAGCTAGTAAATTTGAAGAAAACGGAATTAAAACGGTGTATCCAGGTTTGAAATCGCATGCAAGTCATGATCTTTATTCTGGTATGATTAACCACGAATATGGTTTTGGTGGTATGATGACTATTGATGTGGGTTCTCTTGATAAAGCAAATGCTCTTATGGAGCTTATGCAACAAAGAAATTTAGGTTATTTAGCGGTAAGTTTAGGGTATTATAAAACTTTGTTTAGTGCTCCCGGAACTTCTACTTCGAGTGAAATTCCTTTAGAGGAACAAGCAGAGATGGGCTTAACAGATGGTTTAATTCGTTTTTCTATTGGGTTAGATAATGATATTACTCGTACTTATGAAATGATGCATGCTTGTATGAAAGAGTTGGAAATTTTATAGATTGGTTTTATAATTTTATTTGAATAAAAAAATCCCATTTCTGTATAGAAATGGGATTTTTTATTGGTTTAAGTGGTATTAATTTTGAATGTCAGAATTTGGTTCTGTAAAATTTAGCTTGCTGTTTTTTCGGCTAAAGCCAAAGTAAATGCAAAGCCCAATTAACAACCAAACGGTAAAGTAAATCCAGTTCCAGATGCTTAATTCTGCCATCATATATAAACAAAATATTAATCCTAGAAGTGGTATTAATGATAAATTCTGGCGGTTAGACCAAATGGTTAATCCAAATAAAACAATTAGGAAAATCCACATCGGAATTTTGTGTTTAAATAAGCTGAAACCACTTTCGTATTTCAGGGCATTGTCTATGGGTAAACTATCGACTAAAGTTTTATAACTCGCATCGTTTTTTTGTTGAAAATCACTTAAAACTTGCTCTAAATCTTCGGAAGGCTTAACTTTGTTAGAATTATTTTTCGAAATATAGTTAACAACAGCTGTTGTTTGTTCTTTGTTTAAAGAAGTTACAATTGTTGCTGGGGCATTAATTTGCTTTTCATTTGTTAAGAAATCTATGGTAGATTGCTTACTGTAAGTAAAAGTAATGACAAGACCTATGATGATTAAAAAAGGCATTACAAATTTCGAATTTATATAAGGTGTTTTAAATTTTCCTCTTGGAATATTTGGTTTGTTTTGTAATACTAAAACGCCAGCACAAACTAATACGAAGGCAAATAAAGTTCCAATACTACACAAGTCAGTTACCATTGTTAAATTTAAAAATAAAGCAGGAATAGCTACTACAAAACCTGTTACGATTGTTGCGTAAGAAGGTGTTTTAAATTTAGGGTGCACTTTAGAGAAACGTTTAGGTAATAAACCATCACGACTCATACTCATCCAGATTCTTGGTTGTCCCATTTGGAAAACCAATAAAACACTCGCCATAGCAATTACTGCACTTACGGCAATAATTCCCGACATCCATTTTAGGTTTAATTTTTCGAAAACAAATGCCAAAGGATCGCCTACATTTAATTCAGAATAATTAACCATTCCTGTAAGTACCAGAGCAATAATAATATATAAAACAGTGCATATAATAATTGCCCACATCATACCTCGAGGTAAATCACGTTGCGGATTTTCACATTCTTCAGCAGTGGTTGAAATAGCATCGAAACCAATATAAGCGAAGAATACCGCAGATACTCCTTTTAGTATTCCTCCCACACCATTTGGCGCAAATGGATGCCAATTGGCAGTGTCAACATAAAATACTCCAACTGCAATGACTAATAAAATAATACATAGTTTTACGACAACCATAAAGTTACTGGCATTTCGAGATTCTTTCATACCTCTATAAACCAATGCGGTAATTAAAATAATGATAAATAAAGCGGGTAAATCTGCAACAAAATGAAATCCTCCTAATGTTGGAGAGGTTGTCCAAGCTGTGTGAGCACTTTTTAAACCATCGGATAAATTTTCGTATGATTTTCCGCCTTGCATTAAGGCGGTAGCCTCTTTGAATCCGTTGGAAGCTGTTAAATAATCCATCTGAACATATTGTGGCAAATGAAGCCCCATGCTATCAAGTAATCCCGTAAAGTAATCACTCCAAGAAATGGCTACGGTAATATTACCAATGGCATATTCCATAATTAATGCCCACCCTATAATCCAGGCTATAATTTCTCCAAAAGCAACATACGAATAGGTATAAGCACTTCCTGATACAGGCACCATCGAAGCAAATTCTGCATAAGCAAATGCCGCAAAGCTACAAGCAATGGCCGTAAAAAGGAATAGGAAAATAACTCCCGGTCCGCCATCGTAGCTAGCTTTTCCAATAGTACTAAAAATTCCTGCACCCACAATAGCAGCAATTCCAAAAGCAGCTAAATCTCTGGTTTTTAAATGTTTTCCTAAGCTGTTGTGACCATCGGCTTCATTTTTAGCTACTTGTTTAAGAATATCTTGAACTGTTTTTTTTCTGAATAATTTTGAAAAAGACATATTTGCTTGATTATTGATTTGGTTACTCTGCTTTTTTTGCAGAAAACAAATATATAAAACTTACTGAATAATACCGTTTTATCTTTAAAAAATACGCTCATATTTATTCATTGTATTACCATTACGAGCAACGAGGAATCTCATAATCTGAATGGCTTAATGAGGCTCCTGGTTCCTCGAACCAAAGCCTAAAAGTGCAAACTGGCCAAGCAAAGACAAACGGTGTATATATTATTTTTCTAAATTTAATAAAAAAAAGGTTCTAATTATTCTTTTATAATCTTGATTGTTTTTTGTTGGTTATCATTTTCAAAGACAACTATGTATATTCCGCTTTTCAAACTCGATAAATCGATTGTTTTCGAGATTGTATTATTGTCGAAATTTTTTACATCAATTAGTTGACCCAATAGGCTATAAATGCTTGCTTTTGTAAGATTAACATGTTCTAGGTTAAGAATATCTTTTACAGGATTTGGATAATAATTGAAGGTTAAAAAATTAGATTCATCGGAACTTAATGTGGTATTAATTGCAAACTGATATGGTATTTGATAGTTTGTGTTTGTTGGGTTTGTGCTTACTAACTTCAAAAAATAATTACCAGGGGTAAGTACTCTTGTAAAATTTAGCGTAGTACTATTGTTATTTTGCACACTCCCAACGGGGTGTCCTAAATCATCTAAAATTGTACCGTTCATAGTGCTAGTTGTAATGCTACTAACAGAAACTATTGCATTTGAATTTTCTGAAATTGTAAATTTATAAAAATCCTTATCGGCTTCAACTGGATTTTGTACTGTTGTATAGCCTATGTATTTTTTATTTGTATTAACAATGTAAGCCAATTCTTTAAAATTAGGTTCATCTAAGCCTTGCATTAATTCATAATATTTACTCGGAAGCTCTGTATGGTTTTCTATTAAATCATATCTTGAATTGAAATAAAATACTTTGGCAGGATATGTTAAAGAAGGGTAATACTGGTTTAATTTAGAAGAGGGTTCGGCCACAATCCCATCGGTACTTAAATTAGTTCCAATCCCATTTGTTATTCTTCCTATTATATTTGAAAAATCGATTAAATTATCTATAGGTTTTTGGTTTAATCCAATAATTTTTTCTCCCAAAATTCCATTACAATTAATATCTACATTATAAAAATTGGGCGAGTAGGAATTATCGCTCATGCTTGTACTGTTCTGAATTTCTGATCCTCCAAATAAAAAATGACTTCCTTCTCCGCTATAATAATAGGCAGATTTTAGATCTCTAATGGCTTCCGAAGAAACATCTGTTCCAACTAGTCCTGCCAGGATGTTGTCGCTTGCATTACTGCCTCCGTTTGGAGTTCCTGCGGTTAGTAATTTTGCTACATGATGTCTTCCATCTGCTTGCCAGTTTGATGGGTTTTGTATATATTCTCTCGATGCCAATCCGCCCATACTATGCCCTACAAGCATCACTTTGTCTTTTCCTGTAAGTGCTAAAACTCGCTCTATTACTTTTTTTATTGCAATTCCTTGTTTTGCAATTGCCGCTTGATTGCTAAGTGTAGTAGTACCTATAGATCCATTAGGGTTTACATTAAAATTTACATAATAATAATCTGCATTTGCAATTATTGTAGTTTCAAAAGCAGCAATATCTGCTCCTGGTGTTGGATAAAATTTTTTGTTTGCAATGCTATTGTTGGAATCTGCATTTAAACAAAAATCGAACCGTCCCCCAAAAGTATAAGCATATTGAGCATCGAAATAATTTGACGTGAGGTTCCAAGTTTCTGAATTAGAATTAAGTCCGTGAATGAAAATAATTGGATAAGGCAGTTTACTTAGTGTAGCAGTCGTTTTATTGGTGTTAATTATATTAGGTGTTTTCAGTGTTATGATACTGTCGCCCGAATTTTGAAAATATTGAAAATCATTTGGTCTTGGTTTCAATTGAAATTCTTTGTCTTGCGAAAAGGACTTAGAACATAAAAATACAAGAAGTAGTATTGTTTTAAAAGTATTTTTTTTCATAAGTTATTTTTTTAATATTATTTAAAGCAATATATTATTTTTTGTGTTAAAAAAATAAAAAATAAAAAATAAAAAATAAAAAATAAAAAAAAATGTA
>NZ_MUHE01000069.1 GCF_002217405.1 Flavobacterium psychrophilum DSM 3660 = ATCC 49418 | reverse complement strand
CAACATCCTCAATAAATATTCCATGTTTTTAAAGCTAAATTGGTATAATTATAATTTATAACGCAAAAAAATCCCAAAGCGAAAAAGGCTTTGGGATTTTTTTTTGCTAACAAACATATTACTACTACAAAACATAATCAATTGTATGCTCAATGCAATGCAAAATTTGTTTGTTTTTAAGAACAACTAATTATAACCTTCGGTAGGAATCTCTATATTATATGTCTTTTTTGTAGGGTTGTCGAGTTTTTTATCCCGTAACCACGGATTATGGTATTTTAAAATCTTATAATTAATTCCTTGTAATTTTGCAAAAGTTACAAGGTTAGAGATTGTAGTATCTACTTGAATTTTTCGAGTAAGAAGATTAGTATATAAAGCCTCTTTATTGATACTAAAACCATGCAAAACGGGGTTTTTCATAATTTCTTTTAATGCTAAAATCCTGAAAACATACCTAGAAGTTTCCTCGTTTAATAATAAATCATAGTAATTATTAACTTCCTGAAATTCTATTTGTTTGGTAATACCTGCCATACCGCCATTATATGATGCTGCGGCAAGTGTCCAAGAACCAAATTTTTGTTTGGCAGCAAGTAAGTATTTGCAGGCGGCTTCGGTCGATTTTTCGAGATGGTAACGCTCATCAACAGTTTCCGAAACTTCTAGCCCTTTTTCCCGTGCTGTTTCTGGCATAAATTGCCAAACACCACGCGCTCCTGCAACAGAAACTGCATTAACCAAAGAGCTTTCTATCACGGCAAGGTATTTAAAGTCGTCTGGAACACCATATTTTGCTAAAATAGGTTCGATGATTGGAAATGCTTTATAGGCTCTTTTTAGTATTAATATTGTAGATGAATGTAGGTTTTCATTTATAAGCAACTCCCTATCCATTCGCTCCTTAATATCATAAATTTGCAATGGTGTTTTCTCGCCAGCAAAATCTATTTCGTTTGGGAAGTTATTATTTATTCCAATATTCGAATTCTTATTATATGTTTTACAAAAGATTAAAAATGAGCTGACCAATACAACTGCTAAAATAATTCCTGTTTTTTTCTTAATTTTCATGATTTTGTGTGTAAGCCGTAAAAGTATGAATATAAACTGTTAGGCAATGATTCTAATTTTTTATTTATTAGTTCGGCAGAAGATTTATATAAATGCGGAAGGCATAAATAAAACTGCGGTTGCTATATTTTATTTTGCGGTTGCAATAAATGAAACTGCGGAAGGCATAAATAAAACCGCGGTTGCTATATTTTATTTTGCGGTTGCAACAAATGAAACTGCGGAAGGCATAAATAAAACTGCGGTTGCAATATTTTATTTTGCGGTTGCAACAAATGAAACTCCGGAACACATAAATAAAACTGCGGTTACAACAAATGCAACCGCAATTATAATAAATAGCTTTGCGTGGCAAGACTATTAAATAGCGGTAGCCATTTTTATAATTGCGGTAGCAATATTTACTTTTTTTTAGTTTTATTATGTTTTTGGTTTTTTAAACTCTATTCCTTTTACTTGTGCAAATTCTGGGCTTGATGCTCCGTAAATTGATTTGATGTATTTTTTTACTTCTGATGCTACCTCAAAAATACTTCCTTCGGTGCTGTATAATGTTGTGTTTCTTGCTATTCTTGAGTTACTTACGTTAGCGTATGATGTGGCAACCGCATTATTTTTGGTTGTTAACTCGTTTTGTTTTGCTACTAATGTTGCTATTTGTAAATCGGTTTCGTTTGGTGTGTAGCTTGGTTCACTTTCTAAAACCGAGATTAATCCTGCAAGATGTTGTATTTGTTGTGTGTAGGATTGCTGACTTGACGAGATTGTGTTTGGTACTGGTGTGTTTGGGTTGGTTGGAGTAGTAGCGGTTGCCGATGCTCTTTGTCCTTGCATTTTACGATTAAAGCCTTTTGCTTCTTTAATAACTTGGTCTGTTGCCTCGGTAGTTTGTAGCGCATTTACTAAACGAGTAGCTAATGATTTTAAACCGCCAAAAGCAGTTTGACGTTCGTTGACTTTGTTATTGTATGCTGTATTTTTAGTTACTACATCTGCTAATTTTGTGTCGGCATCTGCTTTTAATGCTATGAGTTGCCGTAACATTAAAGTATTTTTAGAGGGGTTGTAAGTTGCGCCGTAACCTGTTACGAAAGCGATTAAGTTTTGAAAATTTGCCACGTTTTTTGCGTGTCCTGTTTCGCTGGTAGAAGCCATAATTTTTTGGTTTTTAATTAGTAATAACCCAAAAATAATAAAAAATATTTTTGCTTACACGATTGCAACTAAAATAAATGGCTAACCGAAAGGCTAGCCGTTTGTTTTAGTTTTGAGTTGCAAGTTTAGTTGCTTCTATCTTTCTGTCGGCATACAAAACCACTTCTTTTATAACGAGTTTTTGAATGGCGGTTATAAAAGTTTCCATTAATTTGTAATTCGGTTTGTTGTTTATTACTGGTAAAGAAATATTTAATTCATCGGCATCTTTTGCATAAAAGTTGCGTGAATAACTAAATTGTCCGGCAGATGATGTTTTATGTATTGCAGATGTAACAAATATTGAAGCCAATTTTGGTAGAGTTTCTGTATGAACTATTGCAACGTGGTCATCTCCACCATATTTGTAATTGCGGTATTTTGCTGAACCAAACATATCAATTGTAGTAGTGTTTTCTGAAAAAATGTGAACATCATTTCCTATAAAAGCAGAAATTCCATCATTAAATTCGCCCGCAGTTACAAATGGTAAATTACCCAAAATTCTGTCTGTGCTTTTTAGTCTTTGACCTCTTGTTGACTTACCAAATAAAGATTTAAGATTAAAAGTTTTCCAATCAATGTTTTCAAAATCTTCTAAAACTTTTTGTTCTTCGTTTGTTAAAATATAATTATTTAGTCCTGTAACTTTTAAATGAGCTGAAAGCTCAGCGACGCGCTGAGCTGAAAGCTCAGCGACGAAAGTTTCCATAAATTCAAAATCTATTTTGCCTTTTTTTGTTGGAAGTTGAATTTTTGTATTATTCATAGCTACACGATTAAATTTATTACCATAATCGTATTGCTTGGAAGTAGAAACCCTACATGCAGAAATAATAATACTTGCAATTGCTTTATTAAAAGGTTTAAATTTTGGCACTAAATGTTGTATGTGCGAATAACCAATAAAATCATTTTCTTGGTAAAACATAGTATCTGCACCAATTGTAGTATCAGAGCAAGTAATAGAATTACCTTTATTAAGAGGTGTTAAATTAGAAAACCCCATTATACCATTTTCAGTAGATGAATTTGATATCAAAGGAATTTTTCCGTTCGCTGATATGATTTCTCTATTTTGCAAACGATAATAATTTGTTGGGGTTATTTCAAACAAATCACCTAAATAAAAATCTCCCCACTCCACTTTTTGTAATTTTTCGTTGAGTAGGGCATCTACTTTCCCAGGCTTTCGTTTTGGGTTTGTTGTTTTAATATATTAGACACTTCCCAAGCCAAGTAATCGCCCACGGTTTTTTTGAAATCTTGTAAGGTTGGTTTGGTATCTATTTTTTGGTATTGGTCGTAATTCCAATCGTTTCCTGCATTGGTTATTACGCTCATTACAACGGTTTGTTTCAGGTTCCATAAGGTGTCGGAAACGTTTGCTGTTGCACCATTTTTATAAATTTCGATGATGTCGTTGTAGCGTTGTACTGGGTTATCGAGTTCGATAATGCCACGTTTGGTACGTTTGTAACCATCGTTGCGGAAGTCGATAAACTTGACTTGTTTTTTATAATCGTGGCTTTTGCCTGTATGCTCGATTACGTATATAGAGGTTTGCACGCCTGCCATGGGCTGAAACAAATCGATAGGCATTTTGATACTTGCCAACAATTGGTTTTGCCCCAAGATAGCTTTACAACTTGCCACGCCACGACCGTTTCCTGCTGAATCTTGAATGATAATTGCGGCTTTGCCACCTATTTGCATTTGAGCCAGACCAAAAAGTATAAATGGCATTCCGTTTTCTTTGAAGCTAAAAGGTGGGTTTAGTAATAATTTATCGGCTTGAAATTCTTGGTACAATTTTAATGGTTCGTTAAATGAGGAACCTTTACGGATATTACTTGAACCATCGCCACGCAAAATCATATTGGTAGAGGCGAGTGTAAACATTTCGGCATTCAGTTCTACCCCAAGTAATTGATTTTTTTTGATTTCTTTTATTTTATCGATGGCTTTGGTGGTGTTTTTGCCATATTTTTGTTCGGCACAATCTATCATGAGTTCCATTGAAGAAATTAGGAAACCTGCCGATCCTGTGGCTAAATCCATCACTTTAGAGTTTTCGTCAACCTCTAAAATTTGTGACATCATTTTAGTAACATAAGGTGGCGTTAAGACAATTCCAATTTCTTTTCCGTCGCCTAAAGCATATTTTAAAAACTCGGAATACATTTCGCCCATTATGTCTATATGTCCGCTCATAGCATCGATAGACTGAAAAATATATTTGTGAACGTAAGTAAATATTTGTTTGTTGACACTTGAAACTTCTGGTAACAAATTGCCAACGATAGCATCTAAATCTGTTTTTGTATCTCGATCGTTGTCTTTGTTAATTTCCTTAAAAGACGCCATCATCAGATGTAGTTTGTCTTGCGGAATTTCTTTTAATTTTAGATAGTTTTCAATTTGTGTAACAATGATGTCGCCATCACGTTTATTATCAAGATTTATTCCTTTTAAATCTTCTGGAACTAAACCTTTTTCGACATCTTCATTAATTATAATTTCTTGCATTGCCAAAAGCATACCCGAAATATACAATACACGTTGCGGAGCAGTAATTGCGTGGTTGTTCATTAACTTGTTTAGCTTTTTGGCGTGTTCTTGCAGTTTGGCTTGCGAGTCAATAAGAATTTTATGTTTCTCGTCTTCCGTCAAATTTGCCTCTTTATAAAATTCGGCAAATGATTTTTTAGATTCTAAAAAGTCTAAAGTGGTGTAGGTTTCTACTAATTTATAAGTTTCGTCAGTTGCACCAAAAACGTAATATACTTGTATGGCTACGTTAGTAGGATTGTCGCCAGATATTCCGATTGCAATCGCTTCTTTATATTTTTTGCTCATTATGGCACATTGTGCATAATGGATAGCTCCGTTTACAGCAAAGTTTTTAACAGATTTTATATCGTTTTTTATTTTATCGCCATTGGTAGCCGATAGTTTACTTGCTCCTAATTTGTTTTCAATTAAAACAGGAATATCAAAAGTTTCTAAATGAAAATCGGGTTTCCAAGATTTGCCTTTTTCGGTTTCTCCTGCTTCTTCGAGTTCGATGCGTTTTATAAGTACACCTTGTTGAATTGCATTTTTGAGATAATCAGACATTGCCGATTCTACAGTATATTTATTCTGTTTTATTCTTGCAAACTCCGACTTTACCCAATCATTTACATTGTCTTCTAAACTCCAATTTTTCATATTATTTTTCTATGATTTTTTGTATTTTGCAAAAGTAGTTTTTTTAGCTGATTTAAGTGATTTAAATTCCTATTATAAGTATTACAAAAAAAGAGTTTTACAGAAGTAAAACTCTTTTTCTTTTTTTGCAATTTTTTATGTTGCTAGACACCTAAGCATTTTAAGCTGTTTTAATTGTACCTACAAACTAATTTAATCTATCATTTAAAATGATACTTGGCAAATTTTCGTTAAACCACTTGAACCTATTAATAATCATAATATGTGTTCCGGCATTTACATTTATACAATTTTTAATATTCTGAAAAGGAAAAACACTATCGTTATCGCCATGAATATGTATTACCTTATTATCTGCAATTGTTCGTTCCCAGCACACAACTTGTTCTATCGCCCAGTCTAAATAAACTTTATCGCTCATGGTAAGGTATTTTTTATACAATTCGACCCTTTCTTTTACCATAGTTCCGAAAGCGTATTTTGTGAGTGCTTCTACATTAGAAAGTAAACCTGTAGGAATTAGTTTGTATGCTTTGGTGGTTTTGGCTATTTTCATTCTGCTAGGCAATTCTTTATTAGATTTTACACTAGAGATAATAATTAATTTTCTAATTTTTAAAAATTGAGCCATTTCCTGCACTAAAATACCCCCAAAAGAAACCCCTATTAAAACTGCATTATCGTGTTTTACAAATTTTGCCATTCGGGCAGCATACGCAGTTAGGGATTCTGTTTTCTCGGGGGTTATCCAGTCTAGCAAATGAATCTCGAAAACATCTTGAGGTAGTTTTATATTTTCGAAAATAGAAGAACTAGCTGCCAAACCTGGCATAAAATAAACGTGAATCTTATTCATTATATCATTAATTTAGCAAAAACGGTTTGTTTTTCTTGTTTTTGTGTAAAAATAATTCATTTGATTGACTTGTATGTATAATTGGTATTATTTTTTAAAAAACTGATTAAACAATTTAACGCTACGCAACTAATCCTAAAACGATAAAATTATTTACAGATTCCTTATAATAAAGCGTATAAAATATTTGAAAATTTGTGTAATTCGTGTTCGAAAGAACAACTTGGTACCGTTAGGCACAGTGCTTCTGAAAATTAATTACAGGCAACTGTTTTCTTAAAAAAATCGTGCTTTTGTGTGCAACTTAATCGGAAATTTTGAATCCAAAAATTACACCATCGGTCTGAAAACCATTCTGATAGGAACGAACATAATCTAATCTGAAAATTTTAAATTTTCCAAAACCTAAATTATCTAATCCCGCAGAAAACTCATGATAAGGCAACTTGCTAGAAACCGAAAGATTATGATACCCTAAAATTAAATTCGATTTTAATTTATTAAATAACGGAATTTTATTAACCAAAAAACCTTTGTCATTATATTCTAAATGGGCTTCAAAAAAAGCATTATTGGTACTATTTGCATAATATGGCATTAGGTTAAAAACATTCAGGTAACTCTCTAATTGTCCTATTCTAGTTTGGTTTCCTGCAAAATGTTTGTAATCTACAAAGGCAATATTGTTTGCGTTAAAGAATTTTCCTGTGCTTACATTTGTACTTAATTTTCCTTTGTTGCCCAACGTAAAATCCTGCGTAACTTTTGCCTCTAGATAATCGAAATTATACCTGTTTTTACTTCCCGCAAATCCTTTTTCGTAAGTAAAATAAAGAACTGGGTATTTGTCGTTTGGGATGTTAAATTTTCCGTCAGGTCGGGTCCAGTATTCTTGTCCGAAACTTACTTTTCCTGTAATTTTTCCTTTTGCCAAATTATGTTTTACAATGGCTGGCGTTAAATTATCTGAGGGCAATAACGGATGGTTAGAAGTATATAAATCGTCGTTTTGTATAAAGGTATAATTTGTAGTATTAAACAATGGTTTTCTTTCAGAATAATCGAAATTAGTGTAAACCGAAAAACCATTTGCAATCTCTTGACTGTAACTTAGCTTTACAAAATTATTGTCGAACAATTTCGTATAATTGTCTTTAAAAAATAAGGTGCTTATAGTATTTACAATCTCGGATATGGGTTTGTTTTGGTTAAACTGTGTGGCTTCGCTTCCTGCAGAAAAATCGAACAAAGCATTGTTATGGTTGCTTATTTTTTTAGAAAAAGTGCCTTTTATCCTAAGTTTATTTTCTGCAAAACCATAATCAAAACCAATCCCCAAGTTGGTATATGTTCTTTCGTCTTTGTTTTTATTATTGTACGAAAAACCCGTTTGAAGCCTATAACCTTGCACGGTATTAAACTGAAAAGATTGAAGAAAACCATCATATCCTAAAGACGTATTTGTTTGCGAATTTTTAAAATGATACCCTGACAAGAGTTGTAGTATATGAAACTTGTTTTCTTTCTTGTCTATCGAGTCTAGATAGGTTTTCGATTTTCTTAAGGTTTGAATACTATCTTTCTTTACATAATCGTTACTTTCTTCGGTAGTTAACGGAATTGGCCGAACGGAGTTCCAGAAAACGGTGTCTTTTTTGTTCGAATCTTTTTCGAAAGTAAGCACCTCGTGGGTAAATGTTTTTTTGTCGAATTTGGGTTCAAAATCAAAATCACTATATACATAAGTAAATCGGCCAGACATATTTATTCCCAATATGCCCGCAGAAAAATCGATACTTTGTGTGTTTTTTACCCAAATATTATCGGTTTTATTGTAACTAAAATTTTGTTTTAAAACTAGATTATTTAAAAAAGGGGTTTGCAGTCGGTAACCTTTTAGGTTTACATCTACTGCATAAATTGCCCACGAATCATCTACAATATAAATATGTCCTTCTATAACTGGCTCTGTATCGCGGCGGGGAATAATTTTTATTTTATTTATTTGCTGCTTGTCTTGGGTATAAAAACTGCCTTCTATTTTAAATTTATAATAATTGAAAGCATTGTCGCTAAGTGGCGAAATTACATTAATATCGAAAGGCAAATAATTTTCATAAAAATCGAAATCGACACTCGCAGCATTATTAAAACTAAAACCGTTATCTTTTCCGCTTACTTTAGATGCGATTATGGTTTCCTTCATCTTATTTGGTTTCTGAAAATTTAATTTAGAAACCGTTTCCGATAAGTACAAAATTCCGGTTCGGGTAGAATCTAAAGCACCATCAAAATTACCTATTTTTTGCCCTAAAATTTTCTTAGGTGCCTCTTTTATCCGCATGAGTCCTCGAGAATAAAAACGGGCATTGTATCTTGCCATGCTTGCCGAGTTTTCTTTTTTTGAAGCAATAGCGCTGCGCATAATTTGCTTGGCCAGATCTTCTTTATTGCTTAAAGCTACTTCGTGTATAGCAAAATTTTCTTCGATTAGTTTTGTGTTTAACTCATACGGAAACGCATCAATGGTAACCGAAATTTTTCTGGTTTTGAAACCTAAATACTGAAAAACAACTACGTATTTTCCTGCTTTTTGCACATTCAATTCATAAAACCCTTTCTCGTTCGATGAGGTATTATTATACGAATTTTCGATAAAAATAGTAACCAGTGGCAAAGCCAAATCCTTATGGTCTGTAACACGCCCTTTTATTTGCGAAAAAATTTGACCCGAAAATAAAACAACCAATAGCAAGATAATTTTTTTCATAAATAATTTTAGTACATAACGCGCCGCAACTTGCAACAAGCTTTTTTTTTAACCCCAAATTACACAAATTAGCACCACTGCATTAAACCCATAAAAAAAAATGACTTATCGCTAAAAATTATGTTATACCATTTAAAGTT
>NZ_MUHE01000068.1 GCF_002217405.1 Flavobacterium psychrophilum DSM 3660 = ATCC 49418 | reverse complement strand
CTTTGCGGGATAGTGTCTACTGCCTTAACTTAATAAAATTAATATTAATAAAGGAAATATTAGCCCTGCCAAAGCCAGTTTCCAACCACGTCTTTTAAAAGTAAATTTTCCTGCCGGAATCATTATTGCTCCTGTTATGGCAATAGTTATTAACGAAATTCCAAAGATATCCGAGTAATAAATCCACCAGATAGAATCGCTTTTGTGCAACTTCATTGTTTGGCTAATAATTGGTGTTTTAAAGAATGATACTATTTCTCCTTTTCCTGTTTTCATGTCAATTTCTAGATCATGTTTTTCAAAAGAGATTTTAAACGTTCCTTTTTTTATATTATGGCGACGTATTTTATCATCTATACCTAAAGTTTTGGCTAAATTTTCGGCATATTTTTCGTTAATGTCACTTTCTAAAGGCAATTTTACCTGAATCTCTTTAGTTTCTGTTGTGTATTTTTCTGGGTGCCAATGCTCTCTGTGGTTCATTAATACTCCAGAAAACGCAAAGGAAATGATTAGTCCTATGTAAAAATAGCCTAAATCTCGATGTAGGTTTCTTGCTTTTATTAGTTTCATATTCTTTAAAATTTATACTTTATAGTTGCTATTACTTGGCGTGGTGCTATTGGATTTACACTATAATTTTCGTGAACAGTATAGTTTAATTCATTAGCTACATTAGCTAATTTGCATAATATTGAAAATTGCCCCCATGTGTACCCTGCTGATAAATCTACTGTTTTGTAATCCGTCAAAGGTATTGCTCTGTCATTAATACTAACAGCTCCAGTACTTGAAATAACTACTTGATTGTTCCAACCACCAAAACGGTTGCCTACATAATTTCCTAATGCTCCAAAAGACAGTCCTTTTAGTAATCCCGTTGGCAAGGTATAGAAAAAACTTAAATTAGCAGTGTTTTTTGGTGTTCTTACTAAACGATCTCCTTGTATAAAACTTCCGTTTAATCCAGATGTTTTAGTATAACGCATGTCATTATAACTATAACCAGCAATAATATTGAAACCTTCAAATGGTCTTGCAGTAATATCTACTTCTATTCCTTTGCTTTTTGTTTCTCCGCTTAAAACTTTTATGCTACTATCAGTATTTATCGAACCGTTAGCTTTAAATTCTGCAGTTTGTGCTAAGTTACTATTTGTTATTTGATATAATGTAATATTTGTGCTTAGTACATTTTTCCAGAAATATTTTTTAATACCTACTTCATATTGGTCTATAATAGATGGTTTTATGGCAACTAAGTCTGCGGTTGTTCCTGAATTTGGTGTAAATGAATTGGCATAGCTAACAAACAGCGAAGTGTTTTTTGTTGGTTGAAACACCAACCCTACTTTTGGAGAGAAAGCTTCATCTTTGCGTTTAGGTGTCATGACAGATGTATTAACTAGCAAATCATAAGTGTTTACTTCCGCTTCTTGCCATGACCAACGCAATCCTGCTAGCAATTTAATTTTTTCTGTAATAGATACTAAATCTTGTGCGTAAACCCCAAAACGATTAGTTTCTGTTTCTATCCTTTTAGTTTTAATGGCATTAGGGATAAGATTTGTTTGGGAGTTCGAATCGAAAGTAAAAATATTAACAAGATCATAAATTCCGTCTTGTAGTATGAACGGATTGTTTGTTTTTTTAAATACAAATGTATTACTTTCTACCACTGAGTTCTCAAAATCGATGCCTGTAAATAATTGGTGTTTTACTGAACCTGTATTAAAATTACCTTGCAAACTAAGTTGTTGACCCGTAATTTGTTCTACATTTTGGTTTTGACCAAGATTTCTTTTCAAGTTTCCATAAGTTGCAATTGCATCCGATGGTTGTACACGTTCAGTCCCTTTTGAAGTTCTGCTATAATCTTGGAACGACGTATTGAAGTTTAATTTCCAATTGGTATTAAAATTATGATTTACTAAGGCCGAAAGGCTAACTTGTTTTGTTTGTCCTGTAGACCAATTTGCTCCTAAATAAGTGTTACGAGGTAAGTTTGCAATAGTTTTACCAACAATTCCAGTACCAAAATCAGGTGTCCAATCGTCGTGTAAATAATCTCCTTGTAAAGTAATCTCTGTTTTTGGACTTACTTTAAAAAGGAAGGAAGGATTAATGTAGTAGCGTTCTTTTTTTACAATATCTCTAAAACTTTTAGAGTTTTCGTATGATCCTGTAAGCCTGTATGCAATAGCATTGCTTAGTGGGCCATAAATATCTAGCGATGGTTTGTAGAAAGAATAACTACCCATTTGCATTGCTAGTTCTCCACCTTTTGTAAATGAAGGCGATTTAGTAACCATATTAAGAATACCTCCAGGAGCCACATTTCCATATAATAAGGCAGCACTTCCTTTTAAAATTTCTACTTTTTCTAAAGAAGAAACCTCGGGTATAGAGCCACTACTAAAGCGAAAACCATTTTTAAACATGTTATTTGTAGACATGTCGTATCCTCTTGAATAAAGAGATTCTTGTGCGCCACCACGAGCTGAACTTATATAAATACCATTTGCGTTTTTTATAACATCGCTTAATCGTATGCTTTGTTGTTGTGCAATAGTTTCAGAGCCTACTACTTGTATGCTTTGTGGTAAATCTATTGCTTTTATACCAGATCTTGTTGCAGATATAGGCGTTTTTTGTTGGTTAGAAATAATAGTAACTTCATCAAGAATTTGTCTTTTTTTGTTTTTTACGGTATCGTTTACCATTGTTCGATTTTCTGAATACTCATTTTCTGCTTCAGAAAGAGTTGATTTTTGTGCAAAACTTGTAGCACAAAGTAGCAAAGCTACAGACGGGAATAAAATATATTTACACATTTATTTAGAATAAGTTAAAATAATAATGCAAAAGTAAAGCCTAGATTTTACTTTTCAAAGATTATTTAGACTAAATACAAATACAAATATTTAAATGTTTGATTTAATGAATAATATACGGTTAGGAAATAGCTATTTTATCATTACTAGAAAGCTTAATTGGCTTTTTTAGGGTTTTAATAAAAAAAAACACTGTAATATTTGGAGCGTATATTCTTGTGGTGAGGAACGAGGAATCTCATCTGAATCACTTGATAGGATTTCTTATTCTTTTCTAGCTCAAAATACTGTAATTAAACCCATTGGGTATAATTTAATTTTTTAATTGCATGAAACATAGTTTTTCTTAATTTGAAGGCGTTTCATTTTATTACGATAAAACATAGCTTTGTAAACCAAGAATTAGACTACCTAACTCTTTTTTTATATTTCTATGTGGTTTTATTTTATGTTTTTTAGAAATTTTAAATTTTATTAATTGTACCCATCGGGTTAATTAAGTCTTTGTGTCGTTGTTTTTGGATACTATTATGTTGCTGTTTTGATAGGACTAAAATATAGAATTATGCAATACTGCCAATTCTAGCCCAGATGGAAACGGCATCCTTTTTCTTGCTCCTTTAGCAAGGAAAAGATAGAGTGTACAGCTGGAAATAGCTCCTGATAAAAAATCTAAAATTTAAAATTTACAATCTGCAATCTTTTTTGTAATTTTGCACTCCAAATATCAAGGAAAAGAAAATGTTAGATAGATTACAAATAATAAAGCAAAAGTTTGACGAAATATCTGATTTGATTATTCAGCCAGATGTAATTGCAGATCAGAAGAGATATGTTGCACTTAATCAGGAGTATAAAGGGCTAAAATCGCTTGTTGAAAAACGAGACGAATATGTGATTTTGATGGCGAATATAGAGGAAGCGAACGAAATAATTGCCGACGGAAGCGATGCAGACATGGTAGAAATGGCAAAAATGCAACTCGAAGAAGCCAAAGAAAGATTGCCAGAATTAGAAGAAGAGATAAAATTTTTGCTAATTCCTAAAGATGCCGAAGATGCTAAAAACGTAATGGTCGAGATTCGTGCTGGTACAGGTGGCGATGAAGCGTCTATTTTTGCAGGCGATTTGTTTCGTATGTACACTAAATATTGCGAAAATAGAGGCTGGAGAACATCTGTTGTAGATATGAATGAAGGAACATCTGGTGGTTTTAAAGAAGTTATTTTTGAAGTTACAGGCGAAGATGTTTACGGAACTTTAAAATTTGAAGCAGGTGTGCATCGTGTGCAGCGTGTACCACAAACAGAAACACAAGGTCGTGTGCATACCTCGGCTGCAACAGTTATGGTTTTGCCAGAAGCAGAGGAGTTTGATGTTCAGATAGATATGAATGACGTTCGTGTCGATTTTTTCTGTTCCTCTGGGCCAGGAGGGCAATCTGTAAATACTACCAAATCTGCAGTTCGTTTGACGCATATTCCTACGGGATTAGTGGCGCAATGTCAGGATCAGAAATCACAGCATAAAAATAAAGACAAAGCTTTTGGCGTATTACGTTCTCGTTTGTACGAACAAGAATTGGCAAAAAAACAAGCAGATGATGCTGTAAAGCGTACTTCACAGGTAAGTTCTGGTGACCGTTCTGCAAAAATTCGTACTTATAATTATTCTCAAGGGCGTGTAACGGATCACAGAATTGGTTTAGATGTTTTTGATATGGATGGTGTGATGAATGGAAAAATTCAAAAATTTGTTGACGAACTTCAATTGGTTAACAATATGGAGAAATTGAAAGAGTCAGAGATTTTTTAAAAAATTATCAATAAAAAAAAGGTTCGCCATAAACTTACAAGTCAGCTTAAAAAGCTTTGTAAATTTGTCGCTAAATTATATAACTTCCTTTTGTTTTGAAGCAAACAAAAACAACTAAATATTAATTATAATGAAAAACAAATTTCTTTTACTTTTTGTATTTACTTCGCTCTTTAGTGCAAGGGCTCAATCTTATCTGGGCTATTATTACGATAATTATGCTGGAGTGCAAAGTGTTTTATATAATCCTGCGTCTATCGTAGATTCTCGTTTTAAAACCGATATAAATCTGGCTTCTGTTAGCGGTTCTGTAGGGAATGATTATTACGGATTTAGTGTTTCTGATCTTCTAAAAGGGGGAGATTACGATTTCGAATTGCAATCTAAAAAATTTCCATCAAGAAGTAATAATTTTGTTGCCAATGTAGATATTATGGGACCTTCATTTATGTTTAATATTGCACCTAAACATTCGTTGGCTCTTTTTACAAGAGGAAGATCTATTGCAAATGTTAGAAATATAGATGGTGATTTATTTAATAAATTGCGAAGTGATTTTAGCACATCAAAAGATTATAGCATTAATTCACAAAACTTTTCTGTCGTAGCAAATGCGTGGGCAGAATTAGGTCTTTCCTATGCTGCGGTACTTTTAAATAAAAACCAACATTTTATAAAAGGAGGTTTCTCTTTAAAATATATGCAAGGTATAGGAAACTCTTATATAAATGCCAATAATGTATCGCTTGCCTATGATAACAAAGGTTCTAATGCAAATTTTAATACCATTGCAACAACAGGTACTTTAACATACGGTGGAAGTCAAGAATTTGAAAATACCGATTATAAATTTGACAGAAAATCAATTGGTTTTGGAGGAGATTTAGGTTTTATTTATGAATACCGACCAGATTATGCTAGTTTTTCGGCAGATGATAAAAACTTAAACAAATACAAATTACGATTTGGATTGTCTGTAACCGATATTGGATCTATCACATACAAAGAGGCAACCCAAAGAACTCATAATTTGAATGGGGTAAGAACAGAAGCTCAGTATGATAACTTAAAAAGTACCGATTATTTAAATACCTTTTCAACCTCATTTTCCGATGCGCAAAAAATGAGCTTGCCAACAGCGATACACACCAATTTAGATTGGAATTTTTATAAAAAATTCTATCTAAATTTAAATTCAGATATGAGTTTAACAAGCAAAACAGCATTAAACACAAATTCGATAGAAAATGCGGTATCGCTTACACCACGATACGAAGTAAAATGGTTTAGTTTTTATTTACCAGTAAGTTACATGCAATATAGCAATCTAAGAGCAGGTTTTGGTTTTAGAGCTGGACCATTATTTGTAGGCTCGGGATCTGTGATATCAAACTTAATTTCTAATGAATCTAAAGGAATAGATATGCACTTAGGTCTTAAAATACCTATATACCAAGGAAAGAAAAAAGACAAAGACAACGATGGTGTTTTAGATAAATTTGATGATTGTCCTGAAACTGCAGGACCAATAGAAAACAAAGGTTGTCCGTGGAAAGATACAGACAACGATACCGTTTTAGACAAGGACGACAAATGTCCTACTATTGCTGGACCTGCTAAAAACAAAGGTTGTCCGTATGAAGATACTGATAAAGATGGGGTTTTAGATGAAGATGATAAATGTATTAATGAAGCTGGTCCAATAGAAAATAAAGGCTGTCCTTATTTAGATACAGATAAAGATGGTACTTTAGATAAAGATGATAAATGTCCTACAATTGTAGGAGATAAAGAAAATGCAGGTTGTCCTTGGCCTGATACTGATGGGGATTCGGTATTAGATAAAGATGACAAATGTCCTACTGTAAAAGGAACTATTAAAAATAATGGTTGTCCTGAAGTTACGGCAGATGTAATGAAAAAATTAAACGATTACGCAAAAACTATTTTATTTGAGGTAAGTAAATCTTCTTTTCAGCAGCGTACATTTCCAGTATTACAATCAATATTGGCAATTTTAAAAGAATATCCAGTTGCTAAATTTTCTATAGAAGGACATACCGATAGCGACGGTAAAGACACTGCAAACCAAACATTATCTGAGACAAGAGCGGCGGCAGTTATGGCGTATCTAGTAAAGAATGGTATCGATGCTTCTCGATTAGCTTCTAAAGGTTTTGGAGAATCTAAACCAATTGCAACAAATAAAACTAAAGTAGGTAAGATTTTAAATAGAAGGGTTGAAGTAAAATTAGTTAACTAATAAAAAATAAAAGGTTACTATTCCTCTAAATTTTTTTGAGGAGATTATAAAATTATTAAGCAAAAGGAGTAGAGAACTAAGTTTTTTTACTCCTTTTTTGTTACATTTATACCAATTTAGCTTT
>NZ_MUHE01000067.1 GCF_002217405.1 Flavobacterium psychrophilum DSM 3660 = ATCC 49418 | reverse complement strand
TCGTGTACTTCGTGGTAATTTTTTTTAAACACTAAGCTCACTAAGTTTTTCACTAGGTTCACTAGGCTTTGTGTTCTTTGTGCCTTCTTCGTGTACTTCGTGGTTAATTCTTTTTAAACACTAAGCTCACTAAATTTTTCACTAGGTTCACTAGGCTTTGTGTTCTTCGTGCCTTCTTCGTGTACTTCGTGGTTAATTCTTTTTAAACACTAAGCTCACTAAGTTTTTCACTAGGTTCACTAGGCTTTGTGTTCTTTGTGCCTTCTTCGTGTACTTTGTGGTAATTTTTTTTAAACACTAAGCTCACTAAGTTTTTCACTAGGTTCACTAGGCTTTGTGTTCTTTGTGCCTTCTTCGTGTACTTCGTGGTTAATTCTTTTTAAACACTAAGCTCACTAAATTTTTCACTAGGCTTTGTGTTCTTTGTGCGTTCTTCGTGTACTTCGTGGTTAATTCTTTTTAAACACTAAGCTCACTAAGTTTTTCACTAGGTTCACTAGGCTTTGTGTTCTTTGTGCGTTCTTCGTGTACTTCGTGGTTAATTCTTTTTAAACACTAAGATTACTAAGTTTTTCACTAGGTTCACAAAG
>NZ_MUHE01000066.1 GCF_002217405.1 Flavobacterium psychrophilum DSM 3660 = ATCC 49418 | reverse complement strand
TTTTTTTATCCCAGTAAATTTAAACTTTAAATGGTATAAAAACCTATTTACAGCATAGCATCATAATGTTTAAAAACTTACAAAACAAGGCGAACAAGCCTTTTCAAATTAGGCGCAACAAAAAGTTGTTTTGTGATACATTACCAAATGAATTTCAACGCAAAGAAACCATAGAAATAGCCGTAAATTTTAATATAAAAGAAAGAACAGCCGATAATTTTTTAAAAGCTTTTTTGGGTAAATATCTTATAAAATATGATGCTGGATTCTACAAAAAAACACAACAATAAGTTATTATCGTATTACACTTTATAACTACTTTAGCCATTTATGCAAATTTAGGATAATTAAACTACAATATAGATAATTAACAATGTCAGACGAACAAAAAAAACTTCTAGAGGCTCAATTATGGGCAATAGCAAACATATTAAGAGGTAAAATAGCGGCCAATCAATTTCAAGATTATATACTTGGTTTTATATTCTACAAATACCTTTCTGAAAAATTAGAAAAAAAAGCAAACGATTTTCTAAAACCAGATAAAATACTATTTAATGATATTGATGAAAATAGCACCGATGGAAAAGCAATTTTAGAAGCCTTAAAAGAAGCCATTATTGAGGCATTAGGCTATTTCTTAAAACCATCTGAACTATTCACAAATCTAGCTAAAAAAGGCAACGCAAAAGTTATTAATAAAGACGATGAACAAGAAATACAAAGCACATTTATTTTAGAAGATTTAGCCAATGTTTTAAACGCTATCGAAAAAAGCACCATGGGTTCAGAGAGCCAAGACGATTTTGATAATTTATTTTATGATATAGATTTAAACTCAACCAAAATTGGAAGAACTACCAAAGATAGAAACGATGTTATTGTAAAAATACTTACGGCATTAGACGAAATTGATTTCGATTTAGACAATACCGATGGCGATGTTTTGGGCGATGCTTACGAATATCTTATCGGGCAATTTGCAGCTGGTGCAGGACAAAAAGCAGGCGAATTTTACACCCCACAACAAGTATCTACTATCTTGGCAAAAATTGTTACCACTCGCAAAAGCAAACTAAAATCAGTATATGACCCAACCTGTGGCAGTGGTTCGTTATTGCTTCGTGTAGCCCGTGAAGTGGAAGAAGTAGGGCATTTTTACGGACAAGAACAAAACCGTACTACTTACAACTTGGCTCGAATGAATATGATTTTGCACGATGTAAATTATCATAGATTTGATATTAAAAACGAAGACACGCTCGAAAAACCACAACATTTAGATTTTAAATTTGATGCCATTGTTGCCAATCCGCCATTTTCGGCCAAATGGTCTGCCAATCCTTTATTGTCTAACGATGACCGTTTTTCTCAATACGGAAGATTGGCACCTGGTACAAAAGCCGATTTTGCTTTCATTCAGCACATGGTACACCAGTTAGACGATAATGGTATTATGGCGTGTATTGCCCCGCATGGCGTGCTGTTTCGTGGTGCCGCCGAAGGTCATATTCGCAAATATTTAATCGAAGACCGCAACTACATTGATGCCATTATTGGTTTGCCTTCAAACTTATTTTACGGCACCAGTATTCCCACCTGTATTTTGGTTTTAAAAAAATGCAAAGAAACGCCACAAAATATTTTATTTATAGATGCTAGTAACGATTTCGAAAAAGTAAAAAATCAAAACGTTTTAAGAGAACAAGATATTGATAAAATTATAAACACCTATCAAAATCGTGAGGTAATCGAAAAATATTCAAACATTGCAACTCTTACAGAAATAAAGACCAACGACTACAACCTAAACATTCCTAGATATGTAAACACTTTTGAAGATGCTATTGCAATTGATATTAACACTGTTGCAGATAAATTACAAGCCATTGACAAAAAAATGCAATCTGTAGATAATACTATTTCATCCTTTTGCAAAGAGTTAAATATTAAAACCCCTTTTTAATATGGGAGATAAATTTAAAAATAAATATCGAATTCCTTCCGCTAGGTTACAATCTTGGGATTATAGTACTAATGGCCCCTATTTTATTACGATTTGTACCAAAAACAGACAACATTTTTTTGGAGAAGTAATAAACGGAACAATGAATTTAAATGAAATAGGATTATTAGCAGAACAATTTTGGTTAGAAATACCAAAACATTTTACGTTTGTAGAATTAGGTAATTTTGTGATTATGCCAAATCATGTTCACGGAATTTTAATAATTAATAATTTAAAGACGTTGCATTGCAATATATCTAATATTGATTCTACCGATTCTACCGTACAGACGTTGCAATGCAACGTCTCTAATAATGATTCTATCGATTCTATCAATTCTATCGATTCTATCAATTCTATCGATTCTATCGATTCTATCAATTCTATCGATTCTATCGATTCTACCGTACAGACGTTGCAATGCAACGTCTCTACCGCCACGGACAATACCAACAAAAACGAACAAATGGCAAAAATTTCGCCCAAACAGGGATCTATTTCAACAATAATTAGATCCTATAAATCTGTGGTTACAAAAAACGCCCATTTTATTGATGAAAATTTTGGTTGGCAACCCCGTTTTCACGACCATATTATTCGAAATGCAGCATCTTTTGACAGAATACAAAATTATATTACAAATAATCCCATGAATTGGGCAGCAGATAAATTTTATTAACATGGAAACATTACAACCAAAATTAAGATTTCCAGAGTTTAATGGGAATTGGGATGATTTTATTTTAGGTAAAATTGCAAAATTTTCAAAAGGAAAAGGTATTTCTAAATCTGATATTTCTAAAAATGGAAAATTTGAATGTATTAGATATGGTGAACTTTATACTGTTTACGGCGAAACAATTAGTAAAATAGTATCAAAAACAGATTTAGATTCAAAGGATTTAATTTTTAGTTCATACAATGATATAATTATCCCAGCATCAGGTGAAACACAATTAGATATCGCAACAGCTTCTTGTGTTTTAAAAGATGGTGTTGCATTAGGTGGTGATTTGAATATTATTAAAACTGATAATAATGGAGTTTTTTTATCATATTATTTAAATAATTCAAAGAAAGAAGACATTGCAAGTCTAGCGCAAGGAGTTTCAGTTGTTCATTTGTATTCTAGTCAATTGTCAACTTTAAATATAAATCTTCCATCACTTGAAGAACAAACCAAAATTGCTAATTTCCTTTCTTCAATTGATGAAAAACTAAACCTTTTAAAAGAAAAAAAAGCACTTTTAGAAGACTACAAAAAAGGCATGATGCAAAAAATCTTTAATCAAGAAATTAGGTTTAAAGATGACAATGGTAATGATTTTGAAGATTGGGAAGAAATGAGTTTGGGTTCCATGTGTAAAATCACAACAGGTAAATTAGATGCAAATGCTATGGTAGAAGATGGAGAATATAGGTTTTACACTTGCGCAAAAGATTATTATAGAATTGATAAATACGCTTTTGATACAGAAGCATTATTAATTTCAGGAAATGGCGCAAATGTTGGTTATATTCATTACTATAGAGGAAAATTTAATGCTTATCAAAGAACATACATACTTGATGGTTTTGAAGAAAATATAACATATGTTAAATTTTATCTTCAAATGTTTTTACCAAAGAGAGTTAAAGGAGAGAAAAATGATGGAAATACACCCTATATTGTTTTATCTACTTTATCAGAAATGGAGTTTTTAATTCCTTCAAAAGCAGAACAAACCAAAATTGCTAATTTCCTTTCAGCCATCGATAAAAAAATAGAATTAGTTTCCAATCAAATACAAGACACCCAAGAATATAAAAAAGGATTATTACAACAAATGTTTGTTTAAAACTTTAATTATGGAAAAAACATATAATATTTATTGTGATGAAAGTACACATATAGAAAACGATAAGCAACCTTATATGATTTTGGCATATATAAGCACGCCTTATCATCTTTTAAAATTGCATAACAAAAATATTCGAGAAATGAAATTGGAGCACTATTATAGGGGAGAAATGAAATGGAGTTCATTATCTAAGTCGCAATATCCTTTTTATAACAAATTAATCGATTATTTTTTCAGCAATGTCGAGTTAAACTTTAGAGCTATTGTTATTGATAAATCACAATTAAATCACAAGAAATTTAATCAAGACCATAATACTTTTTATGATAAAATGTATTACCAATTACTTAATAAAAAAATATATCCAGATAGTAATTATAATATTTACTTAGACATAAAAGATACAAACTCATTCATTAAAGCTAAAAGTATTAAAAAGTATTTAGAAAGGGATTATAATAATATAAGGAATTTACAAATTATTCGATCTCACGAAAGTGAATTAATGCAATTAGCTGATATATTAATGGGAGCAATTAATTATAAATTAAGAGGATTAAATAAAGTAAATGCCAAAAATAAAATTATTGAAAAAATAGAAAAATTGAGTTGTAAGCCTTTAAATATGCAAACAAAAAGAAACGAAGAGAAATTTAATTTATTTTTTATCGATTTAAAAAATGGCAATTAATTATATAAAAACATATAAATCATTATTGGAGATAAATCATTTTAATGAATGGGATAGAAAAATATCTTTAAAAGCTATTTTTGATAGAGATATTGCTAATAACGATAGTTTTAAATTTAAAGGAAAAATAATTCGTCCATTAAAAAAAGAAGATATTTTTGATGTTGAATCTTTATTTAAACATTTAACTTACAGGACAGAAGATATAAAAGATAAACGTGGTGTTAAAATAAAAACACGTGATGTTTTTGATTTTGAGAGGTCTAAAAGGTTGCATTGGATTCTACCTCATATAAAAGAAAATATAAATGAAGAAATTAGAACTTTTAGTTGTAATGTAAGGCTACGAGGGAAATTTGTTACACGAACTTATTTACACAATGTAACAGAAAATTATGTGATAATTTTAGAACCACAACGAAGTGGTTTAGATTATTACTTAATAACAGCATATTATTTAGAAAAGAAATATGGTGGACCAAAAACAATAAATAAATTGTATGAAAATAAGTTGAATGAAGTATATTAAACCGCAAAATCCGGTACACATCGGGGCGTATCGGATTTCGTAATTCAATTATCCTATTGTGGTATAATGAACATTGCAAATATACAAATTATATAACACACTTATAAACGAAATTATAAAGTTATTAACATTTTTTAAATGACATCACAATCAGAATTAATACTCGAACAAAACTTAATTAGTCAATTAGTAGCTAATGGCTATGATAAAGTAATTATTAAAGACGAAGCCGAACTATTGGTTAATCTTAAAAAACAATTAGAAAAACACAACAACAAAGTTTTTTCTGATCCAGATTTTAAGCAAATTCTTAACCACCTCTCAAAATCGAACAATATTTTCGAAAAAGCCTTATTACTACGGGATAAATTTGCTTTCAAAAATGACAATAACGAGTTGGTGTATGTAGAGTTTATTAATATGGATTTTTGGTGTCAAAACCAGTACCAAGTAACCAATCAAATCACCATTGAGGGTACATATAAAAACCGCTACGATGTTACTATTTTAATTAATGGTTTGCCACTGGTACAAATAGAATTAAAAAAAACGGGGATAGAATTAAAAGAAGCTTACAATCAAATCAATCGTTATCAAAAACATTCGTTTTCATCAAATACAGGCTTATTTAATTTCGTTCAATTATTTGTTATTAGCAACGGAGTAAACACAAAATACTTCAGCAATTTTGGCAACAAAAAACCCGATTACAAACAAACCTTCTATTGGACAGACGATAATAACAAACGCATTTCTAAACTAGAAGATTTTGCAAACACTTTTCTAGAAAAATGTCATTTATCTAAAATGATAACCAAGTATATCGTATTGCACGATACCGATAAAATGCTAATGGTTTTAAGACCGTATCAGTTTTTTGCCGTAGAAAGAATTATCGATAAAGTAAAAAACAGCAACAGCAACGGTTATATATGGCACACAACAGGTTCAGGTAAAACTTTAACTTCGTTCAAAGCAAGTCAAATTCTTTCACAATTACCAAGAGTAGATAAAGTAGTTTTTTGTGTAGATAGGCAAGACTTAGATTACCAAACAGCCAAAGAGTTTAACGCTTTTAAACCTGATTGCGTAGATACTACCAACAATACAAAATCATTAGTAAATCAATTTAATGATGCAAATAATAAGCTAATTGTAACTACTATTCAAAAGTTATATAATGCCATTACAAAAGAGCATCATTTAAAAACTATGGATAATCTTAAAGATAAAAAGATTGTCTTTATTTTCGATGAGTGCCACCGCAGTCAATTTGGCGATACACATAAAAAGATTACACAATATTTTAATAACTATCAAATGTTTGGTTTTACAGGCACACCAATATTTGTAGACAATGCAACTGCTATAAAAGGCATAAAACAAATAACTGCTAGTTTATTTGGCGAAAAATTACATCAGTACGTAATTACTGATGCTATAAAAGACGAAAATGTATTGCGTTTTTCGGTTGAGTATGTAGGTAAGTATAAAGAAAAAGAAAACTCACAAAACGAAATTGATATTGAGGTAGAATCTATTGACACAAAGGAGTTAATGGAAAGCCCACAACGATTAGAAAAAATTGCTAACTATATTATTGCACAACACCCAATAAAAACGCATAATAGAGAGTTTACAGCTATGTTTTGCGTAAATAGTGTTGATACACTTATCAAGTATTTTAATTTATTCAGAGATCTTAAAAAGCAAGGGAAACACAACCTAAATATTGCTACAATATTCAGTTACACAGCAAACGAAGACGAAAAGAATCACAACAGTATTGAAGAAGAAGATTTCGATTTTACTAATACAAAAGTTAATCCACATACTCGTGATGTATTAGAAGAATATATCCAAGAATATAACCAAACATTTAAGACCAATTATTCAACCAGAGATAGTATTTTATTTTACAATTATTACAAAGACATAGCCGAAAGAGTAAAGAAAAAACAAATAGATATATTATTTGTAGTTAATATGTTTCTTACAGGTTTTGATAGTAAAACATTAAATACATTATATGTAGATAAAAATTTAAAACACCACGGGTTAATACAAGCCTATTCAAGAACCAACAGAATATTAGGCGAAAAAAAATCACAAGGTAATATTGTGGTGTTCCGAAATCTTAAAAAAGCTACAGATGATGCCATTGCTTTGTTTTCTAACAAAGATGCCAAAGAAATAATCATAATGCAGCCTTATGAAAAGTATGTAAAAGACATTAACCAAGCATACCAAAAATTAATTGCTATAGTACCTACTTTTGAAGCAGTTGATGATTTTGTTTCGGAAGATGAAGAACTAGAATTTATAAAAGCCTTTAGAGATATAATCCGTTTAAAAAATGTAATTTCATCTTATGCAGATTTTTCATTTAATGATATAGATTTAAATGAAGAAGAATTTAAAAATTACAAATCAAAATATTTAGATTTATACGATAAGACCAGAGAAGTAAAAGAAAAAACATCAATCTTAGATGAGGTAGATTTTGAGTTAGAGTTAATACATCGCGATGATATTACAGTTAGTTATATTCTTGCATTATTAGCCAATCTGAAAGTAACAACAGTAGAAGAAAAAGAGCGTAAACAAAAAGAGATATTAGATTTAGTTGAAGGAGAAACAAAACTTCGTAGCAAAAGAGAACTAATTGAAAAATTTATAATAGAAAATCTGCCATTAATCGAATCCGAAAACATCGAAGAAGAATATAATAAATTTATGGATGCCGAAAAACTAAAAGCATTCAACAAATTTGCAGCAGACGAAAAACTAAATACTGACAAACTAAAAAAGCTAACCGAAGATTACATTTTTACACAAAGAATACCAACAAAACAAGAAGTTGTAGATGTGTTAGAAAACCAACCATCAATTATGCAAAGGTCAACAATTGGTGAAGTAATTTTAAGTAAATTTATGAACTTTGTAAATACCTTTTTTAATGACTAATAATTTATCTAATTAGTGTAATATATCTAAAACAAAAACATTTATTTATTTTTATTAAGATGTTATACCATTTAAAGTT
>NZ_MUHE01000065.1 GCF_002217405.1 Flavobacterium psychrophilum DSM 3660 = ATCC 49418 | reverse complement strand
CACTTTGCGGGATAGTGTCTGTAATCGTCCACGAGGTGTTAGTTGAATTTTCTGATTGGTTCCACCGCTTTTTTTAGTGGTGTTTTTATTTTTGGTAACTACTTTGTTTTTGGCTTTATACGAAATCAAAATACTTTCGAGTTGCTTTTTGGCTTCTTCTCTAAAGTTTTTCATAGGAGAAATGAAACGTAATTTGTTGTTTTTATCTCGATATAAATGCTTGTTCTCTATACCAATAATTGAATTAGCTTTATTTTCACCTTGTGTTTTAGCATTCAAATTGTTTAAATACTGAATGTATGCAGGTTTTGTAAAGGCAACCGTTATCGCGTCCATTGCGTGATGGCGGTGGTCGTTACGTTTTGTCCAATCTTTTATTTTAGACAATCGTTCTCCGTTTTTGCCTTCTTCAATATGGGTCAAACCTAATTTGTCGTATTTCTCCCAGTTGAGTTCTTTCATCACATCGACCAATTCCCAATCCTCACGCAATTTATCGGTTACGCTTCCAATAGTCGCGGTTACATTTCTGGAAACTTCCAATAAAATTTCTTTGGCTTTTTTTGCTATGTATTGTGTTTCTCGTAATTGACGGTCAATGAATCCTTCTGGAATTTCGTTATCTGCCATTAAGAGTTTTTTGTACTTTGTATAGCTTTTTATTTTTCCTGTTTTAAATAAATCTTTTACTCTATTTTCATATGCAGCAAAATCATTTTCTGAAAGCTTTTCTTGTAAAAAGGAATAAGCTGTTTTGTTACTTTTGTCAATATTTAGCTGTCTTTCGCATAGCGTTTTGTTCGAAAAACTATCATCAAATAATCTGGATTTTGGAATAATATGTTCGATGTCATAATTTTTGGAAAATAAATCAGACGCTTTAATTGGATTTCCTGTATATAAAGAAATTCCTCCAGTTTCTAGCCAAAGTTTGTATCTAATAATATCGTTTCTAGTTACTCTAGGTATATTAAATTCGGAATGCAATAATTTTCTAATTCTTTCGTGTTCGGTAGTTGCGGTATTAATATCCGAAGTAGCTTTTTTTCGTTGTTCATTATTTGCTTTCAACTCACGAGCTAATTCTACTCGAATTTCATCTGGTTTTCCCATTGCGGGATCTTTCATAATAGCATTAATCACATTAATCATTTGATTAAGGATTTTCTCCACCACAGGATTTCGCAAACTGTTTTTCTTGAGTAATTCTAAGGTATCCTTTAAAACTCTATCGTTATTTTGTGCTGTAGTTAATGATGAGGAATGATTATAACCTACCATTAAACAAGCTTTGTCATAAATATGCCCATCCATCAAATGCGGTAATATTTTTTTGATAGCCTTAGCACTCAAACTTCCGTAATCGGCTTGAAGATTAATATTCAAAAGAAACGGAAGGTGATTTTCTTTGAAACCAAATTTGGTTTTTAAAGTTTCTTTTAATTTATCATCATCTTCTGCCGAATATAATAAATGCCACAATTGATAATAAGGTTGTTTGTCAAAATCATTACCTTGAATACTTGGGTCAAAATCTAAAATAACAGTATTGATATTTAAAGTTTCGAAGATTGGAGCAACAGTTTCTTTTATTTCTAAAGGTTTCATTTTAGAAAAATCCATTTCATATCCTTCTACTTCCAATATTTTTTCAAAAGCTTTATAAATAGAAGTATTGGTTCTATTACCTTCAATTTTTTTGAAATTAACGGTATGAGTTCCTTTCTTTAGTTCGCAAAAAGTTAACATCTGAACATCGGTCATACTTTCTTTAAACTGCAATTCTTCGGCGATTAATTGCTTCAACTCTTCACTCAATTCAAATACCTCTTTTGTAGTTTCGTTTTTAACAACAACATTGTTTAAATTCTGCCAAATCCTAAATTCTTGAAACAAAGGGGACGATTTTGGAATGGCTTTATGTCCTTTTTCAAATTCGCAAAAGCTTACCAAATGTTTTTGAGATTTTAATTTTCGTTGGTAGAAAATCGTAATATCTCGAACTTCTGATTTGAGGTTGTCATTTAATTCGGGATGAAATTTCGCTTGCGTTTCCCAAATTTTTTCAAATTCATCTAAATAATCCTGACGGTAAAAAACTTGATTTTTAAGTTTAGCGTGTACATTTTCTTGAAGTTGTTTGTATTGATACTGCCCAACCGTTTCCTGATTAAAATACAATTCCTTACTTCTATCGCTAATATCGCCAAGATAACCGCTGGATTGATTGATTTGATTGTTGATTTCAGTAATAATAAATGCCAAAATTTTCATATCGAGTTCATTTGCCAAAGCTTCATTTCTCCATTGGTAATGTTGCAATTTGGTTTCTTCTCTAGTTCCTTTATTTTCGGCAAGAGAAATATTCAATGTTTTTGAAAAATGTTGAGAAGTCTGCGTTCTTGATTTTCCTTGAATGTCTGCTAATAATTTATCATTTATTTGTTCGGAATGAAATTGATTTTGAAAACGAACTATCTTCGACACTATCCCGCAAAGTG
>NZ_MUHE01000064.1 GCF_002217405.1 Flavobacterium psychrophilum DSM 3660 = ATCC 49418 | reverse complement strand
AGGCATCAAAATTTTACAACATTGAACTTAACCCAAAAATAAACCTCGCTTAAAACGGATTAAACGAGGCTGTTTTTTATGGTTTTTGTAAATGTTTTTCAAAAATTTAGGGTTGTGCAACAGCTACGCCTGTTAGCTACAGTGTCTTTCCCGTTAGTTTTTAACGATTTCTTTATTTTATTTCTTTTAAAAGTTTGTTTATTGTATATTTTAACTACCTTTGCCGTGAACTTTTAACGTAATCAAAATGTTAATTAGAATTGTTGCTAAGAATTTATTTTCTTTTAAGGAAGAAACCGAGTTTAATTTATTTCCAAATAAAACCCAAAGGTTATCACATCATAAAGTTAAGAAAAATGACTTTGATATCTTGAGGTTAAGCGCTATTTATGGGGCAAATGGATCAGGAAAATCAAATTTGATTAAAGTAGTGTCCTTACTTGAAAGTATGATAGTTGATGAAGGTAAACTACTACCATATAAAGATTTTGAATTTAAGTTGAAAGAAGAAAATTCAAATAAGGAGCCTTCATCTATAGGTATAGAGTTTTTTGTAAGAGAAAAGTTTTATTATTATTCCATAAGTTTTAAGGATGGAATTATATTTAATGAATACTTAGCAGAAAGTAAAAAAGAAAAAGATATATTAATATTTGAAAGAAATTATGAAAATGATATTCAATCAATAAATTTCTTTGACGGATATACTGATAATGAGAAAAATAAGCTTTTTGTTGATGTATTAGCTGAAAAATTATTACAAAAAGATGAATTATTAATTTCTTTTTTAAATGCAAAATATAAGAATGATTTTGAAGATATCGAAAATGTATTTTTTTGGTTTGACAAACTATTAGTAATAATTAAGCCTGATGCTAAACCAGGAATATTAGCTCATCTAATTGATGTAAATAATGATTTAAGTGACTTTGCAAATACTTTTATACCTAGTTTAAATACTGGTATATCTAAACTAAAAACTATAAAAAAGAAATTTATTGATTTTACAAGTAATAAAGAGCAAATAGACCTTATTACTGACAAAATCAAGAAATCTCCAGACAATCAAATTGTTATTGAGAATTCAGAAACAGGTGAAGAAGCTACTTTAGTTTATGAAGAAGATGAAATTTTTATAAAAAGACTAGTTACATCGCATTTAAATGATAAAGGCAATGAAGTAGAGTTTGAAGTTGGATTAGAGTCAGATGGGACAAAGAGGTTAATAGATTACATACCTGCTATTCATAGTATTTTACATCAAGAGAGTGTGTATTTAATTGATGAAATAGAAAGAAGTATACACCCGATAACAATTAAAGAAATTATTTCAAAGATTTCATTAGATAAAAATGCAAAAGGACAATTAATTTTTACCACTCACGAGTCATCTCTTCTTGATCAAGAGATTTTAAGACCTGATGAAATATGGTTTGCACAAAAAGATATTGATGGTTCTTCTAAGTTATACTCTTTAAGTGATTTTAATATTCATAATACTGCAAATATTGAAAACGGATATTTAAATGGTAGATATGGAGGAATACCTTTTTTAACAAGATTGCAAGATTTAAATTGGCATAAGTATGAGGTATCTTAGTAGAAATAAGTTGTATGAGAAAGTAGAGGTTAATACTGATGCAAAAAAAATATATATATTTTGTGAAGGTCAAGATACTGAATTTAAGTATTTTAAATATTTTTCAGGATTATCTTCTAATATTGATGTAATACCGATACCTAATACAAATGGTCAATCTGACCCAGTTAAACTAAAAGAAAACGCAAGTTTGCTTTTTTTTGGAGATGAAGATACTTGTATAAAATATGAGTTAAGTAAAGAGTATAAAGACGAAGTTTGGTTTGTTATTGATACGGATAGGTGGAATGAGGGAGACAAAATTAATATTTTGAAGAAATTTTGTTTAGATCAATATTGTAACGAAAATCCATGGGAAGTTGCACAAAGTAATCCTTGTTTTGAACTTTGGCAATATTATCATTTTCATAATGATAAACCAGAAAGTGAAGATGTATTAAATTCTGCTAGCTTTAAAGAGTATGTTAATACAAAAATTAAAGGAGGATTTGACAATAGATCTATGCCAATTGAAATAAAAGAAGCAATTAAGAATTCATTAGAGAATTTCGAAATTGAACATAATCAGCCTAAATTATTTTCAACAGAAGTCCATAATTTAGCAGAAATAATAGTAAACTTTATTGGTAATCAATTAGAAAAAGCAAAAAACATGACTCAACAGGTCTGACATTGTAGCTAACTTTTCGCGGCTTTAAGGAGTTGGGGATTTGTAAGCACTAAACTTTCGATAAAGCCCTAACTTTAAAAGTACAAGAAGGCAGTATAACACAAAGT
>NZ_MUHE01000063.1 GCF_002217405.1 Flavobacterium psychrophilum DSM 3660 = ATCC 49418 | reverse complement strand
TTCCTTCTTTAGAATATTTTGGATCATCTTTTAATTTAATTCTTAAAGTATAAATTCCTGTAGCATTTGGAGAAAATGAAATTTTGGCTGGGTCAGTATCGTCATAAGAATAATCTTTATCTATTGAAAATTCATTTTTGTCTAATATTTCAACAGCAACATTTATTCCTCTGTTTTTAACAATTATTAGATAAGAAAAATCTTTTTTAAGTTCAATTTTGTAATTAATTATTTTGTTTTCTTTAATATGAAGATTGGAATATTCTTTATTAAAACTTATTTGATTGTTAAGTTGTCCAAATGTGGAAATTGTAAAAAAAATAAAGGCTATAAATAATGTTTTTTTCATTTGAGTTCTTTTATTTCTGCGGTTCAAAAGCATTTCTGCTAACGTTTCGCAGCTACACGAGGCGCAAGGCTTCGTGACTGCATATTTTCTATTTAAGTAAAAAGTTCAATGCGAAACGGCAATTCCACTAAATCCTTGCATCTTGTGTAACTGCTGTTGTAGGCTGTGCCAATATTTATTCCTATTTTTTAATCTTGATGTCCATAACCAAGTTCCTCATTTTTATCCCAAAATGACATAAAAAGTTCTGCTGGAGTACCTTTTTGACTTGTCCAATCAGCAACAATTTTTATTGCTTCTTCTAAATCGTCTAAGTATGCCATTCTTCCGTCACTTCCTCTAATTCCTTTTTCGTCTTTTTTAGCACCTCTATTTATTAGAATATTTTTTTCGTCATACACTATTCGTCTTACATCTTCGTAATCTTTCCCTTTTGGAAGATTATCTTTCAAAAGTTTTGTTAATCCATTATAGTATAATTGAAATTTTGTTACTGGGTCATCAATTTTTTGACCGAGTAATTTTTCGGCTTCATTTTCAATTACAAGTTTTGAATCAATATCAAGTAACAATTGCTCTCCTTTTATTTCTTCAGATTTTTGCAATAATTCTAATCTTTCAATGTCTTCTTTGGAAAGTTTTCTTTCAACAACTTTCTTCTTATTATTTTCTTCCATTTTTTATGCGTTTACGTTTAATAATTCTTTTATCTGCAAAGCAGTTTCTTCAATTGATTGGACATCCCAATTTGCAATATTTAAATTTTTGGTTACTGTTGATATATTGGGAAACTTGTCTTTAAATGCTCCCCAATAATCATTTCCTATTTCTGATTGTCTCCACTGAAATTGAGAATAAATAATTGAAGAATGTATTTGACATTCATTTGCGAATTTTTCTACAATTATTTTATTGTGAATCAATTTTTCAATATATCTCATTTTCTCGCTAGAAAAAAGATACTCTTTAGCAAATTCATTTGCTTTATCTTCTTGAATTAAAAATAAGTCAGGTTCACCTGATAAATGATAATTAGTTTTTTCGATTACTTCTAAATCATAAAGTACGTGATGCAATTCGTGAATTAAAGCAAACCAAATAGTTGCATAATTTTTATTAAAATCTGTAATTACGATACAAGGTTTGTTGTTTACAACAAATGTTGCCCCCCTTATTTGAGTCTTTGGTAGTAAAGGTTGAAAAACAACTGTTACACCAACATTATAAAGTGCTTGAAAAACAGTATTTAAACCGTGTTCAACGTTTTTGGTATATGGCTTTATTTTTGGAATAAGATCAATTAAATTATTGCGACTATAATCATTAGGGTTGTTGATTAATTCAAAATATTTATAACTTGATTTAATCCAAAAATCTTTCATCTTGTCACTAAAAGTTTTTTTTGTTCTACTGTATAAAACATCATTCAATTCTAAATCATAATCATAGATTGAATTAATGCCAAAAAATTTGCAAATTCTATCTTTTAATTGTTCTAAAGAATCGTTTCTATTGATGTAGCCTAATCCAGTTAGAGTTTTTAGGTCAAAAAATTTATTTATGAATGTAATATCCATTGAATCTTGAACCTCTTTTATTTCTTCTTTAGGTCTATCGTTAAAATGAATAATGAGTAAATCATTTAAACTTATTTCAAGAAATTCACCAAGTTTAATAAGTTTATTTACATCAGTTTGCTTTGATGTTTTGTTAAGAATAGCATCTAAACTTTTTCGCTCAATACCTGCAAGTTTTTCAAATTGTGTTTTACTTAAACCAGAACTTTCAAGTTTGTTCGTAAACAATTCTTCCAAAGTTGGTCCATCATATTTAAAACTTTTATTTAAAATCTCATTAATCATAACTTGTAAAGGTAAATTTACCTCAAAGTTACATAAAATTTCAAATAAAGCAATTTTTTTGAGGTAAATTTACCTTTTTATTTCTCTTATGCGGTTTCGAAGGCATAGCCTACAACGTCTCGCAGCTTGCAGAAGTGGCGGATTAAGGAAGCCTAAATTTTCGGTTAAACACTGACTTTGCAAGTACAAAACCAACTTTAAATTAAGCCCAAAACCCGCCATTTTTGCAAACTGCTGTTACCTGCCGTTTTTATTTTTCAAATTCACACTATCAACTTTTCGGTTCATTTCTGCTAAGCAATCTTTTAGCAATGGAATTATAATGTTTTTCTGTTCTTCAAATGATTTGTTTGACATTTCAAGATATTCCTTTTGGTTATATTCAGACATTATTTTGTCCGTTGTGCATTCTGAATACTCTTTCATTATAAAAGGATAATTTTCTGCCATTTGTCCAGAATCTTTTAAACATTTTTCGATTAGAATGTTTCTTGATTCGGAAGTCCATTCTACAGGATAATTATTTTGACTAATTTTATATCTATCTGGATTTGCGGTTATCAGATTATAACCACCTCTTAATATCATAATTATTGAAATTATTTTAAAAAGTGTTCCGTATTTTTCTATTACACTTTCTTTGTTTTCTGTGCTTTTCGGTTTGTAAATACCGAATGATAATAAAAAAATATAGATTCCAGCAACTAATGTTGATATTCCAAAAATGTAAGGTAAATAATTAGTCATTTTTCGGAGTAATTTTATTGATTATTAAAATGACACCAAAGATTACAACTGCTGTAATTATTAAAACTATAAATTCTGACATTCCAAGAGTGCCTTTTTGGTCATATAGTAAATATGCAGTTAATAGTAATCCTCCAATTGATGGAATAATTAATTTTTTTAAATTTTTGTTTAGTTTAATCATTTTTATTTCTGTTATTAATTTCGTTTTTTTCGGCAAAATGGCAGGTAACGAGCCCCCGCTTTGCGGGGTTTTCGAGAGAGCTTGCTCTCGAAGAAAATCTAGCAAAGCGGGTGATGGAAGAACATCGTGCGAAAGCAACGATGGTTTTTCATCGCCCGCGTAGCGGGGGCTCGATGGAAAAAATTGTCCCGAAGGGCGATTTTTTCCATCGTTCCGCCGCTTTGAGATGGTGTGTGGTTCGTAACCTTTCAATTTTCGGCTTTGCAGAAAATATGATGCGAAACGGTAATTCCACTAAATCACACACTAGCTCAAAACGGCTGTTGGTGGCTGGCGTTTTATTTACTACTAATTTTCATTTTGAATTTCTAATAATTTATCTTTTGCGTGGCTGTCATATTGTAATTCTGTAAGTTGTGAAAATAAGAAGTCATCATTCAGTAATTTCAAAAACAACTTTTTGGAAACACCAGTTTCTAAATTTATTTTTGTTCCATCTGCATTAAAACTTATTTTACCAGTTAATTCTGGATGGTTTCTGATAAAGTTTATTACATTAATTACTGGTACGTTTAAAACTGGTGAGTTACGAATTTTCATTAATTTTCTTGCATTCGGCATACTTTGAGCAATTTCCATTAATTGTTCAATGTCTTCAAGTAATTCATTTGCTTCAACTAAACCAATTGTATTTAATGCTTGATTTCTGATAACATCTTCAAAACCAAAGTATCTCTCAAGTATATTTAATTTCAACACTATTAGATTGTCATCAACCATCATAAAATCAAAACTTTTATCTAATGCTATTACATCGTTTTGTACTTCAACAAGTCTTTCTCCACTTGGAACCAATAAAAACCGATCTCTTCTCAATATATTCATTGAGTGATGTTTTTTATATAAAGCTATTTTATTTCCTTCATTTCCGATTGTTATTAAATACCCTTTAATATTAACGAGTTGGTCTTGATTAAAGTTGAAATGAATTTGTTCTTCGTTAGCAAGAATTTCGTCAAGAATATTTAAGCTTTCAGGTCGTTCATCTATATCGTACTTATAAACAACATTTTTTCGGTCATCCGCCTCGCTAATATTTTGATAATGAAGTTCTTCATTGTTTATGAATTTTTCCTGAATATATTCAAGAAAACGATTTTTTAATTCTAGTTTTGCCACATTTTCAATATCAGCAAACCGTATTACTGTTTCTCCTTCGTGGTCTAACACAAAATATAAAACTGCACCAACATTATTGTTCGGGTTTAAAAAATAATTTAGTCTAGTAATTAGCTCTTCTCTTGTCATAATTTTACGAAATATACGTTATCACTTAATGGAATGTGGTGAACTTCGTCACCTAATTTTAAATTTTGTTTTGATATAAAAATTAGTCCAGTGTTTTTTTCTGTATCTACTTTAAAAAGTTTGTAACCCAGTAGTGCTAAAGTCGGATTTTTATAAAATAAGTTAGTTTTGATAAAAATAGCTCCGATTATTATCAAAAGCAGAATTGTAACAACTAAATCTTTGCCTTCTAATTTAACTCTCAAAAAAGGAATTATGTATGTCGTTAAAAAAGTTAAATGTTCATAGCTTTGGTCTTCAATTTTTATGATTTTTTTTGGCAATCTTGTCGAACCTTTCAAAAAATAAGTAAACCTTGCATAGTAAAATAACCCTAAAAGGGAAAGACAAAATGAAATTAATGAAATTGAATTAAGGCTTAAAAAGTTCATTATGTTTTCGTAGGAAGATGAAAAAGTCCAAGAAATAAAAACGAATTCCTTTACAGCTACCAAAAAAAATAGTAACCAAAGTGAAATAATATAAAGTTGTATTTTTTTCATTTTCTTGTTTTCGTTTACTCATGCAGTTCGGTACGCTTGCCACCAACGAGCCCCCGCTTTGCGGGGTTTTCGAGAGAGCTTGCTCTCGAAGAAAATCTAGCAAAGCGGGTGATGGAAGAACATCGTGCGAAAGCAACGATGGTTTTTCATCACCTGCGTAGCGGGGGCTCGATGGAAAAAATTGTCCCGAAGGGCGATTTTTTCCATCGTTTCGCGGCTTCACGAAGTGGCGATGAACCAAGACCAAGCCTTCACAAATATAAGCAAAACTTTTAATTAAAGACCTTTCCAATTTCTGATAAATCCCGTGCCTCGCCATTTCTTGAAACCGCTGTTAGCCGTAGTTATTTTAATTGTATGCTTTTCTGTAGTTCTATCGCAATTGAATAACTTGTTTTTAATTTTAATAATAAATCTTCAAGCTTTTCAACAACATTTGATTTCGCTTTATTAAATTCTTTTGACATTCTTGGAAATCCCTCAATTGAATTTAAAAAGGTAGTCATTCCATTGATTGCACTTATAATTCCAGTTGTTAAAATATTTATAGAATTAGTTGTTGAGTCAATTTCTTCATCTGTCACATTAAGGTCTTTACTTGAAATATTATATAGATTTGACATTGAATCTATTGTTTTTTCAAAATTATCAAAGAAAATTGGAATTTCTGGTTCTAATCTATTAGCGTAATTATCCATTACTTTTGCTGTTCTAATAAAAAAATCTTGAACAATTTTTAGGTTAGTTTGATTTCCACTTGCGATAATAGTTCCTATTTCCGTGGTTTTTTTATTGAACTGTTCTCCAATCCAAGTTGTAGCTTCAGAAATTCTATTTAATGATTGATTAGATTCATTCATATACTCTTGCATCATTATTTGATAATCGATTAAGCCATATTCTTCTTCAATTATTTCTGCAAGAATTAAATTTTTATTGTCAGCGGTTTCTACAACTTCTGTTTGAGTTAACGAATTAGTTTTTAAATCATTGATTCTCATTGGAATGTGAATTCGTAAAAATTGACTTAATTCCGAGATATTATTATATTCAAAATACAATACTTTTTTGTTCTTACCAATTTCTGATTTGAATTCTTGAATTTTTTTTATTTGTTCAGGATTAATATCGCTCATTGAAATGGGTGCAGTTTTGAAATAAAATAGGATTTGTAGTGAATTAGAATCTTCAAGAAAACGATTATAAGCATTTAAAAATTCCTCTTCTGTTCCTGATTCGGCAGAATCTGTTTTGGTTCCAAACTTTCCCCAGATTATTCCAATAAAAATATCATAATCGTTTCCTAAATCTGAGTTAATAATTTTTTGAGGATGAATTGTTGAAATTCCTGCCGCAGAATGGGTTTCCCATTTTAAAAGTTCAATAAATATTTCATTTTGCTTTCCATATGATATATTCAATTCTTTGACAACTTCATCAATCGATAATCTATCGTCTTTTAAATCACTTGGAGAAGCTAAAAATATTTTGTATTTTGTTACTGTTGATGGCATATTTTTTCGTGTTTTTTGGATAATTACGGCTAACGTTCTCGCGCTTGGCGTCAGTTGCGAACTTGGGAACTGATTATTTTCTGTTAAAGATAATATTTCTTGCGAAACGTGAACGTGAATTTACCACAAAATTAGCAATTGCGCCAAACGTGTGTTGGCAGATCGGCTTTTTTATGCAATTTTTTCTATTCTGCAATTTTCGCACAACGGATAACTTTCAACAAACTCTTTTATTTGAGTTTTCATTTTATCAAAGGATTGTCCGTAAAAATATAAAGCAATACCATTCTCATTTTCCCAGTTTCTATTTACAATATATTCTGTTTCTGTTAGCCTATGAATTTCTGTAATCACAAAGTTAATATCGCATTCTTCGTAAACATTTTTCGGCAAATTTGTTCCGTCAAGATAAATTCCAATTCCTTCTAATTTTCCAAAATTGATTTTTTCTTGAGTTTTCTCTACGTTCATTACAGAACCTTTTGGTGCTCCAAGATTTTCTAATTTCTCAATTATTTTATTTATAACGGTTCTATCAATTTCAGTTCCGTTAAGTTTTATTTCAACGTCACAATAATCAATTTCTCCACTTTTTTCCTGCATAGTTCCACCACCAGAAACCTCTCCAATATTTTCCGCAACTAAAAGTTCATCTAAAGGATCTTCATAAATTTCTCCTCTGTCAATTGGCATAATTTTGTCATTTAAAGTTGCCACAATGAAATTTGATTCTTCAATTTTTTCTTTTTTGAATAATCCTCCGAGTAATTTCTTTATCATAATTCTCTTTTTCTAAGATTTTTTTTAAGCTGTCTGCCAACGAGCCCCCGCTT
>NZ_MUHE01000062.1 GCF_002217405.1 Flavobacterium psychrophilum DSM 3660 = ATCC 49418 | reverse complement strand
TAATTACACCCAACGGGTTCTAGTTACATCTTTGCCAGATTTGTCTATTTCTATTTTTAAAATGTTTTCATAATGTGCTTGTACCAATAGAAAAGCTTCTTTGTGATTGGCTTTATCTGAATTTATTTTTACTAGAATTTTTAATCCGTTTCCTGATGGACTGATGAAACTTGCAAATGTGAATTCACTTTGATTGGCCAAATGCTTTGCATTTTGCAAATCAGCAGCACTTAATTTGTCAATATCCAGAATGATGCAACTTGAATAATCCGCTAGAAATTCCAATTTTCGACCTCCAACAAACTTTCCCGAAGGAGTGAAAGCTGGAAGTGATTTTTTGGCTTTGTTGTAAGCTTCTGTTTTGTTTTCGGCAAGAGATTTACGCAAGTAAACTATACCTGGTTTGTACTTTCCTGCTTTGATTTCTTCTAAAATTGTTGCAATTGATTTGTGTTCTACAACCTCGTTGAAATTCTTGAAAATGGTTACCATAGTTTTAATTTAATGGTTAATAGTTGGCGGTTGTTGGTTCTCGTTTGTGTGAAGTTTGCAATCGCAAACTTCACAAGTTCCGTTGCAGCTGATCATACTATCTTCCTTTAAAAGATTTGTTGTAATGCTCCGTAAGGAGTTTTTCAACATCAGAAAGTTTGTAGTAAATTTTGTTTCCAACTTGGCTGAATGAAATTTTACCTTCGTCTCTCCAGGTTTGAGCTGTGCGTTTTGAAATTTTCATCAATAATAGAAATTCTTGATTGTCTAAAAAGGTTTCCTTTTTTGGGTCTGCCTTAATAGAGATTTGAGATTGAATAGTGTCTAATTTTGTCATTAGATCTGTGAACTGGTCTTTTGTGAAGATAATTGCATCCATTTTTAAAAGTTTTAAATTGTTATGGTGCAAATGGAAGAAATAAAAAAAAGTCCGATAAGTACTTTTTAGTCCGATAAGACTAAATAGTTTGTAAGATGCTGATTATTATATGTATTACAAATAGTGTGTTTTTACAAAATCGGACTAAAATCTAACTTTGATGTCATTATTGGGGTCTTTGTCGGTGCGATTTGGTGAAAGATAGGTTTGAACAGTGGCTTGTGAAAGCGGTTCGCCTTTTTCATCATCAAATATTAGGCATATAATTTGACTAATATCTTTGATTTTTCCTTGAATATAAGGTTTGCCATTTGGTTTTACATCAACCATCATTTGTTTAAAAGCATTAGTAATTATGTTAGTTGGACCATTTAATTTGATTTTTTGAAATGGAATATTTGAACTGTTTTCATTAGCTTGTTTTTCTTGATTTTCTTTTTCAAAATCGTTTTTAACTTTACGCATTATTTGTAATTGCTCAATTAATTGATTGCATTGTTTGTCGTATGGTTGCAGCTTATTATTTAGAGAAACGATATCCGCTTGGTTATATTCAAAGATTTCATCCATCAAATAAATAATCTTGTCGTTAAAATTGTCTAATGAATTTATATAGCTTTTTGCTTCAAAAAAAGAAAAATACCTCTCGTCTGTATCCGCGTTAATTTGTCTTTTAGAAGCTTTTGGTTTATTGTCAAGTACTCTAGAATATTGCAACTCTGTGCGTTTTTTTTCGATTAAAATGTACAGTTTATTGTATCTACTCATTGCTGTTTTGGAGCTGAAAAAGGCTTCGTTATTGGCTAATAATTTTTCGAGTTTACATATCCATATTTCCGGGTTCTTCACCTGGTTGAATTGATAATCGATAAATGCAGGGAATTGAGATTGTTTTAGTTCTAAAATTTTTGCAATTAAAGCATTGCAATAGCTCTGAATATTGATTTTATCTTCAACGATTATATCAAATAAAGGATTTTTGGCTAGTGCCTGTGGCACTGCCAATAATTCTACAAACTCTGCGGTTTGCATATTTTGATCCTTTGAATTCAAATTGTAGTATGTTTTTTTTGGTATTCATTTTGTATTGAAAGGTAATTAAAAGCGGTTTTTTATTTGTTGCTTTTTGGAAGTCCTAGTGTTTTCAACTAGAGTTCTTTTATCACTCGTTTCGAATGCTTTAAAAATTACTTGTTTTCTCTGTTGTAAATTTATAAAATAAATAAAATCCTTGTTAAAGGATTTTAGATGAAGTTATTAACAATCGTTTGAGGTCAATAAAATAAGCACTTGACAGATTAATTAAAAAATATAGTTGTCGACCGCTTTATCCAGTTCTTCGCTGATTATTTTGGCATAAATTTGCGTTGTACTGATGTCTGTGTGGTCCATAAGTTTAGAAACGTGTTCAATTCTCATTCCGTTATTTAATGCATTTGTAGCAAAACTGTGTCTTGATAAATGGAACGAAAGTGGAAACGGTAGTTTCATTATTTTACCCATTCTGTTGAGTTGGAAATTTGCGGAATGATTTTCTCTTTGTGATATGAAATAACGCATTTCCTCGCTCTTTTTGTAAGTTGCTTTATCCGTTATAATCGGAAATATATAATCATCGAGCTGAGCGTCTTCCTTGATGTATTTATTTAAAATATCAATCGCAACCTTTCCGATTTTAAACTGGTGTAATCTTCCTGTTTTGCGAATTACTTTTTTTATTCTTTGCTCTTCACTATTGTAATTGGTGTATTGCAGCTCGATAACATCGCTAAATCTTAAACCTCCTGCGTAAATTGAGAAAAGGAATAAATCCCGCCATAAGTCTGCTTTTCGTCCTTCCTTTAGTTCTAAATTGGTTAATATCTCGATTTGGTCTTTGCTTAAGAATACTCTTTTTTCAGTATCTTTTCTCAATGTCAGTTTGTTGAATGGGTACATATATTCCGGAATGATGTCTTCTTTGATGGCTTCCTTGAACATTATCGCCAAAATCATAATAGAATAGCGTTGCGTGGTTGCTCCGTTTTTTAGAATATTTCCCATATGAGCCATATAGTCTTTTAGAACAGTAACCGTAATATCATCAAAATAAACATCCTTACTGCCGACATATTTTTCAAATTTCTTGGTGTAAAGTGTGTAATTTTTATAAGTTCCAAAAGAAACGCTTCCTTTTATTTTTTCACATCGAGCATAAGCATACTCAAAAAAGTTTGGCACAACTTTTCCCTTGATAGCATCTTTTAACTTACTGATTGAAATGGATTTTACTTTACGTTCCATATCCGCAACCTGACCTTCAGCATCTGCAATCTTTTGAGATAATGAGGCATTCATCCTTGCGCTGTTTGGATGGTTCTTCTTTACTTTCTGCTTTACTTCATCCCACTCGTTCTCTTTGAGCTTTACTCCAGCAGTGATAAATTTCGTTTTTCTATCTTTTATAATTCGAATGTACAATGGGCTGTGTCCTGTTTGGTCTGCCTGGTGTGTTCTTAAAATTAATTTAACTGATGCCATAATATTAGGAATTTAGAAATGTTGTACTATATTTGTAAAGCGATGCAAAAGAGTGAAAGTATTGTAAATACTAGGTTTTCAATCGGGTGCATCGTGATACGAAGGTACAACATTAGGTATAACAAAACAAGTATTTTGTTGCTTAAAATTGCATAGTCTATTTTTATAAAGTCAATAAATACAACACTTTAAGTGCAAATAAGAACTTGCAATTATATAATTCCGATAACAGCGGTTTCAAGAAATGGCGAGGCACGGGATTTATCAGAAATTGGAAAGGTTTTTAATTAAAAGTTTTGTTTATATTTGTGAAGGCTTGGTCTTGGTTCATCGCCACTTCTTGAAGCTGCGACACGTTGTCGTTCAGTACCGAATCGACTCTGCTTACTACAATCGTGAATATTTATCTTCTCACTTTTGAGATTTTAACACTTGAAAATAGCTTCCGAACTAAACGCAAAAAAGTGTGGAGAAAAAACTGCCGAAATTTATCTGAAACTGCCGAACTTCCGAAAATGGAAATTTAAAAAAGTGCCGAACTGAACGCAAAAAAGTGTGGAGAAAAAACTGCTGAAATTTATCTGAAACTGCTGAAATTAAATCACTTTCTGTCGAACCGAACGCAAAAAATAGCTCTAAAAAACAAAAATTCAGTGCCGATTCGTAGCACCGCACGACAACAGCTGCTACAAGCAATTTGGGTTTTAGTCTTGAATTTAAAATTCGTTTTGTGTCAGGAAAATTTGGTCAATCCGAAAGTTTTGGCTAATTTAGTCCCAAACTGCTTTTAGCAACGAAACGTTATGTGACATAGCTTGAGAACCGTATAAAAATAGAACATGAAAACATTAATCATCATCGCATTTTCAATATTTAGCTTGTCTTTGTATTCTCAGAAAGACAAACCAAAAAGGAGTTCTTATCCATTAGAAATTGCTGCAACTGAAACAGAGCAATACGCGATGGATGTTCCAGAAAGCCCTTATTTTGTAAAAGATAAAATTCTTCAAATATACTGTGGCGAAAAGATTTTTGTAGAGTGTGAAATTCAAGCTGACTCAATAAGCAAAATGAAAGTTGTTGAGAAAAATATCAATCCGGAAAAAACAATCGTCATTGAGTTCACCCAAAACTCTGAAAACAGAAAAGAAATTAGCACGCAATTATGGGTTAAAAATCCATTCTCGAAAATACTTCGCTATGATGCATTCATGTTTACTCCTATTAGTAAACAATGGAAATCGACATCGATAATTCCTATTAGACCAACTTTGCAAAATTTTGAACACTGGCCACACGCAATTATAACGTTGGCATTACAAAATTGGAAGCTGGAATAAAACGCTACGTCACATAACAGCCGTAGCTGTTGCACAACCCTAAATTTTTGAAAAACATTTACAAAAACCATAAAAAACAGCCTCGTTTAATCCGTTTTAAGCGAGGTTTATTTTTGGGTTAAGTTCAAAGTTGTAAAATTTTGATGCCTTAAAAACATACGTTTCAAGTTAAAAAGGATCGTTTTTAAAAAAGCTTGGTTCTTCCCTACTTTTTGGGATAGCACTTGAGTCAAAATACTTGGTTTTTTCACAACAAAGCGTAAGTATTTCTTGAGGTTGTAGGTTAATGATGCCATTAGTACGTGTTTGTTGGCATTTCTTATTCCTCGTGTGTTTACTCTTTTCATATTGGTAAAGTTTACCAATGTTCCTATTACCGGTTCTACGGTTTTGCTTCTTACTCGTACCATTTTCTTGGCATACTCTGGGTTTTGTGTGAGCTTTTTGTGCATTCTGTCGTAGTGTTCTTTATGAATGCTGTCGTCTATCTTTTTGTATTTGGTTGTTTTTCCGCAGCATTGTTCTCTTAATGGACAGTTTTTACAAAAGCTCTCACTGCTTCGATACGTTCGCTTGATGTATCCTTTGCTGTCGGT
>NZ_MUHE01000061.1 GCF_002217405.1 Flavobacterium psychrophilum DSM 3660 = ATCC 49418 | reverse complement strand
TAAAGATAAATTGGTATAAATAAGGCCTTGGTTTTATTTAATATCTTTTGCAAGTCAAATTTAGTCTTATTTAGATTATAAAATTTGCGAAAATTAAAAGGAGCGAAATCGTTATGTTTTCGCTCCTTTTTAATTGTTTTCTCTTTCCTTGTTCCCTCCTTTTATTATCGAATTTACTGAAATGAGAAATACACTATCAAGTCTGGTTCCGATTATGAGATTACTCATTTCTCGCAATAAGGATATGCGCCGCAAATATTGCAGTTTTTTTTATTAAAACGGTATAAATGCAAGTTTTTCAGCACCCTACTACTAAAAGGGCGTTTTTTTGTTTACAAATTTTTCGAAACTTTATCTACTGCTCGAATTGTAAAATCTAAATCTTCATAAGTTAATGCGTCAGAAATAAACCAAGTTTCATAAGCCGATGGTGCAATATAAACTCCTTCTGCAAGTAATCCGTGAAAGAATTTTTTAAAAGTATCATTATCGCCATTTTTGGCAGTTTCAAAATCAAAAACTGGATTAGCATCGAAATGAACAGAAACCATAGACCCTACTCTATTTATAGTATGTACTACATTATTTGACGTAAGTACATCTGCAATTCCTTTTGCTAAATACGCTGTTTTTTCTTCTAATCTTGCAAAAACTTCTTGGTTTTCGTTTAAAGCTTTCAACATAGCCAACCCAGCAGCCATTGCTAAAGGATTTCCAGACAAAGTTCCTGCTTGATAAACTGGTCCAAGAGGCGCTAAATAGTTCATAATTTCGTTTCTTGCAGCAAATGCGCCTACTGGCAATCCGCCACCTATTACTTTACCAAAACAAACAATATCTGCTTGTACATTAAATAATTCTTGAGCGCCACCTTTTGCAAGACGAAACCCTGTCATGACTTCGTCAAAAATTAGCAACGCATTGTTTTCGTGACAAAGCTGCTGTAAAGCTTCTAAAAATCCTTTTCGAGGCGGAATACAACCCATATTTCCGGCAACTGGTTCTATAATAACAGCTGCTATTTCGTTCTTATTAGCATCGAATAAGTTCTTTACATTTTGAATGTCGTTGTAGCTTGCCAACAAGGTATCTTTTGCTGTTCCTGAGGTTACTCCTGGACTATTGGGCGAACCAAAAGTTATTGCTCCGCTTCCTGCTTGAATTAAAAAAGAATCGGAATGTCCGTGATAACAACCTGCAAATTTAATTATTTTGTCTCTTTTTGTAAATCCACGAGCCAATCTTATGGCACTCATACAGGCTTCTGTTCCTGAATTTACAAATCGAATTTTGTCTATATTTGACACCATCGAAACGGCTAGTTTTGCAATTTCGGTTTCTAATTCTGTTGGCATACCAAAAGAGGTTCCTGATTTTGCTTTTTCGATCACTGCGGTTACCACAGGCTCATAAGCATGGCCTAAAATCATAGGTCCCCAAGAGTTAATGTAATCTACGAATCGGTTTCCGTCTTCATCATACACATAAGCTCCTTTTGCACTTTTAGCAAATATTGGCGTTCCGCCTACCGACTTAAATGCTCTTACTGGCGAGTTTACCCCACCTGGTATTACTTTTTCAGCTTCTAAAAATAACTGACTACTTCTTTTGTATAACATTGAAATTTTAGATTTTAGATTTTAGATTTCAGATTTCAAAAATTGAAACTTCTTCCTTAAATTTTAGATTATTTCACATTTATATTTTGCCCTAACGACAATAAATTATCTATAATATTATTTTTCTTTTTTAATTCGTCGATAGTAATATTAAACTTTTTTGATATAGAATATAAAGTATCGCCTTTTATTACGGTATATTGATTTGCGTTATCGATTATTTCTTCTTTTGTACTTGTTTTTTTTGGTAAAAAATCTGACCCCAAAACTTCGGCATCATATTGTTGTAACTCGTATCTTTCTATTATTCCTATTAATTTATCTGGATATTTAATATCGGTAGCGTAACCTGCTTTTTTAAGTCCTCTTGCCCAGGCTTTATAATCATCTTTTGGCAATGAAAACAAGGGCTTATACCATGCTCTACTTGTTAAAAAATAAGAGTGATCGCGATAAGATTGCTCGGCATGATCATAGCTTCTAAAACATTCTTGTAATGTATCGTCGTCGTGTTTTATGCTGGCACCTGTCCATTCTTTATGGCATTTTATACCAAAATGATTGTTTGCCTGAACGCTTAGATCGCCTGTTCCTGCACCAGATTCTAATATTCCTTGTGCAAGTGTAATACTTGCAGGAACGCCATCTCTAATCATATTTTCTTTTGCAACGGTTTTAAATTGGGTTATATAATTTAAAACTATTTGGGTGGTAACTCTTACTTTTTGGGTGGCTTCTAAAACTTCTGTTTTAGGGGTTGTACTATCTTTTTGAGGCGTTTTTATTTCTACTTTTCCTGCTAGAGATTCTACTTTTTGTTTAACCGCAGCTTTTTGAGTTGTGTGTACTACTTTTTTAGGTTGCACTTTAGGTTTAGAGGCCCCGCAACTCACTAATAATAATGTTAATATAATAAATGCTATTTTATTCATCGAAAACTATTTTTTTCTTTCTTTTCTTTTCTAGTAACTCGTTCATTCCGCTTATTCCTTGCAATCCTCCCGTATGAATCATTAGTATTTTTGAACCGTCTGGGAAATAATTATTTGCCAATAAATGCATCACTCCGTAAACCATTTTCCCTGTATAAATTGGATCTAAAGGGATATTTGTGTCTATATAAAACTGGTTTATAAAACCAATTAACTCATCAGTTACTTTACCATAACCTCCAAAATGATAATTGTTATTTAATTCCCAATTGTTATTTTTTGCAAACTTACGAATTTCGTCTTTCAAAAAATCACCTTTTAAGGCTGGAAATCCAATAATTTTTTGATTTAAGTTGGCACTATTTATTATTCCCGAGATTGTTCCGCCTGTTCCTACGGCACAACAAATGTAATCGAAATGAGAATCTTCGCTAGTCAGAATTTCTTTACAACCCAATACTGCCAACTCATTTGTTCCGCCTTCTGGAAGTAAATAATAATTTTCATGCCTCGCATTTAATCCAGAAATAAAGGATTCTGTCATTTTGTTTTGATAAACTTCACGAGAAACAAACTCAAATTTCATACCACAATTTTGAGCAAAGAGCAAAGTTGGGTTGCTCGGAATTTTATCTAACAATTCATCTCCTCTAATAATTCCAACAGATTTAATCCCTTCTTCCTTACAAGCAAAGGCTACTGCGGCAATATGGTTTGAAAAAGCACCTCCAAATGTGATTAGTTTCTTACAATTATTATTTTTTGCATCAAGAATATTATATTTCAGTTTCCTAAATTTATTTCCAGAAACAAAAGGATGCAACAAATCTTCACGCTTTATGGTTAATGTGATAGTGCTATTTTGAGTTTCTATATTTTGATTAATAGATAGCATGCGCTTAATAAGTTATAAGTGACAAAGATACGAAGATTCTAAAAAAAAGGCGTCAATCTAGCCCTCCAAATGAAGTATATTTACAAAAACCAAATAATAATCAGGAATTCGCATTTATTATTTGAATTTAAGCGAGAGAAAAACTTTTAAAACATTTTTTTTTACAGACGAGATTTTTGAAACCGAAATCATGTATATCTCAAAAAGATTAATAACGCGTTGTCTTTTTGTAATGATAATGGTAGAATAGAATTAGTCAGAAAATTCGCTTTTCGAAATGAGCCGTTTTAAAGTAGCAACAAAACTTGGCAAATACACATTTAGTTTATATTGCTTACACAATATAGCTGTTGCTATTTCAAAAAAAAAAAAATGTTTTAATTCAAGCCTTCTGTTTTTAGGTAAACTAACCATCGTTTCGCTAATTATTGTTGTAATTTTTAGTATAATAAATTATCATACTTTTGAAATTTTGGTTTCTTCAATTAAAACAGAAGTACTCGACAGGTTAATATTTTACAGTTCCTTCAATTTCTCGTTTACATACTCCGGAGGCAAGGTTGGTCGCCCTGTTTTCATGTCTACAAAGACCAAAACAGAGTTCCCCGTTGTTAACAACTCATTGCTCTGGTTATAAATCTCATAATCAAATTCTATCTTAACAGATGTCTGACTTTTAAAGATAGTTTTTACCGTTAACTCATCATCATATCTCGCTGGTTTTTTGTAATTCATAGTAAGCGAAACCACAGGAAGCATGATGCCATTTTCTTCCATCCATTTATAAGAAATCCCAAGGTTTCTAAGCCATTCTACGCGTCCCATTTCGAAATACTGCGCATAATTTCCGTGATAAACTACTCCCATTTGGTCGGTTTCTGCATAACGAACACGAACCTTAAATTGATACTCTCTCATTATAATAATATATAAATTTAATAATTGTTTAATTGAAAAAAACACCTTACTACGACATTTATTTTATAAAATCAATAGCACAAAAATTTTTTTTTAACGATTTTATGAACCATATTTGCTCTCCCAAATCAATCAAAAAAACTACTTGTTTTTTTTTGTAAATATAACCTTAATAATTTTAAAACTAAGCATGCATACAATGAATAAAACTGCTGAATCGGTATGGGACAACTGTCTATCTTTTATAAAAGATAACATTCAGGAGCAAGCCTATAAAACTTGGTTTGAACCTATTAAATCTGTCGAGCTAACTGATAACGCACTATATATTCAGGTACCAAGTAAATTCTTTTACGAATGGTTAGAAGAGCACTATGTAAAATTACTTAAAGTGGCACTTACTAAAGAACTTGGTAAAAATGCAAAGTTACTTTATAAAATTAAAATGGAAAACACTTATGGTAATAAACTTCCGTTTACGGAACAACTACCAAGTGCACACCGTTCGCCCGTAAGAACACAAGAAATTGACGTTCCTGTACAACAAAAAAACCCAGAATTAAGAAACCCATTTATTATTCCTGGAATTCGCAATCTAAAAATAGAATCACAACTAAATGCAAATTATAGTTTTGATAATTTTTTAGAAGGAGATTCTAACAGATTGGCTCGTTCTGCAGGAATGGCTGTTGCTAATAAGCCTGGAGGAACCTCATTTAACCCATTACTTATTTTTGGAGGCGTTGGTTTGGGGAAAACACATTTAGCCCATGCAATTGGCGTAGAGGTAAAAGAAAAATATCCCGAAAAAACAGTATTATATATTTCGGCCGAAATATTTACCCAACAATATATAGAATCTGTTAAAAAGAACAATAGAAACGATTTTATTCATTTTTATCAACTCATCGATGTTTTAATTATTGATGATGTACAATTCCTTTCAGGAAAAACAGGAACACAAGATGTGTTTTTTCACATTTTTAACTACTTGCACCAAAACGGAAAACAAGTAATTCTTACCTCAGACAAAGCACCCGTTGATATGCAAGATATCGAACAACGCTTGCTATCTCGTTTCAAATGGGGATTGTCTGCAGAAATACACCAACCTGATTACGAGACAAGAATTTCTATCCTTAAAAATATCTTGTACCGTGATGGAGTAGAAATGCCTGAAGAAATTATCGAATATGTAGCACGAAATATAAAAAGTAATGTTCGAGAATTAGAAGGCGCTATCATTTCTCTTATCGCACAATCGTCTTTCAACAAAAAAGAAGTAACGCTAGAATTAGCCAAACAAGTAGTCGAAAAATTTGTTAAAAATGTAAAACGTGAAGTATCTATAGATTATATTCAGAAAGTAGTTTCTGATTATTTCCAGTTAGACCTTGAGGTTTTACAATCTAAAACAAGAAAACGTCATGTAGTACAAGCAAGACAATTGGCTATGTTTTTTGCAAAAAGATACACCAAAGCCTCTTTAGCAAATATTGGCTCTCAAATTGGAGACCGTGATCACGCTACGGTTTTACATGCCTGTAAAACTGTTGATAATTTAGTTACGACCGACAAACAATTTAAGAAATTCGTTGACGATATAAACAAAAAATTATCACTTTAAGACATGACGACAAAGGTTTTAATGATATGCTTGGGGAACATTTGCCGTTCGCCTCTTGCCGAAGGTATTTTACGATCTAAACTACCATCTAATTTTGTGGTAGATTCTGCAGGAACTGGACATTGGCATATAGGAAACCCGCCTGATGCAAGGTCTATAAAAATAGCAAAAGAAAAAGGCATTGATATTTCTAATTTAAAAGGACGCCAATTTTCGAAGCAAGATTTCTCAGATTTTGACTATATTTATGTCATGGACAACCAGAATTATAAAGACGTAATTGCACTTGCTTCTCATGAAAATGAAAAAGCAAAAGTAAAACTCATCCTTAATGAATTATTTCCCAACGAGAATGTAGATGTTCCAGACCCTTATTATGGTTTGCAAGATGGTTTTAACAACGTTTATAACATGCTCGATGAAGCTTGCAATATGATTAAGGAAAAACTTTTAAAAAAATAAACCAAGATGACTATTTTAGGAAAATTATACCTTATTCCAACTACCCTTGGCGAGATGAATGCAGATGATGTTTTGCCTCAAACCATCAAAAGAGCTATCGATTTTATAGACTATTATATTGTTGAAAACGAAAAAACTGCGAGAAAATCTATAAAAATGGTTCATGCCGATAAAAAACAATCGGAACTAAAACTTTTTTTATTAAACAAACATACGGATAGTAAAGAACATCTAGATTTTATAAAACCTTTATTAGAAGGTCATAATGTAGGTTTAATGAGCGAAGCTGGTTGCCCTGGTGTTGCCGATCCTGGTGCTGTTATTGTAAAGATTGCTCACGAAAAAGGGATACAAGTTGTTCCATTAGTTGGCCCGTCATCAATTTTATTGGCACTAATGGCATCTGGAATGAATGGTCAAAGTTTTACCTTCAATGGTTATTTACCAATTGACAAATCTGAAAAAAAACAAGCCATAAAAGGTTTAGAAAAATTGTCTTTCGATAAAAACCAGTCGCAATTATTTATTGAAACTCCTTACCGAAACAACAAATTATTAGAAGATATTTTGCAAACCTTGCAACCCAATACACTCTTGTGTATAGCTTGTGATATTACTTTACCAACAGAATATATCAAAACAATGAACGTAAATTTGTGGAAAAAACAAAAGGTCGATTTACACAACCGACCTTGTATTTTTATTATTCACAAAACATATTAATAATGCTTGGCTTTGGCTTTTTCGCTAGGCTCTATACAACTGGTATCGTAACCTGCAAAATCTTTCATGTATTCTTTTATTGAAGTACCGTAACCATCTTTACATTTTCTGCGTCCATTGGTTTTCAAGAATTTTTTTACAGACCCTGGTCCGCCAAGATGGGCTGCTGCCAAAATTCCAGACTCGGTAATTTCTATTCCGTTTATCCTTTTTCCTGAATACTTAATAATTTGCTCACCCAGTTGCCATTTGTTTCTAGATAAATTAGCCAAAAAAGCTTTTTCTTGTAATTTTCTACTACTTAGAAAAAAAACGGTATCTTTAATTCCTAAAGCCCGTAAGGTTTCTGCACCAAATTGATACTTTCCTAAATAGCCCAATGTATTTACCATATAATACCGCCCTTGAGATTCTCGAACAGCTAAAGCCTGCTGAAATCCTACAAAGGTTTTTCCAGTAAATGGGATGTCGAAAAAAGTTTGGTTAAGTTCGGTTTCGGTAGGTACTGTATAAAAGACTTCTTCTTTTTGAAACACATGAAACCAAGGAAAAAATTTTGAAGAAAGTGGTTTAAAACCAGAACTTAAAATTGTAATTGAGGCAAATATTCCTATATAAAATATCTGTTTTTTTGTCATAAATTGTTTTTCTTTCTAACTAGATAAAACCATCAAAATTAGAAAATTTCTACAACGCAAATTTACAACCTAAAGCTAACTTATTGAAATATAATATGTTAAATTTTACTAAAAATACAAATAATGAAAAGAAAAATTTCCGTTAGAGGTTAATTCTACACTTGGTGCGGGGATTTTTATGGTATTTAAAATTGAGAAAATAGTTTTCAAAAAATGCGATTTTGTTTTAATTTTTGTTAAATCTGCATCTAAACTGAGGTAAAACTGACGGTGTCTTTTGTCTTCAAAACTACTATTTAGGTCAGAAATACCTTTATTGCCAGAGATCATTCCTTCGGCACCGTATCCAACTGCTACATTTAGCCATTTTGAAATTTTAGAATTTGGAAAAAATGAATGTACATTAGCAGATAGCCAATAGGTTTGCCCGTTATAATCCTTTAAAACTTGCTCATTTATTGATTTACCAAGGGTATTGGGTCTTAGCGGAGCATAAGACGTGGTGTGAAAAGAAAATTTGGGGACTATTCGTTGTTCTTTCCACAGTAATTCTTGCGAAACATACAAACCTGTACCTGTGGCATTTGCTATGATATCGCCAGGAGAAGCGCCCCATTCCTGAGAATATCCGTCGAGAACCTCAACAGCAGTTAGAAAAACAAAACCTAAAGTTGACCCATAAAGTAATTGTTGTTGTTTTGTAGCACCGCTCCATTGTAATAAATTTACCCCTGCATTTCCTATATGATAGGCAGAATACAGGTGTCCCAACTTATCCATTTGTAGCCATTCTTTATTGTCGTTTATAAAATGAAAATTAGATTTAGGATAGCCTTTGTACCATAGTTCGTTCAGACCAATTACAGCACCAGAAATGGCAACAGCTTCAGTAATTACTATTGTGTTTCTTCTCGAAATAAGTAAAGAATCGACAGGTTTTAAAAAATCATCTATGCTCTTTTGGGCAAAAATTGAAGTCGAAAGAAAGAGTAAACTTAAATATTTGTTGGGATATAGTTTCAAAATTATTTTTCGATACCTAATTTAGTCACCCATTCTGCATACTTTTTTGCATATACTTGATGTTGCTCATAGGTTGATGCAAAATCATGATAACCAAAACGTGTTACACTGGCACAAAAATAAATATAATCGTGCTTTTCGGCATTTAGCACTGCATCTATAGCTGAAATATCGGGCATGGCAATAGGGCCAGGTGGCAATCCTGTGTGTACATATGTATTATAAGGAGAGGCTGAATGTAGCATATCGCCACGAACTCTTTTGATGACTTGATCGAAATCGCCAGATTCTTTCTTGGCTGCAAAAATTACAGTTGGATCTGCTTGCAATGGCATTTCTAACTTTAATCGGTTAAGATAAACGCCTGCTACTCGAGGACGCTCGTCACCTTTTACTGTTTCTTTATGCACTATTGATGCCAACGTGATAACCTGTTGAGAACTCATTCCTAGCGCTTTGGCTTTAGCCAATCTGTCTTTATTCCAGAAATTAGTATATTCTTTTGCCATTTTTTCACGAAATTTTTCTGCCGAAATATTCCATTTTACTTCATACGTATTTGGAATAAACATGCCTAAAATTGTTTCGTTATTAAAGCCATTTTTCTTCATAAAAACAGTATCACGCAGACTATTTATGAGTGTTGTACTATCTACTTCTATTTGAGATGAAAGACGAGAAACTAATTTTTCTAAGCTTTCTTGGTTATTGAACGCTAATTTTAATGGTTCGTTGTGGCGAAGTGCGGTAATCATCTGAAAACTGCTCATTCCTTTTTTAAACAAGAATCGTCCTGGGAAAACATTCTGATTATAAGAACGTTTTTCTGCAACAAATTTAAATTTATTAATATTTTTTATATTCGGTCCGACAATTTTAAGTACATCGTCGTAGGTTGATCCAGTTGGAACAAACACATACAATTCGTTTTTGTCGAACTTTGTGTTGTTTGAAAATATATTAATATAACCATAAATAGCTACTGAGGCGATTAAGATTAATGAAACTATAATGGCAATTTTCTTTTTATTCAAAACTATTATTTTTTTGTGTGTATTAACTGATACAACTCTTCATCAAAGTATTTTCCTTCGTGAAAAGTCCAATCTTTCTTGTTTCCTATTTTTTGAAAACCAAAAGTAGTAAAAAGCTTTAAACTAATTTCATTATTACTACCAATATTTGCATATAATTGATGTAAATTTAACTTCTTAAAAGCATAATTTACTAAAAGCGACAAGGCTTCTTTTCCTATTCCTTGGTTTCTGTTTTCTGTGTTTTCGATAATGATCCCTATTCCTGCTCGATTATTTTTGGGATCGAAATCGAATAAATCTATTAACCCTAAGGGTTTCGATTCGTTATTTTTGCAAATTGCCAGTCGCAATTGTTTGGCTTCATAAATATCCTGATGGGCATTTTCGAGATATTGTTTGATTAAAAATCTAGAATATGGTGTTTGCGTATTGCTTACTTCCCAAATGGTTTCGTTGTTTTCTAGTCTAAAAACGAAGTTTAAATCTTCTGGTTCTAATGCTCGGAGGTAAATATTATTTCCTTTTAATGTAATCAAAATAGATTTTTTATATTGTTGTTTCAAACACAAATTCTGCTGGTCCCTTTAGGAAAATATTTGTAAAAATCGAGTTTTCTTGATTAAATGAAACTTCGAGCTTTCCGCCTTGTACATTTATGGTGATATTGTTGCTATTTGTTTTTCCTGTTGCTTTCATGGCAATTGCTGTTGCTGTTGCTCCTGTTCCGCAAGATAGTGTTTCGTCTTCTACGCCACGTTCGTAGGTTCTGATTGAAAATTGGGTTGGGGAGGTTTGATGTACAAAATTTATATTACTTCCTGCTTGCCCGTACAAATCACTATATCGAATTTTTGCGCCTTCATTTTTGACATCAAAATTAGATAAATTATCTGCAAACTGAACATGATGTGGCGATCCTGTGTTTAGGAAAACATAATTATCGTGAATGTTTACTTCTTCTACGTTTTTCATTTGTAGGGAAATAATTTCGTTTTCGTTGATTGTGGCGTGGTGCAAGCCATCTATTGCGATGAAGGTTGTTTTGTTTTTTATTATATTTAGTTTTTTTGCAAAAGCAACTAAGCAGCGTCCGCCGTTGCCACACATGGTGCTTTGGTTTCCGTCGGAGTTGTAATAAACCATTTTAAAATCGGTCGATTGGTCGTTTTCTAGTAAGATTAATCCATCTGCTCCAATACCAAATCTTCGGTCGCAAAGTTTCTGGATTAGGGCTGTATTTTGTTTCGGAAATATTTGCAAACGGTTGTCTATCATGATAAAGTCGTTTCCTGTGCCTTGGTATTTATAGAGTTTCATTTTTTGAGGTTATTTGTGGGTTTGGTCTTTTGGAACGATATATATGAATTTTAGCCCTGATGGAAGTGGAAATCCTTGCCTTTTTTTGGCAAGATTGCAACGTACAGCAGGAATACTGTTTGTTTGAAACTATGATGTTGTGCTCCTAAAAACAATACAAAAGTACGAATATTAATGTTAAGTTAAAAGTTGTTAAACGGGCGTTAAACTGTTTTTTTGATGGTAACAATTTTATAAATTTACGTTTAGATTTTAATATTAAAAATAATTAATTATGAAAAAATTTGCGAGTTTATTTTTTGTGTCTTTGTTAAGCGGAGCTACAACGCTTGGGGCTTACAAATTATTTATGGAAGAAGATTCTTCTTCGAAATTGTCGATTGCGAGCGGTAATTATGCCAAAAATGTAGGTCTGAATGCCGAAAATATTGACTTTACGACTGCTGCCGAAAATACGATTCATACGGTGGTGCATGTAAAAAATATGTCTGTTTCGAATATTCCTAGCAATCCTATGTTTGAGTTTTTTTATGGCTCGCGTGGCGGTGGGCAGCAAACACAAATAGGAACTGGTTCTGGTGTAATTATTAGCCAAGATGGGTATATTGTAACTAATAATCATGTGGTAAAAGAGGCTACGCAACTTGAAATTACGTTAAATAATAATAAAACATATAAAGCAAAATTAGTGGGTACTGATAGTAAAATGGATATTGCTTTGCTAAAAATAGAGGCTGACGAAAAATTGCCTTATGCGACTTTTGGTAATTCTGATAATTTGAAAGTAGGCGAATGGGTTTTGGCAGTTGGTAATCCTTATAATTTGACATCGACGGTTACTGCGGGAATTGTTTCGGCAAAAGCTAGAGATTTGTCTAACAACGGGATTCAGTCATTTATACAAACTGATGCGGCTGTAAATCCTGGTAATAGCGGTGGTGCTTTGGTAAATACTCGTGGAGAATTAATTGGTATAAACACAATGATTTCGTCTCAAACAGGGTCGTATGTAGGATATTCGTTTGCAGTCCCGTCTAATTTGACCCGAAAAATAGTAGAAGATTTGATGGAATACGGTAATGTGCAACGGGGAATTTTAGGTATTGAAGCAGGGGAATTAAATAGTGCCACATCGAAAGAATTAGGAATAAAACAAAGCACTGGCGTTTTAGTAAATAAGGTTTCTAAAAATTCTGGAGCTGAGAAATCGGGGCTTAAAAAAGGGGATATTATTACAAAATTAGATGAGAAAAGTATTCTTTCTTTTGCGGATTTAACTTCTTATATTAATACTAAACGTCCCAATGATGAGATTAAAGTAGGTATTATTCGTGATGATAAAAATATGACTATTCCTGTAAAATTGACTAAAAAAGAACTCATTAATTACGACCTGAAAGGTTTAGAATTAGCGGATATTGATAATGCGGATATGAAGAGATTGAACATTAAATACGGTGTTAAAATTGAAAATATTACCAATGATGAACTCTCGGGTTATGCAGAACAACTAAAAGGAGCCGTAATTTTAAGTATAGATAATATAAAAGCTACCGATATTGAAACAGTAACCAAAGTTTTGTCTAAAAAAGCAGAAAACCAACGTTCGCAGATAGAATTAATTACTGTAAATGGTCAGATATTACGATTTTTACTGTAAATAGTATAATTACACAAACTAAACCAGTTGCATGCTAAAACATAAGGCTGGTTTTTTTATGCTAAAAAATTATGTCCTTTACAGGGATTTATATCCCAGATATAGCAGCAAATCTTAAACCAAGTAAGACCAATGAGCGCCTAAAAACTAAAATTATTTGAGCCCTAAAAAAACTATAAAAATACTTTACCAAAACGTTTGAAATTGATACTTTTGCAGGACAAAAAATAATAACCATTTTTTAACTAAACAATGAGCAACACAACGGTTTACGAGAAAGAAATAGCTTTTCAGGCCGACAGGCGAAGAGCAGGAGTCGAATTAATAAAAATAATTAGCGATTTGTGGTACGACAAATCTATCGAAATGGTTCTTTTTAGAAACCAATTAATCGACAGAAATGTAAGCGATATTATTAACCTACATGAATATGCTGGAGAATTTGTAGGCAAACCTATCTCAGTATTCGATTCGGCTGAAATTGCCAGAGCTATATCATCGCTAGATTTACCCCCATCAAAATTAGATATTGGTAAATTAACTTACGAATTTCATCTTGAAAACAACAACTACAACGATGCAAAATCATTTGTAATAGACAAACTAAAAGAGGCTAAAAACACAGAAGATATACACCCAAAAGATGTTGTTTTATATGGTTTTGGACGTATTGGTCGTTTATTAGCAAGAGAGTTAATGTCTAAAATGGGCAAAGGAAACCAATTGCGTTTGCGCGCCATTGTAACCCGTGACAAAAACGATGCAAGTTCTCTAGAAAAAAGAGCTTCATTATTGCGTTACGATTCTATACATGGAGATTTTCAAGGTTCGGTCGTTGCCGATGTAGCTAATAACGCTCTAATCATTAACGGAACAACAGTTCATATCATTACAGCCAATCAGCCAGAAGATATAGATTATACTGCATACGAAATTCATGACGCATTAGTAATAGACAACACAGGAGCATTTACAACCCAAGAAGCATTAGCAAGACATTTAACCTCTAAAGGTTGTGATAAAGTATTATTAACAGCCCCTGGAAAAGGAGTTCCAAATATCGTACACGGTGTAAACCAAAACGAATACAACCCAGACGAAGTAAATATTTTCTCTGCCGCTTCTTGTACTACCAATGCAATTACACCAATTTTGAAAGCGGTAGAAGATACTTTAGGTGTTGTAAAAGGACATCTAGAAACGATTCATGCCTACACAAACGACCAGAATTTAGTAGACAATATGCACAAAAAATACCGTCGTGGTCGTGCCGCTGCACTCAACATGGTTATTACTGAAACTGGTGCAGGAAGCGCCGTTGCAAAAGCTTTACCAAGCTTAGCAGGAAAACTAACTTCAAATGCTATTCGAGTTCCTGTTCCTAATGGCTCACTTGTGGTTTTAAATCTTGAGGTTGGCAAAACAACTTCTGTAGAAGAAGTAAACAACATCATGAAAAAATACGCTTTAGAAGGAGAACTTGTAGAGCAAATTAAATACTCACTAAACAACGAATTAGTATCATCTGATATCGTAGGAACATCAGCTCCAGCGATTTTTGATAGCAATGCAACCATTGTTTCTGCCGATGGTAAAAACATCGTATTATACGTTTGGTATGATAACGAATATGGCTACAGCCACCAAGTTATTCGCTTGGCAAAATACATTGCTAAAGTAAGAAGATATACTTATTACTAGTAGATATTAGAGTGATGAGTTTATATCTCAGATTCTAAAAAACACCAAATCCGCTTTGAGAAATCGAAGCGGATTTTTTAATTTACACACTTTTCGAGATAGTGCCCTTTTTATTTTAATTACTCCAAAACCCTATTTACTTTCACAAATCTTTTAGCATAATACGGCTCTTTATTAGAAGAAATTATTACGCCAGCACTTGTAGAAGAATGTATGAATTTTATTTCATCACCTTGCACATCAACCACCATTCCTACGTGGCTCACATAATGTTTACCCATAGTAGCAAAGAAAATTAAATCGCCTTTTTGAGCTTCAGATGCACTAACATGACTACCAAATCTAGCCATTTCGCTAGAACTTCTTGGTAGTTTTATATCGTAAGTACTAAAAGTATTTATCATTAATCCAGAACAATCGAAACCACTTTTACTAGTTCCTCCGCTTCTGTATCGAACCCCTATATTCTCCGATGCTTTGGCTATTAGCAGTTCTGCTTTAGTCATCCCTTCGGTCGATAACGGTTTTGCTTCAACTACTACTTCCTCTTTGTGAGGAATAATTTCCAGAATTTTTATTTGCGATGTTTCTTTGGTTTTTTCTTCTACCTCCTCCTCAAATTCTTCCTCAATTTGGGGTTTTATTTCTTCTTTCTTAACCTCTATACTCTCTTTTGCTTCTTTAATTACAGGAATTTCAGCAATAATAGCTTCTTTTTTTATTCCTTTTTTGATAAAAAGATGAAAACCAACAGGTAAATCTCTAATAATTTCTGGATTCAGTTTTTCTAATTCGGAAATAGTAATGCCGTACTTTCTCGAAATTCCGTATTTGGTTTCTTTTGCTAAAACAAGGTGCGTAATTTCTTCTTCCTCAGAAATTGCCGTTTGTTTCTTCTCTGGTTCAATTATTTTGGGCAGTTTCGATGGTTCCGAAACAACAACCTTTTCTGGTTTATAATTTTTACCCACAGCAATAATTAGCTTCAATCCTATTGGCAAACCCTCCTTTTCTATAATTGGATTGGCTTTTTTAATATCATCAATAGAAACTTTATATTGTTTCGAAATGCCGTAAAGTGTTTCCTTTGGCAAAACTTCATGGTTTATTGTTAATACTTTTTTATCTAAAATAGTTTCTGGTTTTGGTATTAATAAAACCGAATTCAACTTTAATTTCTTTTTAGCCTTCGGATTCAATTTAAAAATATCTGCTTGCTTTACATTATATTTTTCAGCAATTTTATAAATACTTTCGCCTTTGGCAACAATATGTTTGATGGTGTTTTCTTGCGAAAAAACATTAAGGGTAATAAAAAAAAATAGTACTGGTATAATATGTCTCATGATATGCTTTTTTTTCTTCCGAAAATGGAAAACGCTAAATTAACCTTTAAAAGTTAATAGATAAAAAGAATAATGCTTTTTTTAACATAAAAAAGTCTTTACAATTAACTATCGAAAAATCATAAAAAAGAGTTATACAAAACCCGTTGGGTGTAATTAT
>NZ_MUHE01000060.1 GCF_002217405.1 Flavobacterium psychrophilum DSM 3660 = ATCC 49418 | reverse complement strand
AGCTAAATTGGTATAAAACAGACTATACCATTTTATCTGTGAAAATAAAAGACACAAACATTAATTTATTTTCTAATAATCCAAGTACCAGTTAAACACATCGGCACGCAATCCTATAGAAAACCAGCTTGTGCTTTCTTTGAAATTTGTAGTCGTATTTACTTGTGGCGAAAAATTTCTGTAAATTAAATTCCCAAAAAGCTTCAAATTTGTAGTTGGATTTAACAAATATCCCGCTTGCACATCGGCAATAAAAACATTAGTCTTATCACCCTGCCCTATTACAACTCCTTTATCATAAGCTCTATTATCACCATAATCTTTGTAAATATTAGCACCATAATTTAAAGCATCGGTTGCAGTATCAAAATCTAAACCACGAATTCCTATGCTTAATTTTGCATCGGCAAATAGCCTATTTTTATGAAAACGGGCAATTGCTGTTAGTTCCTTAAAATTAGAACCCCAATTATGCCCCATACTCTGGTTGTTATGACCGTAATTTGTAATGGCTTTACTATGTGCATAAACATAAGGGCGTACCTGATTATATTCTGCTTGTAAGTATAAATTTTTTATACCAAAAGCGTTAAAATATTTAGCGCCCAATTGGTACCCGTATTTATTCTTCCAGCTTTTTTCTCCCGATTTTACCTCACCAAGCGAGAATTCGTCGAGTAAAAACTGTCCGTATAAGTTAATATTGTTATTCCATTTATATTTAGATGTTAAGCCCAAAACTGCATTTCCACTTCTAGCGGAAGAAGTAAACTCGACTGTACGATAAAAAATAATTGGGTTTACAAAGTTAAGATCAAAACCACGATTATTGTCATTTGTCCAGATTACCGACTCAAAAAAACCAATATTTAATCTCTTTGAAGCATTCCAACTCAAATAATGATTTGCCATATATTTTGTAGCATACGTTCTGTCTAGCGTTACATCTTTACGAACATCTTTAAGCCACATATAAGTATTTGTATATTTAATTTTCCAGAATGTGGTGTTTATTTTAACATACGGATATGGGCTAGCGCCATCACCCTCTAGTAAAGAACGGTAACCATCTCCTATAAAATTTCGCCCATAACCCAATTGCAAATTAAGATGTTTACTAGGCGTATAGGCAATATTTGCATCGGCAGAAGGAAAATCATATTTTGTAGTTTTAAAATCTTTTGCAATACCAATTCCTGGAATAATGGCTGGATCTCCTCCATTTGGTCTCAATGAGTTTGCATATCTGTTATAATAATCAGCAAAAACGCCTTGGCTTTCATAAATGGTTGTGGCAAAACTAAGTTGCTCTCCCAATGCACCTTGTATTTGCAAACCACGTGTGTTTACATAAGTATATTTTTGGGTACTTGGATTATTTTTCCCCATTCTCAAATCGAAAATAGGATTTAGAGTAAACCAATAATCTTCCCCTTGTATAGATACTAAGTTTTCGTTAAATATTTTTCGTCCCCACCAGCCTTCTTTATTTATTTTGATTGCATTATACGCAGCATAAAAATCATGATATTTTACTACTTCAGAGTAAGTGTAGGGTTTTGAAGCTGTGTGGCTATTGGTACCCACTTGGTTCATTTCGCCATCAAAATTAGTGTATAAATTGTGAGAAAAAGGAATATTAAGGTGACTTTTAAATTGTGGGTTTTTAAATGCTGCATAATTTAATGTAACCGATTCGAATTCTGGATTTTCTATGTTTGAAATCAAAGAAGAATTTAAAATTTTATTTTCTTGAAATAATTTCTCTTGGGCAATTTGGGTGGTACTTTGCAACGGAATTGCAATTGTAAAAGTGTATTTTGCATAAGTTGGTTTTCCGTTATAAGTGGGTGGCGTAATTTTTGGCAAAGCCGAAAAAACTCTTTTTGTTTCGGTTATTAGTTCCGAATACATTGCATCTGCATATAACACTTTGAATGTTCCTGTACTATCTACCTCAAACAACGTAATAATTTTTCCTTTAAAATTATTTTGTTTTACCACGGCTGGTAATTGAAAATTATGATACACAAAATCTTGCAATTGGTTATTGAAACAAGTTACCAATTCCTGATTCATTGCATTTGAACATGCAGGAAAAACAGGGAATTTCTCTTGGTTACTCACTTGCGAAAATAAATTTTGTGCTAAGAAAAAAGTTGCAATTAGTAAAAGGTACTTTTTCATTTTATGATTTTTAATAATTTTCAGCGCTAACATTTCCATCTGCAATAGTTTTAGCAGCAGAAGTTCCTATTCTTTTTACACCCAATCTTAGCATTACCAATGCTTCATCTAGCGTTCTCACACCGCCAGCGGCTTTTACAGGAAGCGGATATGAGTTTTCTAACATTAAAATAATGGTTTCAATTGTTGCTCCGTTTGGCAAATTATTTGGTGTTTTATAAAACCCTGTCGATGATTTTACAAAAACATGAGCAAAATTATCTTCTTTAAAATTGGTGATAATTGTGTTTTTTATTAAAACCGAAACCTGAATAATTTGATGGTTTGTAAGTGCAGCGACTTCTATAATAAATTTTACTGCCTTTTTATGTGACAGTCCTAATTGTGTACAAGCAATAATCTCTGCTTTTATTAGCGCCACTTCTCCTCTTTTGAAGGCTTCGTAGTTAATCACAAAATCAAGCTCGTCAGCCTGATTATTTATAGCTTCTTGTGCTTCTTCAATTTTTATTTCTAGACTAGAATTGCCTTCAGGAAAATCGATAACTGTTCCTATTAGTACTTTAGAATTGGCTTCATCTATCATTTTTTTAGCCATTTGTACTTTGTCAGGACGAACCATAACCAACTTAAACTCCTCGCTAATGGCTTCATTAATAAAATTTTCGACCACTTTTGTGTTTTCAATTTCAGATAAATTGGCTTGCGATGCAGTTTTTAGGTATGTAGAATCTAGATATTGCTTAATATTCATAATGTGAATTGACGAATTAAAGGTATAAAAATAGAAAAATCCCATCGAAATGGGATATTTTCTTTAATTTTTTATTTATCGAATACTTCCGATTTTTTATTCTTTTGAAATATTCTTGTGGCTACAAAAATTCCCGCTAAAGTACCTGCACTGTTAGCCAGAACGTCTAAAATATCTGCTTGGCGGGTTGTGGTAAAATATTTTTGGGCAAACTCGATAGCAATTCCGAAGGTTATCGAGATAAGCACTAAAACTATTTTATTACTTAGCAATACTTTTTCTTTAAATACTAAATACCTATACCACAAAATAACAAAACCTAAATAGAACGTAAAATGAACTATTTTATCTGCATTTGAAAAAGTGATTTTTGGCATATTTGTAACACTTCTTAAACTTAGATAAAGAATAAGGAATGTCCAAAAAAAAGCAATCCAAATAGAATTTTTATTAGGCGCCAATAAGGTTTTTATAGTCATCACTAGAAAGTAAATTTTCTATTTCAGATGGATTAGAAATTCTCACCTTAATCATCCAAGCTTTTCCGTAAGGATCTGCATTTACAACTTCTGGGGTTACCTCTAATGATTCATTAAATTCGATTATTTCGCCAGAAAGTGGTAAAAACAAATCAGATACTGTTTTTACAGCTTCTACCGTTCCAAAAACTTCGTCTTGTGCTAATGTTTGATCTAATGTTTCTACTTCAACATATACAATATCTCCCAATTCCTTTTGAGCAAAATCGGTAATTCCTATTGTAGCAATGTCGCCATCAATACTTATCCATTCGTGGTCTTTTGTGTACTTTAAGTTAGCTGGTATGTTCATTTTACTATTTAGTTTTAATTTAAAACAAATGTAAAATTATTACTGTAATAATCTTATTTTTTTTTAAATAATTAATTTGCTATTTGGGTTTAATTCGATTTTTTTTATTTTTTCAACTGCATAGACTCTAAATTTAATTAATACGTTTCGCTTTACAAAAGTAAGATATTGCTTTATGACTAATAATTGCCCCATCTAATACTGCTTTAATTTTAAAAATTTGAGCCCTAAAAAACACTTTAACCAGCTAATAAAATTAGCGTGAAGTTTAATTTTTAATTTTTAGTATTATATATTAAAAAACTCACAGACAGTACTAAAAATGGGATAATATAATAAATACTTTCTCTTACTTTTCTCTAAACTCTTGCTAGATATTAATTTCTATTTCACTCATTTGTCGTGTTTTTTTTTTAGGTTATCTTGACACTAACATTCCTGCTCATAGGCAGTTTTGGACTAAATTAAGCTCATTTTCCAAATCTTCCAAATCTTCCAAATACAAAACCAATTTCAAATTAAGCCTAATACCTATTTTTGCGATTACTGTCAACGTTCCCACGCTTGTACTTGCTGTGGACTTCGTAACCTTTCAATTTTCTGCTTTGCATAATTATGATGCGAGACGGTAATTCCGCTAAAACCACAGTAAGTACAAACGTGTGTTGGCAAATCGGTTTCGCTTTTCCACCGATATAAAGTGAAAAGCAATTTAAATTATTTATCATGTTAAATCAACAAAAATTAAATCTAAAAGACAAAAACGGTACTGATTTACCAAATGACTGTATTATTTACGGGTCCTTAATCGGTCAAACCAAAAAGCATTATTTCAATTTAGGTCGTTGTAAAAATGATTTATCTAATGAAATGATAGCATGTACTTATGGCTATGTTCACAATGTCGAGCAAAAAGACTTAGTAAATTTTGAATTTATCGGACTAACAAAAGACAATTTGCATTTATTAAAATGTGATTAGCTTAGTCAAAACTTGGTTTATTTTGCGAAATATAGGTGCTTAAACCGCTTTGTCCAATTGCTAATGATTTCATAGTGTTAACGGCAGAAATTCCAGCACTTCGATTAGAATACGTGTAATTTTTAGAGCCGTTAAATTGCACTATAATAAAATCGTTTCCGATTTCATAAGCTGTTACGCCTGATTTCTTTCCGCTTCTACTTGAGTAATTTGTCATAATTATGAATTATTAATGTTAAAAAATATTTTATTCTTCGGTATTTCGGTTTTCTAAACTGTTTGCCAACTTTTAAATATGTGACAAAATCATTATTGGTATTAGATCGAATAGTTATGCTTTATTAATTACAGCATTTTACGCTAGGGATTGAAGTGAAAATCCCTTTTGAGGCTTTTGCTGTCTCAAAAAGGGTTTTCGCTATACTTTTGTTTTTATCGGAGTTCCGCAAACTTGGCTTGTAACGCCAAAGTAATGAGATTAAAAAATGCGCTTACTATAGTATGAATAGATTTTACACAACTGCTTGATTAGTTTCCAAAATTATATCTAATTGTAAATCCAGCTCGAATGGTTGTTAGTGGAAATGAAGTCGAAATAACTGCTTTTGAGAACGAATAATCGAAAAAGAAAAGAGTTGTTAGGTTTTTACTAAAAGAATAATCTGCCGTTAGCTTGGTCGAAATTATGTTTTGTCCTCCTGCTAATTGGTTGTTATTATAATCTAGATTTCTGACTACTGTTTTGTTATTTCTAAAAGACACATCGCATTTTATATTTACATCACTTTTTATTTCTCCTGTTGCATTGTCTGCTAATCGTGATTTTATCCTTACGTCTTTTATACGATATCCTAGTCCAATTACGTACTCGATACCTTTTAGTTCTGTGAGTAAATTGTTATCGAAACTTAATGCCATGGTTCTGTCTTTTTTCATTTCGGCAAGGATTTTTATCGAATTTTTCATTTCGAAATCTAATCTTATTAACGGACTAAATTGTTCGGTTAGATTTACATTACCTATAATATTTTTGTTTTCAAAATTACCTCCTACATCGTAAGTTCCTGGATCGGTATATTTTAAATTAGATCGGAATGAATTGATGGTATAAGCTGCTTTGTAGGCATGTTGTACAGAAAATCTTTTAAATGTATTTTTAAAAAATTTGTACCTCATTAGTCCTGTATATTTTAGGGTCCAGTTAGGAATTGGAATGTTTTTAAAAGCACCTAGTGAAACGCCAGAAGCATCACTTCCTGTATAAGCTGCTAGAAATGAAGGCAACAAAACGGCTTGGTTGTTTTTTCCGAAACCTTTTGGAAATCCGTAATTAGGATTAGAAACGTCTGTAACTCTTGGAAAATCTGAGGTTCCGTAAGAAATTTCGGCCAATCTATCTGCTACTATAAGCCTGTTTTTCCTGAAGTTATCGAACGCTACCGATCTTGTTTCGTCGCTTTCAGAAAAGGCTGTTTTTATTAAAACGGTCGAGATAGAGAAATTTCCAGAATTATAGGGCGAATGTGAATTATAAACACCTCCTACTGCATCAAACTGTTCTGAGAAATTTTCGGAAAAAGTTCTGTCGGCAATTAAATCGATTTTTAAATCTGGAAACAATTCGATATTTGCATTTCCTGCAATGTGTTTTGTTTTTACTTGTGTAAAGTTTTGATTAAATTCTGCATAATTTGTTAACCATCCGTTTTTTGCCGCTTCAAAACGCACATCATCTTGCAACCCAAATACGAAACCTAAGGTTGGCCTAGAGGAGCCCAAAAATCCTATTGATGGCAAATAACCTGGCAGCATTGTTCCGCTGGTTTCGTTATAATTTATCTGAATGTTTTTTACACTAGTAGCCAAACCTATTAATCCGTCTAGAAAAACGTTTGGTTTTATTTCTTTAACCTTCGGTTTTGCTACTAATTTTTCTCCTGGTTTTGGTACAGAAGGTGGTGCTATTGGAACTGTTTTTTTTACAAATCCTTTTCTTAATCCTATATATTTGTAAAAAGTATCCATATTAAATGCGGTGTTCAATTTATGAGAACTTGCATTTTGTATGGTGTTTCCTAAATCGTAGGTATTACCATCAGTTGCTTTAAATGATTGTAAAGCTAATGAGGCTCTTTGCCAAGAATAATCTCCTGAGTAAGTATAATCTGATTTTATAAAGGCTAGGGCTGGAATTTTGTTTATAGGCAATTCATAATTAACTGTTAACTGTTGCGAATGTTGGTTTGGTGTTCCTATATTCCAATAATCGTCCCAGATGGTAAAACTATCTATAGGATCGTTATTTTCGTCTAAATAATTTTTAACCAAATTTGCTGTGGTAGCTGTATAATTTACTCGCAAGGCTTTGGTTAAACTATAATTAAATCCATAATTATAATTGAACATATTATTTCGTTTGTACAAGGGATTAAGCGGGAGCCCTTGCACATCTATTTGTCGGTATTGTTGTTTGTTATATTGTCGTAAAATAGTAGAACTAAAGTTGATGCTCGTAGGCAAATAATTAAAATTGAAATCACTTAGCATTTTCCAATAGCTACTTTTCTTTAAAAATTTTGTGTTTTTTAATGGCTCTACCGCCTTAGATTGAAACGTATAAGCATAATCTGCCGAAGTTCTTACCTGCTGGTCTAACAATCCTTCTACTTCAAAATCGTGGTGTTCGGTTTGGTTAAATGAATAGGAAACAGTTAGATTTTCTGGATCATATATATGCTGTTTTTGTTCTGCAGCTCGGTCTTTTCTTACCCCAATAAAGTTGATGCTTTTTCTTTTTGTAAAATTAAGTGCACGGTTTTTAAATTCAGCCTTATCTGCTGGATCTGTTGTTACATCTAGCAATTGTTTTAGCTTAATATCTTGATTAAAAGGATCATATTCTGGTGTGATTATTTCTTCGCCTATGCCATAATTAAAAGGTAAGTTTATACCCCATTTTTTAGGTAATAATTTACCTAAATTCATATTGGTAACAATATTAAATTGTTGTGCATCCTCTCTACTACGTTTGTTCGGACTTTGTTCTAACGAGCCAAAACCTATGGTACTCATTCTTCCTGTTGCAGAAAGCGTCATAAAATCGGCAAAATTAGTATCTAAACTTGCAATAGCAGCCATACCGCCTTTGTTATCGGTTTCGGCAAGACGAAGCTCGTTAAACCAAACTTCTCCACGATTGTATGTGTTTGCTAGTGTTGAAGGATTTTTTACACCTACCATTAGTGTTCTTACGTAACCAAAATTAGGATTTCCTTTTATACCTACTCGCATTCCTGCTTTTGCTGAGGGATCTAATATGTTTGCCTCTTGAAAGAAGATACCATTGGCATCTACGGGTTGTGTCCCTTTTATATTTAAAATTTTAAGTTGGGTTAGCAAAGCGGTTTGAATATCGATTTCGTTTTCGGCTGGCCAAATATCGGATGCGGATATTGCATTTTCTTGTGTAACTTTTAACGGAATTTCTATTTGATAAAAATTGTTTGTAAAGTCATTACCAAAACGAATAAAACCAACCATCTCATTATCTCGAATTGGTGTGTTTTCTCCGTTTGGAAAACCTGCTCCAGTTCTTCTTAATGACTCGGCATGCATGAACATTTTTAGTTTCTTGTACCTACGCATATCTACATCTACGGTCTTAAAAACGGCTCTAGAATCTCCTGCTTCTAATCCTTTAGATCCTGATTGTGGGTTTCCTTTATCATAAACTTTTAACGAAAGTGATTGTTCATTTTGCCTAAGGACAGAATTATTACTATATAATTGCTCCCGCTCTACCCCTGGAGGCGACACGTATTTTATAGGAGATCTGCTGCTGTTTTCTTGAATGTTTACAGCAGTAACATCGAAACCTGTTGGGTCGTCTGTTGGGTCTGTATCGCTAGTTTGGAGTGTATTGTTATATCTTCTCCATTCTCCACGAACCAAATCTAATGAGCCTAAACGAACCGTAACTTTGTCTGAAAAACCTGACATAAACATACGCATGAAACGTATCGATTTAAAATCTGATATTCCGCCTTCTATATTTGCCGCTGTTGCTTCGAGAATTGGTATTTTAAACTGTACCCATCTGGCATCTGTTGTGTTACCGTTTGCAAGTAGCACTTGTGTTGTTCTCACATCAGAAACATATTTATCACCAAGTACTAAATTTGGTTTAATGTCTATTGCAAATTTATAATAGGCATTAATAGTATTCATGGTGTTGTCTCTATTAATATCTTCTACATCGGGAGTGGTTGTAGATCCTCTATTGGTATCGGAAACATTTATTGGCGAATTTCCTTCTAATCCGTTGTACTTTTTATATCTATCGGTAATAGAACCTGAAGCATTTAAGAAATATTGATAATTATCTTGTGCGGGATCTGGCCCTGCAAAGCTTGGATATTTTTGATTTTCTTCAGCATCTGATAATCCGTTAAGTCCTACATCTTGCTGACTTCTGTTTGCTTCATTTGTATCGAAAGCATAAATTAAGGATTGCGATGCGGGTACTTTCCCCCAAGCAGTATTAGTTACATTTGGGTTTGATCCGCCAGCTGGCAATCCGTTTTCGTACAATTTTCGACCGTCTTTAAGGACATCTTCCGAAATTTCTCCTAGATTGAATGTTAATTTCCCTGTATTTGCAGCATTTGTATCACTTGCTGTTCCGTAATAAGGATCTAGCATCCAAAACTGAATATATTCTATATTAGCTTGTTCGAAATTTGTAGAAGAAATAGAACGCATAATTCCTCCAAAATTATTTTGAGGTGTTGGTAGTATATTGTTTACTGCAAGTGGATTAAAATTATACGGACCACGTTCGGTTGGATAATAAGTCATGTCTAATGTAGAAACTACTGTGGTTTCCCCTACTGCAATATCGGTATTTGGATACAATTCTGAATTATAAATGCGTCTGCTATTATTTCTAGAAACATCGTTATCATTTATTTCTGCTGGTCTTTGACTTGAATAAAAAGTAGGATCTATAGAATACCAAGACATTTTTGCACGCTTGTCATTATAAGATAAATTATTTTCTGCAATTTCCCCTCCAAAACCTACAGGCGAACTCGCCAAGCTCCATGCTAATGGCGACTTCATATCTATCGTAGATTGTGAGCCTTCAAAATCATCTACATATACGGTTGCTTCCCCCTGAAACTGATCTATTTTAGATGTTCCTGGTTTTAAGAAAGCTACCTCACCTCTAAAGGATAAATTAGAAGGAACATCAGTATCTATATTTGGTAATTTATTAACTAACCTTGTAAAGAATGGGACTTCCGTCGAAAAATTAGCATTAGCACCAAAAATACTGTTATTTACAGATTCTTGACCATAGTTTGATTTTTGTGTAAACGGTCTTTCGGTCATTTTTAGGAATGTTGCTCCTATTTGAAATTTGTCTGAAAACTTATGCTCTACATTAACCCCCATAAATCTTCGGGTTTGCTGCCCGAAAACGGCATTATTTTCGACCGAAACGCTAATAGGTACTCCTGAAGCTTGCAACGATGGGTCTAAAATTTGCACACGTCCCGCCTGATAATTAACACTATAATCTATTCCTTCTTGCAAGACTCTTCCTCCTGCTGTTACCACTACCGAACCACGAGGCACATTTGCAGCGCCTAAAGAAATTCCTTCGCCTCCGCTAGATTTGTATTTCCCCTTAAGCTGGAATTTATTTTTATCGGTTTCTTGTAAAGCTTGTGTTTGTGTTTTACGGTACAAACCAGAAAAAACGTATTTTTTTTGATTGGCATTATAGGTATTTACATCGGCATAATCTTCTAGCGAACCTGTATTCTTTAATTTTTTAAAAAGAAGTTCTCCAAAAGGTTCTTTGGTTGTAAAAATAATTCGTCCGTTTTGCGCATCAACGGTAAGTCCTGGTAAAAAATCGAAAAAACCGTCTCCTTTTTTCTGCGGATCGTTACTAGAATCTAATTTATCCATATTAAAAACTCGCAACAACGGTGCTAGAGAGACTTCGTTTTCAGGCAACGGATTTGCAGGAAATGAGGTACCTCCTATTTCTGAAATATAATTTAGTGGTGATGGGTCTGTGTATAAAATATTGAATTTAAAATCTTTAGGATCCAACTGATAAGCACCTGGTATTTGATAAATATTTTTCATCATCAAGTTCCAAGCTGGTTTTGCCACACTAGCTAAATTTCCTTTTAGCATTTTAAGAATTAAACTTTGAGTAAGCGGCACGCCAGCTGCATTTACGCTTGTTGCGCTTACACCATCGGTAGCAAACTCCCCTACTTGATATAGTTTGTCTCCAATTGTATATTGGTATGCTACAGCAAGAACCTCATCGTTAGACAATCTTTGGTTTAGCGATAGGTATCCCAATTGGGTATTGAAAGTATATTCGTTTGAGTTTAACTTTCTTGCATTTTCTAATTTAGCATAATCTGTACCTTCAGAAACTGTTACACCAGTAAATCCGGCTGAAGCAGTTGCTATTTCTCTAATTCCAGAATTTAACAAACCTGTTGTACCTATCAGAGCAGGATCAAACAAGTTATTTTTATTACTTGTTGGGGTATTAAATGGCGTAAAAACAAAGAAATTTGGTATTGCCTGTGCGTAAACCCCTACCGTTTGTGCTGTAATATCTGTAAAACTGCTGTTTTGCAGAGGTCCTTCTCCTAAATCTTGCAGGGCAATTATATTTCTTAAGTTATTCCCGTCTGGAGAAGTATTTACTCGGTTTTGCCTATTGGTTATCCAGACTTCCATTCTAGTAATTTGCACTCTAGAATCGACCACTGGATAATTTTTTAGTGCCTCATCATACCTATTTCTAAAATATTGTGACAAGAAAAAGTGTCTGTCGGCATCATAATCTATTCCAAAAAGATTAAATTCTGAAATGGCACCTCCTCCTTCAGAAACAACGGTTTTTGTTTGAGATTTTTGTTCGGAAAAAATCCCTGTAACTGTTGTTTTTCCGAATTTAAACTGTGCTTTTACCCCAAACAAACTTTGTGCACCACGAATTAGGGTACTATTTAGTGGCATACTTACGTTACCCACTTCAATTTTCTGAAGAATATCATCTTCTGTTGGCGTGTATTCTAATTTTATTAAATTTTGAAAGGCAAATGTAGATTGTGTGTCATAATTTGCGCTTACTTTTAGCCTTGTTCCTACTTTTCCTAACAAACTCAAACTAATTCGTTGGTCGAAATCGAATGTGGTACTTTGTCTATTTCTTGGCGAAAATGAGGGGTTATCTTGTTTAGAATAGCGCATCCCCAGATCGACTTCTACAGTTCCTGTTGGTTTTACATCGATGGTATTGCTTCCAAAAATAGTTTCAAATAAACCTGATCTTATATAATATCGTGGCAATAAATTCTTTTGAGTATCTTTACTTGCTGTTTTTTTTCCATCAATTGCATCAGATTTTTTCTGAAAATAATCTCGCATGGCTTCTCTCGAGATTAATTCTTGATACTCTTTTGGCGTTAAAACAATGGGATAGTTTATATTAAAACCCTCAAATGTTTTGGTGTAAATATACCTATCGGTAATAGGGTCATAGGTATAAGCTTCTAGAATACTATTGGGATTGGGCAGTTTTAAGCTACCTATATTATATCCTTTTACAGTATCTTTGGGTTCAGGATTTACTTGTGCATGCACAGTAATTGAAAAGAAAAAAAGCAGTATAAAAATACTGTTTTTAACAGCTATATTCGACTTATATAAACTAAATTGTCTCAACGATTATAAATTTTTTAAGGCTTGTTTAATTATAGTTTCTACGGTGGCATCTGGCATGGTTGCAACGATTTTTTCGACTACTTTTTCTGCCGATTTCCTGATAAATCCTAGAACTTCTAATGCAGATAACGCTTCATCTTTGTTTGTATTGCTTTGTGAGATAGAAACTTGGTCTAAATCATAAAGTTTTAATACTTTTTCTTTCAGATCGATAATGGTTCGTTGGGCAGTTTTCACTCCAATTCCTTTGATAGACTGAATTGTTCCTACATCGCCAGAACCAATCGCATTAATAATTTGTTTGGGTTCTATTGATGATAACATTGTGCGTGCAATATTGGCTCCTATTCCCGAAACAGAAATTAACAGTTTAAAAATTTCCTTTTCAGATTTTTCGGCAAAACCGTATAACGAATGACTATCTTCCTTTATTATTAGATGGGTAAAAAGCTTTACAAAATCGGTTGTAGGCAATAAACCATAAGTGTGCAGCGAAATATTTACATGATAACCAACACCGTTGCAATCTATTACAACTTCTGTTGGTGATTTTTCGACTAATTTTCCTTGAATGTGTGCTATCATAAATAAAACCGTAAACTTTCAAATATACTAATTTTTTCGAATTTTAATTAACTTTTTCAGACCAACTACCCGATTATTCAATTAAACTAATGTTTTCAGATTTCTTGTTAAGTTTTAGTTTTTTCTCTTTTTCTTGTGCATCAACAGCAGCAACAGCGGCCATATTTACCATCTCTTCTACGCTTGCACCCAATTGAAAGATGTGTACCGGCTTGTCCATACCTAAAATTATAGGTCCAATTGAATCTACTTTGTATAATTCTTTTAGTAATTTATAAGTAATATTTGCCGATTCTAAATTTGGAAAAATAAGCGTATTTACTTTGTGTCCCACCAATTTAGAAAACGGAAATTTGCTTTTTAGCATTTCTGGATTTAAAGCAAAATCTGTCTGAATCTCCCCATCTACAATCATATCTGGAAATTCGTTATGAAGATATGAAACGGCTTCTCTAACTTTAGATGCACTTTCGCTGTTTGAAGAACCAAAATTAGAAAATGAAACCATGGCAATTACAGGTTGTATCCCGAACATTTTAACTGTTTTTGCAGTCATCAGGGCAATTTTCGCTAAATCATCTGAACTTGGATTTGTGTTTATTGCCGTATCAGACAAAAACATAGGCCCACGAGCCGTCATCATCATATTTGTGCTGGCAATTCGAGTAACCCCAGGTGCTTTACCTATGAGTTCCATCATTGGTTTTACTACGGTTGAGTAACTTCTAGAATAGCCTGTTACTAAAGCATCTGCCTCGCCTTCGTTAACCATCATTGCTGCAAAATAATTACGCTCACGCATCCATTTTTGAGCATCTAATAAGGTAATTCCTCTACGGCGGCGAGATTCCCAATATATTTCGGCAAAGCGCAATCTTCTGGCGTCTTCTTCTTTTGTTTTTGGATCTAAGATGGCTACTTCGGCATCGAAACCTATTTCTTCTTTTAGTTCTAAAATAATCTCTTTGTTTCCTAATAATATTGGTATTCCAATACCTTCTTCATGCACAATTTGAGCGGCTTTTAGAACATCTAAATGGTCTGCTTCGGCAAAAACGATTCGTTTTTTATTTGTTTTAGCCCTGCTAGTAAGCAACCTAACTAATTTATTATCAGACCCTAAACGATCTAATAATTCTTCCTTATATTTTTCCCAATCGGTAATTTCAATTTGAGCAACACCGCTTTCCATGGCTGCTTTTGCTACAGCTGGTGCAACTTCGATAATTAATCTTGGATCGAATGGTTTTGGAATAATATAATCTCTTCCAAAATTTAGTTTGGTTTCTCCGTAAGCAATATTTACTTGTTCAGGAACCGATTGTTTTGCTAGATAAGCCAAAGATTTAACGGCAGCCATTTTCATTGCTTCGTTAATTTTTGTAGCTCTCACATCGAGTGCGCCACGGAAAATGTAAGGAAATCCTAAAACATTATTTACTTGATTTGGAAAATCTGAACGACCCGTTGCCATAATAATATCTTTACGTGTTGCAATGGCAACATTGTAATCGATTTCTGGTGTTGGGTTTGCCATGGCAAAAACGATAGGGTCGTTTGCCATTCCTAATAGCATTTCTGGTGTAAGAATATTTCCTGCAGAGAGTCCTAAGAAAACATCGGCACCTATTAAGGCGTCGTGCAAATTAATGTTTGGTTTTGCTTTAGAGTATTTTTTTTGAAGCTCGGACAAATCAGTTCTTGCTGAAGAAAGCACTCCGTCTTTGTCGAACATAATAATATTGTCTGGATTTATACCTAAAAGTACGTATAAATTAGCACAAGCTAATGCTGCCGAACCTGCTCCAGAAACAACTAGTTTTACTGTTTCTATTTTTTTATTGGCTAATTCTAATGCGTTTAATAAAGCCGCTGATGAAATAATTGCAGTTCCGTGCTGATCATCATGCATGACAGGAATATTTAATTCTTCGACCAATCGCCTTTCGATTTCGAAAGATTCTGGTGCTTTAATATCTTCTAAATTAATTCCTCCAAAAGTTGGCGCAATGGCTTTTACTGTTTCTACAAATTTATCTATATCTGTTGCATCAACTTCGATATCAAAGACATCAATACCTGAAAAAATCTTAAACAATAAAGCTTTCCCTTCCATTACTGGCTTAGAGGCTTCTGGACCAATATTTCCCAGTCCTAAAACTGCTGTTCCATTAGTTATTACTGCAACTAAATTTCCTTTGGCTGTATATTTATAAACATTATTAACATCTTTTGCTATTTCGAGACAAGGCTCTGCTACTCCTGGCGAATAAGCTAATGATAAATCACGTTGTGTTGCGTATTTTTTTGTAGGAACAACCTGAATTTTTCCTGGTGTAGGTTTAGCGTGATATAGTAATGCTTCTCTTCTTTTGTTATCTTTTGACATATTTTAAAATTACTATGAATTTACAAAGTTAAAATATGAATTTGAAGTAAGAAATTTTTGATGTTAATCTTTTAAAAAGTTTATATTTCTTTTTAACCCACCTATTTTTGTTCTCTTTACTGCCGAATCTTTAAATGTTTTCTTGAAAATTTCTTCGGTAATTTCTTCCCAGTCTTTTTTTGTAAATGATAAAACTTCTGGGTTTGGATTAAAAAGTGGTTCGTTGTGGGGTTTCGAAAATTTATTCCATGGGCAAACATCTTGGCAAACATCGCAGCCGAAAGCCCAATCATTAAATTTTCCTTTCATCTCTGTTGGAATATTTTCCTTAAGTTCGATGGTAAAATAAGAGATACATTTACTCCCATCTACAATATAAGGAGCTACTATTGCATCTGTCGGACAAGCATCTATACAAGCCGTACAGCTTCCGCAATGGTCTGTTGTAGGATTGTCATATTCCAAATCTAAATCGATAATAAGCTCTGCAATAAAATAAAAAGAACCAACTTGTTTTGTTAATAAATTGCTGTTTTTTCCTATCCAACCCAAGCCAGATTTTGCGGCCCAAGCTTTGTCTAGAACTGGTGCCGAATCTACAAAGGCACGACCAGAAACTTCTCCAATTTCAGTTTGAATAAAATGCAATAATGCTGCCAATTTTTCTTTAATCACAAAATGATAATCTTGCCCATAAGCGTATTTTGATATTTTATAAGAGTTGGTATTTTGAATTTCTGATGGATAGTAATTTAGTAATAACGAGATGACGCTTTTTGCATCATCAACTAGTAAAGTTGGATTTAATCTTTTGTCAAAATGATTCTCCATGTAAGACATCTGACCATTCATTTGCTTGTTTAGCCAATTTTCTAATCGTGGTGCTTCTGCTTCTAAAAAACCTGCTTTGGAAATACCACAAGACAAAAACCCGAGGCGTTTGGCTTCGGATTTGATTAGATTGGTATATTTTGATTTGTTGTTTATCAATTAAAGTTATATGACAAAGAAAAGCACAGGGGTTTTATAAAGTTTTGTTGTGAGAATAAAAATCGTAAAATTAAAACAATCCGCCTTGCACATTGGCTTTAACCTTTCCTAAATGTTTATAAGCTTTTTCGGTAACTTCTCTTCCACGAGGGGTTCGCATGATAAATCCTTCTTGTATTAAGAATGGTTCATATACTTCTTCGATGGTTTCGCTACTTTCGGAAACGGCTGTCGCTAATGTAGATAATCCTACTGGTCCGCCTTTAAATTTATCTATAATTGTGTTTAGAATTTTGTTATCCATTTCGTCTAATCCGTGCGCATCTACATGCAAGGCATTTAAGGCAAATTTTGCTATTTCGATATCGATACTTCCGTTTCCTTTTATTTGTGCAAAATCACGAACACGACGCAACATGGCATTAGCAATACGAGGTGTTCCTCGGCTACGACCAGCTATTTCTATGGCGGCTTCCATGGTAATTGGCATTTTTAAAATAGAGGAACTTCGCTGCACAATTGTGGTTAAAAGTTCTGCATTATAATATTGTAAACGGCTTTGAATCCCGAAGCGGGCACGCATAGGTGCGGTTAACAATCCTGAACGTGTGGTTGCCCCTACTAATGTAAATGGGGATAAATTAATTTGAACCGAACGTGCATTGGGTCCAGATTCGATCATGATATCAATCTTAAAATCTTCCATTGCAGAATATAAATATTCTTCGACAATGGGACTCAAGCGGTGTATCTCATCAATAAACAAAACATCTCTCTCGTCTAAATTTGTGAGTAATCCTGCTAAATCACCTGGTTTATCTAGAACAGGCCCTGATGTTATTTTGATTCCTACACCCAACTCATTAGCTAAAATATTGGCCAAAGTGGTTTTTCCTAATCCTGGAGGCCCATGAAAAAGGGTGTGATCTAGTGCTTCGCCACGAAGGTTTGCGGCTTGTACAAATATTTTTAGGTTTTCTAAAACTTGCTCTTGTCCTGTAAAATCATCAAACGAGAGTGGTCTCAATTTTTTTTCTAAATCGAGTTCTTCTGGATTGTATTTTTGATTGGTAGGATCTAAATTTTCATTCATCGTACAAATATAAAAGTTTATTCGTTAAAGTCGCAAGTTGAAATGTCATAATGTCGAAAGTCTTAATTTAATGAGTGTTTTAGCCTTTATATTTAACGAAAGTTAAACAAAAAAACAGGAGATAGACTCAATTTGCTTTACGTCTTCAAAAATTTATGATTTGTAATTTTAACAAAAAAAACTATATTAGCGTTTAAAAATATTTTTTATGCAAGAAGAAAAACAAACTTTTAAACGTGAATTAGGACTACTTAATGCGACAAGCTTGGTTACTGGATCTATGATTGGGTCTGGAATTTTTATAGTAACAGCCCAAATGGCTCGAGATATTGGCTCTGCTGCTTGGCTGCTGGTTATTTGGCTAATAACAGGATTATTAACCATGACAGCCGCTTTGAGTTATGGCGAATTAGCAGGAATGATGCCTAATGCGGGAGGACAGTTTGTATATATTCAAAGGGCTTACGGAAAATTAATCTCCTTTTTGTATGGATGGACGGTTTTTACGGTCATTCAAACAGGGGGTATTGCAGCGGTGGCGGTGGCATTTAGCAATTATTCGGCAGTGTTTTTTCCTTTTTTAGAAAATAAATTATTCGCTATTGGCGAAAGCTATACTTTCTCAAACAAGCAAATTCTTGCTATGACAAGTATTATTTTGCTTACTTATATTAACACAAAAGGTATTCAGAGCGGAAAAACGATTCAATTAATATTTACATTAGCCAAAATATTTGCCCTTTTTGCGTTAATTATTTTAGGATTATATGTTGGTTTACATACTGATGTTTTGTTTAACAATTTCTCTCACATGTGGGAAGCTTCTAAAACAGTTTTAAATACCGACGGAACGGTAACTGTAACCAAATTAGCGGGAGTTGCCTTGCTTGGTGCAATGGGAGCCACCATTATTAATTCTCTTTTTTCGAGTGATTCTTGGAACAATGTAACATTTATTGCTGGAGAAATAAAAGAGCCTAAGAAAAATATCCCTAGAAGTTTGTTTTTAGGAACACTGATTGTTACTATCATTTATATCCTGGCAAACATTGCGTATTTGTCATTATTGCCTATGCAGGGAACTCCTGTTGGAGAATCGGTAATGAGTAACGGAATTATGTTTGCTAGCCAAGACCGAGTTGGTGCAGCTGCTGCCAATGTAATCATGGGTAATATTGGTGTTTTTGTGATGGCTGGATTAATTATGGTTTCTACTTTTGGATGCAATTCAGGATTGGTGCTTTCTGGTGGAAGATTATTTTATGCGATGTCTAAAGATGGATTGTTTTTTGAAAAAGCTGGGCATTTAAACAAAAACAACGTTCCTGAAAAAGCACTTTGGTTTCAATGTATTTGGGCTTGTACTCTTTGTGTTTCAGGAAAATATGGCGATTTATTAACCTACGCTACCTTTGCCTCTTTGTTGTTTTATATTCTGACTATTTACGGAATTTTTATTCTTAGAAAAAAAGAACCAAATGCCAATCGTCCTTATAAAGCTTTAGGTTATCCTATAATTCCTTCCATTTATATTGTGATTACTTCTCTGATTTGTATCACGTTATTAATTTATGATACCAAAAGTACTGGATTGGGATTATTAATAGTTAGCTTAGGTATTCCTGTTTACTATTTGACTAAAAGAGAAGTGTAATACACTTTTTACATTTAATTTACTGAAAAATATCGATGATGTTATCTTCCGAGAAACAAGAAATGACAACATCACATAAAAAAAGAGAAGAAACACAACAAGTTTCTTCTCTTTTTTTATTTAATTTGTTTAAAAAAATTTAATCAAATTTAGATTTTACTATTCCTTTTGGCCAGGTATTATTGGTTATATCTACATCTGCTGTTTCTAGTTTTGGATCTACTATAATTTTAGAAATTACTTTTTGTGTAGCAAATGTTCTAACAACCTCAGCATCATTCATTCTCCAAATTTGTGCTGGAAATGTTTGAGTTTCGGTCGTTCCGTCTTCAAAAATTAGTTGTACAATAATTGGCATGACTAATCCTCCAGGCTTGTTAAAAGTTACTTCGTAAAAATATTTTGGGGAAGCTAATTTTGCAATTTCTTCTGGTTTGAAATTAGTTTGCACAAATTCATCTAAAGTTTTAATCTCTTTTGTGTTTAATGCTTTTTTGTTTTCTGCTAATAAATCCTGACTTGTACTAGAAACCATATATACTAGTGGACCAGCCATTTTGCGTCTGTTTCTTCTGGTAACTTCTGGTGCCTTAAAATCTTTCGGAGCATCGTTACTCACATAATATTGAGTTACTTCTTTAATACCAATATCTGTAAAATCTGTTGTATAAAACCAACCACGAATAAACCAATCTAAGTCGGTTGCCGATGCGTCTTCCATAGTTCTGAAGAAATCTTCTGGAGTTGGATGCTTAAATTTCCATCGGTTTGCATAAGTTTTAAAAGCATAATCAAATAATTCATGCCCCATAATGGTTTCACGCAAGATATTTAGTCCTGCTGCTGGTTTTCCGTAAGCGTTATTCCCAAATTGTTTTATTGCTTCAGAATTGGTCATAATTGGCTCTAAATTAGATTGATCACCACTCATATAAGGAACAATTTTTGCTACTGGTCCGCGATCTGCTGGAAAATTTTTATCGAAAGACATTTCGGCAAGATATTCCATAAAAGAATTCAAACCTTCGTCCATCCAAGTCCATTGACGTTCATCTGAATTAACAATCATTGGAAAAAAATTGTGTCCCACTTCGTGAATAACTACGCCCAACATGCCATATTTTACTCTGTCTGAAAATGTTCCATCAGCTTCAGGACGACCAAAATTCCAACAAATCATAGGGTATTCCATTCCTTGATCTTGTGCATTTACAGAAACTGCTTTGGGGTAAGGATAATCGAATGTATAACTAGAATAACTTTTTAAAGTATGTGCCACTGCTTTTGTAGAATATTGTTCCCAAAGCGGATTTCCTTCTTTTGGATATAAGGAAACTGCCATCACTGTTTTACCAGCCAATTGTACAGCCATCATATCTAAAATAAATTTTCTTGAGGTTGAAATTCCGAAATCTCGAACATTCTCTGCTTTAAATTTCCAAGTTTTCTTTTTGTCTGAAAAACCTTTTTCGGTTGCTTCTGCTTCTGCTTGGGTAACAATAACAACTGGTTTGTCGAAAGAATTTTGTGCTAATGTGTATCTTTTTACTTGTTCTGGCGTAAAAACTTCGGTTCTATTTAACAAGTCTCCTGTTGCTTCCATGATATGATCTGCAGGAACGGTAATATTTACTTCGAAATTCCCGAAAGGCAAAGCAAATTCTCCGCTTCCCCAAAACTGCATATTTTGCCAACCTTCTACATCATTATAAACCGCCATTCTTGGATAAAATTGTGCTAAAACGTACAATTTATTTCCGTCTTTAAAAGGTTCGTAACCAGAACGCCCCCCATCTAACATATAATTATTAATATTATAATTCCATTTGATGTGCATGACCATTTTTTCGCCATGTGCCAATGGTTTTACTAGATTGATACGCATCATGGTTTCATTGATGGTATAAGAAATTGGATTTCCTTTTACATCTTTTACGTAATCGATTTTAAAACCTCCGTCAAATTTTTCTTCTAAATATTTTCTTGAAAAACCTTGTGCGCTAATAACAGGATCTATTTTAGAATTTTCAATTAATGGTGTTTTTGATGTTTTTGCCATCAAATTTTGGTCTAATTGAATCCATAAATATTCTAAAGATTCTTTAGCATTATTTGTATAAGTAATGGTTTCTGCACCAAAAAGTTTGGCGTTTTTATCATCTAACTCAATATCCATTTTATAATCTGCCTGTTGCTGATAATATTCTGGTCCAGGCGCACCAGATGCGGTACGGTACATATTTGGGGTTGCCAGCAAATCATACATTTGACGAAATTTGTTCTTGTCTTCGTGCCCTTGTTCTTTAGCTTTTGGTTTTTCTTGAGCTATTACTACCGAGGAAAAAACGGCAAAAAACAATAAAAAAGGAATATTTTTTTTCATACAAAGTTCAATTTTAAAGCTATAAATGTAATTATTTTTATCATATAAAAACAAAAACTTAAGGTTTTAACAAACCTTTCACATTATCGAGGGTTAGCAACAAACTTTGTTTTTTACCATATATTGTGGTTTGAATGATGTTTTGCTGATCAGAATTGAGATCGAATAAAGCAGTATTTTTAAATTCTACCGATGCTATTTTTGAAATTTCCTTGACATTATAATAACAAATAACCACATTACCCTCGAGTTCCTTACTTAAATAATTGATGCTTTTTTGCTTACCATTTATTTTTACAGAAAAATTATCTAGCAGGTATTTTTTCATCAAAAGAACATCTTGTGGCATTTCATTAGGTTCGCCAATATGTGTTTTTTGATTGTATTTTGCTTTCAGTACATCATTCAAATCATCTATAAAAATACGTGAAGTTATTTCTAACATTTGCTTCTTCTGATTATAATTTACTTGATATATAGACATGTAAAATTTATGCACCGCAAAAGAGGACAAGCTTATTATCGATAAAAAAAATAATATATAAACGATTGATTTTTTCATTTTACGAAAGTAATTATTCTTTTTTGGCAAATGTAATTTGTTTGTATTTTTCTGCCAATTCTCCTAACAAAAATGTGGTCATAGTTTTATTTTTAGATTTTACACTAGCAATTAATCGTTCGTCGTCTATGACGTATATTTGAAATCCTTTAATATATTCTGCTGGGATTTTTAATGTTTCTGTATAAAAATTTTCTTCAAACAAAACTGACAATTTATCTAACAGCATTTCTTTTTTCTCTACTTCTACATTCTTTTTTAGTTCGTCAGTCCTACCGTTTATAGCATTTATGAGTTGTACAATACCCATTCCGGAACTTTCAGACATTAGTTTTCTTTCGGCTGGTGTGTATGTTTTTATGTTTTTAGACACAATTCCTAAAGAAGCAGTATTTATTTGGGGATAGTTTTTTACAACCACTTCTTCTAACTGAATTGTTTTAGGATACACTTTTACAGACAGAAAATTAGCCGAGAAATCGAGAGATTTCAAATTCAAAATTTTCCTTTCTATTTTGAGTCCCGAAAAAACTAAAACCTGATTTGGTTTGGCTTCTATCGAAAAAAAACCGTTACTATTAGCTGTTGTTTTTATATTGGCAGATAAATTTGTAACATAAATTTCTCCAATATTTAAAGCATCGGAAATAACCTTTCCTTCTAGTAATGTTTGAGAAAAAATACTTGGCGAAAAAAGGAAAACAGTAAATAATAATAGGTAAAATTGCTTCATTATAATATTAATATTTGGTAAAAATAGATTCAGATTGTCCCAATATATTATTAATGCCTTGGTAATTTTTTGTTAATAATAATATTTACCTTTGAATACATTAAAATACAAAAAACATGAAAAAAGTTATTCTTGCCAGCACTTCGACCTTATATAACGGTTCCTTTTTAGACTACTTATTACCCACCTTATCCGAACATTTTATTGGTTGCAAAACCCTGCTTTTTGTACCTTACGCTAGACCTAACGGTATTTCTTACGATGATTACACACAAAAAGTAAGTCAGGTTTTTGCTAAAATAAACATAACCGTAAATGGCATACATGAACACCAAAATCCTACCGAAGCCATACAAAAAGCCGAAGCTATTTTTACCGGTGGTGGCAACACTTTTTTATTAGTTTCGCAACTGTATAAAAACAATTTGATGACGGTTCTTAAAAACACCATCGAGGCCGGAACACCATATTTAGGTACAAGTGCAGGAAGTAATATAGGCGGAATGACTATGAATACAACTAACGATATGCCAATTGTTTTGCCTGAAAGTTTTCAAACTTTAGGATTAATCCCTTTCAATCTGAATCCGCATTTTTTAGATGCAAACTCACAATCGACACACATGGGCGAAACTCGCGAAACGAGAATAAATGAATTTCATACCATAAGCAACATTCCTGTTTTAGGATTGCGAGAAGGAAGTTGGTTAGAAATATATAAAGACAATTTTATATTAAAAGGAACGCTATCTGCCAAATTGTTTAGACAAAATGAAATTGCTGTTGAACTAGAAACAAACACAAACTTAAGTTTTTTGACATAAAAAAACCTCAAACTTAAGTTTGAGGTTTTTAGAAGAGCGAAAGACGAGGCTCGAACTCGCGACAACCAGCTTGGAAGGCTGGAGCTCTACCAACTGAGCTACTTTCGCATTACTGTGGTGCAAAGATACAGAATCTTTCTTGTTATTTCCAAACTTTTTGTAAAAAAAAATTGCTTTTTTTTTCAATTACAAAAAACAAAAAGCCTAAACTATTTATTATTAAATATTTAGCCCTTTATATAAACTTGTTTTTTTTTGAAAAAAAAGAAAAAAAAGCTTCAAACAGAACAATGCTTCACCCTCAAAGTGATAATTTATTATTACAAAATAAGATTCCTGCTATAATTAACAAATATACATACCTAAGTATATGATTAAAAAAGACAAATATGATTAAAGAAATTACAGCTCAAGAAACGCTTTTGGTACGAAATTTGGTATTAAGACCAGGAAAACTTGTTGAAACTTGTTCTTTCGATGGCGATAATTTGGAACAAACAAAACACTTTGGCTATTATGAGGGCAAAAAAATTGTAGGTATTGTGTCTGTTTATAAAAATAAAAACAGTACTTTTAAATCCCCAAATCAATATCAAGTTCGTGGAATGGCAATCTTGGAAGAATTTCAAGAAAAAGGCTTCGGAAAACTATTAATGAAACATTGCAAAGATTACTTAATAAGTAACCAAGCAAGTTTAATCTGGTTTAACGCCCGAGAAGCCGCTGTGCCATTTTATGAAAAATTAGGTTACACAAAAAATGGATTACCTTTTGCTATTGCTAATGTGGGAATTCATTTTTTAATGTTTAAAAATTTATAACAATACTAAATGAAACCAATTTACTTACTCATTCCGCTTATAGTTTTTATTTGTTGCAAGAAAAATACTTTAGATAAAAATCCTGATAACAGTTCATTTATACATTTTCCTTTTCTTAATTATTCTGTAAAAATAGATTCAGTAGTAATAAGTAACTTAAATAATCCCAATTTAGTCGCTTTTTATAAAAATTACAACAACGAAACCGTTTGGGTTTTAGAAGAAGACAGAACCGCAGTATTAAACGAATTTAAGGACGCTACAAATGAAGGTTTGCTTCCAAACGATTATAATTATACCCTACTAAACACACTAAGTTCTAATTACAACCACCTAGAAGACAACAAATTAATCGAATTTGATTTATTACTCACACAAAGCATTCAAAAATATATTGCACATATATATAAAGGAAAAATAAACCCTAGAACAATATACAAAGATTGGGATTTGAAAGAAAAAAACATCGATATAAATACGGTACTTTTTGAAATTATTGAAAAAAAATATTTTGCCTCAAAATTTGAAGATTTAAAACCCAAACATCCTATTTATAAAAACTTAAAACAAGCATTACAAGTGCTTAACGCCTTCCCTAAAGATTCTGTCCCGTTTGTTATATTAAAACCCAAAGACAAAATAGCTCTTAACAAATCTAATAAAGCAGTAAAAATCATTAAAAGCCGATTAATGTATTGGCACGACATGAAACAAGCCAATACCATTACCAATATTTATGACAAAGAAACACAAGATGCGGTAAAAACATTTCAATCTCGACACGGATTAACCCCTGACGGACTTATAGGTAAAGGAACCATTTTAGCCTTAAACTTTACCAAAAACCAACGAATTGAACAAGTCATCTCAAACCTAGAACGATGGCGATGGTTTGCAAGCGATTTTGGACAAAATTATCTTTTAATAAATATCCCTGACTACAGTTTACTTGCAATCAAGAACAACGACACCATGCAAAAACAACGAATTGTAGTAGGAAAAGATACTAGACAAACCCCTATTTTAGAATCGAAAGTTTCTAACATCAATCTAAATCCAAACTGGACCGTTCCCCCTACAATTCTTAAAGAAGACATATATCCCGACGCTATAAAAGACAAAGGCGCTTTTAAGAAAAAAGGATTGGTTATTTTAGACCATAAAAACAAAGAAATAAACCCTTGGAGTTGGACAATAGAAGATGCTAAGAAATACAAATACGTGCAAAACCCTGGAAAAAACAGTTCATTAGGACTCATGAAAATAAATTTCCCAAACAAATATTCTGTATATCTTCATGACACTAACCATCGTGATTTTTTTGGTCTCAATTACAGATCATTAAGTTCTGGCTGTGTAAGATTAGAAAAACCTTTAGAAATGGCAGAATATTTAATAAACAATCCAGAAAAATGGAATTTAAAAACCATACAAGACACCACCGATATTAATCATTACAACAAACTTCAAAAAGAAAAAGAAAAGAAAATTGCAATAAAAAACGCCAAACTTTTGGCAAAAAATCCATTATTAGTCATTCCCGAAAAAACATATCCAAAACAAGAACTAAAAACAATTGTGGTAAGAATTGCAGATGATATTTTTATTCATCAATTATATTGGACAGCCTGGTTACAAAAAGAAACACTACAATTTAGAGAAGATATTTATTGCTTAGATTCTGATTTATATAATAAATTAAGAAACTAACCTAGAAACAATTTCATAACCTCTACTTGGGTGATAAATAAAAACACAAGATTTGCCTTTAATAGTCTTAATAATCTGGAATTTTAGAGCCTCTGGAATTGCAGGACAACCCTGACTTCTTCCTAAATAGCCTTGCGATTTTATGATCGAAGGATTTGCATAACTCGCACCATGTATAACAACAGCTCTTACACGTGCATTACTATTTATCCCTTTTTCCAAACCATCTAGTTTTAATGACAATCCGTGTTTTCCGCTATAAGTTTCTCCCGTTGTATAAAAACCCAAACTACTTTTGTTCGAACTTTGAGAATTTGAAAAACTAGTAGCATATTCTCCACCAGAATTTATGCCGTGCGAAACCACTGTATTGTACAATATTGTATTTGTAGACAAATCGATAACCCAAAGGCGCTTTTTTGTAGATGACATACTAAAATCTATTACCGTCAAAACATCTTTTAAAACAAGTCCTTTGCTTTTTAAAGAATAAAACCCTTCCATTGCCTTTTTAAAACAAGCAATTTGCGGAAAAGCAAAATGGTTCGAATCTAAAGAATAATAAACCAATTCTATTTTTGCAGCAAGGTTATTTGCTGCTACACTAGCAACTAATTTAGGATCGGTTCTTGTTACGGCACTTTTTAGGGCAAAAGACATCAAAAACACTAAAAGAAGGGGCAAAATTCTACAAGTCATTGATAATGTATTAATTATATTATTATTCGTATCAAACAAATATGCAATAAAAAACAACAACAACAAAATTTTTATACACTTAATCGTTTAATTTTAACATTTTATCGATTATAATAAAGCCAAAATCTGGATATAATTTTTTACATTTGAAGCCATTTCCTGCTGTACGCTATATCTTTTCCTTGCTAAAGGAGCAAGAAAAAGGATGCCGCTACCATCAGGGCTAAAAACCCGTAAAAAATGAACAAAAAAGTAATCCTCATGATACTAGACGGTTGGGGCAAATCGCCAGACCCAAAAGTATCCGCCATAGACAATGCAAATATTCCCTTTATAAATTCGCTTTATAAAAACTATCCCAGCGCACAACTCCGTACCGATGGTCTAAACGTAGGACTTCCCGAAGGGCAAATGGGAAATTCAGAAGTAGGACACATGAATCTTGGAGCAGGACGCATTGTATATCAGGATTTAGCCAAAATAAATCTAGCAGTACAAAACAAAACCTTAAGCCAAGAAAAAGCACTAAAAGAAGCATTTCAGTACGCAAAAGAAAACAACAAACCTATTCATTTTTTAGGATTATTATCAGACGGCGGCGTACATTCTCACACCTCACATTTGCGAGGATTATTAGATGCGGCACAAAATTTTGGGCTAAAAAAAACATTCATACACGCCTTTACAGATGGTCGTGATGTAGATCCAAAATCAGCAATAGCCACAATAGAAAACCTAAACAAATACATACACAACACACCCGCAAAACTAGCATCAGTAATCGGTCGTTATTACGCTATGGATAGAGACAAACGCTGGGAACGCATAAAACTCGCCTATGACTTACTGGTAAACGGAAAAGGAAAACCATCGCAAGATGCCGTTTTAAGCATATCAAATAGCTATCAAAACAATATAACCGATGAGTTTATAGAACCAATCATCATGACCGATGACAACAATAACCCCATTGCAACCATACAAGAAGACGATGTAGTAATATTCTTCAATTTCAGAACCGACAGAGGAAGAGAACTCACCGAAGCCTTATCGCAACAAGATTTTCATGAGCAAAACATGCACAAACTTAATTTGTATTATGTAACACTCACAAACTACGACGAAACCTACAAAAATGTAAAAGTCATTTATAACAAAGACAATATAACACAAACACTAGGAGAAGTACTCGAAAAAGCAGGCAAAAAACAAATCCGAATTGCCGAAACCGAAAAATATCCACATGTAACATTTTTCTTTTCTGGCGGAAGAGAACAACCATTCCTTGGCGAAAGCCGAATCTTAAAAAATTCTCCAAAAGTAGCCACCTACGATTTACAACCAGAAATGAGTGCATACGAACTCACCGAAGCCTTAATCCCAGAAATCGAAAAAACAGAAGCAGACTTTATTTGCCTTAACTTTGCAAATGGCGATATGGTAGGACATACAGGAATTATGAGCGCCGCAATAAAAGCCTGCCAAGCAGTAAACAAATGTGTCGAAAAAGTAATTACAGCAGCATTAGCACACAATTACACAACAATTGTAATTGCAGACCATGGCAATTGCGAAACCATGATAAACCCAGACGGCACACCAAACACAGCACACACCACCAATCCTGTACCTATTATTTTAGTAGACAAAGAACTAAAAACAATTCACGATGGCGTTTTGGGCGACATTGCCCCTACTATTCTAGACTTAATGGGAATTAAAAAACCAGAAGTCATGACCAGAAACTCATTGCTATAATTTTAAAACTTAAATTTATTTTTCACCACAAAACCAATAAGCATAAATTACCCTAAACAAACAGTAAAAATATTTTTATAACTTTTTCGGTAAAATTATCTTATCTATTTAAAAGCGCCTAAAAGTACCTACATACCATATATGATTAAAAAAAAACTAACACTATTAATAACAGCATTTTGCACTATAATTTTCAATTCAAAATACTTTCCTTTTTATCGAAATTCAAAGAACTTCGTTTATAACGAAAAGGCAGCCCCTTGTGGTAACACCCAAATAATTAAATTAAAAAAACACAGTTTATTATATAATTAAGCAAAAAAAAACATACCTTCTAAAGTAATTCTTACTTCCTTTTTATATCTTTAACTTTATGAAATGGCAATCAAAAATAATCAAATACAAAGGAACTTCCCGAATTGCAGTTTCGTTCGAAAAAAACACAATTTTAATCGAACGTATAAAACAAATAGAAGGCAGGCAATGGAGTTCGTCCCTGCAAGTGTGGCATTTGCCTGACACAATAGACAATCGCATCCGATTTAAGATAGAAACCCCAATAAGCAGAGTACCATCAGAAGAAAAAAGAGAACAAATACAAAAATTCTCCAAATGGCTATTCTCCAAACGGTACAGCCCCAGTACCATAAAAACATATACCGAAGCCCTACAATCTTTCTTATTGTTTTTTGACCAAAAACCAATTACAGAAATTACCAACCAAGACGTTATTGTGTACAACAATGAGTATATCCTAAAAAACAAATTATCTGCCTCCTACCAAAACCAAATTGTAAATGCCATAAAACTATACTTTAAAACTATAAAAGAAGTTAAAATAGAGGTCGATAAAATACACCGTCCCAAACGCTCCAAATTACTACCCAATGTATTAAGCAAAGAAGAAATAAAACTAATATTAGAAGCCCACAGCAATATTAAGCACAAAACAATGCTATCGTTAATATACAGTTGTGGCTTGCGCCGAAGCGAACTTTTACACTTAAAACCGACCGATATCGATTCGAAAAGAGGCATTGTAATCATCCGCCAATCTAAAGGAAAAAAAGACAGAATAGCCCCTTTATCACCTAAAATACTAGTCATGCTTCGGGAATATTATAGTAATTACAAGCCCAAATCATGGTTATTTGAAGGACAAATACCTGGCGAGACATATTCCGAAAAAAGTCTGCAAAACGTACTAAAACAAGCCCTTGAAAAAGCAAAAATAGCAAAACCCGTAAGTTTACATTGGTTACGACATAGTTATGCCACGCATTTACTAGAAAGCGGTACCGATTTACGTTACATACAAGAATTATTAGGACATAGCAGCACCAAAACCACCGAGATATACACCCATGTAAGCACAAAAAATTTACAACAAATTAAAAGTCCTTTTGATGATTTATAACAAATTTTACATATATTAGCTCCCGAAAAAAAACTGACTCTGGTCAGACCAATCTACCCCTTTTAGGGTCGCTTTGTCTGATTTTGTCAGACCTATACAATAGTTGGGGGATATGGCAACAGAACCGCCAAAAGGAAAAGAATCATTAACAATAAAAATTATAAATAATTATGGAAAACAATTCTTTTAAACCAGGCGATGTAGTCGTTTTAAAATCTGGAAGCCCAAAAATGACAGTATCTTATTCCGACGTAACAGAAACTATTTGTCATTATTATAACTTTAACGAAAATAAGTTAAGTTTAAATAACAGAATATCTACTGTTTCTCTTGAACTTGCCGAAAATTAATTTTTTCATCTAAATCTGAATTTTCTTGATTAACCCAATCGAAATATTCTTTTGCGGTTAACAATACAGAGCCTTCTCCAAAATGTGTTTTAGTTGCTAATTCTAAACAACTAATTTTTAGTTTAATAGTTTCTTCTATTTGCATAATAAAGTGGTGGTTGACAATTTTGATTAAGTTATTCTGTTACAATTCGGGATGTCAACCGATATTTAAGAGTTGTAACAGAATTTTATTAAATGGAAAGTTGGAATAAATAAAGCCACAATCCCCCAACACACGTCACAAGCAAGCTGGGGATTTAGGCAAATGGAAAGTTTGTTTCGTATCAGTTAATATTTTGCATAACCGAAAAACAACGCTTTCTTAATCCCAGCCTGCGTGTGGCGTGGGAACGTTATGGCACAGCGCCGAATCGACTCTGGTTACTTCAATCGTGAATATTTATCTTCACACTTTTGAGATTTTTACACCTAAAATCGCTTCCGAACTGACTCAATTCAAAGTCTGAAAAGTGTACCGAACTAAACGCAAAAAAGTGTTGAGAAAAAACTTCTGAAAATATTCTGAACTTTTGAACTGCCGAAAATTGAAACCTAAAAAACCGAACTGAACGCAAAAAAGTGTTGAGAAAAACTACTGAAATTGAATAGTTTGCGGTTGAACTAAACGCAAAAAAAAATCTAAAAAAATAACAGTGCCGATTCTTAGCACCGTGCCATAACAGCTGCTACAAGCAATTTGGGTTTTAGTCTTGAATTTAAAATTCGTTTTGTGTCAGGAAAATTTGGTCAATCCGAAAGTTTTGGCTAATTTAGTCCCAAACTGCTTTTAGCAACGAAACGTTAGCGGTAAGTTTAA
>NZ_MUHE01000006.1 GCF_002217405.1 Flavobacterium psychrophilum DSM 3660 = ATCC 49418 | reverse complement strand
GAACATATGCTTGAAGCAGAACTTGATGCACATTTAGACAATGAAAAACATCAAAAAACCTTCAATGGTAATTACCGTAATGGACACGGAACCAAGAAAATAAAAACTTCCTTTGGTGAAGATGAAATTAAAGTTCCAAGAGATCGAGACGGTAGTTTTGAACCTGCTTTAGTACCTAAAAGGCATAATATTATTGATGGTTTAGAAAATATCATTATTTCCTTTTATGCAAAAGGAATGAGCGTTAGTGATATAGAAGAACAGATAAAAGAAATGTATGATTTTGATATTTCAACCTCTACCATATCAAGAATTACCAATGCAGTATCGAGCGAAGTTGTAACTTGGCAAAACAGACCATTAGATGATCTCTATTTAATTGTTTGGATGGATGGTATTGTTTTCAAAGTAAGAGAGAACTCTAAAGTCATCAATAAAACCATCTATTTGGCTGTTGGACTTAATCGCGAAGGACGAAAAGAAGTTCTTGGAATGTGGCTAGGAAAAAATGAAAGTTCAAGCTTTTGGATGAGTGTTTTAACTGATTTAAAGGCTCGTGGAGTGGAAGATATTTTGATAACAGCTACCGACAATTTAAACGGATTTACCCAAACAATCCGTGCTGTTTTCCCTGAATCACAAACACAAATTTGCGTGGTACATCAAATTAGAAACGCTTGCAGATACGTGGTATGGAAAGATAAAAAACAATTTACAACCGATATGAAACTTGTTTATACCGCACCAACAAAACAAGCTGCTGCATTAGCTTTGGAAGATTTTGCTCAAAAATGGGAATCCAAATATGGTTATGCCATCAAATCCTGGAGAGAAAACTGGGACGAATTAACCGTGTTTTTCGACTTCCCGCTAGAAATTCGAAAAATAATCTATACTACAAATTTAATAGAAAATTTAAATGGAAAAATTAGAAAATACACTAAAAATAAAATGTCATTCCCTACTGATGATGCGGTTCTAAAATCAGTTTATTTAGCTTTAAAAGAAGCAACAAAAAAATGGTCAATGCCAATACAAAATTGGGGTATTGTTTTAAATCAATTTAATCTTATATTTGACAAAAGGCTCAGATTATAAAATCCAAGCCTAACTTTTTAACTTACACACT
>NZ_MUHE01000059.1 GCF_002217405.1 Flavobacterium psychrophilum DSM 3660 = ATCC 49418 | reverse complement strand
GGTGTAATTCTTTGTTGAAGTACGAAGAGGAATTTTATTCAGATTTTGAAATTTTAGATGAAGATGCAGAAGTAAATCCATTTGAACACGATAAGCAGATTTTTACATACAATTTATTGGAATATGTAGAAACCGAATTACAAAAGAGCAATTCAGAAGATGAAGAAATTGAAAACTTAATCTCTGAAACTATTGCATTAAAAAATAATTTACAAAATTTAACCAAAAAAGTTGTTATTAGAAAAATGTCCATAATCTTTTCAAAAGTTAAAAAGAAAGGATTAAAACTATTTTTAGACATTATCGATGTTGCGAAAAAGGAAATAATTAAAAAAGCATTATATGGTGGAATTGGAGAAATTGAACACCTGACAAATACTTTATGGTAATTTTTACGATCGCCCAACAGCCACTACAACGGATTTGGGTATTTGGCTTAATGGAAAGTTGGCCTTGTATTTGGGATGATTTGGAAAATCCGAAAATAGGGCTTAATTTAGTCCCAAACCCGCTGTAGTGCCAGAACGTTACCTGTAATTTTAACCCATGTCTCGTCCTAAAATAAGTTGACTAAAAATTAAACATTTTTAGCATCTATGGAAACACCAACAAATCAAGCCTGCCGAAAAAATGGCTATCAAAAAGTAACTTTCGAACACAAACTTTTTGTCATCGACCAAATCAATAATGGTCAAATATCTGCTAACTTTGCCTCCAAGAAGTATAATATTTCGCGAGCAACAATACAGTATTGGATGAAAAAACTAAGCAACTATACCAACAAAAAAACATTCGTTTCCAAAGACGATGAAATACGAAAACTTAAAGAAAAAATAGCTGATTTAGAAGGTATTAGGTATTTTCAACAAGATGTTATAATTGCGTTTGAAAAAATTACTGGGGAGGAACTTTCAAAAAAGTTATTGCCCGAGTCATTGAGCAATCCTATTCAAAAAAGAAAGAAAAAGCTTTCAAAATAAAATGGGTTTGTCAATCGCTCGGGTTATCTAAACAAGCTTATTATCAACAAATTAAACGAGATAAGGCTCGTGATTTGCAGAGAGATAAAATTATCGAATGGGTCATCGAATATCGAAAAATATTACCTAAAACGGGAACCAGAAAATTATTTGAATATTTACAACCCAAAATGCAAGAAATAAACATAAAAATGGGACGTGATGCTCTAAACGATTTACTTCGGAGTAGAGGAATGCTTATCAAAAAAACAAAAAGATATTTCATTACAACAGATTCTAAACATTTCTTTCACAAATCACCTAACTTACTGACTGACTTAAAAATAACGCATAGTGAACAAGTTTTTGTAACCGATATTACCTACATTAAAACCGATGCAGGTCACTCCTATTTGGCACTCGTAACAGATGCGTATTCTCGTAAAATAATGGGCTGGTCTTTACAAGACAATATGAAGGTTTCGATGGTAAAAGATGCTTTGAATATGGCATATAAAAACCGTGTTTTTAATCACAAAAACATCATACATCATTCCGATAGAGGCATTCAATATTGCTGTCCAGATTACTCACAATATGCAGAAAATAAAGGCTTTATACTCAGCACAACCCAACAATATGATCCGTACGAAAATGCTATAGTAGAGCGAATTAACGGAATTTTAAAGTATGAGTTTGGCTTAAGAAACACTATAAAATCTGTAGATATTGCCCAAAAAATGGTCACGCAAGCAGTAGATTTGTACAATAACTTAAGAATGCACTGGAGCTTGGATTTTAAAAAACCTCAAGAAGTTAATTTACAATACAATAAACAAGAAAATAAAAACTATAAAAAAGAAAAAAAAGTTGCATAAAATCAAAGCAAATCCTATTTTTGGAATGTTTATGTAAGGATGGAGATAGGCTCTGCTGAGGATCAACCTAACGAGTGCCAAAATCATAATCGTACAAAAATAAAGGCGAGATTGTCAAATAACAATTTTTCAATCTCTCTTTTTAAACTTTATTTTTGGGAAAGAAAAAACTAAAAAACCTACCTGCAAATTGGCTTGCCAATTTGACAAAATCAAAATAATTATTAACCCTAAAAAGGTCAACGTATTTTAGGATAAGACAAAACCCTACTAATCAAGACAACAATTTAACAAATTTGACACGTGGTACTAATAGTAATAATCATTTTCATTTCCTTCATAGCATTATCCATTGCAGGGCTAAAACTCTTAAAGAAAGGAGCAAATTCCAGAGAAATTACAATTGCTACCTTTTACATATTTTCAATAGCATTGTTTGCAATTGGAATGACAACTCATTCTAACTCATATTACAAAGCTATTGACCCTGTTGATATGGAATGTTACAGTCCATTTTCTGACAAAAACGCAATTACATTAATATTTTATACTTTAGTTTTCAATATTTCGTTGCTTTTAGTTTGGGTTAAGGGTAATATTTTACCACCATTAGCATTGACGCTTTCCCTGATTTTCATTTTAATTGGGACATTCTTAAATGTTGGTGTTTTGTTTCAAATATCAGTTCATAATACTGAAACACTTAACACATACAATAGTCGCGGAGAACAAATTTTATTTTTATTTGCACCATTATTTAGTGTAATACTTGGCGTTTATTTTATCTACAAAGCAACAACCCAAGAAATTAAAGAGGCATTTGAAAAAGCATACTCAAACAAAATTATAAACGCACTAAACACTTTTCTATCGACAAAAAGTAGAAATCCATTTTGGATAGTTTTACTGATGTTTCCAGTATTTTTTATTGTAACACTACTTTTAATTTTGTTTGGGCAAGACACAAACTCAATTATAAAAGTATTTACTGATACAGCAACTTGGAAATTTTCTCAGCAAGTACATCCGCCAATACTTGACCACAAAGGACATTACCTATGTACAGTTGCGACATCAGGACACCCAAAAATTGTAAAACCAATAAGGTTTGGAAAAAGAAACGGCAACCGAATAATTGTAAATAGACAACTTTTAATTGCAAACGCATTTGAAGAAATGATACAAGACATTTCGCCAAGACTTCATTTCAAAATAAGGACTATTTATGACCAATATGGATACAACCTTTCAAAGAAAATTAATACAACTTTTCTAGCTAGTGCGACATATATTTTGATGAAACCTTTGGAATGGATTTTTCTAATTTGTCTTTATTTAATTTGCAACAAGCCAGAACAAAAGATAAATAAACAGTATGCACAATAATGTACGAACGCCCAACAGCGGTAGCTGTTGCACAACTTGTAGTTTCGAATTTGATTACAAAATTATCATTATTAGTTATTTTTAACTAGTTGATTTACAGCAGTAATTAAAATTAAAACGCACAAAAAAAGTTGATTTTGGATCTTATTTTTAGTTGTGCAACAAGCACAGCCGTTTTGCAAAAGCGGGGGTTTCGTGCTTCTATGACAGTGAAGTGCTAAATTCAAGCTTTGTGCATCTAATGAAGTTTAGTGCTAAAAATCCCCGCCTTCGCAAAGCGGCAAAACGTTACCTGTAATTTTAACCCACATTATGGCTAAAACTAATTTGAAAAAATTAACACCAAAATGAATACAATTTATTAATTTCACTAAAAATTTAAAAATTATGTACAGAAAACGCAGATTAAATCTATTTAAAAATTTTATTCTCGCAATTGCGGGTTTATTTATTATTTTTTCATGTGAAAATGAAAAAATAAATAAAACAACAACTATAAATCAACATGAAGTAACACAAAAGATAGCTGAAAAAGTTGCATTAAATGTATTTAGATTTAAAAATAATGAACTTGCTAAATCTGCTCAAATTACCAAATCTATTGAAAATGTTACAACGTACAAAATGTCAACTACAAGTGATGTAAATGCCTTTTATGTTTTTAATTATAATGAAGGAGGTTTCTCAATAGTTTCAGCAGACGATAGAGTTAGTCCTGTACTTGCTTATTGTGATGAAGGTGCGTTTTCAACTAACATTAATGAAATTCCTGAACCTGTTCAATCTTGGATGGAAGAAGAAAAGGAAATTTCTCAAACTGTTAAAATTGAAAACTCAATTCAAACACCCGAAATTAAATTAGATTGGGATAGTGCACTCAATAAATTGCCTCCGCCAAAGGACCCAAATTGGTGTACAGATAATTTTTATCAAAAAGGTCCACTTTTAACAACTACTTGGGATCAAGGGAGTACATATAATAATTTGACTCCTATGGTTTGTCCAAATAGTTCAGGAGGTAGAGCACCAACAGGATGTATTGCTACTGCAATGGCTCAAATTATGAAATATTGGCATAAACCCAATTCTTATAATTGGATTAATATGCCTAATAGTTATGGTACAGTTGATACTCAATCATTAATGCGAGATATTGGAAATGGATGGATTAACTATGGTTGTAATGGTTCATCACAACAATCAAATAACATTTCTGGTAGATTTAATAATTTTGGTTATAACGCATCTTTTACAGATAATTATAGTGCCTCATTAATTACACAACAATTAAGTTGGAATAGACCAGTAATAGTCACTGGAGGTAGAAAGAAAGATGGTATATCATGGAATATGTATACTGAAGGACACGCATGGGTCTGTGATGGTTATCAGCAAATTGATATACGTTATATGGATGAAAACAATAATTGTCAAGGTTGGGGTTATCTATATTTACACATGAACTGGGGTTGGGGTGGTTATTGTAATGGTTGGTATAATGCTCATAATTTTAATCCAAGTACTTACACCTTCAACTTTAAAAGAAAAATAGTTTATAATATAACACCTTAAAAATAACAATTATGAAAAATTTTATTTTTTTAAGTATAATAAGTATAATTTCTTCTTGTACAAAAGATAATCCTGAACCAACAAGTACAAATTTAGATAACAGCGTAATTATATATTTAAACTCAAGTGAAGGTAATAATTTATTGAATACAATAAATTATAATTCAAATAATTATAGGATTTATTACAAAAACGGAAATGAATATATTGAACAAAATAATAGTAATTTAGATTATCCAAAGAATTTTTTCATTAATTCAGAAACTAATCCAATAAGTATGAAATTATTTTTGAATCATCTGTCGACAGAAACGAATCCAATTACGGTTGTAAAATGGAATGATACAGAATCCGATACGTTGAAAACTTTTTTTAGAAGAGGAACTGACAATAATACTGATTATGAAATTTGTGAAAAAATATGGTTAAACGATGCTTTAATTTGGGACATTAATAATAATCAGAATAGTAGACAAATAACAATAATAAAATAAAAACTACAGGTAACAGCGGTTTTAAAAAATTGGGGTTTAGGTTATAAACTTAAACCCTTTCTTGTAGACACTATCCCGCAAAG
>NZ_MUHE01000058.1 GCF_002217405.1 Flavobacterium psychrophilum DSM 3660 = ATCC 49418 | reverse complement strand
TTTAGCATTTTTATTTTGACCGAATTTGAAGAGTCCAAAGAAGTTTTTAATAAAATCATTTTAAAGCGTTTTAAAGCCTTTTTTTTTTTAGACTTATAATTTTACTGTAAACAGCAAAATAATCAAAATAAAGCCTTAAAAAGCATCAAAAAACCGCCCGCCCGCCCCCTGGTTTACTTTCAATCTTTTTCTTTTTTGTTTTTTTGTTTTTCTTTTTTGGACTTTTTTCTGAAAGGACTTTTTTGGGATTTCAACCAAATAAAAACCGAAAACAAGACAAAATTAGGTCGCACGCGCTACTGTTTAAAAACTTTAAAAAGATTTAAATACTTTAGGCACTCGGAAACCCCAATAAAATCAAGGGTTAACGATTTGAAAAGAAACTTTTTATAAGCGAAAAGAAACTTTTTATAAGCGAAAAGAAACTTTTTATAAGCGAAAAGAAACTTTTTATAAGCGAAAAGAAATTATTTTTTAAATAGTTTCTTTATTTAGTTTCCTTTATTATATTTGCTTTATGGAAAACAAAAAAACACCTTCCGAAAAGAAAATAAAGCAACATAATACCATTACATCGGGTCGTTATGATTTTAGTGCCTGTCAATTAGATGTATTGTTTATGTTGTTGGCTTCGCTGAATGAATCCGATGAGTTGGGTAAGGAGTATCATATTAGGGTTAAGGATATTGAACTTATAACAGGTCGTAAATGGAACTATCAGCAGTTAAGAGAGGGTACCGAAGATATGATGTCTCGTGTTTTTGAAATTCAGATGCCTCAAGGTCTGCGTCAAATTGTATTATTTACAACTGTTCAATACTTGGATGGGACGGGTAGTTTTTATATGAAAATAAACGAAGATGCTCGCCCTTATTTCTTTGATTTAAAAAATAATTTTACTCTTTTAGAATTAAAATCCGTTCTATCATGCACTTCAAAACACGCAAAAAGAATGTACTCTTTAGCTTGTCAATGGCGTGGTACAGGCGGTCATACTTACAGCATTGGGGAACTTAAAGAAATTTTAGGCTTAAAAGATCCTAAAGGGAAAGAGCCTGAGCAGTATACAAAGGTTAGTATGTTTAAAAAACAAGTTTTAGATATCGCAAAAAGGCAAATAAACGAGCATACCGATATTGTTTTCGATTACGAACTATTAAAAACTAGAGGGCGTTCCTTTGATACTATAAAATTATTTTGTGGTTTCTCAAAACCAAAATTACAATTAGAAATTGATTTTAATGGAAATTTAGAAGAACAAAAGAAAAATGGCGAACTACTCCAGAAGATAGCTAATATAAAAGCCGTAGGTATTCGGGAAGATTTAGCGGAACTGTGGGCTGTCAAGTATTGGAAGCAATTTGTAGAAGAAAAAAACAACCTGCTGGAAATGGTTAGTAAAGGTAAAATTATTGATGATAAAGCAGCTTATTTGGTTGGTATCTTCAAAAAGAAAGGTTTGGTTTAATTATATAAAAAACGTAATCTATGTTAAACGATATTAAAAAAGCTATGGAAACAGCCATGGGAGAACTTGATGCTAAAAAAAGATTGGTTATTTTAAAAGAGGGAAGAAAGAAATTAATGATCTATTTATTAGAGGGGAAGATGAAGCAAAATGTATTAAAAAACGCTTTGGAAGAAATCAAAAAAATACCTTTTTATACTAATTAAATAAAAAACAAGTGTTGTTTTTTAAGTCTAAAAACAAACTCAAAAATAAAATAAAACCCCCTCTAATTTGTATCTAAATTAGAGGGGGTTTTATTTTATTTTTGAGTCGCCCCGACGGCAGGTCGCACGAGATTGTTTTTTTTGTGTTTTTTTGTAAATGCGTACTAAAAAATAGTGTATTTATTTATAAATCAATGTTTTAAAAAAAGAAAAATATAAATGTACGTATAAATGTACGTATTGTAGTTAAAACCAAATAATTAAACAACTAAAAATCAGCACTTTATAAAATAAACTATCGCTTTGCGTCGTTCCCTCTTGCTTCTTTCTACATTCTGCCCAAAAAGTTCAAAAAAAGCAAAAAAATAATTCAGAAAAAAGTCCGAAAAAGAAGCTTAATAATGCCCTTTAAGTGATTGGATTTCTATTGTATTATTTTCTTTAATTTCGTATATAATTCTATGCTCTTGATTAATTCTTCTTGACCAATAACCCGATAAATTGTGTTTTAATTTTTCTGGCTTTCCGATTCCTTCAGTTGGGTTTTCTTGAATCGAAATAATTAGTTTTTGTATCTTATTTTGAATTATTTTGTCCCCGCTTTTTTTCCAATAACTAATATCTTTTAGGGCTTCATCAGTATACCCTATTTCCATAAATCCTCTGTTTTTATAAATGTAACTCTGCCTTTTTCAGAGTCTTCTTTTGAGCGCATTATTTTGGCTACAAATTCGGGATTATACGGTTCATCATTTATTTCTGCAATAGGGACAATCGCATAAGTCTTGCCTTTACCTCTGTGGATCAATATTTTTTCTTCCTGTGCTATATCAAGATATTTTTTGATATTTCCCCTAAATTCGGATACGCTAATTGTTATCATTGTTTTTTTACAAATGTACATAATTA
>NZ_MUHE01000057.1 GCF_002217405.1 Flavobacterium psychrophilum DSM 3660 = ATCC 49418 | reverse complement strand
TGAGTGCACTAAAAACATAGGCTATTTTAATTAGCCTATGTTTTCAGACAACTCATAAAAAACTAAATTCTTAAATAGCCCCTATAAAATAAAAATCCTGTTATTGCGATTCTGAAATTCTAATTTGAGAAACTGCTTTTGCTCGCAATGACAGATTGGAATGATAGCGGAAACGTAATACCATTTAAAGTTTAAATTTACTGGGATAAAAAAACATACAGTTTGTCATTCCGAGGAACGAGGAATCTCATCAAGTTATTCAAATTATGAGATTCCTCGTTCCTCGGAATGACAACATCCTTAATAAATATTCCAGTGTTTTTAAAGCTAAATTGGTATCAATATAAAAAAAGCATTTTCATCAAAAAAAACTTAAAACAGACACAATTTCTAACCATGATTTTAAGCAAACTATTTTAAGTAAAAAAATAATTTTCAAAAAAATGTAACTCACTGAAAAGCAAAGAAAAAGAATTTTTACTTTCCTATTTGCATTTAAAATAAATAATCGTACTTTTGCACTCCCTTTATTGGGGATGGAATGTTTAATTAAAATAATATTATGGACGCATTAAGCTACAAGACACAATCAGCAAGCAAAGCCACTATCACAAAAGAGTGGATTGTTGTAGATGCTGATGGTCATAACTTAGGTCGTCTTGCATCAAAGGTCGCTATGATTCTTAGAGGTAAGTACAAGCCAAGTTACACACCACACGTGGACTGCGGAGATAACGTAATCGTTATCAACTCAGAAAAAATCAACCTTACAGGTAACAAAATGGACGAGAAGACTTACATCCGTCACACAGGTTATCCAGGAGGACAAAGAAGTTTGACTGCAAAAGTTTTGCAATCAAAAAACCCTGCTCTTTTAGTAGAAAAAGCAGTAAAAGGAATGTTACCTAAAAACAAATTAGGAGCTGAGCTTTTTAGAAATTTAAATGTTGTTGTAGGATCAGAGCACAAACAAGGCGCTCAGAAACCTAAAACAGTTAACCTAAACGATCTTAAGTAATGGCAGCAATTCACAAAATCGGTAGAAGAAAATGTGCAGTTGCACGTGTTTACGTATCGGAAGGAACAGGAGTAATCACTGTTAACAAAAAAGCGTTTGCAACTTATTTCCCAACAGCTACTTTACAGTACAAAGTTTTACAACCAATGTCTATGACAGAAAATGTAACTAACTATGACGTAAAAGTAAATGTTTACGGAGGCGGAAGCACAGGACAAGCAGAAGCAGTAAGAATGGCTTTAGCAAGAGTAATGTGTGAAGTTGGAGAAGGAAACAGAGCAATCTTAAAACCAGAAGGATTACTAACGAGAGACCCAAGAATGGTTGAACGTAAAAAATTCGGTCAGAAGAAAGCCCGTAAGAGATTCCAATTCTCTAAACGTTAATATTTTTTTATTAAAAACTAAGTTATTGTTGCTCTTCCTGTCGAGGCAGGAAACTAGTTTAGCATCTAAATATGTCGAAAGCCTTAAAGCCGAAAGCCTTAAAGTCTTATCAAAGACCTATTGCTAATTCAACAGAACGTAAACTATTACAAAATGGCAAATAAAATAGAAGTTAAAGACTTACTAGAAGCAGGTGTACACTTCGGACACATGACTAGAAAATGGGATCCAAACATGGCTCCTTACATCTATATGGAGCGTAATGGAATTCACATTATCAATCTATATAAAACTGCAGCAAAAATTGAAGAAGCTAATGAAGCTCTGAAAAAAATCGCTGCATCAGGTAGAAAAATACTTTTCGTAGCTACCAAAAAACAAGCTAAAGACATCGTAGCCGAAAAAGCTGCTGCTGCAAACATGCCGTACATCACAGAAAGATGGCCTGGCGGAATGTTAACAAACTTTGTTACAATTCGTAAAGCTGTTAAGAAGATGTCAACTATCGACCGCATGAAAAAAGACGGTACTTTTATGACATTGTCTAAAAAAGAACGTTTGCAAGTGGATCGTTTGCGTGCAAAATTAGAGAAAAACTTAGGTTCTATCTCTGACATGTCAAGATTGCCTGCTGCATTATTTGTAGTAGATATCAAAGCTGAACACATCGCAATTAAAGAAGCTCAAAAATTAAACATTCCAGTTTTCGCAATGGTAGATACTAACTCTGATCCACGTCTTGTTGAGTATGTTATCCCTGCAAATGATGATGCTTCTAAATCAATCGATAAAATTTTAACTTTAGTAACTGAAGCTATTATTGATGGTCTTGCAAACAGAACATCTGATAAAGAAGCTGACACTACTACAGAAGAAGTTGCTCAAGAAGAAGTAACAGATACAAAAGCTGACGAAAAAGCAATTGTAGCTGAAGCTGCTAAAACAAAAGAGTAATTATCTAATTACGGATTGCGAATTACGAATTACGAATTTTTTAACTTAATTTGTAATTCGTATTCGTAATTTTTTTTTATAACCCAATTAAAATAATAAATATGGCAACTATCACTGCTGCAGACGTAAATAAATTGAGAACCATCACCGGAGCCGGAATGATGGATTGTAAAAAAGCTTTAGTAGAATCAGATGGAGATTTTGATTTAGCAATCGAAAATTTACGTAAAAAAGGACAAAAAGTAGCTGCAAACCGTTCAGATAGAGAATCTACTGAAGGTGCCGCAATCGCTGTTGTAAACGCTGATAATACTGTTGGAGTTGTAATCACATTAAACTGTGAAACTGACTTCGTAGGAATGAACGAAAACTTCGTTAAAATGGCTGTTGAAATGGCTAACCTTGCCTTAAACTTTAACAATAAAGAAGAATTTTTAGCTTCTGATTTTAATGGTATTACTATTGCTGATAAACTAATCGAGCAAACAGGAGTTATCGGAGAAAAATTAGAAATTAGAACTTTCGAAAAATTAGAAGGTGCTTTCGTTGGATCTTACATTCACTCGGGAAATAAAATTGCTACTTTAACAGCCTTTTCTGCAAAAGCAGATGGTATTGAAGAAGCAGCAAGAAACGTAGCAATGCAAGCTGCTGCAATGAACCCAATCGCTCTAAACGAAGAAGGTGTAGACGCGGATACAATTGCTAAAGAAATAGAAATAGCTAAAGATATGCTTCGCGCTGAAGGAAAACCAGAAGCAATGATCGAAAATATTGCAAAAGGTAAATTGGGTCGTTTCTTTAAAGACAACACCTTAGTTAACCAAGATTATATTAAAGACAGCTCAATGAGTGTTGCTAATTATGTTAAATCTATCGATGCTAACTTAATTGTAACAGGCTTCAAAAGAGCAGCTTTAGGTTAATTTTATTTTAAACTTAAATATAAAATCCCATTTCATTTAGTTGAAATGGGATTTTTTTATGCGTAAAATTTAACGAAAAAATCATAATTTATTAAAAACAATGATAATTATCATGTTTTACATTAAACTATAATTGTTATTTACATCAAATTTCAAACTAGATTATGGGTAATAATAACTCGAACGTGACGCCAATAAACAAAGAAGCAAATTGGGATAAAAGCAAAACAATTATAAGCAGAACTGATAAATACGGGACAATTGTTTCAGTAAACAAAGCATTTGTAGAAACATCTGGATATACTGAAAAGGAATTGGTCTCGAAATCACATAATATTATTAGACATCCAGATATGCCGAAATGCATATTTAAAATTCTTTGGAATAACTTAAAAAACGGAGAAAATTTTTTCGGAATAGTAAAAAACCTTACTAAAAACGGTGAGTATTATTGGGTACTTACTGATTTTGATATTATTAAAGATAAAAAGGGAGTCATAGTAAATTATGAAGCAAAAAGAATAGCTATACCGCAAGAAATAATCACCACCGAAATAGAACCTTTATACGGCAGAATAGCAAAATTAGAAGCATTTTATGGTGAAAATGGAGGCGAAAACTATTTAAATGGGTTTTTAGAAAAAGAAAACAAAAGTTATGTCGAGTATATTCGTTTTCTTATAGATAAATACGGTGTTGTAAATGACTATACAGAAGTTTCTTTAAATAACGAAGAAGATAACAGGGGTTTTTTGCGAAAATTATTTAGCAAGACAAATAAAAACTAAGATTTTGTGACACTATCCTAAAAAGTGTGTAAGTTTAAAAATATAGGGGTTTAACTTTTTTTTTAAATTGTTATGTTAATTCTTTTTTTTATATCTCTATGTGTTTTAAAATAATGATTGCTTAGCAATTATACCGAACGGGTTAAGGCTAATGTTATGATTACTTTTTTTATAATGTTGCTGTTAACTTTAAGGTCTTTTTAAAAATAAAAATCAAACAGG
>NZ_MUHE01000056.1:9999-14321 GCF_002217405.1 Flavobacterium psychrophilum DSM 3660 = ATCC 49418 | reverse complement strand
CTGGTTTAATATCAGTTACAATTCCTAATTCTGTGACTACTATTGGAAAGGATGCTTTTGCAGATTGTTCTGGTTTAACATCAGTTACAATTCCTAATTCTGTGACTACTATCGGAGAAGGGTCTTTTGCAGATTGTTCTGGTTTAACATCAGTTACAATTCCTAATTCTGTGACTTCTATTGGAGATTATGTTTTTGGAGGCTGTTCTGGTTTAACATCTGTTACAATTCCTAATTCTGCTACTACTATTGGAGATGGGTCTTTTCAAGATTGTTCTGGTTTAACATCAGTTACAATTCCTAATTCTGTGACTACTATTGGAAATTTTGCTTTTGAAAGATGTTCTGGTTTAACATCAGTTACAATTCCTAATTCTGTGACTACTATTCGAGATGGGTCTTTTGCAGAGTGTTCTGGTTTAACATCAGTTACAATTCCTAATTCTGCTACTACTATTGGAGATGGGTCTTTTCAAGATTGTTCTGGTTTAACATCAGTTACAATTCCTAATTCTGTGACTACTATTGGAAAATTTGCTTTTGAAAGATGTTCTGGTTTAACATCAGTTACAATTCCTAATTCTGTGACTACTATTGGAGATAGGTCTTTTGCAGAGTGTTCTGGTTTAACATCAGTTACAATTCCTAATTCTGTGACTACTATTGGAAATGGGGCTTTTGAAAGATGTTCTGGTTTAACATCAGTTACAATTCCTAATTCTGTGACTACTATTGGAAATGGGGCTTTTTTCAATTGTTCTGGTTTAACATCAGTTACAATTCCTAATTCTGTGACTAATATTGAAGATGAGGCTTTTGGAGAGTGTTCTGGTTTAACATCAGTTACAATTCCTAATTCTGTGACTAATATTGGAGATGAGGCTTTTGGAGGGTGTAGCAGTTTAAGGACAGTAAATTGTCACATTACAAGCCCTTTAGTTATTGATGAAAATATCTTCGATGATGTTACTCAGTCAAACTGTGCTTTAAATGTTCCTACTGGTACTCAAGCCGTTTATCAGGCAGCAGCGGTTTGGAGGGATTTTAGCCCTATTTCTGGTAGTTTACTTTCTAATCATTCATTTGCAATAGAAAGTGCTTTAAAAATATACCCAAACCCTGTTTCAGAAATTTTAAACATAGCCTTACAAGAGGGCTTACAATTAGAAAAAGTAAATTTTTACAACACATTAGGCCAGTTAATAAAAACAACTAATCATTCAGAAATAAACGTTTCAAGCTTTGCAAAAGGAAATTATTTTGTAGAAGTAATGACAAGCCAAGGCAAGGCAACAAAAACAATTATCATACAATAATTTAAAAAAACATTTTACACAATAAAAGATTAGCTTCAAACGGCTAACCTTTTTCTATTCATAACATTATACAAAAAAAGCTTCTAAATAAAAAAAGAACATTAACCAATATTTTGATGAATTTCAGCACCTAATTAATCGTTTGCAAAGCCAAAAATAACGGCTAAAAATATAACAAAAAGAACAGCAAAATCAGACAATTACAGGCATATAGAAACAACACCTACTTAAAGACCAATCTCAAAAAAATAAAGTATTATTTGTATTTATTCTAAATCTAGCTTATTTTTGTAAACCCCATAATTTTTAATTAAAAACAAAAAACATGAAAAAATTATTATTTTTTATTTTAATTCCTTTTTTAGGAATGGCGCAAACTTTTACAGCAAACGACATAAATTATACTATTACTTCTTCAACAGCCCCTTTTACTATCAAGGTAGCTAGAAACGTTAATTTTACTGGAGCAGCAGAAATACCAGAAACAGTAGCTTATAATTCAGAAAACTACGCCGTGACTGATATTGTAAATTATGCTTTTGATGGCTGTAAGGACTTAACATCGGTTACCATTCCTAATTCTGTAACTCATATTGGAGACACTGCTTTTAGAGACTGTAAAAACCTAACGGCTGTTACGATTGGAAACTCTATTAATTCTATTGAATTTCTTACTTTTAAAGGTTGCGGAAATTTACAATCGATTATCATCCCTAATTCTGTGACTTCTATTGGAGCTTCTGCTTTTAGAGACTGTATGAAACTAAAATCAATTACCATTCCTAATTCTGTGACTGCTTTTGGAAGTTCTGCTTTTGATACCTGTAAGAGCTTAACATCGGTTACCATCCCTAATTCTGTGACTGCTATTGAAAAGTATACTTTTTATAATTGCAATGCTTTAACATCGGTTACCATTCCTAATTCTGTGACTGCTATTGGAAATTCTGCTTTTGATGGCTGTATGGGATTAACATCGGTTACCATCCCTAATTCTGTGACTGCTATTGGAGAGGATGCTTTTGCAGGCTGTAGCAGCTTAAGGACAGTAAATTGTCACATTACAAGCCCTTTAGTTATTAATGAAAATGTCTTCGATGCTGTTTCGCAATCAAACTGTGCTTTAAACGTTCCTACTGGTACGCAAGCCGTTTATCAGGCAGCCGCTGTTTGGAAAGATTTTAGTCCTATTTCTGGTGGTTTTCTATCTAGCAATTCATTTGCGATAGAAAGTAATCTAAAAATATACCCAAATCCAGTTTCAGAAATTTTAAACATAGCCTTACAAGAGGGCTTACAATTAGAAAAAGTAAATTTTTACAACACATTAGGGCAGTTAATAAAAACAACTAATCATTCAGAAATAAACGTTTCAAGCTTTGCAAAAGGCAATTATTTTGTAGAAGTAATGACAAACCAAGGCAAAGTAACAAAATCAGTTATCATACAATAATTAAAAAACAAAAACATGAGAAAATTATTATTTATCATTTTAATTCCTTTTTTAGGAATAGCGCAAGATTTTACAGAAAACGGAATAAATTATACTATTACTTCTTCAACAGCTCCTTTTACTGCTAGTGTTGCTAGCAATACTCGTTTTTCTGGAGATGCGGTAATACCAGAAATAGTAACTTATAATTCAGAAAACTATATTGTGACTGCTATTGGAGAATCTGCGTTTTTTACCTGTCAAGGTTTAACGTCGGTTAACGTTGGGAATTTTGTTAGATCTATCGAAAAGGATGCTTTTGCGCTTTGTTCTAATTTAACATCAATTACAATCCCTAACAATACCGTTACATCTATCGGAGATGCTGCTTTTGAAAAATGTTCTGGTCTAACATCGATTACCATTCCTAATTCTGTGACTGTTATTAGAAGGGGTATTTTTGCAGGCTGTTCTGGTTTAATATCAGTTACAATTCCTAATTCTGTGACTGCTATTGAAAATTTTGCTTTTTTTGGCTGTTTTGGTTTAACATCGGTTACCATTCCTAATTCTGTGACTGCTATTGAAGAGCGTGCTTTTGCAGACTGTAGCAGTTTAAGAACAGTAAATTGTCATATTACAAGCCCTTTAGTTATTAATAAAAATGTCTTCGGTAATGTTACTCAATCAAACTGTGCTTTAAATGTTCCTGCTGGTACTGAAGCAGCTTATCAGGCAGCGGCTGTTTGGAAAGATTTTAGTCCTATTTCTGGCAGTTTACTTTCTAATCATTCATTTGCGATAGAAAGTAATCTAAAAATATACCCAAACCCTGTTTCAGAAATTTTAAACATAGCCTTGCAAGAGGGCTTACAATTAGAAAAAGTGAATTTTTACAACACATTAGGGCAGTTAATAAAAACAACTAATCATTTAGAAACAAACGTTTCAAGCTTTGCAAAAGGCAATTATTTTGTAGAAATAATAACAAACCAAGGTAAGGCAACAAAAACAATTATTGTTCAATAATTAAAAACAAAAAACATGAGAAAATTATTATTTGTCATTTTAATTCCTTTTTTAGGAATAGCACAAGATTTTACAGCAAACGGCATAAGATACACCATTACTTCTTCAGAAGCTCCCTTTACTGCTAAGGTAGCTAGAAACCCTGATTTTAGTGGAGTTGCGGTAATACCAGAAATAGTAACTTATAATTCAGAAAACTATATTGTGACTGCTATTGGAGAATCTGCGTTTTTTACCTGTCAAGGTTTAACGTCGGTTAACGTTGGGAATTTTGTTAGATCTATCGAAAAGGATGCTTTTGCGCTTTGTTCTAATTTAACATCAATTACAATCCCTAACAATACCGTTACATCTATCGGAGATGCTGCTTTTGAAAGATGTTCTCGTCTAACATCAGTTACAATTCCTAATTCTGTGACTACTATCGGAAAAGGGTCTTTTACAGGCTGTTCTGGTTTAATATCAGTTACAATTCCTAATTCTGTGACCTCTATTAGAGAGGACGCTTTTACACTCTGTAGCAGTTTAATATCAGTTACAATTCC
>NZ_MUHE01000056.1:0-9917 GCF_002217405.1 Flavobacterium psychrophilum DSM 3660 = ATCC 49418 | reverse complement strand
CTATTGGAAAGGATGCTTTTTTCAAATGTACTGCTCTAAAAACAGTTACAATTCCTAATTCTGTGACCTCTATTGCAGATCGGTCTTTTATAGGCTGTTCTGGTTTAACATCAGTTACAATTCCTAATTCTGTGACTACTATTGGAGATGGGTCTTTTGCAGAGTGTTCTGGTTTAACATCAGTTACAATTCCTAATTCTGTGACTGCTATTGGAGAGGATGCTTTTGCAGGCTGTAGAAGTTTAAAGACAGTAAATTGCCATATTACAAGCCCTTTAGTTATTAATGCAAATGTCTTCGGTAATGTTACTCAGTCAAACTGTGCTTTAAATGTTCCTGCTGGTACTGAAGCAGCTTATCAGGCAGCGGGTGTTTGGAAAGATTTTAGCCCTATTTTTGGTAATTTACTTTCTAATCATTCATTTGCAATAGAAAGTAATCTAAAAATATACCCAAACCCAGTTTCAGAAATTTTAAACATAGCCTTGCAAGAGGTATTACAATTACAAAAAGTAAATTTTTACAACACATTAGGGCAGTTAATCAAAACAACTAATCATTCAGAAACAAATGTTTCAAGCTTTGCAAAAGGCAATTATTTTGTAGAAGTAATAACAAACCAAGGTAAGGCAACAAAAACAATTATTATACAATAATTTAAAAAAAATATTTTACACAATAAAAGGTTAGCTTCGAACGGCTAACCTTTTTCTATTCATAACATTATACAAAAAAAGCTTCTAAATAAAAAAAAGAACATTAACCAATATTTTGATGAATTTTAGTCCCTAATTAATCGTTTGCAAAGCCAAATATAACAAAAAGAACAGCAAAATCAGACAATTGCAGGCATATAGAAACAACACCTACTTAAAGACCAATCTCAAAAAAACAAAGTATTATTTGTATTTATTCTAAATCTAGCTTATTTTTGTAAACCCCATAATTTTTTAATTAAAAACAAAAAACATGAAAAAATTATTATTTTTTATTTTAATTCCTTTTTTAGGAATAGCGCAAGATTTTACAGCAAACGACATAAATTATACTGTTACTTCTTCAACAGCTCCTTTTACTATTAGCGTAACTGACAACCCTAATTTCAGTGGAGCTGCGGTAATACCAGAAACAGTAGCTTACAATTCAGAAAACTACACCGTGGCTTATATTAAAGAACGTGCTTTTCAAAATTGTTCTAATTTAACATCGGTTACCATTCCTAATTCTGTGACTGCTATTGGAAATTCTGCTTTTGATACCTGTAAGAGCTTAACATCGGTTACTATCCCTAATTCTGTGACTGCTATTGAAAATTATACTTTTTATAATTGCAATGCTTTAACATCGGTTACCATTCCTAATTCTGTGACCTCTATTGGAGAGGGGTCTTTTGCCCATTGTTCTAATTTAACATCGGTCACCATTCCTAATTCTGTGACTGATATTGGAAGGCGTGCTTTTAGTAGTTGTACTGGTTTAACATCAGTTACAATTCCTAATTCTGTGACTGTTATTAGAAGGGGGGGGTTTACAGGCTGTTCTGGTTTAATATCAGTTACAATTCCTAATTCTGTGACCTCTATTGGGGATTCTGCTTTTCTAGACTGTTCTGGTTTAATATCAGTTACAATTCCTAATTCTGTGACTTCTATTGGAGAGGAAGCTTTTAGAGACTGTATGAAACTAAAATCAATTACCATTCCTAATTCTGTGACTGCTATTGGAAATTCTGCTTTTGATGCCTGTAAGAGCTTAACATCGGTTACTATCCCTAATTCTGTGACTGCTATTGAAAAGTATACTTTTTATAATTGCAATGCTTTAACATCGGTTACCATTCCTAATTCTGTGACCTCTATTGGAGAGGGGTCTTTTGCAGACTGTAGCAGTTTAAGAACAGTAAATTGTCATATTACAAGCCCTTTAGTTATTAATAAAAATGTCTTCGGTAATGTTACTCAATCAAACTGTGCTTTAAATGTTCCTACTGGTACGCAAGCTGTTTATCAGGCAGCGGCTGTTTGGAGAAATTTCAGCCCTATTTCTAGCAGTTTACTTTCTAATCATTCATTTGCGATAGAAAGTGCTTTAAAAATATACCCAAACCCTGTTTCAGAAATTTTAAACATAGCTTTACAAGAGGGCTTACAATTACAAAAAGTAAATTTTTACAACACATTAGGGCGGTTAATAAAAACAACTAATCATTCAGAAATAAATGTTTCAAGCTTTGCAAAAGGAAATTATTTTGTAGAAATAATGACAAACCAAGGTAAGGCAACAAAAACAATCATTATACAATAATTAAAAACAAAAAACATGAGAAAATTATTATTTGTCATTTTAATTCCTTTTTTAGGAATCGCACAAGATTTTACAGCAAACGGTATAAAATATACCATTACTTCTTCAACAGCTCCCTTTACCGCTAAGGTAGCTAGAAACTGTAATTTTACTGGAGCAGCAGAAATACCAGAAATAGTAACTTATAATTCAGAAAACTATATTGTGACTTCTATTGAACAATCTGCGTTTTCTTCATGTAATGGCTTAACATCGGTTAGCATCCCTAATTCTGTGACTGCTATTAAAGATTATACTTTTCATAATTGCAATGCTTTAACATCGGTTACCATTCCTAATTCTGTGACTTCTATTGGAATCTCCGCCTTTTTTCAGTGTACTGCTTTAACATCAGTTACCATTCCTAATTCTGTGACTACTATCGGAGTAGGGTCTTTTGCACGCTGTTCAGGTTTAATATCAGTTACCATTCCTAATTCTGTGACTGCTATTGGAGGGGCTGCTTTTCAAGCTTGTTCTAATTTAGCATCTGTTACCATTCCTAATTCTATAACTGCTATTGGAAATTATGCTTTTGATAAATGTCGTAGTTTAACCAAAGTAAACTGCTACATTACAATGCCTTTAATTATTAATGCAAATGTCTTTAGGAATATTACCCAATCAAACTGTGCTTTAAATGTTCCTACTGGTACGCAAGCTGTTTATCAGGCAGCGGCTGTTTGGAGAAATTTCAGCCCTATTTCTGGTAATTTACTTTCTAATCATTCATTTGCAATAGAAAGTAATCTAAAAATATACCCAAACCCAGTTTCAGAAATTTTAAACATAGCCTTGCAAGAGGGATTACAATTAGAAAAAGTAAATTTTTACAACACATTAGGCCAGTTAATAAAAACAACTAATCATTCAGAAATAAATGTTTCAAGCTTTGCAAAAGGCAATTATTTTGTAGAAGTAATAACAAACCAAGGTAAGGCAACAAAAACAATTATTGTTCAGTAATTTTAAAAAACAAAAACATGAGAAAATTATTATTTATCATTTTAATGCCTTTTCTAGGAATAGCACAAGATTTTACAGCAAACGGTATAAATTATACCGTTACTTCTTCAACAGTTCCTCTTACTGCTAGTGTCGCTAGGCACACTCATTTTACTGGAGCAGCAGAAATACCAGAAACAGTCGTTTATAATTCAGAAAACTATGCTGTGACTGCTATTGCAGACGAAGCGTTTAAAGGTAATTATAATTTGACATCGGTTAGTATTGGAGATGCCGTGACTTCTGTTGGAGAGCATGCTTTTAATAATTGTGTTGCTTTAACATCTGTTACGATTGGCAATTCTGTCATTTCTATTGGCAATTCTGCTTTTGATCGCTGTAAGCGCCTAACATCGATTACCATCCCTAACTCTGTTGCTTCCATTGGAAGTCTTGCTTTTTTTGGCTGTTTTGGTTTAACATCGCTTACCATTCCTAGTTCTGTGACTGTTATTGGAAGGAGTGCTTTTAGTAGTTGTACTGGTTTAACATCAGTTACAATTCCTAATTCTGTGACTACTATTAAAGAGTATGCTTTTTATAATTGCAGTGCTTTAACATCGGTTACCATTCCTAATTCTGTGACTACTATTGGAGAGGCTACTTTTTTTCTGTGTACTGGTTTAATATCAGTTACAATTCCTAATTCTGTGACTACTATTGAAAATTCTGCTTTTGATCGCTGTAAGGGATTAACATCGATTACCATTCCTAATTCTGTGACCTCTATTGGAGAGGATACTTTTGCAGGCTGTTCTGGTTTAACATCTGTTACCATTCCTAACTCTGTAACTGCTATTGGAAATTCCGCCTTTAGAGGATGTACGAACCTAAACTTAGTAAACTGCTACATTACAACGCCTCTAATTATTGATGAATCGGTTTTTTCGGATGCTAAAATATCAAAAGCCAGATTAAATGTTCCTGTGGGTGCTGAAGTAGCTTATGAGGCCGCAAGAGTTTGGAATCGTTTTAAAACTATTTCTGGTAATTTACTTTCTAATCATTCATTTTCGATAGAAAGTAATTTAAAAATATACCCAAACCCAGCTTCAGAAACTTTAAACATAGTCTTACAAGAGGGCTTACAATTAGAAAACGTGAATTTTTACAACACATTAGGCCAGTTAATAAAAACAACTAATCATTCAGAAATAAATGTTTCAAGCTTTGCAAAAGGCAATTATTTTGTAGAAGTAATAACAAACCAAGGCAAGGCAACAAAAACAATTATTGTTCAGTAATTTTAAAAAAATATTTTATACAATAAAAGGTTAGCTTCAAACGGCTAACCTTTTATTTTTTAATATCATAAGAAACAAAAAGTCGCAAAAATTATATATTTTGCATTGTCTTGCCAAATAAAACAAACAAAACATCCCTCTCCAACATCTTTAATTTGTCCTACTCACAAGACTTTACGAGTTTTATAAATAATTTAAGAAACTCATTTGCGAAAAAGCTTATTTTTGCATCAGAATTTTACCTTATGAAAGACGGAATTGTAATAATCCCAACCTATAACGAAATAGAAAATATCGAAACAATCATTCGAGCAGTGTTTTCGCTATCCAAAAAATTTCACGTTTTAATTGTTGATGACAATTCGCCCGACGGAACTTCTAACAAAGTAATAGCCCTGCAACAAGAATTTAGCAACGAATTATTTCTTGAAACCAGAAAAGAAAAATCAGGATTAGGAACCGCTTATGTACATGGTTTCAAATGGGCATTACAACACGATTATGAATATATTTTCGAAATGGATGCCGATTTTTCTCACAACCCAGCCGATCTAGAAAAATTATATAACGCTTGCAATACAGGCAAAGCAGGAATGGCAATAGGTTCTCGCTATGTAACTGGCGTAAACGTCGTAAACTGGCCATTAAACCGAGTTTTAATGTCTTATTTCGCTTCGGTATATGTGCGATTTATAACAGGAATGAAAATTCACGATGCAACAGCAGGTTTTATTTGTTACCGAAGAAAGGTACTGGAAACCATCGATTTAGATAAAATAAAATTTACAGGTTATGCTTTTCAAATAGAAATGAAGTATCGTACCTTTATAAATAAATTCAAAATCACCGAAGTCCCTATCATTTTTACAGACAGAACCAAAGGCGAATCGAAAATGAGTAATGCCATCATCAAGGAAGCAATATTTGGTGTAATCATGCTTCGAGTAAGAAAAATATTAAATAGGCTTTAGGTATTATACAAAACCAAAAAACATGAAACAAGTTTTAATAAAGAATGCAAAAATTATCAATGAAGGAATCCTATTTGAAGGCGATGTTCTTATTGAAAATGAATTTATTATAGAAATTGGAGACAACATAAGCCCGAAATCTTCCGATTGCAAAATCATTGATGCCGAAGGAAATTACCTCATCCCCGGAATGATAGACGACCAAGTGCATTTTCGCGAACCTGGTCTTACCCACAAAGGCGATATCGCTTCAGAATCTCGTGCCGCAATTGCTGGCGGAATTACTACCTATATCGAGCAGCCAAACACTGTACCCAATGCCGTAACACAAGAACTATTAGAACAAAAATACCAGATTGCAGCCCAATCATCGTATGCCAATTACTCATTTATGATGGGGGCAACAAACGATAATTTAGAAGAAGTTTTAAAAACCAACCCGAAAAATGTAGCAGGAATTAAAATTTTCTTAGGCTCATCTACAGGAAACATGCTAGTAGATAATGAAGCTGTTTTAGAAAAAATATTTTCGAGCACAAAAATGCTTATTGCGGTACACTGCGAAGATGAAACAACGATACAAAACAATTTAGAAAAATACAAAGCAGAATATGGCGATGATATCCCAATGAAATTTCACCACCTCATTCGTAGCGAGGAAGCGTGCTATATTTCATCATCAAAAGCAGTAGCGTTAGCGCAAAAAACAGGTGCAAGATTACATATATTTCACGTAAGTACAGCAAAAGAAACAACCCTTTTCTCTCGTATTCCAGTAGAAGACAAACAAATTACCGCCGAAGTTTGCATTCACCATTTGTGGTTTACTAACGATGATTACGCAAAAAAAGGCACACTCATAAAATGGAATCCAGCAGTAAAAACCCAAGCAGACAAAGACGAACTCTGGAAAGCGTTACTCGATGGCAGAATAGACGTTATTGCAACCGATCATGCTCCTCATACTTTTGAAGAAAAACAAAACCCATACACCACTGCTCCCTCTGGCGGGCCGCTAGTACAACATGCTCTTGTGGCATTATTTGAAGCTTTTCATCAAGGGAAAATTTCGATCGAAAAAATTGTTGAAAAAACAGCACACAATCCTGCAAAAATTTTCAAAATAGACCGTCGTGGATTTATAAAAGTAGGATATTATGCCGATTTAGTCATCGTAAACATAGGAATGCCATGGCGTGTAAACAAAGACAATATCTTATACAAATGCAAGTGGTCCCCCTTTGAAGATTATACCTTCAAATCTAGAATTACACATACTTTTGTAAACGGAGAATTAGTCTTTCATAACGCTAAAACAAAAGAAATTCATTGTGGTAAGCGATTAGAATTTAACAGATAATACGATGAAGAAAATTATTTTAGCACTATCCTTTTTAATTATTATTAGCGCTTGTTCTAATAAAAATGAAATTCCAAAGCCAGCAAAACCAATAGACAAAGACGTTATGGAAAACATATTATATGATTTGGCTTTGCTTCAAGCACTAAAAATTTATAGCCCTGAAAAACTGACTACAAACAGCATAGATTCTAAAACATATATTTACCAGAAATACAAAATAGACAGCCTACAGTTTGTAGAAAACAACAAATATTTTGCTTCAAATACCGAAACTTACAAGTTAATGTTCGAAAATGTATCTAACAGATTACAAAAAGAAAAATCAGAATTAGACACCATTATAAGCAAAGAATTGAAAATTAAAACTAAAAAAACACAGGATTCTTTAAAAAAAATACCCCATACGACTAACAACCCTCGTTAAGAAGAAGCTTTTTTTATAGATTTTAAATAAACACTAACCTCTAGAAACTTATAATCTATTTGGGTTATTATTTTCCTGTTACAATAAACCTCCTTTGCATGCAAGGTGCTGGCTAAATCCTTGGTTAAAGTTCTTTTTTTACCAAAAAAAGCGCCAAAAAACCAATCTGTTCTCCAGGCAAAACTAGTAAGAAATTTACTTGCATACAGTTTCGGTTTTTTTGTATTTAGGGTTTCGGCAATAGCAAAAACTAATTCCTGATATGTTTTATTTTCGGAAATTAAAATAAATTTCTCATTTACAATATCACTTTTCATGAGTAATAACAAGATCGTTACTACATCAATTACAGAAACAAACCCTGTACTTCCTTTAGTATAAAAAGGCAAACCATTATGTACTTTGGTATAAATTTCGCCGCTCCCTTCTGTCCAGAAAAGCGGCCCCAGAATAACGCCAGGATTTACAACAACTACATCAAGCCCTTCTTGTTGTGCACGCCAAACTTCCATTTCGGCACCATATTTAGAAATAGCATAATCGCTATGTTGCATTTCGGGATTCCATTCGCATGTTTCTGTAACAATCGTTTCTTGTGGTGCTAAATCTCCCAAAGCGGCAATAGAACTCACATAACAAAGTTTTTTTATTTTAAAATCGATACAAAAACTAATAATATTTTGAGTTCCTTCTATATTTATTTTTCTAAGATTTCCTTCATCTTTCGGATCAAAAGAAATTAAAGCAGCACAATGATATACATAATTAACATCATGAAAAGCACCTTCGAGCGAAGGAATATCTAAAACATCAGCTTGATACCAATGTATTTTGGCAAATAACTCTTGTTGGTTATAATAATCGAAAACTGCTTTTACTTTTTGTTTTCCATTTTCATTCCTAAATAATGCCTTCACTGATTCCCCTTGCTCTAACAAATGCAAAACCAAATGCGAACCCACCAATCCTGTTGCTCCTGTAACTAATACCATTTTGTAAAATTACAAATTACAAATTACGAATTACCCTTTTTTTGACCAATAGAATATTAAGACTCACAAAAAAATATTTTTTGTTATTGCCATTGATTTTTGAAATTGATTTTTGTTATTGAATTGTTATCTTTGTCGAAATTAATTTTGAAAATGAAAAATTTAGTTGAAGAATTAAAATGGAGAGGCTTGTTTCACGACATGATGCCCGGAACCGAAGAGCAATTAACAAAAGAATCTACTACCGCATATATAGGTTTTGATCCCACTGCCGATTCCTTACACATAGGAAGCATGGTTCAAATCATACTTTTAGTTCATCTAAAAAATTTCGGACACAAACCTATTGCTTTAATAGGTGGTGCCACAGGAATGATAGGTGATCCTTCGGGAAAAAGCGACGAAAGAAATTTGCTCGACGAAGCCACTTTAAATAAGAATGTTGCGGGAATAAAAGCTGTTTTATCTAGTTTTTTAGACTTTAACACAACCAATACAAATGCCCCAATTTTAGTAAACAACTACGATTGGATGAAAGATTTTTCGTTTATCGATTTTGCTCGTGATATAGGAAAACGAATCACCGTAAATTATATGATGAGCAAAGACTCCGTCAAAAAACGCTTAGGAGCAGAAGGCGAAGGCATGTCATTTACAGAATTTACTTACCAGCTCATACAAGGCTACGATTTTCAGTATTTGTACAAAAATCATAATTGTTTGTTACAAATGGGGGGCTCAGACCAGTGGGGAAACATCACTACAGGAACAGAGTTAGTTCGCAGAATGGGTGGCGAAGGAGCAAAAGCCTATGCGCTAACCACACCACTAATCACAAAAGCAGATGGTTCTAAATTCGGAAAATCCGAAGGCGGAAACGTTTGGCTAACTGCCGATAAAACTTCGGTTTATAAATTTTACCAGTTTTGGCTAAACACCTCCGATGAAGATGCCGAAAAATACATCAAAATATTTACTTTTTTAGATAAAAACACGATTGATGGCTTGATAGAAGAACACAAAACCGCCCCGCATTTACGTGTCTTACAACGAAAATTAACAGAAGAAATCACCATTCTAGTACACGGAAAAGAAGAATTAGAAAAAGCCATCAAAGCCTCAAATATTTTGTTTGGCAATTCTACCTCCAATGATTTGAAAGGATTAGACGCCGCAACTTTTTTAGAAATTTTTGATGGTGTTCCCCAAGCCGAAATTTCTAAAACAGACATCGAAGCTGGGATAAACATTGTTGAAGTACTAAACGAAAAATCAGGATTCTTAAAATCTAACGGAGAAGCAAGAAGAGCACTTTCGGCTAATTCAATAGCTGTAAACAAAGAAAAAGTAACCGAAGAATTTACTTTAACAACAAAAGATATGATAAACAACCAATTCGTATTATTGCAAAGTGGAAAGAAAAATTATTTTGTTTTAAATGTAAAATAACTCGAAATACGACTAGAGAAACATACAATATAAAAAACAATTTTTTCGAAAAAATATTTTTAAAGCTTCTGCACAATGCCGAAGCTTTTTTTTATTTATATAAATTATAATACCAATTTAGCTTTA
>NZ_MUHE01000055.1 GCF_002217405.1 Flavobacterium psychrophilum DSM 3660 = ATCC 49418 | reverse complement strand
GCCAAGCGCCGGAACGTTGGCATCAAGGCTAACGGAACCTGCTAAATAAGAGCTATTTAGAATGAAAATTCCGTTGAATTGTTGCCGTAAATCGGACAACAATGGCGGAAAAGGCGAAGAACAAAAACCTACACAAAGCAAAAGATTCAAAGAAAGACGAATTTTATACTCAACTTTCAGACATAGAAAAAGAGTTACGACATTACAAAGAACACTTTAAAGACAAAGTTGTTTTTTGCAATTGCGATGACCCAAGGGTCAGTAACTTTTTTCATTATTTCTCATACAACTTCGAGAATTTAGGACTGAAAAAACTAATCACAACTTGTTACAAAAATCAAGAAAGAGATTTGTTTAGCGAAAACAAATCCGAAAAAGCCATTTATCTTGAATATAATGGCGACAAAAACGGAAACAGAGTTCCTGATGCCGAAGAAATTGGCATTATCCACCTAAAAGGAGATGGCGATTTTAGAAGTCAAGAAAGTATCGACTTGCTCACGCAAGCCGATATTGTCGTTACCAATCCCCCATTTTCATTATTTCGAGAATATGTTACTCAATTGGTTCAGTTTGACAAGAAATTTATTATTGTCGGACACCAAAATGCTATAACATACAAAGAAATTTTCAAGCTAATAAAAGAAGATAAACTTTGGTTAGGCTATGGATTTAATGGTGGTGCGGCCCATTTTATAAACAAGCATTATGAAGATTATGCAACGGCAACCGACCGAAAAGAAGGAATGATTAGAGTTTCTGGAGTCACTTGGTTCACCAATCTAGAAATCAGAAAAAGGCACGAAGATTTAGAACTTTATAAATCTTATACTCCTGAAGAATTTCCAACTTATGAGAATTTTAACGCAATAAACATTGGGAAGACAAAAGAAATTCCAGTAAATTATAATGGTTTTATGGGAGTTCCAATAACTTTTTTAGACAAATATAATCCTGAACAATTTGAGATAATCGGTTTAGGAATATCAAGTTCGGGCATTGAATTCGGTGTTGAACCTTATAAAGATGAACATAAAAAATATAGAAAAGAAATACAAAAAAGAGGTGCAGTTAACGGCGATTTATATATGATTACAAACGGAATTGTAGATGTTCCGTATGCAAGAATTGTAATCAAAAACAAGAGATTATGAAAATAGAACTTAAAGAAATAACAATTCGTGAAGTTTCAAACGGATATTTTAATGACAACGAAGAAGGCGTTGTTGGTTTTGGAGGAAATCTAAATATTCGCCCAAAATATCAACGTGAATTTGTTTACAAAGACAAACAACGTGATTCTGTAATAGAAACCGTCAAAAAAAACTTCCCTTTAAATGTGATGTATTGGGTAAAAAACGAAGATGAAACTTACGAAGTTTTAGACGGACAACAAAGAACCATAAGTATTTGCGAATATGTTTCGAGTAGTTTTTCGTTAAACTCAATGTATTTTCACAACCTTACAGACGTAGAGAAAAACGAAATTTTAGACTACAAATTGATGGTTTATTTTTGCGATGGTAACGATAAGGAAAAATTAGACTGGTTCAAAACCATCAACATTGCAGGCGAAAAACTAACCAATCAAGAATTAAGAAACGCCATTTATACAGGAACTTGGCTCACGGATGCGAAAAAATATTTTAGCAAATCGGGTTGCCCAGCTTCGAGTATTGGAAGCGATTATTTGACAGGTTCGCCTATTCGTCAAGATTATTTAGAAACAGCAATAAGTTGGATAAACAATGATGCTATTGAAGATTATATGTCAAAAAATCAACCCGAAGAAAACGCAAACGAATTACGTTTGTATTTTTCGAGCGTAATCAATTGGATTAATGTAATTTTTCCAAAATATCGTAAAGAAATGAAAGGCGTGAATTACGGAATTTTGTACAATAGCTACAAAAACGAGAAATTTGACACGAAAAAATTAGAAGAAGAAATAACCAAATTAATGCAAGATGAAGACGTGACAAAAAAGTCAGGCATTTATGAATACGTGATTACACGAAACGAAAAATACTTGAGTATTCGAGCATTTACTGACAAACAAAAACGAGAATCTTACGAAAGACAAAAAGGAATTTGCCCAAAATGTGGTGTACAATTTGAACTCAACGAAATGGAAGCCGACCACATAACACCTTGGCACGGTGGCGGAAAAACAACAGCCGAAAATTGCCAAATGTTATGCAAACACGATAACAGAATTAAAAGCGGAAAATAGCGGTGGACAACAAGCCCAGCTGCCAACACACGCTACAAGCAATTTGGGTTTTAGGCTTAATTTAAAGTTGGTTTTGTATCAGAAAGATTTGGCATATCCGAAGATAAGGCTTAATTTAGTCCCAAACTGCTTGTAGCGCGAGAACGTTGGTGGCAAGCGTA
>NZ_MUHE01000054.1 GCF_002217405.1 Flavobacterium psychrophilum DSM 3660 = ATCC 49418 | reverse complement strand
TGTGTTCTTTGTGTTGCTTTATGGTTAATTCTTTTTAAACACGAAGTTCACTAAGGTTTTCACAAAGTACACTAAGTGTGGTTTTATGCAAAACTAAGTTCACAAAGCTTTGTGTTTTTTGCTAATTCTTTGTGAACTTTGTGGTTAAACTGAGATTTGTTTCTCTAAAATTGATATTATTTCAACGGCTTTATCATAATCTTGTTGAATCGTAACGCTTGTTGATGGCGCATATCTTGCCAATTCGCAATTTTCTGTCAAAGCTATAAAACTACTTACATCTTCTGGGCTGGCATTTCTAGACAATAAGATTTCGGTTATTTTGTCTTTGCTCATTTCCGATGTTTCGATATGTAATTTTGCTTTCAAGAAATTGTGCATGGCTTTTTCTAAAGCAATATAAAACGGTTCTTTGTTTGCAATTTGTTTTTTGGCTTCCGATAAATATTTTTTGGCCAATTTGTTAGATAATTTAATTTTGTTTGCAAAAACATCTCCATCTATTGCTTCTTTTTTCTTGCGAATTGCCATTATAATTGGAATTAACAAAAAGGGTAACAGCAACAATCCGTAAAACAATCCAGAACCTAAAAAGTCTGATTTTTTAATTTCTGACAACCTTGTTTTTAGTTTTATAAATCCAAATGTTGCATTTGAAGCCACTTTTGTTTTATTCGAATCATTATTTGAAACGGCATTGTTATTTGCTGCTGTTGGGCCATCAAGAACTTCGATATTTATTTCTTTAGAAGTAATTGTTTTATAACTTTTTGTTACTAAATCGAAATACGAAAAAGTAAGTGGTTGTATAGGATAATTACCTTTATATTCAGGAATTATAGTGTACAAGTCCGAAATACTTCCTGACATTCCAGTAAGTGGTGTTGTTACATTTTCTTTGTGTACAGGATCATATATTTCTAAAGAACTTGGTACAATGGGTTTGGGTAAAGTAAATAATTTTAGATTCCCTTTACCAGAAACTACTACATTCAAATCGAGAGATTCTCCGTTTTTTAATTTGGTTTTTGATGGGGTTACTTTAAAATCAAAACTTCCAACGGCTCCTGTAAATCCTTCTGGTTTTCCTGCTTCTGGCAATGGTTTTACAGTAATAATTTTGGCACCAGCCGATATTTTTTTATTAGAAATTGTCATAATAGGTCTCCCGAAAAAGTCGACTTCATTCGACGGAACTTCGACTTCAACATCTAATGTTAAGGGTTCGATTTCTAATTTCCCTGTTTTTTGCGGATATAGTACTGTTTTTCTAAGTACTGCATATCGGTAATCTTCGCCTTTAAATTTTCCTTGGTGTATTTGAATTTGTTTCACATCGATGTTCTGACTCCAGAAATTATTATATTTTGGATTGTCAGTTACTTGCCAACCGCCAACTGCCGATCTGTTACTTACATATATTTTGTAAACCACCGTAATTGGTTCATTTAAATATGGATTTGAATTAGAAATTTCTGCCACCAATTGCACACCACTTTTTCCGGCATAGGCTTGAGGTTGTTGTTGTTGTTGCTGATAATACGGATTATAAGGGTCTCTTTCTTCTGCAACGGCATTTCCTACTGTAATTTTTATAGGGTTGGTTTTGTAAACCTGTCCGTTTATTTCGATAGTAGCTTGTTTGATTACAAAAGTTCCTTTTTTTGTAGGCGATAAATAATAAGAGTAAGTCTTTTCGAATGATTTTCGACCATTAACCCAAAGATAACTCGTTGATTGGTTTGGGCCACCTATGATTTTGAATCCTTCAAAGGTTGGGGCACTAAAATTATCGCCGTCATCATTCATCACAAAATCGATGCGAAGGCGTTCGTTGATGCCTAATGAGTTTTTACTTACTTGTGCTACAAATTGTACTTGTGCAAAAATTCCTTGGCATGTTAGTAATAATAATATGATGTATTTCTTCATTTCTTGTTTAATCATTTAACAGATTTGGGGCTAAATCTACCAATCTTTATCGGTTTCTACAGGTTTTCCTTTTGCTTTTTTTTCGTTTACTTTTTCTTGTGTTTTTTTCTCTTCATTATTCACAGCATCCAATAAATTCTTCATTCTTTCCTGATTTGCTCCTCCTTGTTGTGGTTTTGGTTGCTCATTTTGTTTGTCGTCTTTAGGTTTTCCTTTGTCGTCTTTTTTGTCATCGCCATCTTTAGGCTTGTCTTTTTTATCGTCTTTAGGTTCGTCCTTTTTATCTTTTTTGTCGTCTTTCTTCTTGTCGTCTTTTTTAGGAGGATTCTCTTTTAGCATTTTTTTTGCCAAAGCATAATTATACCTTGTTTGCTCATCTTTTGGATTATTCCTAAGCGCATTTTTATAAGCATCGACCGCTTTCGAATAATCTTTTTCTTTCATAAAAACATTACCAATATTATGAAAAGCACTAAATTTTTGTTGCTTTCCTTTTGCGTTTTCTATCGCTTTCGAATAAGCATATTTTGCTTCCGTTGGTTGATTTTGTTTGTAAATAGCATTGCCTAAATTATAAGAAGCCGTAGCTCTTTTTTCATTATTTGCTTTAGAAATTCTGTAATTTGACTCAGCCAAAGCATATTCTTTTTTTATATAATTTTCGTTAGCTTGTGGCAAATCGAAATCTTTTTTCTGTGAGAATGTTACTACAGAAAAAAATAAAGTAAGATATAAAATTATGTTTTTCATTTTCATTTTTTTTAAACACTAAGCTCACTAAGTTTTTCACTAGGTTCACAAAGTATAACTCATTTTTTATGTTCACAATGCTTTGTGTTCTTTGTGCATTCTTTGCGAACTTAGTGGTTAATTCTTTTTAAACACTAAGATCACTAAGTTTTTCACTAGGTTCACTAGGCTTTGTGTTCTTTGTGCCTTCTTCGTGTACTT
>NZ_MUHE01000053.1 GCF_002217405.1 Flavobacterium psychrophilum DSM 3660 = ATCC 49418 | reverse complement strand
CTGCCAACGAGCCCCCGCTTTGCGGGGTTTTCGAGAGAGCTTGCTCTCGAAGAAAATCTAGCAAAGCGGGTGATGGAAGAACATCGTGCGAAAGCAACGATGGTTTTTCATCACCTGCGTAGCGGGGGCTCGATGGAAAAAATTGTCCCGAAGGGCGATTTTTTCCATCGTTCCACCGCTTGGCGAGGTTGCGAACTTCGTAACCGTTTATTTTCCACTAAAGATAAAATTTCTTGCGGAACGCAAACGTGAATTTACCACAAAATTCGCAATCTTGCCAAACGGCTGTTAGCAAATCGGCTTTTATATTTAATTTAATTCAATTATTGGATTAATTCTATGGACTTCTTTTGTGCCTTCAATTGGAAACGAAAACCAATATCTTTCTAACAGTTCATTGTCAGAAACTATATGAAGTAAGTTTGATATAAAATATGAAAATGAAAGTTCTTCAATATCATATTTTATATAGCTTCTTCCATTATGATTTGTTGGAGGTTGTAAACCTATAGTGCTTTCCCAATAGCGTATAAATTTATTTGGACCAAGTGAAATATGGTTTACAAGTCCATTTGAGTTTCTCAAAGCGTCATTAATATTTTCTGCTGTAATATTATTTTGAGTATAATTGTACGAGAATATTCCAACAAACTTTTTTCTGTGATTTCCTATTGGATTAAATGTTTGAAATTGTTGAAGACGATTAAATTTTTCAATTATTATATTTAATGCGTTATCTTGAACATTTTGGCCTTGAGGATTGCTATAATTTGTAACATTTGATTTAACTTCAATAACTCCTCTAACTGAATTTTCAGTAACAATTACAAAATCTCCTTCTCTAAAAATTACAGGTGAATTATCATCATAAATTATAATGTCAAGTTGACTTGAAGTTCTAGGCTCTTGTCCATTGATATGGTCGTCATTTCCAATTATGAATCCTGTTCCGAGTTTTAAATTTGAAGGAAGAAATTGAGAAATTGATTTTCTTAAAATAGCTTCTTTGTACCTTCCAACTTCTGCCCAGTTTGCATTTCCAATTAAAAATTCTACTCTGTCTTTTGTTAAGACAAGTTCTTTTGTAATTGATTTTTGAAAATCTCTTATTCTCTGAATTGCCATATTTCTACGATTTTTTTTAAGCTGTTTGCTAACGTTCCGCCGCTTCTCGTCAGTTGCGAAGTTCGGAACCTTTTATTTTCTGTTAAAGATAAAAATTCTTGCGAAACGTAAACGTGAACTTACAACAAAATTCGCAATTGCGAGAAACGGCTGTTGTGCACAGTGCTTACTAGTCGGTGAAAAATTTAATTCTAAAATCAAAGGTGAAATTTTTGCATTTCGGACAATAATTATTTACAGAATTAAGATTCAAATTAAAGTTTCCAAAAGTGTTATTACCTTCATTATCGCCTTTTAGTTCATTATCAGAATAAAATTTATATTTTGGATTATTATTTTCGGTCTTATAATTAACATTTTCAAATTCTCCTGTTTCAATATTAATTGCAGGAACTGGGCAATTAGTTTGAAAATCAAATCTATTTCCACCATATTTAAATGTGTTTTCAAAATTGCAAATTCTACATTTTGAAGCTATAATATTTCCCATTGTATAATTTTTAAGCCTTAATTTAAGAATAAGAAGATAAGGTATAGTATAAAACTCAATGATAAGTGCAAAATTTGAAATTTTGTCCAAAGCCAAGATGACGTTCCTAGTATTTTAGAAAGTTTAAGTAATTCTTCAAATTTCTTAATAAATTCTTTATCATTAATACTCTTTTTTGCATCTTCTCTAGTCAAAAACGGTAATTTTTTAAATAGTATTTTCCATAAAGCAGATACTCTTTCATTAAAAGTAAATTCACTAAAGTCGATGTATTCTAATTGATTATTTGTTCTACTTCTTGCAAAAAGAATATTTCTAGTTATTCTAAAATCATACAATCTTGTGAATAAAATTGCAATACCATAGATAATAGATAGTAATAAAAAAATAATACAAAATGCAAAAGCAAATTTGGTATAAACAAAATTTTCATTTGTATTTATATGAAAATCTGGGATTTTTTTATCTGAAAAAATATAAATAAAAAAACCTGATGAAAATGTCAAAATAAGGTTATTAGTGAAGGATAATTGATTTATTGAAATATTTCTCCAATCACTATGTAATTGTTCAAAATCTTTTTCTTTATTACTCATAGTTTATATTTATTAGAAGGGCAAGTCATCCATTTCAAAAGAGCTATTGTTGTTAGTGTAATTTACTTTTATTTTCATATCACTAGGTAAGTATGTATTTCGATAATCATTATTATTCATTAATAACGCTTCTTCATAAGTCCATTTTTTGCAAAGCGGAACTTTGTGTTCAAAATACTTTTTCTTGTTTCTTATTGAAAACAAAATATTTTGTATTAAATAAACACATTCTTTTGGATTCTCGATAACTTGTCTTTCAGTAAATCGAATTACACCCCAATTTATCTCAAGAAAAAAAACATCTCTTTCATCATCCTTACTTCTGTCATGGTGAATTGGTTTTCCATTATCAACAGAATATGGTTCGTCTATTTCAATGTCAATATGAATTCCTGTTTCTTTGCAAATAAGCAGAAAATCTGGTTGAAATGGATTTTTTCCAATTGCTGGAACAACATCAACATATATGTTGTTATTAAATTTTTCAAATAAGTATGACAAAAAGTAAATTTCACTTTTTCCTCTATTATTGTTTTTTTCTAATTTAATAAATGATACTTCTGGTAGAAAATAAGATATAAAATATTTGTAATTAATCAATGATCGATTTTCATTGATTAACAAATTAATCTTTTCTTTTTCAACTTCATAAGCTTTTTTATTTTTATTATTTTCTTTATCAATTCGTATTATTTCTTCTTTAAAATCTTTTAGTAAGATTTGATACTTTTCTTCATCAATTTTTTTGCTATCATAATAATTTTCTGTTTCAAAAATTGACCCTAAAGGGTTTTTACCGTTAAAGAAAAAGAAAAAACTGCTTACAATAAGAAAAAATATTCCTACTTCGGATTGAAAAGTTATTGAAAATATTCCTAAAATTATTATAAAAATTAAAATAGACAAAATACATCCACCACCTTCAGAATTTATTTTAGTTTTAGTTTTTTCGGTTCTTAAAAAACGAGATGGTTCAATTGGTTTTGGAATTTCATTGTATTTTGGATAATTAACATTTAATTCTTTACATATTTCATTATTTGAAAGTTCTGTTTCAAAATTTTCTAATATGTCGTGAGGTATTAATACAATAGGATATAATTTTGGATTTACTTCAAAATATGTTTTTTCCATTTTCTGTTATTCTACAAATAATTTATTTATTCGTTATTAAGTTATTGAATTCGTCTCGTTCGGAGAGCATTGTGCACAACGAGCCCCCGCTTTGCGGGGGTTTCGAGAGAGCTTGCTCTCGAAGAAAATCTAGCAAAGCGGGTGATGGAAGAACATCGTGCGAAAGCAACGATGGTTTTTCATCGCCCGCGTAGCGGGGGCTCGATGGAAAAAATTGTCCCGAAGGGCGATTTTTTCCATCGTTTCGTTGCTAAAAGCAG
>NZ_MUHE01000052.1 GCF_002217405.1 Flavobacterium psychrophilum DSM 3660 = ATCC 49418 | reverse complement strand
AAGCTTTGTGTTCTTTGTGTACTTAGTGGTTAATTCTTTTTCTCGTTAAATAAATTCAATTTTTGTACCCATTTTGTTTTTCTTTCTAATAAAAAAACATCTAACAATAACAAGAAAAATCCAATTCCTAAAAACCATTGAAATTGTGCTTGAAAACTAGCTACTTCTGTAGCATCAAATTCTGTTTTCTGAATATTATTAAGTGATTTTTTGATAAAATTTACTGCTTCTTTTGTGTTGTTTCCGTTTATGTACCCGCCTTTTGCTGCTTTTGCAATAGCTTCTAATGCTTCTGGACGCAATTTAGTAACTACAACTTCTCCCGTGCTTTTGTCTCGATGAAAACTTTCGATCACCCCATTTTTCTTATTGGGAATTGGTCCGCCAGCTGTTGTCCCTATTCCAATAGTTATAATTTTCATGCCTATTTTTTTGGCTTCTTCGGCTGCACTTTCTGCTCCTTCAGAATGGTCTTCACCATCGGTAAGCATAATCATTAGCTTACTTGTGTTTGGGCTTCCTTCAAAGTATTTTGCTGACAATTTTATGGCTTCATCAAGGTTACTTCCTTGCGAGGAAACCATATCTGAAGTCATGCTTTGCAAGAACATTTTGGCCACATTATAATCGGTTGTAATCGGTAAAACAGGAAATGCACTTCCTGCATAAGCAATAATTCCTATGCGGTCGCTTCCTAAATTATTGATAATTTGAGAGACAACTTGCTTGCTTTTTTCTAATCGGTTTGGTGCAATGTCTTCGCAAAGCATACTTTTAGAAACATCAATCGCAAAAACAATATCTATGCCTTCTCGTTTTACTTTTTCGACTTTGGTTCCAATTTTTGGATTAACCAATCCTAAAATAAGCATGGCTATTGCTAATAAAACAACTCCAAACTTTAGCGCAGGTTTAAAATTTGATTTCTCTGGACTTAATTTTTTTACCAATTCTAAATCGCCAAATTCTTTTTGTTTCTTTCTTTTCCAGAATTCAACATATAAGAAAATTGCTGCCAAAATGGGCAGTAGAAATAATAAGTATAGATATTTTGATTCGTCTAATTCCATTCAATTTTATTTTTAAACACAAAGTTTACGAAGGTTTTTACAAAGTTCACAAAGAAAAACATCTTAATTTATGTTCACAAAGCTTTGTGTGCTTCGTGAAAACCTTTGCGTGCGCTTTGGTGCTTTTTTTTTATTTTTAAATTCTCACAATGTGCCATTTATTACTCTTCTTACTCCGTTTTTTAGTAAACTAACATTAAAATTTATCAACAATCCTAATTTACAGTTTGACAATCTTAAATAGGTTAGCAATTGTGCCAGATGAACATCTGTTAATGCTTCAACTGCTTTAATTTCTACAATAAATTTATCTTCAATAATAATATCTATTCTATAACCCGCATCTAATTTTATTTCATCATAAATTAATGGTAAGGCTTTTTGTTTTTCTATTTTTAAATTATGCTTTTTAAGTTCATAAAATAAGCATTCTTCGTAAGCGCTTTCTAGTAAGCCTGGACCCAAAGCTTGGTGAACTTTTAAAGCACTTTCAAAAACAACTCTTGAAATATCATTTTCTGTCATATCTTTCTTTGTGTCCTTGGTGAAAACCTTTATGAAATTTGTGTTTAAATAATTTTATATAAAACTTCTAAAAATGGTGTTTCGTAATATAATTTCTATCAATAATAACAATCCCGCAAGCCAAACTAATGGTCTAAATTTTTCATCATAATTAACAAATTTTAAATCTTCAATTTCGGTTTTTTCTAATTTATTTATTTCGCTATAAATACTTTCTAAACTCGAATTGCTTTGTGCTCTAAAATACTTACCTCCTGTTTTTTTGGCAATATCTTTCATGAGTTGCTCATCTATTTCTACGGGTAACATTTTATACAAAAATCCTCCGTTTGGTGCAATGGCATAAGGGAAAGGTGCGTTTCCGTTTGTTCCAATTCCAATAGTATATACTTTAATACCAAATTCTTTAGCAAACTCTGCCGCTGTAACAGGCTCTATAAATCCTGCATTATTCACCCCATCGGTCATTAATATGATTACTTTACTTTTGGCTTTGCTATCTTTTAGACGATTTACAGCGGTTGCCAATCCCATTCCTATTCCTGTTCCGTCTTGCAATACATTGTCGTATTTGATGGTATTTATAGCGTCTAATACGACTGCTTTGTCGCTTGTAACAGGCGTTTTTGTATAAGCTTCGGCGGTGTAAACTACGACTCCTATTCTGTCGCTTTGTCGAGCTTCAACAAAACTAGCCGCTACTTCTTTTAGCGCTTCCATTCGGTTTGGCTTAAAATCTTTAGCAAGCATACTGCTCGAAAGATCTATTGCCATAACAATATCGATACCATTGGTGGTGTTTCTTTTGTTACTCACATCGACTGTTCTTGGTCTTGCCATGGCAACGATTAATGCGCTCAAAGCTAATAATCGCATGGCAAACAATACTGGTTTTAATTTTGGTAAAACCGATTGTGATGCTTTAAAACCCTGTAAAGAACTTATTTTTAATGTTGGTTTTTCTTCTTTTCGTTTAAAGAAATACCAACCCATAGCAAATGGAAGCAGTAAAAATAACCAAAAAAATGCTGGATTTAAAAAAGTGATATTGGTCATACTAATTTGTAATTTGTAATTCGACAGAATTTAACATTCGTTCGGAAATTTTTTCTGCATTTTCGTCCCCTTCCTTGTGTGCAATCATAATTTGTTGTAATCCTCCAGATTGGCTAAATAGGAGAATTTCGTAATACATTTTATGTTTATTGTTGCTAAATGTTCCGTAGCCTTTTATTCCTTTTATTCCTTTGTCGGTAGTGAATTCTTCTTGTTTTGTAATGATATTTTGGCAGCCTTGAGATTCTAATGTTTGAATCGTTCCGTTAAGTGATTGTGTTAAATCTATTTGCGTGTCTTTTTTGAATTGAATGGTCGAAACAATGATATTGAACTCGCCAATTAAGCTTCCGTAACCAAACATTTGCATGTCTTTTATAAGTGCCATGGCATCATTTGGAACTGCTTTTTTAGTGTCTAAACGTGTTAAAACCTTTGGCGTTTCTATTATTACCGATGGATTTCCGTAATCACTTTTTATCCAATCACCTTCTAATAATTCGGTGGTAGAATATCCTGAAAATCCGTTTATCACATAATCGAAACCTTTGGTTGCAATTGTATAAGTAATTATGAAAGCTATAATTCCTACCAATACGCCAGCAAAAGTCATTTTTTTCTTTCTTTTTTCTTTTTTAAGTTTAAGTTCTTGTTGTTGTAATTCCCATTTTTTACTGTTTTCATCTACTATAACTGGGATAGATTTGTCGAGTGTTACAATTGTTTTTTCGATTCGTTCTCTATCATCGGCAATTTCGAAATCTAGGGGTTTTACTTTAGCAAATTTTACCAAATCGGCTTGTTTTAAAACCTTTTCTAAACCCAAAAGAGTTTCCTTAGAGAGCTTCATTTTTTTCTTGGTCGATGCTGCTCTAAGTGCCAGAATAAGTTCGGAAGTGGTACTTTCTTTAGCAGGAATTTCAATGGCTTCTTCGATATAATCACGAGCAATATCGGTTAGTTCCGAATAATATTCTTTGACTTCGCCTTTGGCAAGCAGTTCTTTTTTCTCTAACAATTGTAATAAACTGGTTGCTTTCTCTATTGGAGAATTATATACAATTGCTTTTTCAGGTACTTTTCGGTATTTTTTCCAAAGAAAATAGCCAAGAAACGCTAAACCTAGAAGTAATAGAAACCCTAAAAGATATTTCCACCAATCACCTGTTGGTTTTTCTACTAAAATTATAGGTTTAATATCGTACATTTTTTGTTTTAATGTGTCTACTTTTACATTAAAAACTTCCACTTTTATACTATCTGAAAAAACCGGAATTCTATCTATTAAAACTGAGATTCTAGGAATTACATATTTCCCAGAGTCGAATTGTGTTAAGCCATATTTTTTAATAAGCTCAAATTTGTCGTTTTCTTTGATGGTGTCTATTGGATAAGATTCGATAACTTCTAAACTTCCGAAATTTGTTACTTTTGGAAATACAACTTTCGAAGTTGGTTTTACTTTGGTTTTAAGTGTTAATGTAAATTGCGCACCAATCTTATTTTTAGTGGTATCGATAGACGTTTCGACTTTTTGAGCAAAAAGCGAAGTTGACAGTAATAGTAATATGTATAATTTTAATTTCATTTCATTTCATTATTTTTTTTAACCACGAAGAACACAAGGTTTTTCACGAGGTTCACAAAGCTTTGTGTTCTTTGCGCTTTTCTT
>NZ_MUHE01000051.1 GCF_002217405.1 Flavobacterium psychrophilum DSM 3660 = ATCC 49418 | reverse complement strand
AAAATTTTGAATGCTGATGTGCTGCGCCGCGTGAGGGATAGCAGCGGAAATCCTTTTTTTGAGGCTTTTCGCCGATAAAAAAGATTGTAGCGCATAGCCCGACCCGACCTTTTCGGGAGGGGCACGCCATTATTAAAGAAGTACTAGCTGAATTTTATAGCTTTTACTGGTGATATTTTGGTTGTTATCTTAGACTGGTGTTACTTTTTAATATTTCCAGGAAAAAATGAACACATAAAAAAAAGCCCCTACAAAAGGGGCTTTTTTTAAAATTTGAACACAATAAGTGTTATAAAGATGAAACGAATCTAGTTAATTTAGATTTTAAGTTTGATGCTTTATTATCATGTATAATGTTTTTCTTAGCTAACTTATCAATCATAGAGATTACATTTGATAATTTTGCAGTTGCTTCAGTTTTATCAGTAGCTATTCTTAATGCTTTTATTGCGTTACGAGTTGTTTTGTGTTGGTATCTATTTAACACTCTTTTCTTTTCGTTGCTTCTTATTCTTTTTAAAGCTGACTTATGATTTGCCATTTTTTTGTTTTTAAATTGTAATAACTTTATTGATTTACTTACTTAGTAAAAAAAGAAAAACCTCCCATAGTTAAATTTAAAATTTAATTACTTCAGTTTTAACTAATAAAACAAAAAATTGAGACACAAAATTTTGTTTTATAAAACAAATTTACAACTAACTAGTAGCCCGTAGGGGAATCGAACCCCTCTTACATGGATGAAAACCATGCGTCCTAACCGATAGACGAACGGGCCTTTAATTTTATTTAACCTCAATAATTCAATGTAGCCCGTAGGGGAATCGAACCCCTCTTACATGGATGAAAACCATGCGTCCTAACCGATAGACGAACGGGCCATTGCATTGTTTTGTAATGCGAGTGCAAAAATACAACTATTTTTTATTCTCGCAATAGCTAAATGACTTTTTTTGCAAAAAATATTTAATTTTAATATGCTTTTGCAAAAAGAACTCTTCCAACTGACTGTTTTCCAGTAAACATACAGTTTCCAATTTCTTCTTTTCTATTTAATGCGATGCAACGAATTGTTGCTTTGGTGAGTTCTTTTATTTTTTCTTCTGTTTCTGGTGTTCCGTCCCAATGGGCTGAAATAAATCCTCCTTTGTTTTCAAGAACTTTTTTAAATTCTTCAAAATCAGAAACTTCGGTTATATGTGTGTCTCGGTACTGTAATGCTTTACTGAATAAATCGCTTTGTATTTGTGCTAACAGGTCGCTTATATACTTTACGATTCCTTCTTTTGGTTTTACTTCTTTTGTTAAAGTATCACGGCGTGCAATTTCGAATGTTTCGTTTTCTAAATCTTTTGGACCAATGGCGATTCGAACAGGAACGCCTTTCAATTCCCATTCTGCAAACTTGAATCCTGGTTTTTGAGTGGTTCTGTTATCAAATTTGACTGAAATATTAAGTTTTTTAAATTGCGATATTAAATCATTGGCTAGGGCCGAAATTTTCTCGAACTCTTCATCGGTTTTAAAAATTGGCACAATAACTACTTGTATTGGTGCTAAATTGGGTGGTAAAACTAATCCGTTGTCATCGGAATGTGTCATAACTAAAGCCCCCATTAATCTTGTAGAAACTCCCCAAGAGGTTCCCCAAACGTGTTCTTGTTTTCCTTCGGCATTGGCAAATTTAACATCGAATGCTTTGGCGAAGTTTTGACCTAAAAAGTGTGATGTTCCTGCTTGCAATGCTTTTCCGTCTTGCATTAAAGCTTCAATACAGTAGGTTTCTTCTGCACCAGCGAAACGTTCTGTTTCTGTTTTTAATCCTTTTATAACTGGTATTGCCATAAAATTTTGAGCAAAATCAGCATATACGTTCATCATTTTTTCTGATTCTTCAATTGCCTCCTTTCTGGTTGCATGGGCCGTATGCCCTTCTTGCCATAAAAATTCGGCGGTACGAAGAAACAATCTTGTTCGCATTTCCCAACGCACTACATTTGCCCATTGGTTTATTAATAATGGTAAATCTCTGTAAGATTGAATCCAACCTTTATATGTACTCCAAATTATTGCTTCAGAAGTTGGCCTAACGATTAACTCTTCTTCGAGCTTAGCGTTAGGATCGACCATTAATTTTCCTGGTTTGTCTGGATCGTTTTTTAATCGGTAATGGGTAACTATGGCGCATTCTTTTGCAAATCCTTCTGCGTTTTTTTCTTCGGCCTCAAACATGCTCTTGGGTACAAATAGCGGGAAATAAGCGTTGCTATGTCCTGTTTCTTTAAACATTCTGTCTAATTCTGCTTGCATTTTTTCCCAAATTGCATAACCATAAGGTTTGATAACCATGCAGCCTCTAACTCCTGAATTTTCGGCTAAATCAGCTCTGACAACCAGCTCGTTATACCATTTTGAATAATCTTCTGCTCTTGTAGTTAAGTTCTTGCTCATCTTGTATAGTTTGGCACAAATCTTGTGCCTATGTTAAAAAATAAAATAGTTCGACAAAACTAACTATTTTTGTTATGTTCAACAATAAAAAACCTTACAGATATGAAAACTTATTATTATTTTACAAAAAAGACATTACTGAAATCTTTTGCTGGATTGTTAAGTCTTACTGCTATATCGTGTGGTTCTTACCAAAATAAATCGTATTATGATAATGACGGAATTTATGGTGGTGAAAGACAAAAATCTAATATTGAAACAAACAACGCTTCTGGAACTGATAACAAATATAAAGAATATTTTAGTTCTAATGCCAATAATTATAATACCAACCAAACGGAAGTTCTAACAGATGTTGACAATTATTCGACTGTTATTAAAAATCAGAATGATAATTCTAATAACAACAATAATTATTCAGGTTGGGGCAATAATAGTAACGACCATCTTACTATAAATGTATATGATAACAGTTGGGGCTATCATAATTACGGATACTATAATAACTATTGGGGATATAACAGCCCTTGGAATAATGGCTATTACTCTAGTTGGAATAATGGATGGTACAATCCTTGGAGTTATTACGGATCAAATTGGGGTTGGAATAATTTATACTACGGAAATTATTATGGCTATAACAACTATGGCTATAATAACTGGAATAACTCTGGGTATTACAGAAACAATTATTCCTATGCCCACGGAAGAAGAGGTGCTATGTATTCAGACAGATATAGTCATGAAAATGGTGGCAAAAACTATTCTTCTGACATAAGAAACAACGCATCTGCAATAGACAATCCTAGATCTAATTATTCTAATAATAATTATAATTATACCCCAAGACCTGTAAGAACAGAAAACCCTGAAATAAATAATCCTAGATCTAATTATTCTAACAATAATAATTATACCCCAAGACCTGTTAGACCTGAAAATACTACAATAGACAATCCTGGATCTAATAATTCTAACAATAATAACTATACCCCAAGACCTGTAAGAACAGAAATCCCAAGAACTTATGAAGCACCTAGAAACTACACTCCATCAAGTGGTGGTGGTGGCAACTACGGAGGCGGTCGTTCTGGCGGTGGAGGCGGACGCAGATAATAACAATTTATATAGCCAATGTATTTAAATTATAATACGTTGGCTTTTATTGACTTTAAAAACAAAATAAATGAAAAAATATATTTCTCTTTTTGCAATCACACTTTGTTTTTCCGGAATTCAAGCTCAAGATATTGCAGATGCTTACAGATATTCGCAAGACAATCCTAACGGGACCGCTCGTTTTAGAGCCATGGGTGGTGCTTTTGGAGCCTTGGGTGGCGATTTATCGGCAATTACTGTAAATCCTGCAGGATCGGTTGTTTTTGCTAACAATCAGATATCTGTTACAGCAAGTAACTTTAATACAAAAAATAATTCTAATTATTTTGGTACTAACACATCTAAAAATAAGAATTCACTAAATTTAAACCAATTTGGCGGGGTTTTTGTTTTTGAAAATGATACAGAAAATAGCCCTTGGAAAAAAATCGCTATTGGCATAAATTACGAAAATGTTAGCAGTTTTGAGAATTCATTATTTTCTGCGGGAGCAAATAACAATTCTATAGATAATTATTTCTTAAGCTATGCAAAGGGTTTAAAATTAAGTATCGTAGATGGACACGATTATGCTTACGGTGATTTAACTTTTAGAGAACAGCAAGCTTATTTGGGATATAAGGCTTTTATAATTAATCAATCTGCAACTTACAATGATAATACTAACAGAAACTACGTATCTCTTGTGCCTTCTGGCGGTAATTATTACCAAACAAACACTACACAAACATCTGGGTATAACGGAAAATTAACTTTTAATGCTGCAACACAATATAAAAATATATTGATGATTGGTATTAATTTGAATACTCATTTTACTGATTATCGCCGTTCTAACCTTTTTACTGAAAACAATAACAACAACACTTCACCTGTTAACTATTTAGTAAAAAACATTAATTTTAATAATGACTTGTACACATACGGCTCAGGTTTTTCTTTTCAGATTGGAGCAATTGTTAAACCAATTAAGGAAATTAGACTTGGATTAGCATACCAATCGCCAACTTGGTATAAATTAAATGATGAATTAATACAAAGTATATCTGCCAATAGTAGTACTATAAATAATAGTTTAAATACTGATATTATAGACCCTAAAACCACAATGGTTTATGCACCTTACGGATTGCAAACCCCTGGAAAACTTACAGGAAGTTTTGCTTATATTTTTGGCAAAAAAGGGCTTTTTAGTATAGATTATAGTGTAAAAAATTACAGCAAAGCTCAGTTTACTCCTAAAAACGAATTCATGAAATCAGCCAACAATCCTGATAACGATACCGATAATGATATTTCTAATTTGCTACAAAAATCTGGCGAATTAAGACTTGGTGCCGAGTATAAAATAAAACAATGGAGTTTGCGTGGTGGGTATCATTTTGAGCAAAGCCCATACAAAAACAAAAAAATCGTTGGCGATTCGAACGGCTACTCTGGAGGTATTGGTTATAATTTTGGTGGTACAAAACTAGATTTAGCTTATTCGCTATCCAAAAGAACGTCTAATCAGTCATTTTTTGCTCAGGGTTTGACTGATGCAGCACAAATAAATACTACAAAAAATAATGTTACACTAACATTAGCTTTTGAGTTGTAAATAGTAATTACAACCAAAGCCCAAAAGAGCAACAGGCAAGAAATTAAAAATCACTAATAAAGCGATAGTAACTTACAAAAACAACGCTAAATAATTTTGATTACATTTTAAGGTTATAATAAGCAAATCACAAATAAACCGTGTTGTTCTTAAGAACGAGACGGTTTATTTTTAGCCCCAATAGCAGGAAAAACCCTTTTATTTTTCTCCCTTAAAAAAATAAAAGATTGCAAAAAATTGTTTCTCCAGTTCGCCCTTTCAGGCTCGGGTGCGGGAAATAGCGCCTAAAAACAAAAAAAACATAGTTATACAATAAATAAAAGCGTAATTTTGCACTCCAAAATTTAAGTATATGAGAACCAAATCGTTAAAGAAAAACAAAATCAATGTAATCACTCTTGGGTGTTCTAAAAACGTGTATGACAGCGAAGTGCTTATGGGGCAACTCAAAGCCAGCGGAAAAAACGTGGTACATGAAGAAGAAGGGAATATTGTGGTGATAAATACTTGCGGATTTATAGATAATGCCAAAGCAGAATCTGTAAATACAATTTTGGAATATGCTGACAAAAAAGAACGTGGATTAGTTGACAAAGTATTTGTAACCGGATGTCTATCTGAACGTTACAGACCAGATTTAGAAAAAGAAATCCCCAATGTAGACCAATATTTTGGTACTACTGAATTGCCTGCTTTATTAAAAGCTTTAGGAGCAGATTACAGACATGAATTATTAGGAGAACGTTTAACCACAACACCTAAGAACTATGCGTACCTAAAAATTTCTGAAGGTTGCGACCGTCCTTGTAGTTTTTGTGCTATTCCGCTTATGCGTGGCAAAAATGTATCGCAAACCATAGAGAAATTAGTAAAAGAAGCCGAAGGTTTGGCTAAAAATGGTGTAAAAGAACTAATTCTTATTGCCCAAGATTTGACTTATTATGGTCTTGATTTATACAAAAAAAGAGCACTAGGCGAATTGCTAGAAGCACTAGTAAAAGTAGAAGGTATCGAGTGGATTCGTTTGCATTACGCCTTCCCTACTGGTTTCCCTATGGATGTTCTTGAAATCATGAAACGAGAACCTAAGATTTGTAATTATATAGATATTCCGTTGCAACACATTTCAGATTCTATCCTAAAATCGATGAAACGTGGAACAACAAGAGAAAAAACCACCAAATTACTAAAAGATTTTCGTGCAGCCGTTCCTGGAATGGCCATTAGAACAACTCTAATTGTAGGATATCCTGGAGAAACTGAAGAAGATTTCGAGATTCTGAAAGAATTTGTTCAGGAAATGAAATTTGACCGAATGGGCTGTTTTGCTTATTCGCACGAAGAAAATACAGGTGCTTACGAATTAGTAGATGATGTTCCAGATGAAGTGAAACAAGCACGTTCGCTAGAAATAATGGATTTACAATCGCAAATTTCTTGGGATTTGAACCAAGAAAAACTAGGACAAACTTTCCGTTGTATTATTGACAGAAAAGAAGGCGGACATTTTGTAGGAAGAACCGAATTTGATAGTCCTGATGTAGATAACGAAGTGCTTATAGATGCCACAAAACATTATGTAAAAACGGGCGAATTTGTAAATATAAAAATTATTGAAGCTACAGAGTTTGACTTATACGGCGAACCAGCGTAATTATTTTAGATTTTAGAATTAAGATTT
>NZ_MUHE01000050.1 GCF_002217405.1 Flavobacterium psychrophilum DSM 3660 = ATCC 49418 | reverse complement strand
TCTGCTTCAAGCATATGTTCAACTGCTCGTTTGTGCATTTGTTTAAAAAATGAAGTTAAATCTTCTCCATTTTTAAAGGATTTGTAGAATTCCTTGTTGTTTAATAAGTCGTCTCTTTCAATCATAATTATGTAAATATATAAAATGTTAAAAAGTTATTTCCGAAAATTTTTGAGCTTTTTGAATTAGCTCAAATTTTCAGAATAACTTTTTAACTTACACACTTTGTGTTATACTGCCTGAGTGTAAAAAAAGAAGTGTGTAAAAGGCTATTTTAATTCAAACTAAAACTATACACAATTTTCCCAACTTGCCTTTCTGGTGCATCGTCTTTAGATTGCCATTTGGTGTTCATTGCCGCAATTCGGGCTTGATCTAGTAAGCATTTTGCAGTATTTGTAGTACCTTTTACGCCTGGAACTACACTAATTGTATTCCCGTTTCTATCTACAGAAACTTCGACAGCTACTTTACCAGATTCGTTACAAGTATATTTAGGTGCTGGTTTAGATAATGCTTTTCTGCCACCTAGCGAATACCCTACACCACCGCCATTTCCGCTTCCTGAGCCAGAGCCATTTCCGGTTCCGCTACCAGAACCGTTTCCGCCACCTGTACCGCCACCAGAACCGCCACTTCCGTAGCCATCGTTAGATAAACTTCCGTTTGCTGAACCTTGATTTCCGTGTGTACTCGAGTTTCCGTCTCCGCCTTTATTTCCTCCTTTCAGGATATTTGCCAAAGCATAGTTAGTGTTTTTAGCTACTGTTGGCTTTGCAAGAGCGGGTTTACTTTCGGATTTTACAATATCAACCTTCTGTTTTTTTGTAATTATCTTTTTAGCAATCACTACCTCATTTTCTTCGGCAGAATTTTCTTGAGCTATAATTTGATTCTCGGCAGTTTCTACTGGCTTTACTGCTTGTTTGGTTTCGTTTTTTATCGCTAAAACATCACTTTCGAAATTATTTCCAGAACCAAACTCAGTATCTCCAAAATTTACAGTTACGCCTCCTCCTCCTCCTTCAGCTAATTCTTGCAGGTTTGCTGGTGGCCAAAATCGTATAAAAAATAATATCAGCAACAACAATGTATAAATCATTGCAGTTATTACGAATGACTTTCTTTTGTTTGATGCTGATATTACTACTCCCATAATTATATTTTTTTTAGTCTTAATGTCTAAAGTCTTAAAATCCTAACGCTAAAAATGTATTGATATTATTCACTAATTATCTTTAGTTTGATTTTTAAAACCAAATATCATATTTCAGTACTTCTTTCGACTTTATGACTTTATAACGTTCTCGCGCTACAGCGGGTTTGGGACTAAATTAAGCCCTATTTTCGGATTTGCCAAATCTCCCAAATACAAAACCAACTTTCCATTAAGCCAATTGCCCAAATCCGTTGTAGCGTGTGTTGGTGGCAGTTAATATTTCAGTCATTATTGAATATCTCTGATTTAATTTTAAAATCGGGTATGTGGTATAATATAGATTTTACAATTTTTTTGTCAAATCTAAATTCTTTTAAATTTTTCTTATGCCTTTTAAATTCTGCATATTCAATTCTTGGGTCAAATATAATATTATCTATTAATTCTAATGGATTAATCCTGTACGAAAATATATCAGAGTTTTCACAGCCTTTAAACTTACTGTTGTAAATTAATCGAACTTCATTTTCGTGTTTGAATGCATTTCTTTTAAATAATAATGAATTTGCAAGTCCTCTTCCATCAATATCAAAATATACCCAATTATCAATATTTTTATTTACATATCCTTTCAATTCTGGTGTAGAAAAGTATTCTACTTTTCCAATATATGAGCTATAATGTTCTACACCATTTAACGTTGATGATAAAGAATTTAGCAGTTTTCTTGGTGTTGTTGAAATTCGTACGCCATTTTTATCAGGTGAATAAATTCTCCACATAGCATCGCTTTCTCGTGTTCTTGTCCAACATTGTCCATATAAATCGTCTCGAAATCCAATAGTTGTGTTTTTTTCATCTTCAAATTTCAATTTGGTTATTGATTCAGAAATGAACGTTTCAAAAGGGTCATCCCATTTTTTCGGTCTAACTAATACATTATTCCTTGTCTCAAATAATTGAAATAATCTATTAATAGTTATTATTCTAAATATAGGTTCGTCCTTCTGTTTTTCAGTTAAATTCAAAAAGTTGTTTTCCATAAATAAAATATAAAAAGTTTTTTCTTATGTTTTCTGCGGTTTAATTGCCACCAACTTTCGGCTTTATGACTTAACTTTCAAGAACTATACCAATTGTTTCAAAGCGATTTCAAAAGCTGTTGCACTAATGTTTTTCTTGTCTGAGTTTAGGATATGTGCTTTTTCGATAGCTTTCTTGATAATATCTGAAGTATCGCTAAAGATAGATTCGTCTGTCATTTCGACTTTTTTCTCCATAAAATAGGCAAAAACACGAGCCATACCGCAGTTTGAAATAAAATCTGGAATTAAACTTACTTTGCTATCTACTTCTTCCATAATTGGACCAAAGAAAATTTCTTTGTCTGCAAAAGGCACGTTTGCACCACAAGAAATTACTTCTAAACCAGCTGCAATCATACTATCTACTTGGCTTTTTGCTACTAATCTTGATGCTGCACAAGGTGTAAAAATTTCGGCACCAATAGACCAAATTTTAGCATTTATTTCCTCGAAAGGAATCATGTTTTTTGCTACTAATTTGTTTCCATTTTTATTAAGAAATAAAGTTCTAATTTCTTCGAAAGTAAATCCGTTTTCATTAATCAAACCGCCATCTCTGTCTATGATTCCTACTATTTTTACGCCCATCTCTGCTAGGTAAAAAGCAGCTGCTGAACCTACATTTCCGAAACCTTGTACGATGGCTTTTTTGCCTACAACACTACCGCCATAAATATCATAATAATGACGAACGGCTTGTGCTACACCGTAACCAGTAATCATATCTGCAACAGTATATTTTCTTGTAATATCTGGCGAAAAAGTTGTGTTTTCTATGACTTTGACAACACCTTGACGCAATTGTCCTATTCTATTTATTTTATCAGCTTCGGTTGGTTTAAAATGTCCGTTAAAAACACCTTCCTGCGGATGCCAAACTCCACATTCTTCAGTCATTGGAATGACTTCATGAATTTCATCTACGTTTAAATCGCCACCTGTTCCGTAATAACTTTTTAATAAAGGGGAAACGGCTTTGTACCAACGCTGCAAAACACCTTTTTTACGAGGATCATTTGGGTCGAAATTGATTCCTGATTTTGCACCACCAATAGCGGGTCCTGAAACCGAAAATTTTACTTCCATAGTTTTTGCTAACGAAAGTACTTCATTCATATCTAAACCTTTACGCATACGTGTTCCGCCTCCTGCTGCTCCGCCACGAAGCGAGTTAATAACTGTCCAACCTTCTGCTTCGGTTTCAGGATCCTTCCAATTAAAAACTACTTCTGGCTCTTTATTTTCAAATTTATTTAGTAAGTCTTTCATATTATGGTATTTTTTTGCATTATTTTTTTGTTTCGCAAATATAAAAAAATAGAATCAAGAAAATTGTGTGTTTATAATTTTAAAACACACAATTTTCTTAATTCTATTCTGAAACCTTCCTAGCGTTAGTAAAACTAGTTTTCTTTATTTTTTAATTTATTATTCTTTACCTAATAATTCTTTTTTAAGTCCCTCATCGACAGGGTTATCAGAAAGCCATATTCCAAATAAAATTTTCTTAAAATCTAAACCAGGAATTTTTCCTTTTAAATCATTATTTTTATATACCCAAACTGATTCGTCTTTAGGATTATAGACTAAAGTAAATATATCTTCTTTTACAATTTTATTTTTCAACATTTTTTTAAACAACTCAATTCTTGGTTTAAAACTGTAAATATCTTTGCCCGCAGATTGTTCGAAACCTTTATCAAAATTTTTGGAAAACTTTGCAGAAGATACCATTGATGATTTAATTTGTATTCTAATTGCCATTTCCGTTTCGCCATTTATAATATACTGTGCGTCTTGTGATAAACTTGTTACATACAAGGCTTGTACATATACATCGACCCACATTTTAGATCTAGTTCCGAAACCATTTAGTTGTAATGTACTATTTTGAAAAGGGATTGTTCTAGGGACAATTACTCCGTCTGTTTCGAATTGTGTTTGTGCAGTTACAACATTCGATTCAAAAAATAAAAATAGAATAAAGAAGGAGAATATGAAATTTTTCATGTTTTTTTTTAAAGTATTGGTTAATTTTTTATGCAAATCTAAAAAAATTATGACAATATACAAAATATAACTTCTGTTAAAAAAATTATTTCGTATAAATTTTCCCTGAACTATGATTCTTTTTTGCACCCGTAACACTTGCCAAAACATTAATTTTGTCACGAAGTTTAAGAACACCTAGCAAAGCAAAAATTAAAGCTTCTTTAAACTCGATTGTTTTAGCGTTTGGGATTACAATTGTCATTTTTGGCAAAAAATATTGTATCTTTTCTATTAAAAAATTGTTATAGGCTCCTCCTCCAGTAATAAATAAACTACCTGTTTTTATGGGCAATGCCAAAGCAATTTGTATGGCAACATGCTCGGTAAATGTTCGCAGTTTGTCTTCTATTGATAATTGATAATTTTCGATAATTGGAAGAAGAATTGTTTTTACAAATTCAAAACCAAGCGATTTCGGATAACTTTTATGGTAATAATCTAATTCATTTAATTCTGACAATAACTCTTGGGAAACAATTCCTGAGCGAGCCGTTTGTCCTTTGTCATCATAATCAAATCCTAGCGTATTGGCATAAAAATTTAAAACTGTATTTACTGCCGAAATATCGAAAGCAATTCGGTTTCCGTTTTCATTAAAAGAAACGTTTGAGAACCCGCCAAGGTTTAAACAATAATCATACGCTGAAAATAAAATTTGATCGCCAATAGGTACTAACGGGGCGCCCTGTCCTCCTAGTGCTACATCTTGAACTCTAAAATCGCAAACTACGTTTTGGTTTATTAATTTTGCAATTTGAGGCAAATTTCCTATTTGCAACGTAAATCCGTTTTGTGGCTGATGCAAAATTGTATGTCCGTGTGAACAAACTGCATCGATATTTTCTATTTTATTGTTTTTAATAAAATTAGAAATAATTTCGGCTAACAATATTGTATAATCTGAATTTAGTTTTGCTAATTCTGAATCGCAAAAACCGACAGCTTCTTTAAGCTGATTAATCCAGAATTCTGAATAGCTAACAGTCTGACTTTCTTTTATTTCGAAACTCCATTTTTCGTTTTCTTCAAAAAAAATAATATGCGCCAAGTCTACCCCATCAAGTGAAGTTCCTGACATTACCCCCAAAACATTATAGTACTGCTTAATCATGGGTTAAAATTAGGAAAACCTTTTGAGAAATTCATATTAATCGAGTATATTTGAAAAGTTTTTTAAAATTTTTACAAACAAAACACTGATATAAAATGGATTTTAATTTAAGCGAAGAACAATTAATGATTCAACAAGCGGCAAGAGATTTTGCTGTTGCAGAATTATTACCTGGCGTTATAGAACGTGATGAACATTCGAAATTTCCAACTGAGCAAGTAAAAAAAATGGCCGAACTTGGATTTATGGGAATGATGGTAGATCCTAAATATGGTGGATCTGGATTGGATAGCGTTTCGTACGTTTTAGCCATGGTAGAATTGTCTAAGATAGATGCTTCGGCAGCCGTTGTTATGTCTGTAAACAACTCATTAGTTTGTGCAGGATTAGAGAAATATTGCAACGAAGAACAAAAAATGAAATATCTAGTGCCGCTTGCCAAAGGAGATGTTATAGGTGCATTTTGCTTGTCTGAACCAGAGGCTGGATCCGATGCAACTTCGCAAAAAACAACAGCAATAGACAAAGGCGATCATTACCTACTAAATGGTACAAAAAACTGGATTACAAACGGAGGAACTGCTACTACTTATATTGTAATTGCACAGACTGATGTTGAAAAAGGTCATAAAGGCATCAATGCGTTTATTGTTGAAAAAGGTTGGGCTGGTTTCGAAATTGGTCCTAAAGAAAAGAAAATGGGAATTCGTGGTTCCGATACACATTCGCTAATGTTTACAGATGTAAAAGTTCCTAAAGAAAATAGAATTGGTGAAGACGGATTTGGTTTCAACTTTGCCATGGCAGTACTAAATGGTGGAAGAATTGGAATTGCATCGCAAGCTTTAGGAATTGCAACTGGCGCATACGAATTAGCATTAAAATACGCACAAGAACGTATAGCTTTTAAAAAACCAATTTTTGAGCACCAAGTCATTGCTTTTAAATTAGCTGATATGGCAACCCAAATTATGGCAGCCAAAATGCTAGTACTAAAAGCTGCAACCGAAAAAGATGCTGGTCAGGACATATCGCAATCAGGAGCTATGGCAAAACTTTTTGCTTCAGAAACCGCTATGAGTACTACCATTGAAGCAGTACAAATACACGGTGGAAACGGCTATGTGAGCGAATATCACGTAGAACGTATGATGCGTGATGCAAAAATCACTCAAATTTATGAAGGAACTTCCGAAATTCAACGCATTGTAATTTCTAGGACTTTGGTAAAATAATACGCACAAAAACCTGAACAAAAAAGGCTTTAGTTATCTACTAAAGCCTTTTTTTTTGTGTTTGCGTAAAAAAAATTAAACGTCTATGCTTTTATAGAGGCAAGATATACTACTGGCGATTTTGAAGGTAAGCGTGTTGAACTAATTTTTAGCACTCCTAAATTATCAACCACTTTTCAACTTAATTATGTTGGTGATGCTTTTGGCGATACCTCTTGCTTATACTAGCGAAGATCTGGTCTGGAATCATTCCTGCAGTAGGACGAAGTTTGTACTTAGTATCTACCCAAAAATTTGATTCGTTTTTTTTTTAATAATACCATTTAAAGTTT
>NZ_MUHE01000005.1:222785-258714 GCF_002217405.1 Flavobacterium psychrophilum DSM 3660 = ATCC 49418 | reverse complement strand
ATTTTAATTAGCCTATGTTTTCAGACAACTCATAAAAAACTAAATTCTTAAATAGCCCCTATAAAATAAAAATCCTGTTATTGCGATTCTGAAATTCTAATTTGAGAAACTGCTTTTGCTCGCAATGACAGATTGGAATGATAGCGGAAACGTAATACCATTTAAAGTTTAAATTTACTGGGATAAAAAAACATACAGTTTGTCATTCCGAGGAACGAGGAATCTCATCAAGTTATTCAAATTATGAGATTCCTCGTTCCTCGGAATGACAACATCCTCAATAAATATTCCAGTATTTTTAAAGATAAATTGATATTATACTAATTTTACGATTGTTCTTCAATAAAAAAGAAGCCAAATTAATAGCTTTTTGAAAATGATCGTGTTTTTGAGTTGAAAAATTTAAATCGTAATAGGTTAAAACAAATGTGTGTTTTTTATAACAGCTCTTTTTAGGACAGCTGATTTCTTTACATGGGTGACTTATGATTTAGAAAACCGTTAAAATCATGATTTGGATAGGCCTCTAAAACGCTTCAAAATAGGAGTTATATACTAATTACAGCCACTAACAAGGCAAATGATCACCCAAATTTTTTAAGAAAATTACTAAAAAGCATCGCTGATTTTTTTTTTTAATGAAATCATAAATATCCTTATGACATAAAAGCGTAGCAAGAAAATTGAGAGAAACTCGGCGTATCCCTTAAATATGAGAAAGTAAAAGTGATGTTTGAATTTATCTTAATAACTTTTTTCTAATATTCTCTTTAACACCATCAAACCATTCGCTACGCAGGATACTCAAAATAATACTATCTCGTCTTCCGCCGTCTAGTTTTGTCATATTACTTCGCAAAATACCATCTACCTTACAACCAATACTTTTCATGGCAGCTTTACTGGTTTCGTTTGCGTTGTCGGCACGAAATTCTACTCGCTCCACATTCATTTTTTCGAAGGCAAATTCGAGTAATAAATATTTGCAATGCTTGTTAAGTCCTGTACCTTGAAATTGTTTTCCGTACCAAGTGTACCCCAATTGTAACGTTTTATTGCTAAGCTGCATATCATAAAAACGTGTACTTCCTGCGTATTCATTTGTTCGTTTGTCTAAAACTACGAAGGCGTATTCTGTTAGTTTTTCTCGATTATTTAATGCCAATTGAATGTATTTTCTAAAATTTTCTGCTCCAATTGTTGGTAAAGACGAATATTTCCAGATTTCTGGGTTTTGCAATGATTCTGTAAATAAATTGGCAAAATGGGATTCTTGCAAAGGTTCTAAACGAACGGTATCATTTTCTAGAATGTAGTTTGTAGAAAAATCGAAATTAAATGTCATAAGAATTGTATTATTCATTGAATTCGTCGTGTCGTTCTGGAACTTGCGGGTCGTATAAGGGACATTTGTATTCTTGGAGAATATCCACGAGTGTGTTCATCGTTTTGCCTTGGGTTCCGTAGCAATCTATTTTGATGCTTTGTGGTGTGGTTCTTATATGAAATGCGCCTACCCCATCGTTATTTTTCCAGCTTTTCTCATCGACTTTTTCCCATTTTGAGAAAACGTTTGCGATTCGGTTTAGGATTATTTCGATAGGGAGCTCTTCGAGTCCGTCGACTATTTTTTCTTCTGAAATGGCTTCGTAAACCAAATGATGGTTTAAGTAAATTGTTTCTTTATAATTCCAAAATACTAATTCGTACATAGTTTATTTTTTTAACCACAAAGTACACAAAGTTTTGTACAAAGTCACAAAGGGTTTTATTATGTTAACAAAAAATGCTCCTGATTTTTTATATTATTCTCGAAGATTACAAATATTTTAGCCCCGATAGTAGTGAAAGCCCTTTTTTTGTGGCAATTTTTCTTTACCTCAAAAAAAAAGATTGTAACGGATTGCTTCGCTAGTTCTCATTTTCAGCCTTGGGTGCGGGATTGCTTCCTAAAAAAATTAATATTCGAAAGTTCCGTATTCAGATTGTATGGTTAGTTTTTTATTTTCACTTGCCTCTACTCTACCCACAATTTGCGCATCGACTCCGAATGATTTTGAGATTTGAATCATATCGTTTGCAATATTTTCTGGGACATAAATCTCCATTCTGTGTCCGCAATTGAATACTTGATACATTTCTTTCCAATCTGTTTTTGATTGTTCCTGTATGAGTTTAAAAAGTGGTGGCACGGGAAATAAATTGTCTTTTATAACGTGTAAATTGTCTATAAAATGTAAGATTTTTGTTTGTGCCCCACCGCTACAATGTACCATACCATGTATGTCGTTTGGTGTGTAGTTTTCTAGTATTTTTTTGATGATTGGCGCATAGGTTCTTGTTGGAGAGAGTACTAATTTACCAGCATCTATAGGAGAATTTTCTACGGCATCAGTTAGTTTTACGTTTCCTGAATATACGAGTTCGTGAGGAACTTGGGCATCGAAGCTTTCTGGGTATTTGTGCGCTAAATATTTGTCGAAAACATCGTGACGGGCTGATGTAAGTCCGTTGCTACCCATGCCACCATTGTATGATTTTTCGTAATTTGCTTGACCAAAAGAGGCTAATCCTACAATAACATCGCCTGCTTTTATATTTGCATTATCGACTACGTCTTTGCGTTTAATACGGGCTGTTACTGTCGAATCGACAATGAGTGTTCGCACAATATCACCTACATCGGCAGTTTCGCCACCAGTAGAATGTATGGTTACTCCGAAGGTTTTTAGTTCGGCAATTAGTTCTTCGCTTCCGTTGATAATGGCAGAGATTACCTCCCCTGGTATGAGGTTTTTATTACGCCCAATGGTTGAAGATAGCATAATATTATTGGTTGCACCAACGCATAATAAATCGTCGATATTCATGATGAGTGCGTCTTGTGCGATGCCTTTCCAAACGGACATGTCGCCTGTTTCTTTCCAGTACATATAGGCTAACGAGGATTTTGTTCCTGCACCGTCTGCATGCATGATCAGGCAATATTCTTGGTCGTTTGTTAAGTAATCTGGGACAATTTTGCAGAATGCTTTAGGGAATAATCCTTTGTCTATATTTTTGATGGCGTTGTGCACATCTTCTTTGCCTGCTGAAACGCCACGAAGCGCATATCTTTTTGAAGTATCAGAACTCATTGTTGTTTGTGTTGTTGTTTGGCAAAGATAATATTTTAGATTTTAGATTGCAGATTTTAGATTACAGATTTTTATTTTTCTATAATTAAGATTTCTACTCGGCGATTGGCTAATTCTTCCTGGTAACTTTTTTCTGGAATTTTATAAATTGGATTAGCGCTACCATAACCATGATAACCCAATCTTGAGGTAGCTATTCCGTTTTTTATTAAATAATCGAATATATATTTTGCCCTCCTGTAAGATAGTTTTACATCGTTTGTATTAGGATTACAACAAATATTTCCATGAATTTCTATTTTTATTTTTGGATTATTTGTCAAATAGTCTAAAAGATCTATTATAATTTGAGAAGAACCATTGGCTAATTTTTCAGAATTAATTTGAAATAAAATATTGTTAATAATTATAATATCGCCTTTTTTAGCATTTTTAAATTTTTCGAAAATTGATTTTTCGGAAGCTAAAAACTGTTTTAATATTTCTGGATTTTCTGACGAATAGAAACTTCCGTTTTCTGAATTATTAGGGTTTGGTTTTGGTTTATCGGATAAAATAGATTTAAAAAAAATAATTGCTTTCCTATTTTTATTTGAATTTTTAGATTGATTGTAATTTTCTCCAAAACCTTTTATTTCTACTTGATTGCTAATCTGAACTTTGTTCTCTTTGCAATAATTAAATATTTTTTTGGCTCTTTTTATTGAAAGTGAGTCGTTGTATGTAGTAGTATCTACCGAATCAGTGAAGCCGTAAATTTTTAAAATTTCGATTTTATTTTTTGAAGTGATTAAAGAATCGAGTTTAATTTTAGTTTTGGGATTGATGTCTGTTTTATTGAAATCGAAATAAATTTCTAATTTTTCTTGTGCAGAAGCATTTTCTACAAGACATAAAAAGAGTAAAAAATAACAGATTCTCATATTCTTTAATTCTAGATAATTTAAGATTTTTAAAAATTAGTCTAGATACGAAATAGCTATCTTACTAATAAAACAGGGGTATTATATAACCCTTTTAGTGTTTTAAATACTAAAAGGGTTCTTTTTTTTAATTCAGAAATTATTTTCTCTTCATTACTCTTTCTACAGCTTCAACTATGGCTTGATTGTTTAGTTTGTATTTTTCCATTAATTGTTCTGGAGTTCCGCTTTCGCCAAATGAGTCTTGAACGGCAACAAATTCTTGTGGCGTAGGGTTATTTAGGGCTAATGTTCTGGCAACACTTTCTCCTAAACCGCCAAGAATATTGTGTTCTTCTGCAGTAACCACAAAACCCGTTTTAGCGACTGATTTTAAGATTGCTTCTTCGTCTAATGGTTTGATGGTGTGAATATTTATTACCTCGGCCGAAATTCCTTTTGCCTCTAATGCTTCTGCTGCTATTAATGCTTCCCAAACTAAATGTCCTGTTGCTATAATGGTTACATCTGTACCTTCGTTTAATAGGATTGCTTTTCCTATTACGAATGGTTGGTCTGCAGGCATAAAGTTAGGCACTACTGGACGTCCGAAACGCAAATAAGCAGGGCCGTGATGATCGGCTAATGCTAAAGTTGCTGCTTTGGTTTGGTTGTAATCGCAGGTATTAATTACTGTCATACCTGGCAACATTTTCATTAGTCCAATATCTTCTAATATTTGATGTGTTGCACCGTCTTCGCCAAGCGTTAAACCAGCGTGAGAAGCACAAATTTTTACGTTTTTATCAGAATATGCTACAGATTGACGAATTTGATCGTAAACTCTTCCTGTAGAAAAGTTAGCAAATGTTCCTGTAAAAGGAATTTTTCCGCCAATGGTTAGTCCGGCTGCGATTCCAATCATGTTGGCTTCTGCAATTCCTATTTGAAAAAAACGGTCTGGATGATTTTTCTTGAAATCGTCAAATTTTAACGAACCTATTAAATCGGCGCAAAGTGCTACAACATTTTCGTTTTTTTGTCCCAATTCGGTCATTCCTGCACCAAATCCTGAACGAGTATCTTTACTTCCTGTGTTTGTATATTTTGTCATTATGTAATTTAAAGATTAAAATGATTTAAAAAATTAAGAGTATGAAAATTCATAATTTGTAATTTAAAACTCATAATTATTTAGTAGTCTCCTAAAGTTTCTGGATTTTGTGCTAAAGCATTTGCAAGTTGATCATTACTTGGTGCTTTTCCGTGCCAAGCATGGGTATGCATCATAAAATCTACTCCGTTACCCATTTCGGTATGAAGAATTACACAAACTGGCTTTCCTTTTCCTGTTCTTGCTTTGGCTTCGTTCATTCCTGTAATAATGGCATCGATGTTGTTTCCTTTGGCTATTTCTAAAACATCCCAATCAAAAGCTTCAAATTTAGCTTTTAGATTACCCATATTTAAAACATCTTTAGTAGAACCGTCTATTTGCTGACGGTTATAATCGACCGTTGCAATAAGGTTGTCAACATTTTTTGCAGAAGCGTACATGATGGCTTCCCAGTTTTGCCCCTCTTGCAATTCGCCATCGCCAGTTAGGGCGTAAATTAAATTATTATCGTTGTTTAGTTTTTTTGCTTGTGCAGCACCAATGGCAACAGATAAACCTTGTCCTAAAGAACCAGAAGCTACTCGAATACCTGGCAAACCTTCGTGTGTTGTTGGGTGTCCTTGCAAACGTGTGTTTAGCTTTCTAAAGGTTGCTAATTCTGAAACTGGAAAATAACCGCTTCTGGCTAAAACACTGTAAAAAAGAGGGGAAATATGACCGTTTGAAAGGAAGAATAAATCTTCGCCAATCCCATTCATATCAAAACCATCATTTCTTTTCATTATATTTTGGTAAAGTGCTACCAAAAACTCTGTACAGCCCAAAGAACCTCCTGGATGACCAGAATTTACTGCATGTACCATGCGAAGAATATCTCTTCGTACTTGTGTTGAAAAATCTTCTAGTTGTTGTGTGTTAGACATTGTTTGTAGTTAAAAATTATAAGTTGTAAAAGTAATTCTATTTTTTTGGTGCGCAAAAGATTTTGTTATAAGTTATTAATGGTTTTAAACAAAAAAAGTTCCACCGAAGTAGGACTAAATGTTTTTATCTATAATAATATGATTAATATTGTAGTAAAGATTAAACTTTTAGTCATAACCGTAATATCGAATTAAAAAAAAGCAAGAAAAAGAAGATTAATTCTTTTTCTTGCTCTAAAAAAATGCCCTTGTATGCGATTCTTAAATTTCGCATTTATTCAGGGTAAGCCAATATGATGAACAATGCTAATAGCTTATATATAAAATAAAGGTGTTGTTTTTAAAATACGAAAATCGCTCTTTCGCCCATCATTTCATTTACTGCATCTGCAACTTCTTCTAGAATTTCTTCATTTGTATGATTCATAATTACTTTATCAATAAAAGCAACAATAGTTTCCATATCTTCTTCTAGCAAGCCACGAGTTGTAATAGCTGGCGTTCCTACACGAATTCCTGAAGTTACAAATGGTGATTTATCATCAAAAGGGACCATGTTTTTGTTTACCGTAATTTCTGCTTTTACTAAAGCATTTTCGGCTTCTTTCCCAGAAATATTTTTATTTCTTAAATCGATAAGCATCATGTGATTGTCCGTCCCGCCAGAGATAATATGATAATCTCTTTTTACAAAAGCGGCTGCCATAGCTTTGGCATTTTTTTGCACTTGCATGGCATATCTAAAAAACTCATCGGTTAGTGCTTCTCCAAACGCTACTGCTTTTGCTGCGATAATGTGTTCTAGTGGGCCTCCTTGATTTCCTGGAAAAACTGACATATCTAAAACGTGAGACATCATTCTTATTTCTCCTTTTGGTGTTTTTAAACCCCAAGGGTTTTCAAAATCTTTACCCATCATAATTAATCCGCCACGAGGCCCACGAAGTGTTTTATGGGTTGTTGTTGTTATAATATGACAATGTGGAATTGGGTCGTTCATTAATCCTTTAGCGATTAATCCCGCTGGATGCGAAATATCAGCCATCAAAATTGCTCCTACTGAATCTGCAATTTTACGGAAACGTTCAAAATCCATATCACGAGAATAAGCAGATGCGCCTGCAATGATTAGTTTTGGTTGCTCTTTTGTTGCAATTTCTTGTATTTTATCATAGTTTAGCATTCCTGTTTCTGGCTCTACCCCATAAAAAGTAGGATTGTATAATTTTCCTGAAAAGTTTACTGGAGATCCGTGAGTTAAATGTCCTCCGTGAGATAAATCGAAACCTAAAATAGTATCTCCTGGTTTCAAACAAGCTGCAAAAACTGCTGTATTTGCTTGCGACCCTGAATGTGGTTGCACGTTTGCATACTCAGCACCAAATAAATCTTTGGCTCTATCTATTGCAATTTGCTCGATAACATCGACTACTTCACAACCGCCGTAATATCTTTTTCCAGGATATCCTTCGGCATATTTATTTGTTAGTACAGATCCTGCAGCTTCCATTACTTGGTCGCTTACAAAATTTTCGGAAGCAATTAGCTCTAGTCCGTGAATTTGTCTGTCTTGTTCTTCAATAATTAGGTCAAATATTTGTTGGTCGCGTAACATAATTTTTTTTTTAGTTAAATTCCTTACAAAAATACAAAAAAACGTTTGGTAAAATAATAGTTTATAATATATTTGGTATAAGAATTATCAACACAAGAGCGTTAGCTATTAACGCAGTAAATAAAAAAATAATTATATGCCAATTACAGCAAACGATCCAACTCGAAAATCATGGTTAAATATAACTAACGATACTGATTTTCCTATACAAAACATCCCTTTTGGAGTATTTTTAACCAAAGAAAATATAGTAACAGTGGGAACCAGAATAGGAGATTACGCAATAGATTTAGGTGCTTTGCAACAATTAAATTATTTTAGTGGTATAGAATTGACTGATGATATATTTATGCAAGATACGCTGAATGATTTTATATCTGACGGAAAAAAAACATGGAGACTGGTTAGAAATCGCATCGCAGATATTTTTGACAGCAACAATCCTACACTAAAAGACAACAAAAAACACCGAGATATAGTTATCTTTAATGTAGCTGATGTAGAAATGCAACTTCCTGTATTTATAGGTGATTATACCGATTTTTTTTCCAGTAAAGAACACGCAACAAATACTGGTACAATGTTTAGAGACCCTGCAAATGCTTTACTTCCCAACTGGCTACACATACCCGTGGGTTATCACGGAAGAAGCTCTACTATTGTTCCTTCCGGAATTCCAGTACACAGACCAAACGGACAAACTTTACCAAATGGCGAAACCGTACCTGTTTTTGGTCCTTCAAAATTAGTAGATTTCGAATTAGAAACAGCTTTTATCACGACCGATGCTAATCTTATGGGCGAAAATATCCCTGTAAATGAGGCAGAAGATCATATTTTCGGAATGGTGTTACTAAACGACTGGAGCGCTCGTGATATCCAAAAATGGGAATATGTACCACTTGGCCCGTTTTTAGCAAAAAACTTTGCCTCCTCTATCTCGCCTTGGATTGTAACTATGGATGCATTAGAACCTTTTCGCTGTGCATCTCCAAAACAAGAACCTACTCCACTACCCTACTTACAACAAAAAGGAAATTATGCTTTCGATATTAATTTAGAAGTGGCTATAGAACCCGAAAATGCGGAAGCAATAACTATTTCAAGAACAAATTTAAAATATATGTACTGGACAATGAGCCAGCAACTAGCACACCACACCAGCAATGGTTGCCGAATTAATTCTGGAGATATGATGGGGTCTGGTACCATTTCTGGACCAACTCCAGATTCCTACGGATCGATGCTAGAACTTACTTGGGGCGGAAAAAACCCTATAAAAATGAATGATGGTTCTGAAAGAAAATTTATAAATGACGGAGATACTGTTATTATGAAAGGTTTTTGCCAAAATGACCAAGTAAGAATTGGATTTGGAGAAGTTTCTAGCAAATTATTACCTGCCAATAAGATGAAGTAAAAAAAATCATACACTTATAAAAATGTCTGCTAGCAGGCATTTTTTTTTTTATATTTTAGTACAAAACTTTATGAATTAAAAACATAACTATCCGTAAATTAGACCAAAATAAAAATTAGACCACGCATATAAAAATATTCTTACAGATTTAGAGTAAAGTAAGAAAATAAATTTGTTTATGGTTTTGAAAATCTTTTTAATATGTAAAAACAGGTTAACAGATTGAGAGATACTCACAAAAAAATATAGTGTATTAATACCACATAAATAATAATACACTAGATGATGCAGTCTTGTAAAAAAGAAAACAAATGGCAACGATACAACAAAATATTAAAACCTGTGGACTTGTAACAGAATTAACAAAATCTCAAACTGAGAATTTTAAAATTATACAAAAACATTGGATAACCTTTAATGAAGAACTAAAAAAACACAAACTCAATGAAAATGACAAAAATTGGACTAAATACGGAATAACATTTAAGACCTCTGAAAAGTATTTTTATTTAACAGCAATACCAACAAATAATTATTTGTTTCCTGACCATTTTACAAGTTTAGAGATTCCAAAAGGCGAATATGAAATATTTGCCCACAAAGGAAAAATGGAAAATATAAAGGATACAATTCATGAAATTTATAAAGTCCTACTTCCAAAATTAGATTTAAAAATTGAAGACCATACAAAGACTGGTTTTTTGCACTTTGAAAAATATGATTATCGGTTTCAATGGAACAAACCTACTTCTATAATTGACATTTATTTGCCTATAAAGACTTATAGATGAAAAATTTGCCACAGATTTAACAAATTTAAATCCAATTTTTATTAATTGGTACAAAAGTTAAATCTGTAAAAAAAATTATTTGAGGATTTTTTTATACAAAATAGATTGATCTGCAAATTTCTTTAATTCGATTTTTGGCTCTCCAAACAGAGAAATTTCTGATTTCCCGGTTGCTGTTATTGCTAAATTTCCGTTTGTATATACACTACATTTTGTATTGCTTTCGGTTGTAAGATCTAGTGTTTTTGAAGTCATCATTTTGCCTTCGTAAGTTGCGTTGCTATCTAAACGAAGTTTCATCTCGTTTGTATTTCCTTCTACAACGGCTTCAGATTTCTGATACAAATCGAATTTTAATTTATTAGACGAAATTTTTGCTTTTATAGCAGCATTTTTACTCATTTCGATAAATGCCTCTTCACTTTTTAAGTTTAGTTCTACTTTAGATTTATCGTTTGCTAGTAATGTAAAATTTGGGGTATTTGCACTGATAATAGTCTTAGAATAATCGTAAGTTTTAATGGTAATACCCTTCAATACAATATCGGAAACGGCATTTAGCTTTGCTTCGTGTTTTACCGATATTAATTTTAAACTATCTGTATAAGTTACTCTTATTTCTAATTTTTTAAAACCTGATATTTCTTTATTTGTATTTAAACGTAAAGAATTGCCATAAGTTTGATGGTTTATAGCGGTATGCAAATTTTCGTCGGTTTCTATTTCGAGAGCATTTTTATCTCCTTTTACTAAAAAAACTTCTAGGTTGTCTTCTATTTCAAGCTCTGTAAAAGCACTAACTTCAATTTTTTCTATGGTAACAATTTTAGATCCTTTTACTTTTTCTTTTTTTTGGGCAAAAGTTATTGTAGTAAATAGGACGGCAAAAATAAGTAGGTTAATTTTTTTCATTTTATAATATGTTTGTCACAAATATAAAAAAATCATTCCCTTTTGGTGAATGATTTTAATAAATTTATTTTTTTTTATTCCTTATCTACGCTGCCTCCAGAATTTTCTTCGACAGCTAAATTTTTTGGTGTTTTAGAATATTTTATAGTGCTTCCGCTCGATGCGTGTGCTTTTAGTTTCAGAATTGGATTTACAATTGTTGTGCTTCCGCTTGTACTTTGAGAACTTATATCATTGGCTAACAACCTACTAGCATCTATACTACTACCACTAGATGAGGCTGTTGTTACCTCTAGGGCTTTGCCTTCAATATTCAGCTCGCTTCCGCTTGTGGCTTCTAGTATAATTTTCTCGGCTTCAACATTTGCAATTATATTGCTTGCACTACTGGTTTTTAAATAAATAATATTGCCTTTTATATTATTTTTTGTAACTAATATTGAGGCGCTTGTGGCTTCTAAACCTAAAATAATTGGTATTTGAACTTTTATTTTTTTAGCTTTTACGTTATTAAAATTACTGTATTTTGATGATATTTGCAATACCCCATTTGTCACTGTTGTAATGATGCCGGCTTGTAAATTATCGTCGGCTTCAATTACAACTTTTTGAATATCTCCTTGTGTTACTTCGCAGTCTAAACCTTGACTTACTTCAATTTTTGTAAAAGGGGCCAAGCTTCTTTCTCTTGTAATAACATGACCGCTTCCTGTTATTTTATTTCCTAATTTTATATCATATTTGCAAGAAGAAAAGAGTATTGCAATTAGCAGTCCAACAACAAATTTGGTTAGTAGTGTGATGATTTTTATCATGATTACTTAGTTTTTATAATGATTCCGTCTTTATTTATTTTTAATTCTTTAAAATCTTTAGCACTAGATATTGTAGTGTCATTTTTAATAGAAATCACGTCTTCATTGATGGTTACATTTGGCGTGCGAATGTTTGTATCATCATCTTGTTCATAATCTGATTCTTCGTTTTCGTTAGCAGGACAGTTCGTGCATTTTACTTTATTGTCTTCTACTTTATATACATCATTTTTAGATTCTGGATTCCAAGAAAAATAATCACCATTTGTTTCTTCATAACGTCTTAATGAACTATCTGGTTTTAAGTAAGTTCCTTTAGGAAGGTATAAAAACAATGCTACACGCTGGTCTCTAAACCTGTTTTTAACGTTGTGCAACAAATAATTATCTAAAATTAATTTATTTCCTTCAATTTTTAAATTGTAGATTATTTTTTCGGCTCTTTTCTGAGCTTCATCTGGCGTTTTTCCGTTGGCTAGTTTTTCGATTTGTAAGTAGGGTAATTTCTCATCGGTTGGCATAATTTCGATAGATACATTGTTAGAATATACTATTTCTTTACCATGCTCGTCTTGCATTAATCTAAAATCATCATGATTATCTACGTCTTTAGAATAAAAATCATTGTTTTTAAATTTTACAAAAAGAGTATCGGTTGGACTAATATTAATACTTTGTTTTTGAACCACTTTGCCATCAAAAGCAAGTTGTGTAGCTTCTTTTATTCCTAGGGCAATAAGAATTGCAAGAGCGATTATCCAAAGGGAAAGCAAACTATACTTAGCGATACTTCCTATCGATTTTAAGTTTGTGACAAGTAATTTTAATCCTAATATTAATAAGAAAAAGAAAGGAATTCCGAAAACTAATAGAAATAATATTCCCTGAATCCATAACGGGGTTTCCAGACCAATAGGAGTTGATATGTAATTGAGTGCAAAACTATCAGGCATTGTCGAGGAAAAAAGCATCACTATACTTGCAACAAAAAAACCAAGTAATGATATTGATGCAACCATTACGATAAGAGCGCCTAAAAATTTTGCGAAAATACCCAAAATACTGATAATAACATCGCCTAAATTACTTCCTACTCTAGACGAATTAGATTTCATTTTGTCGCTAAAATCATTACTAAAAATTTTCACTTTTTCAGAAACCGTACCCATACCGTCTTTAAAATTCACATCGGCATTTTTAAACTTTTCAGATAAGTTTTCAAACTCTTCCTTTACTTTTTTTTCGATATTAGAAATGTTTATAGGCTCGCCCTGCATTTCTAATTTTTCGGTAGTAGTTACTGCTTCTGGCATGACAATCCAGAGGATAATATAAAGTAAAAAACCCGTTCCAAAACTTAACAATAAGACCAACATAATTAGTCGTAACCAAACTTTATCTATCCCAAAATAATACCCTAAACCAGCTAAAACCCCACCAATTATCCCGTTTTCTTTATCACGATATAATTTTCTAGAACCTGATGATGCATAATTATAATTAGGTTGTCTTGGTGCCTCGTCTTCAATTTTGTAATCCTCAGGCTGCCCCATCACCGCAATAACATCATCTACCTCTTTCAGACTAATAACTTGTTTTGCACCAGTTAATTTCTCCGAAAAAAGTTCAGAAACTCTACTTTCTATATCGTTCATAATTTCCTCACGACCGTCGCTAGAAAGAGATTTCTTTATAGCATCAAAATAGCGATTCAATTTCTGATAAGCGTCTTCATCTATATGGAAGAAAAAACCTCCTAAATTCATGTTTACTGTTTTATTCATGGCTATTATTTTTGAATAGTTATAATGTTTACCGCATCAGACAATTCTGTCCAAGTGCTATTTAATTCGTTTAAAAATATTTGTCCTTCTCCCGTTAATCCGTAATACTTTCTTGGCGGCCCAGAAGTAGATTCTTCCCAGCGATAACTAAGCAAATTATCGTTTTTAAGCCTCGTAAGCAAAGGATACACCGTACCTTCTACCACCAGTAGCTTTGCGCTTTTTAGCGTGTCTAAAATTTCCGAAGTATAAGCTTCTTTGTCTTTTAAGACCGATAAAATACAAAACTCGAGAACCCCTTTTCGCATTTGCGCTTTCGTGTTTTCAATGTTCATAAAATTTCTTTTTTAGTAATTAAACTGTTCTTTTTTTGATTGATGATGATTCTTTTTTTTTAGGAGCTATTTCCAGCTTTTCGTTACAATCTTTTTGTTTTTTAAAGAAAAAAACAAAAAGGATTTCCACTGCAATCTGGGCTAGGGCATTACAGCAAATAAAAGCATTATAATTCTTACACAAACCCCCAAATTATTTCAACTTATATACCTTATCGGGTATAATTTTATTTAAAAAAATTAATAACCAACGGATATTTAAAATATTCGCCTTCATTGGTTTTTATAGCACCGTAAATGATTAGAAAAAATTCGGCAATTTTCATAAAACAAAACAATCCAATAGCAACCAAAGCAACAATAACAATACTAGAAACATTTCCCGCACATAGTTTTTCGAAGATAAAATTACCCTTATCAAAATCATTAAAACTAACCGTATTAAATATCGAAAACAATAAAATAGGAATCGAAACAACTAATAAAATAACCGAATACAACAACATACTTAACTGAAAATTAATCACTTGCTTGCCATTATAATCTGTAAATTTAGACGAATCCTTTCTACTTGCCCACAACACAATAGGTAAAACATAATTCCCAAAAGGAATAAAATATTTAGTTAAAACACTTAAATGAATAAATGTACCGTAATTTTTTTCTTTGGCCGATACTAAAACTGCTTCCATAATTTTTATTTTTTTTTATTTAACAACGAAAACAACAGTACTTTCTTTTAGCTATTAATTTCCTATACAAAGATACAGTTTAAAAAAGCTATTATGTATTACAAAGTACTAAATATTAACATATATTTAACATATACAAATATTATGCGTACATAGTATTTTTTTGTACATTAGCGAAAAATATAGTGTTATGGAGTTTTCAGCATCAAATTTAAATAAGTTTTTATTTTTCAAATTACCAGCAGCTTTTTGGTCTGGCGTAAGAGCAAAAAGCATCACCCAAACACAATGCGTGGTAACAGTAAAACATCGTTGGGCAAACCAAAACCCATTCAAATCTATGTATTTTGCTGTACAAGCCATGGCTGCCGAACTTACAACAGGCGCAATGGTGATGCTACATATTCAAAAAAGCAAACAAAAAATTTCTATGCTAGTAGCCAATAACAAAGGAAATTTCACCAAAAAAGCAACAGGAAGAATAACATTTATTTGCAACGACGGACATCTAATAGAAGAGGCAGTAAAAAAAACCATCGAAACTGGCGAAGGTCAAACCTTCTGGATGAAATCTATAGGCACTAACGAAAAAGGAGAGCAAGTTTCCGAAATGGATTTCGAATGGAGTATTCGACTAAAATAAAATACTTTCAACAATAGTTAAATTCTATACAATTAATTAATATTTAAGACAATCATTTATTAATTTTAAACAAAAAAACTATAATGAAAGTCCTTATTACTGGCGCAACTGGCCTTATAGGAACAGTGCTCACCGAATTGCTACTACAAAACGGCATAAAAATTAACTATCTCACAACAAACAAACAAAAAATAACACACCAACCCAATTATAATGGGTTTTATTGGAGTCCAGAATCTGGAGTTATCGACGAAAATTCTCTAATAGATGTAACAACAATCATACATCTAGCAGGCGCAAGCATTGCAAAACGCTGGACACCAAAATACAAACAAGAAATAATTGAAAGCAGAGTATTATCAGCAAACTTACTATATAACGCGCTAAAAAATAATCCGCATCAAGTAAAACAATTCATATCAGCATCAGCAATAGGAATTTATCCAGATAGCCTAAATAATTATTATACTGAGAATTTTACAAAATTCGAAAATACATTCCTATCTAATGTAGTTATAAAATGGGAAGAATCCGTTAATCAAATCGAAAGATTAAACATTAATGTTTGTAAACTTCGAACTGGCCTAGTACTATCTACAAAAGGCGGCGCACTTCCAGAAATATTAAAACCAATAAAACTAGGGGTTGGCTCCGCTATTGGCTCGGGAAAACAAATGCAATCCTGGATACACATACACGATTTAGCAAACATGTTTTTATTTGCCCTACAAAACAATCTTCAAGGCATTTATAATGCAGTCGCACCAAACCCAGTTACAAATTACGAACTAAATTATACCGCAGCACAAATTTTAGACAAACCCTTTTTTATGCCCAACATTCCTCGATTTATTATCAAATTAGCATTAGGAGAAATGCACACTTTGCTTTTCGAAAGCCAAAATGTAAATGCCAAAAAAATAGAACAAACTGGTTTCGAATTTCAATACAAATCAATACAATCAGCTCTTAAGCAACTGCTAAAAAAATAAAAAAGCGTTTGTCGCAACAAACGCTTTTCTAGTATGGTGAATTAATAATCGTATATAAAAAGGTATTGTGCAATTTCTAATTATTATTTTCAAATCTAAACAATTATTATCATAATATTCTTAAAATTATATTAAAGTTTTTAATGACAATTTGACATTGTTTTATAATTGGCAGCAATTTTGCAATGGGTAAAGAATGTTTCAAAATATATTTAAAAATAAATCAAAGATGACTACCGAGAATACTGAAATTGATAAAGAATTAGATGAAATAACATTAAGCGAAAATGCTAATGGTGAGCAATTAATCATAGAAGAATTAAGTGTTGAAGAACAATTAACTAAAGATTTAGCAAACGAAAAAGACAAATTTTTACGCCTTTTTGCCGAATTCGAAAACTACAAAAGACGTACTACAAAAGAAAGAATAGAGTTATTTAAAACTGCCAATCAAGAAGTTTTACAAGCCATGTTGCCAGTTATGGACGATTTTGACAGAGCTATTGTCGAAATTTCTAAATCAGATGACGAAAACCTAATAAAAGGTGTCGAACTTATTCACTCAAAACTAAAAGACACTTTATTCTCTAAAGGGCTAGAAATTGTAGAAATAAAAACAGGCGACGCTTTCGATGCAGATTTTGCCGAAGCAATTACACAAATTCCAGCTGGCGACAAACTAAAAGGCAAAGTAGTCGATGTAATCGAAAAAGGTTACAAATTAGGCGAGAAAATAATCCGTTTTCCTAAAGTAGTAATCGGAAACTAAAATATTAAGATCTTCTAATTAAAATTTAATTAGAAAATCCTTAATCCTTATTTTAAAAATGAAAAAAGATTTTTACGAAATATTAGGCGTTACAAAAAGTGCAAACGAAGCCGAAATAAAAAAAGCTTATCGCAAAAAAGCAATCGAGTTTCATCCTGACAAAAACCCTGGTGATGCTGCTGCCGAAGAAAAATTTAAAGAAGCAGCAGAAGCATACGAAGTGTTAAGTGACGCTCAGAAAAAAGCACAATATGACCGTTTCGGACACCAAGCCTTCGAAGGTGGCAATGGTGGCGCAGGCGGAGGATTTCACGGAGGTGGCATGAACATGGACGATATTTTCAGTCAATTTGGAGATATTTTCGGTGGTGGTGGTGGCTTCGGCGGATTTGGTGGCGGTGGCGGTGGTCAGCGTCGCACTAAAGGAAGTAATTTGAGAATAAAAGTCAAATTAACGCTAGAAGAAATTGCCAACGGTATCGAGAAAAAAGTTAAAGTAAAACGAAAAACACAAGCACAAGGCGTTTCGTACAAAACCTGCTCTACCTGTAACGGTCAAGGTCAAGTAATGCGTGTTACCAATACTATCTTGGGTCGTATGCAATCAGCTTCAACCTGTCCAACTTGCGGCGGTTCTGGTCAAATGTTAGACAAAAAACCAGCCAATGCAGATGCACAAGGAATGATATTAGAAGACGAAACAGTTTCTATAAAAATCCCCGCAGGTGTTGTAGATGGAATGCAACTAAAAGTTTCTAACAAAGGAAACGATGCACCAGGAAACGGAATACCAGGAGATCTTATTGTTGCCATCGAAGAAATAGAACACGAATTCTTAAAACGTGAAGGCGAAAATTTACATTACGATTTGTATATTAGTTTTGCCGAAGCCGTTTTAGGAGTATCTAAAGACATTGAAGCCGTAAACGGAAAAGTACGCATCAAATTAGAAGAAGGAATACAATCAGGAAAAATCCTTCGACTAAAAGGAAAAGGAATTCCAAGTGTAAACAGTTACGGAAACGGAGACTTACTAGTACATGTAAATGTTTGGACACCAAAAACATTAAACAAAGAACAAAGACAATTTTTTGAAAATAATCTTTCAAACGAAAATTTTATTCCAAGTCCAGAAAAATCAGAAAAATCATTCTTTGAAAAAGTAAAAGACATGTTCTCCTAAATTTATAAAACGGATTTTACATCCGTTTTATTTTTTTTCCCATCTTAGTGCAAATTAAGGTGGGTTTTTTGTAACAAATAGCTACACTTTTCTACTAATTCTTTACATTTACACATGCGAGGTCAAAAAGACTGAACAGACAAAACAAATCAACTTTATACTAATGAGTAATATTCTTGAAGTTAAAAATGTAATCAAACAATACGGCAATTATACCGCCCTAAATAGTGTTTCATTACAAGTTCCTAAAGGTAGTATTTACGGGCTTTTAGGCCCAAATGGTGCTGGCAAAACCTCTTTAATTCGTATCATCAACCAAATTACAATGCCAGATAGTGGCGAGATAATTCTAGATGGCCAAAAACTTGCACCACACCACGTGCAACATATAGGCTATATGCCAGAGGAACGTGGCTTGTATAAAACGATGAAAGTAGGCGAACAATGCTTGTACCTAGCACAACTAAAAGGATTATCTAAAGCAGAAGCACAAAAACAACTCAAATACTGGTTCGAAAAATTCGAAATTGAAGGTTGGTGGAACAAAAAAATACAAGAACTATCTAAAGGAATGGCACAAAAAGTACAGTTTGTAGTCACCGTTTTGCACCAACCCAAATTATTAATTTTTGACGAACCTTTTTCAGGTTTCGATCCTGTGAATGCCAATTTAATAAAAGACGAAATCTTAGAATTAAAGAAAAAAGGATCTACCATTATTTTCTCTACACATCGCATGGAAAGTGTCGAAGAATTATGCGATGATATCGCCTTAATACACAAATCTAACAAACTTATTGAAGGAAAACTAGAAGATGTAAAACGCCAATACCGAAAAAACACCTTCCAAATAGGCATCATGACCAACAATACAGAAAGACTAATGTATGATTTAACCCAAAAATTTGCAGTAACCCAAACAAATTTTAAATCGCTAAATGATGACTTAAAACTAGAGATAGATTTAGGAAATTCAACATCAAACGAACTATTACAAATACTTACAAATCATGGGCAAGTAACACATTTTGCAGAAAACATTCCAAGCGTAAACGATATATTTATTCAAACAGTAAGCAACTAATTATAAAATTAGCCATTCAATATTCACCCCTTTAAATATTGAAAAAAAAAAAAAAACTAAGAAGCCTAAAAACCCAAAAAAATGTCTGTATTATCACTTATCATAAAAAGAGAATTTATTGCAAAAGTTCGCAATAAATCATTTATCATAATGACCTTCTTAAGTCCGTTACTAATCGTAGGATTGTCATTTTTTGTAGGCTATCTAGCCAATATGAATAAAGACGAAGTCACAAAAATTGCTATTCATGACGAATCCGGAGTTTTAATATCCAATTTCAAGAACACCAAAGAAACCACATATGTCGATCTGTCCAGAATGCCATTACAACTAGCAAAAAACACCGCAAACAAAAACTACGAAGGACTTATTTTTGTTCCCAAAGTAACCAATATTCAAGAATTAGCCACGAAAGTCGAATATATTTCAGACGACAGTCCAAGTATGAAATTTATCATAGAAACCGAAAAAACAATCGATAATAAATTAACAAAAAACAACCTCACCACACTAGGCTTCGATTATACCAAAATCGAAAAAGCAAAAGTAAACGCTAACATACACCTAACTAAATTCTCAGGAGAAAACACCATAAAAGGCATCAACGAAATAAAAATAGCAATAGGGGGCGCATTTGGCTACCTAATCATGATGTTCATCATCATCTACGGAAATTTCGTCATGCGAAGCGTAATCGAAGAAAAAACATCTCGAATCATCGAAATCATCATCTCATCAGTAAAACCATACCAATTAATGATGGGAAAAATCATAGGAAACTCATTAGCAGGCATACTACAATTTGCCATTTGGGCAATCGTAGGCGCCATTCTATTATTTGGCGTTTCAACCTTCTTTGGCATACAAACAGGAGCACAAGCCAGCGTCGATCCCGCTATGATAAACGCCGTTCAGCACGAACTAGGAACAACAATACAAAGCTACATCAAAGAAATATTCAACCTACCATTAGCAACATTACTCACCTGCTTCATAATCTATTTCATAGGAGGCTATTTCCTATACAGCTCATTCTACGCAGCCATCGGAGCCGCAGTCGATTCCGAAACAGACTCACAACAATTCCTACTCCCAATCATAACCCCCTTAATGTTAGCTGTTTATATCGGTTTTTTTACAGTAGTCAATGACCCACACGGAACCGTAGCCACCATCTTCTCTATGATTCCCCTCACCTCCCCAATCGTCATGCTCATGCGAATTCCCTTTGGCGTACCATGGTGGCAACTAGCCCTATCAATTACCCTACTATTCACAACATTCCTAGGCGTAGTCTGGTTTGCCTCAAAAATATACAGAGTAGGTATCCTAATGTATGGCAAAAAACCAACCTGGAAAGAACTATACAAATGGCTAAAATACTAATATATATATACATCAATTAGAAGCCAATCACACGGGCATTTTCAGCAAATCATATACCTGCTGTACGTTACAATCTCGCCAAGAAAAATGGCGAGGATTTCCACTTCCATCAGGGCTAAAGAGAAAAATTTTCGTACTTTTGCAAACAAATTTCCAATCAAACCAATAACAAAACCAACAAATAACCCAACAAACAGATGCCAAAAATCCTAATCATCGAAGACGAACCAGCAATCCGACGTGTACTAACCAAAATACTATCAGAAGAAAGCGACACCTACATCGTCAGCCAAGCCGAAGACGGACTACAAGGACTCGAAAAAATAAAAAATGAAGACTACGATTTAGTCCTTTGCGACATCAAAATGCCAAAAATGGACGGTGTCGAAGTACTAGAAGCCGCAAAAAAAATAAAACCCGAAATACAAATGGTCATGATTTCCGGTCACGCAGACCTAGAAACAGCCGTAAACACAATGCGATTGGGCGCCTACGATTATATTTCGAAACCACCAGATTTAAACCGTTTGCTAAACACCGTACGCAACGCTTTAGACAAAAAAAAGTTAGTCATAGAAAACAAAATCTTAAAAAAGAAAATTTCCAAAAAATACGAAATCATAGGCGAAAGCCAACCCATCAATCAAATCAAAGACATGATTGAAAAAGTAGCCCTAACCGAAGCTCGCGTCTTAATTACAGGACCAAACGGAACAGGAAAAGAACTCGTAGCACACCAATTACACGAAAAAAGCGAAAGAGCCAATTTCCCAATAATCGAAGTAAACTGCGCAGCAATACCATCAGAACTCATAGAAAGCGAACTATTCGGACACGTAAAAGGCGCATTCACATCAGCCATAAAAGACCGTGCAGGAAAATTCGAAGCCGCAGATGGTGGGACAATATTCCTAGACGAAATAGGAGACATGAGCCTTTCAGCACAAGCCAAAGTACTACGTGCCCTACAAGAAAACCTAATACAAAGAGTTGGAGCAGACAAAGACATCAAAGTAAATGTTCGTATCATCGCAGCAACCAACAAAGATTTAAAACTAGAAATTGCCCAAGGCCGTTTTCGAGAAGATTTATACCACCGTTTAGCCGTAATTTTAATAAAAGTACCAGCACTAAATGATCGCCGTGATGACATTCCGTTATTAATAGAATATTTTAAAGACAAAATAACATCAGAAGAAGGAAATATAGCAAAAACCTTCTCAAAACAAGCCATAAAATTATTACAAGAATACGACTGGACCGGAAACATTCGAGAATTAAGAAACGTAGTAGAACGCCTAATAATCCTTGGAGGAAACCAAATTTCTGAAGACGATGTAAAACTATTTGCAAGTAAATAAAAATCTTGTTGGCAATATGAGTTGTAAACTCCTAAACAAAGCTACAACCCAAAACCCAAAACCTACAACAATAAAAAATGAAACTAAAAAAAATAAACGAAAATCTACAACAAGCACTTATAGAAAACGGTCTAACCCAAGCCAATGAGTTGCAAAAAGAAACATTTAGCACTATAAAAAGTGGTGCCGATGCAGTTATTGCAGCCCCAAAAGGCGCTGGAAAATCAACAACAATAATACTAAATGTAATTCAACGAATGGAAAAATCCTTCGGAGAAAGTACAAGAGCATTAATCATCGTCGAAAACAAAGAGCGTGTTTTAGAAATGGAAAACATGTTCCTAAAATACGGAAAATACCACGATTTAAGTGTTTTTGGTGTACACGAAAAGGGTGATGTAGATTACGACAAAAATGTAATTTCAATGGGACTTGATGTACTTATAGGAACACCAAACAGGATAAACGCGATGTTCTCATCGGCAGGTTTTAACATTAGCACCGTAAAAATGTTTGTAGTAGATGATTGCGATATTCTTTTTAGAAACAGAATGGATGCTGTAGTAGACAGATTATCAAACAGTATCGATAAAACACAACGCCTTTTTTTTACAACCGATCTAACCGAAAGAGTAGAATCTCTAGCAGACAAAATAATGATCGAACCTTTGTTTTTTGAAATGGAAGACCAAGAAAATAATGAAGAAGAAGAAAATATTGAACAACAATAAGAATCGATTTTTAAACTTTAAACAACAAAAACAATATTCATAATGGGATTGATGAAAATATTTTCGGGAAGCGAAATTTTAGCACAAGCTTTACAAGCAAAAATTGAAGCCGTTGGTGTAAATACAATTGTAAAAAACAACATTCAATCAGCTAAACTAGCAGGTTTTGGTACTGCCGACCAAGCGGTAGAAGTTTTTATACAAGAAATAGATTTTGGAAAAGCAAATCCAGTGATTGAAGAATTTAGAATGAGCATATAAACAAAAAAACTTCTGAAATTATCAGAAGTTTTTTTTTGTCTTTCTAAACCCTTTAATAATTACAACTTGTGCATATTTTCAGTCAAAGTTTCAATAAACTTGCTTATTGGTCCTTTTATCATCATGGCCATCATTGCATTAAAATCACCATCAAAAAGCAATTGTACTTCAGTCGAATCTGAAGAAATTTCGGTAATATTTGCAGTTAGTGTAAAGGGTAATTTATCGCTTGCTGCCCCTAAAATAATTTGAGAATTAGCCTTTTTCTCTTTCATTTTAAGCTTTATTTCTGGCATACCTTTTAACCCAAAAATAAAAGCATTTTCGTCTAATACTTCAAATTTTGCAATATTGTCAGGCATTAATTTTTCAAAATTTTTAACTTGACATAATTCATTAAAAATATATTCTGAGCTTTTCTGTACAGTAACTTTTTGGCTTTCTAAATTCATATATTATATTGTTAGATTAGTAGATATTCTTATATTTTTACAACTCTTTAAATTTTTAATATTTATGAGTTATATAACAACATTCCATTCAGACGGATTTTTTCGCCATTCTTGAAGTAAATTTTGTTCTTTCTTTGTAATATATTCTTTGGCAACAGCCAGTTCTAATAAGCTTTCGTAATTACTTAAGGTAAATAAATCGACCTTAGCATTAGCAAAATTATCAGTAGCAACTTGAAATCCGTAAGAAAAAACGGCGGCCATACCTTTTACATTAGCACCTTCGTTACGCAAAGCTTCTACAGCAAGCAAACTACTATTTCCTGTACTAATTAAGTCTTCAACGACAATGACATTCTGACCTTTTTGCAAAAAACCTTCCACCTGATTTAGTCGTCCGTGTTTTTTTGCTTCGGGACGCACATACACAAAGGGAAGTCCTAAACTCTCGGCAACTAATATACCAATGCCTATTGCGCCTGTGGCAACACCTGCAATAACATCTGGTTTTCCAAATTGTTTTTCGATATTTTTAGAAAATTCGTCGCGAATATAATTCCTTATCGCTGGAAATGAGAGAATTACCCTATTATCACAATAAATAGGAGATTTCCATCCTGAAGCCCATGTAAAAGGATTTTCAGAATTCAATTTAATTGCATTTATTTGTAAAAGCAATTCAGCAGTTTTGCTAGCAGTATCTTTATTAAAAATCATAGTACAAATGTATAAAGTTTTTGTGAACGACAAGCCACTTTTTCTAACAAATGAAATCAAAAAAGAAACTGATTTTAAATTTTTCTTGTTAGAAAGCGCAGATATCAATCAGATTATTGTTAATTTCTTCCAGAACAAACTACAGCAAGCTTACCTGTATCACCCTGACGAAAAAGAAATTATGAAAACCCTAAAGGCCAAAATCCCTGTTCATAAAGCTGGTGGCGGATTGGTTTATAACAAAAATGGTGCCGTACTTTTTATTTTCAGAAATGGAAAATGGGATTTACCAAAAGGCGGAATCGAAAAAGGAGAACTCATAGAAGACACTGCTATTCGCGAAGTAGAAGAAGAAACTGGCGTTACTGGTCTTACAATTACAGGAAAATTGCAAAAAACCTACCATGTTTTTAAACGCAACGGCCGTTATAAACTAAAAATTACGCATTGGTACGAAATGAAAACTAATTTTGAAGGAACACCAACGGGGCAAATCGATGAAGGAATCGAAAAAGTTGCTTGGCTTAATCCTGATGAAATAAAAGAAGCTTTAAAAAATTCGTACGAAAATATTAAGTTATTATTTGAAGAAGAAAAATTAATTACGAATTAAAATTACAATGTTTTTTTTGGTTAATCGCTGCAAAATAGTTTTATCGAATTAATAATAACCCAACGCTGATGGTATCGATTTGATAAATTAAAACACAGTTGTACAAACATTTAAAAAAAAACGCAATTCATGATTTTTAATTCGTAATTCGTAATTGAAAAGTTATCTTTGCAAAATGAATAACAACCCCCATTCCAATAATATATTGCTTAATTTAGGCATCGAAAGTCTAAACGAAATGCAAGAAGTTGCTCAAGATGCTATTTTGAACGACAATAATGTTTTATTACTATCGCCAACAGGTTCCGGTAAAACATTGGCTTTTTTATTGCCAATTTTCGAAATGTTGCAAGAAAATATAACTTCAGTACAATGTTTAATTTTAGTTCCATCACGAGAATTGGCCCTGCAAATTGAACAAGTTTGGAAAAAAATGGGCACTTCATATAAAGTAAATGTGTGTTATGGCGGGCATTCTATAGATACCGAAATAAAAAATTTAAGTAATCCGCCCGCAGTTCTTATAGGAACGCCAGGCAGAATAGCCGATCATATAGACAGAGGAACTTTTAGTGTAGATGCCATTCAAACGTTAATTTTAGATGAGTTTGACAAATCCCTACAATTGGGTTTTCATGAGCAAATGTCATTTATCATTAATAGATTACCAAAGCTAAACAAACGTGTTTTGGTTTCTGCTACTTCTGATATTGAAATCCCGAAATACACCAGAGTTATCAATCCTACGGTTTTAGACTTTATCCCTTCGGAAGAAGAAAAAACAAATTTGTTGTTTCAACTGGTGGTTTCTAAAGACAAGGATAAGATTGGAAGTTTGTTTAATTTAATATGCTCATTAAAATCGGAATCGGCTATTATTTTTTGCAACCATCGTGATGCTGCCGAAAGAATTAGCGATACACTAAACGAAAAAGGAATTTATGCCACATATTATCATGGCGGAATGGATCAGGACGAACGTGAACGAGCCTTAATCCAGTTTAGAAACGGAAGTGTAAGTTATTTAATTACTACCGATTTAGCCGCTCGTGGATTGGATATTCCAGAAATGAAACACGTAATTCATTATCATTTGCCCTCTAAAGAAGACGAATTTACACACCGAAACGGTCGAACCGCTAGAATGTTAGCAACTGGAACAGCTTATCTTGTTATTCACGAAAGTGAAAAAAAACTAGAATATATAGATTATAAAATGCCAGTTTTAGAGGTAGAAAATTCGACTTCATTACCCAAAGCACCAGAATTTCAGACGATTTATATTTCTGGCGGAAAGAAAACAAAACTGAATAAAATAGACATTGTAGGTTTCTTTTCTCAAAAAGGAAAACTCGAAAAAGGTGATTTAGGATTAATCGAAGTGAAAGATTTTATTTCGTTTGCCGCCGTAAAATCTAAAAAAGTAAAAGATTTGCTAAACAATATTCGTGACGAAAAAATGAAAGGCAAAAAGTTTAAAATTGAAGTAGCGAGGAAGGTACTTAAAAAAGAAGAGGATTAGATAGCAGATTTTAGATTAAGAATGTTTTTTATCTAGATCTGCAAACTGCTATCTAATTCGAAGCATGTTCATAAGCACCAATATCTGAAGTAGGAAAAGTTCTAGAATTACCATCGGCATCTAAAGTTATATAATACGGAGCATTTGAATTTGCTCTTCCTTTTGCAGCAGATGCCAACCCAATTCGTAAATTATTTTTAGCCACATTTTTAAATTTAGGATCAAAAGTTGTTGTGCTATTACTCCTCAAATTGTTATTAGACGGCGCAAATAGATTTGTATATAAAGGGTTGTCACTAAACTGATTGTTAGTATCATTAAACTTAATCAAACAATTTGTTATATTGGTCATGAAGTTTAAACCAGGAGTATCTACTTTATTTATTCCCATTTCTATATTATTTGGACCATAAATAATACAATTTGTAAAATTAGCCTGCAATTGAAGAGAAACGCTAACAATTTTTCCGTTTTCTGTGTAAGCATTGTCTAAATAAACCGTAGGACTTTGCCTAGAAGTACCTTGCCAATAATCAGCAAAAGTACAATGTACAAAATTATAAGTTCCTCCTAATATGCAAGCAAGACTAGATTTTCCTGCATTATTTATTACAATATTATCCCCATTTATTTTTCCCTTTCTAGCTATAATACCATAATTAGAGCTGTTATAAATTTGTGTGTTCGATATTTGAACTGCTGTGGCATCTTGCCTATCTATAAAAATTCCTACGGTCGAATTTTTTATAGTAACGTGATTAAACACATTGTTCGTACTACCTTCAGCAAGATAAATAATTCCCCATTGCCCTGGTGTTTCAGCAAAAGAAGGCTCTAGCCTATCCCCTTCAAAAATAACTTCATTAACCAGTGGCGTTGCTGTAGGCGAAGGCAAACCGTTTACCTGAATACTGCCACCTCTTTTTACAAAAATTCCTGATTTGTCATGAAAATGTATTCGAGCACCTTTGTCTATAATTAATTTTTTGCCTGAATCTACTCCAGCATAACCGTATATTACATAAGGTTTTGCTTTGGTAAAATGCAATTTAGTTCCAGTCAATTCGAACCCATAAGTATAACTATTAGGATCGTTATTATCTAATTGCAATTGCTCGTTTATAGTCCTGTCAGGAAACAAAAAAACAGCATCTTGTATGAGTGTAACTAAATTTACTTTTTGTTGTAAAGCCCCCGCATCAAACAAAATTTCGTCGGTATAAAGCATATCTGCGGGATTTGCAGCAGCTATATCGACCGTGGTTTCTATAAAAACAAATAAACTATCGTGGGCCAAAAGTTGAACATTCGGGAATATTTTTCCGTTTGTTCCCCTCATACCATCAACCATCAGTCTATATTTTGAGGCATTTCCTTTTCCTAAAGCAATACTCGGAATGGTAATATCATTGTTACTCCTGTTATAAACTTTTAGCATATAAGTACTTGACCCAATATTTGCAAAAACAGTATCTAAATATACGGTAGTTTTAGAAAACTCTAATTTTCCTGAACTGGGAACAGTCTCAAAATCCTTTCGGCATGAAGTGATACAAATAACTAAAGCAAGTATAAATAGGATCGAATAACGCATTGGTAATTTAATTTTTTATAAAAATAGTAAAAATGTACTAACGAACGAAAATGTTTTTTATTTCACCGAAGATTTTCGTGAATTATTTTAAAAAAAAACTAATTTTAGTATAGTTTATAAATTAGTGCAATTAAATGCTCTTTTTTATTCTCTAAATCTGCAAATCTTGGCTAAAATATTTTAGTACGAATACCAACATCCCTAATAAATAATCTTATTTTTTTTGTAAATTTGAAACACAAAAACAAACATTATGACTTTCGACAAAGATAAAATACTCGCCATGTGCAACACCATGTGCAAAAATACATTGATGGAAACCCTTAAAATTGAATTTACAAATGCTGGAGAAGATTTCCTGGTAGCCACAATGCCTGTAAATTCTGGCGTTCATCAACCCATGGGATTATTACATGGCGGCGCTAGTGTTGCCCTTGCAGAAAGTGTAGGAAGTGCCGCATCGATGCTATTTGTAAATCCCGAATTAAGCGAAATAAGAGGCATCGAAATATCAGCCAATCATCTTAGAGCAAAAAGAGAAGGAATAGTTACAGGAACAGCAAGAATAGTACACAAAGGAAGAAGTATTCATCTTTGGGAAATAAAAATTACCGATGAAAATGATAAATTAATTTCTCTTTGCAAATTGACGAATATGGTTTTACCAAAGCGAAAAATTTAAAACCATAATGAATATTATTTTTAATAAAGGAAAAGATTTTCTCAGCAAAAAAATACCTTTCGTTATATATTGCAAACCCAATTCTAATAAATTAGTTGGTGTTTTTCAAAAAAATGACAATCTATTTGAAATAGAAAATTTTGAAGAAATAGGCTTTGCTTTTGTTTCTTTTGATGGAAAAAAAAAATATTTAATACCAAAAAACGAATCAGATATTTATATAGAAACAATAACCAAAATAGATCATTGTACTGAAAATAAAATTAATATAAATATTAATGCCAATGCAAAAATAACTTTCGAAAATTTAGTTAAAAAAGGAATAAATGCAATACAAAACAAGCAATTTGACAAAGTAGTATTATCCAGAAAAGAAACATTAAAAATTAATGTTTTTGATTTCCAAAACGTATTTAATAAGTTCCTTTTTAATTACCAAAACACATTCAAATATTGCTTTTACCACCCCAAAATTGGCTTTTGGATGGGTGCCACACCAGAACAATTTTTGCAATCGTATCAAAACACAATTAAAACAGTTTCTTTTGCAGGAACGCAACCTTATTGCGAAAAAGAAAAATATATTTGGGAAGAAAAAGAAAAACAAGAACAACAGTTTGTAACCGATTTTATTTTAGATAATCTAAAAAAACATAGCACTCAAATTTTATTTTCAGAACCATATACATTTAGAGCCGGAAGTGTTGTACATCTTAAAACAGATATTGAAGCAATAATTAATACCCAAAATAACTTTAGCAATATTATTAAAAATCTACACCCAACCCCAGCCGTTTGTGGCTTACCTAAAGACCGAGCCATGCAATTTATAATAAACAATGAAGCCTATGACAGGACTTATTACACCGGTTTTCTTGGCGAATTAAATATTGATTTTGAAACTCTTAAAAACAAAAAATCCGATTTATTTGTTAATTTAAGATGTATGAATATCGAAGATAATCTTGCAAATATATACATTGGTTGTGGCATTACAAAAGATAGTATTGCCGAAAACGAATTTACAGAAACAGTAAACAAATCGAAAACAATGACAAAAGTTTTATAAAAAAAAAGCATAACAATTTCAGTAGAAGTCGAAATTATTATGCCTTTTTTAAAATCTAAATAATCAAGAATTATTTTTTTCCGAACAAACTATTAATATCTGCTTTAGTCATCGAATCTGAAATTCCAGTAGCCGTAGTTACTTTATTTTTACTCATAAACTGCATAGTAACCAGTTTTTGTAAGCTTTTTGTGTAGTGCAACCAAATAATATCGTTAGGCAAATCTAGTTTAATATCTGATACCGGGGAAGCGTTATAACCATTAGAAATAATAGTATATAAGGTTTCGAAATCGCCCGCTAAATCTTTAAAATTAAATTTAACAATACCATTATCTACATCCTCAATATTCTTAAAAGAAACAGTATATTCATTCCCTTCTTTTTGAATATAAATATTATTATTTCCGTTATCTCCTATTCTTCCTATTTTTTCAATAGGCACTGTTTCTATAACTCTTATCTGACTGAATCCTAAGTAGTTGATTAATAAAAATGCAATTGCAATAATTTTTTTCATGATCTGTTTGGGTTTTTGGGTTATTATTTTTTTAATAAAAATTTTAACAAACGTAATCAAAAAATATTACGAAATAAACTATTCAAACTTAAATTTTAAATTACGAAAAAAAATATTTAGCCCAAAACTATCTATTAACGGTAAACTTTCTTTGCGATTCTTAATGTATCAATCTATTTTTTTTATAAATTGCTAACAAAAGAAATACATCAGACTATTTTTTAATTAACCTAAAAAAAATGAAACTAGACATACTTGCTTTTGGCGCTCATCCAGACGATATCGAATTGGGTTGTGGCGCTACGATTGCTAAAGAAATTTCGCTTGGAAAATCTGTAGGAATCATAGATTTAACACGTGGTGAGTTAGGAACTCGAGGCTCTGCAGAAATTAGAGATACAGAAGCTGCAAAGGCTGCAAAAATCCTTAAAGTCTCCGTGAGAGAAAACCTTGGTTTTAGAGATGGTTTTTTTAAAAACAACGAGAAACACCAACTAGAAGTTATTAAAATGATTAGAAAGTATAAACCCCAAATTGTGCTTTGTAATGCTATTGATGATCGTCATATAGATCATGGTAAAGGAAGCAAATTAGTTTCTGACGCTTGTTTTTTGTCAGGATTGTCTAAAATAGAAACCAATATAGATGGCAATATACAAGAAGCTTGGAGACCAAAGGTTGTATATCATTATATACAATGGAAAAATATAGAGCCTGATTTTGTAGTCGATGTTTCTGGCTTTATAGATATTAAGATGCAAGCTATTATGGCATACGATTCGCAGTTTTACAATCCAAAATCGAATGAGCCAGAATCGCCTATTACCTCTAAAAATTTTCTAGATAGTGTAAAATATCGTGCTCAGGACTTAGGAAGGATTATAAACACTCAATATGGCGAAGGTTTTACTACCGAAAGATATTTGGCTATCAATAACTTAGGAGATTTGTTATAATTTTTTTTGTTTTTTTTTTATTTTTAACTTGCAAAACAAGAAATTTGTATTATCTTTGCACTCGTTAAACAAATGGTGGTTGTAGCTCAGCTGGTTAGAGCGCTGGTTTGTGGTGCCGGAGGTCGCCGGTTCGAAACCGGTCATCCACCCTAAATAACGCAAAAGCTTCGAAGTAATTCGAAGCTTTTTTTATGCCGTAATTTCTTTAAAATAATTCTTTTTTTGAGATGAATACGGATCAAGTCGAAAACCTGTGGATTGACAAAAATCAGGTATAAATATTATTTTACTCTGACTGCTTCAGGAACCAAAACACTATAATCACCACCATTTCTAATTACGTCGCGAACAATACTCGAACTTATAAACGAAGTGCTTGCTGCTGTTAGCAGAAAAATAGTTTCTATTTTAGATAATCTTCTGTTGGTATGAGCGATGGCTTTTTCGAATTCGAAATCGGCAGGATTGCGAAGCCCTCGAAGTATAAAATCTGCTCCTAGTTTTTTACACAAATCGATAGTTAATCCTTCGTAACTAATTACAGAAACTGAGGGTTCGTCTTTAAAAGTTTCTTTGATAAAACGTTTGCGATCTTCGAGCGAAAACATATATTTTTTTTCAGCATTTACACCAATGGCAATAATAATCTCATCAAAAAGAGGAATACTTCTTTTAATGATGTCTGAGTGTCCTAGAGTTAAAGGATCGAACGAACCTGGGAATATGGCTTTTCTCATTTCTTTTGTTGTAGGTTGTAGGGTATAAATTATAGGTCTAAAAAAAGTATCATTTATACCCTACAACTATTTTATTTCTTCCAAATTGGTTTTCTACTCAAAGCCAATGTTATTTCATTATCTAACATTTGGGGCATATCCATCTTTGCAAACATTGCTTGTTGCGGAAATATGCTTTGTGGCGATAGTCCGGGATTGGTATTTATTTCGATAAAGTGCGGTATGCCATTCATAATAATAAAATCGGTTCTAGAAAAACCTGACATTCCTAGCGAATTGTATATTTTTTTGGCAGATTCGGCAACCAATATTTCTTCTTCTTTCGAAATTCTTGCTGGTGTAATTTCTTCCGATTTTCCTAAATATTTTGCTTCATAGTCGAAGAAATCATTCTGCGAAAGTATTTCGGTAATACCTAAAACCTTGGTTTGGCCTTTATAATTTAAAACGCCAACCGAAACTTCTGTTCCGTTAAGATACGATTCTATCAGGATTTCGTTGTCTTCTGCAAAAGCAAATTCTAGTGCTTTTTCTAATTGATCTAAAGCATCAACTTTAGAAACCCCTAAACTACTACCTGATTGGTTTGGTTTTACAAAAAAAGGCAATCCAAGTGCTTTTTTTATTTCATTTCCATCAATAACATCACCTTTTCGCAAATAAATAGATTTTGCTTTTGGGATATTAAATTTGGTTAAAACCGATAAAGTATCACGTTTGTTAAATGTTAATGCGGATTGGTAAAAATTACAACCCGTATAAGGAATGTCTATTAGCTCCCAATAGGATTGCAAATGTCCGTCTTCGCCTGGTGTACCATGAACGGTATTTATGGCAACATCAAACTTTGTTATAATACCATTTTTTGTAAAAGAAAAATCTGCTTTATTAATTGGGTATTTTTCACCCTCAATAACTACCGACCAATCTTTTAGAAGTATATGAACTTCGAAGATGTTATACTTCGATTTATCTAAATTATTTAAAATTAACTGACCACTTCTTAACGAGATTACACTTTCGTCAGAATAACCACCCATAACCACTGCTACATTCATCTAAAAAAAAATTAAATTACTTAACAAAATTATCATTTTTTTTCGAATGAAAACACTTTACTATTTTATTATCTTTGTCAAAATACATTTTTATGAGTTTCAAGAAATTTTTATTCAGTTTTACCTTTATTAAGCAAGTACTTATTGCTATTACTATTGTGTGCACAACCCTATATTTGTTTATCGTTTGGATAGGTTTTACCACAAATCATGGTCAGGAAATTGTTGTGCCTAATTTAAGTAAATTAACATTAGAACAAGCAGAATCTAAACTAGACGAACTAGATTTAGATTACGAATTACTAGATACAGTAGATTATAATGCGGATTTTCCTAAACTTTCAATAGTGCAACAAGACCCTAATCCGGGAGAAAAAGTAAAACAAAACAGAGTTATTTACTTAAAAATAAACTCAACAGGGTATTCGAAAGTACGCATTCCAGATTTAATTCAGAAAACGTATCGTCAAGCCGTGCCAACACTTGCCGCATTAGGGCTTGAAGTAGGAGATACAACCTATGTGCCTAATCTTGCAAAAGATATGATATTAGAAATGAAAATGAACGGACACCCTATAAAAGCAGGACAACAAGTACTAAAAATGACTAAAGTAGATTTAGTTCTTGGTGACGGAAAAATAGGTTTTGAAGAAGAAGAACTAAACGGTTCTGAAAATGATAGTATTAAAAATGATTTAACAAAATAATGAACGAAAATATAACGACCGACAGTGAACTAGATCAAGAATTATTTGAACACCATAAGTTTGTTGCCACAAAAGGACAATCGATACTAAGAATAGACAAATATTTGATGCATTTATTAGAAAATGCAACCAGAAACAAAATACAACAAGCAGCAACGTCAGGCAATATTTTTGTAAACAATATTCCTGTAAAATCTAATTATAAAGTAAAACCGTTCGATGTGGTTACAATTATGTTATCGCATCCACCATTCGAAAACAGAGTAGATCCAGAAGATATCCCGCTAGACATCGTTTATGAAGACGATGCTTTGTTGCTCATAAACAAACCCGCAGGATTAGTTGTGCATCCAGGTCACGGAAATTATACAGGAACATTAGTAAATGCCTTGGCTTTTCATTTTCAGAATTTACCACTAAACAGCAGCGAACGCCCAGGATTAGTACATAGGATTGATAAAGATACCACAGGACTTTTAGTCATAGCAAAAACAGAACAAGCAATGACTCACTTGGCAAAACAATTTGAAAACAAAACTTCCGAAAGAGAGTATATTGCCATCGTTTGGGGAAATGTGCAAAAAGACGAAGGAACCATTGAAGGTAATCTGGCCAGACACCTAAAAGATCGTATGCAAATGGCAGTTTTTGCCGATCCAGAAATTGGAAAACCAGCCATTACTCATTATAAAGTATTAGAGCGTTTTGGCTATATTACGGTTATTTCCTGTAAGCTTGAAACAGGTAGAACGCACCAAATACGGGCACATTTAAAACATATTGGGCATCCATTATTTAATGACGAGCGTTACGGAGGACACCTAATACTAAAAGGAACAACCTTTACAAAATACAAACAATTTATAGACAATTGTTTCAAAATATTACCACGCCAAGCATTGCATGCTAAAACATTAGGATTCGAACACCCTACCACAAAAGAAATGATGCGCTTTGATACCAATTTGCCTTCAGATATGCAGGAATGTATCCAGAAATGGCGAACCTATTCCAACACAAATACATTAAACGAAGAAGATTAAATTTTGTAAATACTAAAAAAAATAAGTTTATCAGATTATTTTCATAAATAAACAAATACTATATGAAATATAAAAACCCATTCTTAGTACTCGTATTAATCACAATAACAAGTTGTTCAGCTCAAAAAGCAAGAAAAAATGAAGTTGTAACTGATGCTACAAAATATATAAAAACAATTACCACCCAAGATCTAAAAACACACCTTACCATTGTTGCCTCAGACAAAATGGAAGGACGAAACACAGGATCAAAAGGCCAGAAAGAAGCAGGGAATTATTTAATAGACACTTATAAAAGTAACGGAATCTCTTTTCCAAAAGGAGCCGAAAATTTTTACCAGAAAGTTCCAGCATCCTTTATGAATAAAGATTTTGGCGAAAAATTACCAGATTCAGAAAATATTTGGGCATATATAGAAGGCTCCGAAAAACCCAACGAAATCCTCGTAATTTCAGCACATTATGACCACATAGGAATAAAAAACGGAGAAATTTATAACGGTGCCGACGATGATGGCTCAGGAACAGTAGCCTTATTAGAAATTGCACAAGCTTTTCAACAAGCAAAAAACGAAGGTCACGGCCCAAAACGTTCTATCCTTTTTCTCCATGTAACTGGCGAAGAACACGGTCTGCACGGCTCTCGTTATTATACAGAAAACCCTTTGTTTCCAATAGCCAATACCATTGCCAATATTAATATAGACATGGTAGGACGCCGTGATGATTTTCACAAAAAATCAAACAATTACATTTACCTTATAGGTTCAGATTATCTCTCGACCAATTTGTATAAAGTTTGCGAACAAGCCAACAAAAAATATACAAACATCACTTTAGATTACAAGTTTAACGACCGCAACGACCCAAACCGTTACTACTATCGATCAGACCATTATAACTTTGCAAAAAACAACATACCATCGGTATTTTTGTTCAATGGCGTTCACGCAGACTATCACCAAGCATCAGACGAAATAAACAAAATAGAATTTGATGCCCTAGCAAAAAGAACACAACTAGCATTTAGCATCGCTTGGCAGCTAGCAAACCAAAAGCAAAGACCAAAAGTAGATAAACCAGGTAATTAATTTTTTTTAGGGCGTGACCACAAGGGTCGTGTTATTCGCTTGTAGTCCTCGCACTTCCTTCGTCAGGCTGTGGGCTACCGCTACTACCACTCACGCAAGAAACAGTATCTTATAATAGCAACTAAAAAGTTAAAATCTAGCAATATAATTTTATAATTAACACACCTCAAAAAAAATATTTAATCATTTAAATTTCAATAATCTAGCCTAAACCATCGTTGGTTATACCTGGCTAAAATTGTCAAAAAGCCTATATATAGAGCTCTAAAAGCGGCAATATCATAGGTAAAATAAAACTAATACCATTTAAAGTTT
>NZ_MUHE01000005.1:178228-222651 GCF_002217405.1 Flavobacterium psychrophilum DSM 3660 = ATCC 49418 | reverse complement strand
CAACATCCTCAATAAATATTTCAGTATTTTTAAAGCTAAATTGGTATAAATTTACAGCAAAGCCCATTTCAAACTAGGGTATTAAACCTTATAAAACTTGAGCATCCTTTAGTAAAATTTAGTAGGGATATTGTCAAAAAAAAAGTTTTGAGTTTAAAGCGAAAAACTTAGGCATACTTGCAAACTTCGTTCCTGCTATTCGTTACAATCTAACAAAAAAAACAACTATTATCATAGTTGTTTTTTTTTGTTAGGATTTCCACTACTATCAGGGCTAAAAAGTAAATTTAATTTTGTGTTTGCAACAAAAAAACATAAAAAAAGCATCCCTTCCTTTTTCTACTTTAAGATTCATTACTCTAAACTCAACGTTATTTGTCCGTCGTCATCTAATTCAGTATGTATAATTTCATCAACAAGCACCTCTAATTCTTCAGCCACAGGCACAACAGGCTCATCATAAGGCAAAGATTCTAAAAGATTTACCTGCTTTAACTTATCGGTTGTTAGTTGATTACCTATTGCTTTTATCCCTTTTACAGCAATAAATTGCTCTAAATCTATCGTTTGATTTTCTTTCTGAACCCCTTTTACTTTTGCAAATATAATTTCGGCAACAGGACGCCAATCTGTAGATACTATTTCTAATTGAGAGTTAGCGTGTTCGGTAATAAAAATTTCTTCTTTATTTTCGTTTTCAACCAAGAAACGTTTTACATAATAGCGTTCTTTTTCGCCATCATAATAAATTGCTGAAACAGGTTTTTTAGGATGCCACTTTTCGAGCACCACCATATCTTGTTCAAAATGAGTAGTCAATTCAGGAATAATTGTTTTCAGTTTCCCTGATTGATTAATGATAAGCAAACGGTCATTTGGTCTAAACTCTCCTAGCAACTCTCCTCTTCCATCTACATTCAAACGTTGTACTGTATCATCAAACCAAACTTTTCTAGGACGCAAAGTTGAAATTCCTTTTTCCTTTAATTCAATTTTCTTAATTGGATATTTAGATACCGTATTTCCTTTACTTACACGACCTTTTATGGCAATATCGGCAAAATCTACATCCCATTTTAGCTTCTTAATACTACCTACTTGTCGCAACAAAATTGTAATAACCTCAGCTTCACCATTAGGATTATGGGAAAAATATAATACCTGAGAACCGGCCGTTCCGTTTGTTAAATTGTAAGCTTTATCACGGGTTACGCCAGAAACGTTGAAACGTTTTATAAAAGAAGAACCGTTTTTACCATCACGATAAATCATGTTATAAATGGTGCGTTTGTCATTCTTATCGAAAACTGCAATATGAATAATATCTTTACCCACGAACTTTTTATCATCTACTTTAGAAATCATTAATCTTCCGTCACGAAGAAAAACAATAACATCATCTATATCAGAACAATCGGCTACATATTCGTCTTTCTTTAATCCAGTTCCGAAGAAACCTTCTTCTTTATTTACGTATAATTTAGTGTTTCTTAAGACTACTTTTGTGGCTTCAATGGTATCAAAACTTCTTAATTCGGTTTGGCGTTCACGACCTTTTCCGTATTTCTCTTTTAGTCGAGTAAAATATGCAATGGCAAAATCGATTAAATTTTCTAAATCGTGTTTAACTTGCTCAATATCTCCTTCTAAACTTTCTATTTTGTCTTGGGCTTTGTTGCTATCAAATTTAGAAATACGCATAATTCGTATGTCTAACAATCGCAGAATATCCTCTTCAGTAACTGCACGTTTCAAATGCTTGATATGAGGTTTCAATCCATCATCTACCGCTTTTATTACATTTTCTCGGGTGGTTTTATCTTCGATGTCACGATAAATTTTATTTTCGATAAAAATTCGTTCTAACGAAAGGAAATGCCATTGCTCTTCGAGTTCGCTTAACTGAATTTCGAGTTCACTTTTTAATAATTGAACAGTTCTGTGGGTCGAAATCTTTAACATGGCAGACACGCCAATAAAAAGAGGTTTATTATCTTCAATAACACAACCCAAAGGGGCAACAGAAGTTTCGCAGGCCGTGAAGGCATATAAAGCATCTATCGATTTGTCTGGAGAAACACCAGGGAAAAGATGAATTAATATTTCAACTTCTGCTGCCGTGTTGTCTTCTATTTTTTTAATTTTTATTTTTCCTTTTTCATTGGCTTTCAAAATACTATCTATTAATGTTGATGTATTTGTAGAAAACGGAATTTGTGTAATAACTAATGTTTGCTTGTCTAATTGCGAAATTTTAGCACGCACTCGTACACGTCCGCCACGCAAACCATCGTTATAATTAGAAACATCGGCAATACCAGCTGTTTGAAAATCTGGGTATATAGTAAATGGTTTTCCTTTTAGGATTTTTATCGAAGCATCGATAAGCTCATTAAAATTGTGAGGCAATACTTTTGTAGATAAACCAACGGCAATACCTTCGGCTCCTGAAGCCAATAATAATGGGAATTTTACGGGTAAATTGTTTGGTTCTGCACGACGACCATCGTAGGACATTCCCCAATCGGTAATTTTAGGAGAATACAAAACCTCTAAAGCAAATTTGCTTAAACGTGCTTCAATATAACGAGAAGCCGCAGCACTATCTCCAGTTAAAATATTTCCCCAGTTTCCTTGACAATCTATAAGTAATTCTCGTTGCCCAATTTGCACCATGGCATCGCCAATACTGGCATCTCCGTGAGGGTGATACTGCATCGTATGCCCGACTACATTGGCTACTTTATTGTAACGACCATCGTCTAACTCTTTTAGTGAGTGCATGATACGACGTTGTACAGGTTTAAAACCATCTTCAATGGCAGGAACGGCACGTTCGAGAATTACATACGAAGCATAGTCTAAAAACCAATCTTTGTACATTCCTGTCACTTTGGTAATGGTATCTTCTGGATTTTCTTCGTTTTCGTAAAAATGCTGCCCTTCAAATGATTTCGAATCCACTTCAATAATTTCATCAGCATCAATTTCTTCTTGATTTTCATCAATAGAATAATCCTCAGATTGATTATCGTCTTCTAAATTTGGGTTTATGTTATCTTCTTCGTCTTTCATTTATGCTGAATTTATTTCAGTATTTTCTTTTATAAAGAGTTTTACCAACTCGTTTTATATGTTCAATTAAGCTTTCTGATTTTAAATTATTATAAATTGATATATCAAATTTATAAGGTATGTAACTGTCATCTAAATTATGCCAAAGCTTACTAAAATCTTCTTTTGATATCTCGCCTAATAGTGTAATATCAATATCTGAACCTTCTTTATAATTTCCTTTTGCTCTAGAACCATAAATAATAACTTCATTTATAGATTGACAGCTATCGTTCTCGCGCTACAGCGGGTTTGGGACTAAATTAAGCCCTATTTTCGGATTTGCCAAATCATCCCAAATACAAAACCAACTTTCCATTAAGCCAATTGCCCAAATCCGTTGTAGCGTGTGTTACCAGAAGGCTTATATCCATGGTAATATGAACTCCTTTATTTTTATAAATTTGTCATAATTTTTCTTTGCGTTTTTCCAAAAATCAGAATGCTCAATTTCTTGTTTTATTAAATTAAACAACTCTTTTGAATTCTCTTTATTTTCTTCTTTAACTTCACTCAAACTATTAACAGCTTTTTGAATAATATCTCTAATTTCTAAAAAACCATCTTCGATCTTATTTTCCGTAAGTTTTGTTACAAAGAAATCTTTTACTACAAAGTCTTCAACTTGAAAAAATAGAATTGCAGGAGTTGATAAAATCTCATCTTCTATTAATATTTTTGCCAAATCTTTCGGCATAATAGAAGGAGGTGCATTTATAGGTTCAACTCCAAATTCAAATAACATTTTATTCGACTGCGTAGTCTCATTAATAGATTTATCAACATAATTGTCCATCATGAAAAATACGGTTATAGTTTTTCCAGATATCTCATGAAGTGAATTTATATAATCATAATCTCTTAAAATCTTATTAACATGAGGATTATGTAAATCTGCAATAATAAAAGCAAAAGCTAATGCTCTTTTTTCTGTTTTATGTTTAGAACAAACTTCTAAAATATAATCTCGAAGTTTTTCTGAATTTCCATTATGATTATCAGGATATATTATTGGATGCATAGTTGTTTTTTCTACGTTTTTTTACTGCTTTCTGGTAACAATTATATTTAAAATTTCCTTGTAACTTTTGGGATAAATACCAAACATTATAAATAAGTTTTCATTTTTTCTTCAAACCCAATAAAAACAGGAAAATAATCATTTAAAATTATTTCTAAAATGGCTAAAACTTCTGTTTGGTCATAAATATGGGAAGTAATATTCCTACTTTTTATCATTTCTAGCCATATTTCTCCGTTTAGAATAAGACCAACATTAAATGCTTCTTTTACAGCATTTTTGCTTCCAAACAAATCTGTTTTACCTTGTTCTTCTAGAAAATCTTTCATTACTTTCCAAGAAAGCTCCTGAGAAACCTCAAAGGCTTGTATAACGCCTTGAAGTTCTAATTCTGTAAATGCTCTTTCGCTTTTTAACTGTTTTGCATTTTTTAACTGCTTAAAAGCATTTACAAAATGTTGAAACCTTTGTTTCCAGCGTATGTCTTGGTTTTCCATCAACTTAAATATTTAATTTGCTTCGACCACATCTAGTTCGACCTTCAAATTATTGATAATAAATGTTTGTCTATCGGGTGTGTTTTTACCCATATAGAACTCCAATAATTTTTCTATTGATGTCGATTTGTCTAACATAACGGGATCTAAACGAATGGTTTCGCCAATAAAATTCTTAAATTCGTCGGGCGAAATTTCTCCTAATCCTTTAAATCGAGTAATCTCTGGTTTTGGTTTTAGTTTTTCGATGGCATCTCTTTTCTCTTGCTCGGAATAACAATAAATGGTTTCTTTCTTGTTGCGTACCCGAAATAATGGTGTTTGCAGGATATATAAATGTCCTTCTTTTATCATTTCTGGGAAAAATTGCAAGAAAAAAGTAATTAATAACAAACGAATGTGCATACCATCGACATCGGCATCGGTTGCAATTACAATGTTGTTGTAACGCAAATCTTCCATACTTTCTTCGATATTTAAAGCCGCTTGTAATAAATTAAATTCTTCGTTTTCGTACACGATTTTCTTCGACATTCCGTAGGAATTTAGAGGCTTACCACGCAAGCTAAACACGGCTTGGGTATTTACATCACGAGATTTTGTGATAGAACCCGAAGCCGAATCTCCCTCGGTAATAAAAAGTGTACTTTCTAAACTTCTAGCGTTTTTAGCATCTGTTAGATGAACTCTGCAATCTCGCAATTTTTTATTGTGTAGGTTAGATTTTTTGGCCCTGTCTTTGGCTAATTTTCTAATGCCTGAAAGTTCTTTACGTTCTCTTTCGGCTTGCAAAATTTTACGCAAAAGTAAATCGGCTGTTTCAGGATTTTTGTGTAAAAAGTTATCTAACTTGGTTTTAATAAAATCATTTACGAATGTTCTCACCGAAGGCAAATCAGGTCCCATATCTGTAGATCCCAATTTGGTCTTGGTTTGACTTTCGAAAACGGGTTCTTCGACACGAACTACAATGGCAGAAACTATCGATTTTCGAATATCTGAGGCTTCGAATGGTTTGTTATAAAACTCTTTGATTGTTTTTACAATAGACTCTCTAAAAGCGCCTAAATGTGTACCTCCTTGTGTGGTGTTTTGCCCGTTTACAAAGGAGTAATACTCTTCTGAATATTGTGTTTTACTATGGGTTATGGCTATCTCTATATCATCACCTAGAAGATGAATGATGGGATAAACCATATCTTCTTCGGCAATATTTTCTTCTAATAAATCTTTTAGTCCATTATTCGAAAAAAACTTTTCACCATTGTAAATTATTGTTAATCCAGTGTTTAGGTAACAATAGTTTTTGAGCATTTTGATAATATACTCGTTACGGTATTTGTAGTTTTTAAAAATGGCTTCATCGGCAATAAAGGAAACTTTTGTGCCTTTACGTTTTGTGCTTTCAATAATATCTTCTTCGAGTGTAAGATTTCCTGCAGAAAATTCGGCCGCTTTTTGTTGGTTATCACGAACAGATTCTACACGAAAATAATGAGAAAGTGCATTTACTGCTTTGGTACCAACCCCATTTAGTCCTACTGATTTTTTAAAGGCTTTCGAGTCGTACTTTCCTCCCGTATTCATTTTAGAAACTACATCGATAACTTTTCCCAATGGGATACCACGCCCGTAATCACGAACGGTAACCATTTTATCTTTCATAGTAACTTCGATGGTTTTTCCGGCTCCCATTACAAACTCATCGATACAGTTATCGAGAACTTCCTTGAGAAGAATATATATACCATCATCAGGAGAAGAACCATCGCCTAGTTTACCAATGTACATTCCGGGACGCAAACGAATGTGTTCTTTCCAGTCGAGTGAACGTATATTGTCCTCATTATATTGATCTTGCTCTTGCATAAAGAAATCTTGGAATTTTTGCTAATATAAGATTTCTATCTAAAAAAAGAAATAGCTTACTAATAAAGTTATCAAAAGAATCGATATTATTTATATTGAAATAAAATTATCATAATAAATAAATTATTAATAATAATTATCTGATAATATAATTGCATTATACTTTTTTTAACATAATAATTTTATAAATTAGCAAAAACCTTAACAAATAAAATCATGAAAAAACATTTTTTACTTAGCTTGCTTTTCATAGGATTCTCCTTTTTAGGATATTCGCAGAAAACTATTTCGGGTCTAATTATCGATTCGAACGGACAGCCCTTAACAGGTGTAAATATTCTTGAAAAAGGAACCAATAACGGAGCTTTGACTGATTATAGTGGGAAATTTTCAATTACTATAAAAAGTAATGAATCTAAACTGATTTTGAGCTATTTGGGATTTAAAAAATCTGAAATTAAAGCTTCCGAAAACGCAACAATAACACTCGAAGAAGAAGGCGTTGGCTTACAGGAAGTAAATATTCAAGCTGTGGGCTCTAGAAATACTAAGAGAACTGTTATAGATTCTCCTGTTGCTATAGACATTATTAACATGGCAGATGTAATTACAAAAACGGGACAAATTGAAATAAATGCACTACTGCAATACCTTGCGCCTTCCTTTAATGCAAGTAAACAATCTGGATCTGACGGAGCAGATCATATAGACCCTGCTACTTTGAGAGGATTAGGACCTGACCAAACTTTAGTGCTAATTAACGGGAAAAGACGACACCAATCTTCGCTTCTGAATCTTTTTGGATCTAGAGGCCGTGGAAACACAGGTACTGATATGAATGCAATTCCTGCAGCAGCTATTAAAAGAATTGAAATTTTACGTGATGGCGCTTCTGCTCAATATGGCTCTGATGCTATTGCTGGAGTAATAAATATTGTATTAAAAGACAATGTCGAAGAATTTACAGGAAATATTTCCTATGGAGCTTATACCGCTAAAACACCTTATGCAGACAAAATTACCTCTAGCGGAATAGACGGAAATACAGTGCAGGTTAGTGGAAATTATGGTTTCAAATTAGGTGAAAAAGGTTTTCTTAATGCAACATTAGATTTTGCAAATAAGAAAAATACAAACAGACCCGCAAATGAAAATACTTACGCTATTTATAGAAGACAATTTGGCGATGGAGAAGCAAAAAATGGTAGTATTTTTCTGAACGGATCATATAGTATTACAAACAAAACTAGTATTTATTTATTTGGAGGATCTAGCTACAGAGATTCCGATGCTTATGCTTTTACACGAACTTTTGACAGTTCAAGAAATATTCCTGCTATTTATCCTAATGGTTTCGATCCAATTATTGGAACAAAAATCATAGATCATTCAGTATCTGGAGGTCTAAAAACAAAATTAGGCAATTGGGATTTAGATTTTAATAATACTTTCGGTACAAACAATTTCAAATACGACATTCACAATACCTTAAACGCATCATTAGGCGTTGCTTCTCCAACTGCCTTTGATGCTGGTGGTCATAGCCTTTCGCAAAATACAACTGGAATACATTTTTCTAGAAATTTTGATAAAATAAGAAATGGTTTCAATGTGGCACTTGGTACAGAATATAGAATCGAAAACTTTAAGATTACCGCTGGTGAAGAAGCGTCTTATAAAACATATAACCTTTCAAGCCCTGGAGCATCACAAGGTTTTCCTGGCTACAGTCCTGAAAATACAGTTAACAAATCGAGAAATAATTTTGCTGCCTATATAGATACTGAATTAGATTATACCGAAAATATTAATCTTGCCATTGCCATTCGCTACGAGAAATACAATGATTTTGGAAGCACATTTAATGCAAAAATTGCTCAAAGATTTAAAATATCTCCATCATCAGCCTTTCGCTACTCTATGAGTACAGGTTTTAGAGCGCCATCATTGGCTCAAAAATATTATAATTTAAAATTTACGGATTATGTAAGTGGTGTAGGTTCAGAAACATTATTATCTTCAAACGATAGCCCGATAACAAAAGCTTTCGGAATTAAGCAATTAAAAGAAGAAAAAGCCTTTAACGCAAGTTTGGGTTATACTTTCAAAAAAGGTAAAATCACTGCTACGGTAGATGGTTATTTTGTAAATATTGAAGATCGTGTTGTTTTAACTGGAAAATTTAACGGAAGCGGATTGGGTTTAAACATAGATAAAGTTCAATTTTTTGCAAATGCTTTAAGCACACAAACAACAGGTGTAGATTTTGTGCTTTCGTATGATGAAAAAATTAATAATCATAGCATTAGCACCTCTTTTGTAGGTAATATTAATAAAATGACAATAGGTAATGTAGCAAGTGGTAGCTTAGATTCTGAAACATTTTTCGGAAAAAGAGAAAAATATTTCTTACTAGCTTCTGCACCAGAAAGCAAATTAGGAATAAATCTGAATTATAATTACAATAAAAAATTCTTTACAAATTTAAGGTTCACAAGATTTGGACAAGTTGAATTAATAGACTGGCTAGATACGGTAGATCATTATGGTGCAAAAATTGTTTCAGATGCTTCGATAAATTATCAGTTTACCAAAAACTTCAATATAACCGTTGGTGCAAACAACTTTCTAAATGTTTACCCAGATATTCAAGATACAGAAACAGAAACTGGAGGTAATTTCGATTCGGTTCAAATGGGTTCTAATGGTGCTTTTGGATTTCTAAGATTGGGGGTTAAGTTTTAACACTACTCAAAACAGTATATTTAAGTCCCGATTTCTCGGGACTTTTTTTTGTGTTGCCTTTCTTGCTTGGTTTTGTTTGTAATAACAAAATCTGGCTTAATGCTATTTACAGCATTTTGGGCTAGGCATTGAAGTAGCAATATTTTCTGAGGCTTTTACTGCCTCAAAAAGATTACTCCACTATGTTTTTATTTTTATAGGAGTATATTAAACTTCGTTTGCAACGGAAAGCCCGAACCCTTGTAGTAAAACCAAATAATGAGATTTAAAAAAGCTGTTTATTCTAGAATTAAGCGAAAAATCTCTATTTCCCGCAACTATACGTTAAAACGGAAATGCATCACATCGCCATCTTTTACGATATATTCTTTTCCTTCTACTTTAAACTTTCCTGCTTCTTTGGCCTTGGCTTCGGTTCCGTAATGAACATAATCTTCGTAAGAGATTACTTCGGCACGAATAAATCCTTTTTCAAAATCAGTATGAATAACTCCGGCAGCTTGTGGCGCAGTAGCTCCTACGTTAATTGTCCAAGCACGTACTTCTTTTACACCTGCGGTAAAATAAGTTTGTTGGTTTAATAATTTGTAAGCAGCACGAATAAGCACTGATGCTCCTGGTTCTGACAATCCCATGTCTTCTAAGAAAACTTGGCGTTCTTCGTAAGTTTCTAATTCAGTAATATCAGCTTCTGTTCCTACGGCTAATACGATAACTTCGGCGTTTTCGTCTTTCACTAATTCACGAACTTGGTCTACATACTTGTTGCCTGTTACTGCGGCACCTTCGTCAACATTACAAACATACAACACTGGCTTTGAAGTAATTAACTGAAAACCTTCAAATAACTCTTCTTCTTCGTAACCTTTTGGTTCGACTGTTCTTGCTGATTTTGCTTGTAGTAATGTTTCTCTAATTCGGTTTAACAAAGACTCTTCTGTTTGCGCTTCTTTATTTCCTGTTTTTGCGGCACGTTTTACTTTTTCTAAACGTTTTTCTACAGTTTCTAAGTCTTTTAATTGCAGTTCGATATCGATAGTTTCTTTGTCTCGAATTGGGTTTACATTCCCATCTACGTGAATAATATTATCGTTATCGAAACAACGTAAAACATGAATAATAGCGTTACATTCTCTTATGTTTCCTAGGAATTGATTTCCCAAACCTTCGCCTTTACTTGCTCCCTTTACTAGCCCTGCGATATCAACAATATCAACAGTTGCCATTTGTACTCGTTCTGGTTTTACCAATTCTTCGAGTTTTTCGATTCTTGGATCAGGAACGTTTACTACACCAATATTTGGTTCGATAGTACAAAACGGAAAGTTAGCACTTTGTGCTTTTGCGTTTGATAAACAATTAAATAAAGTCGATTTTCCTACGTTTGGTAATCCTACAATTCCTGCTTTCATTATGCTTTTGTTTTATAAAGTGTGCAAATATAGGTTAAAAGTTACAAAGGGTCAAAGTTTCAAAGTTCAAAAAAATTACAGCTTTGTTTAAATTTTGTTTTTTTTTTAATCTACTGATTATAAATATTAATACATATTTTTTAACCTAACTAAAAGGAAACCCTTTAAATTTGTAGCAAAAGGAATTGAAAAGCAATATACTAGTTGGTTAATGGTCTAAATTTATTACAAATGTGATAATCTTTCAATAATATCTTTTTCTTCTTTTGTAGGTAAAAATCCCGATTCGAAATCCCAATAATCAGTAAAAAAGGAAGTTTTTTTATTAATTAGAGATTGCTCTTTAAAAACATTTTCGTCGTTGTATTTAAACATTTTTTTATCGAAATTAGTAATTATCATATGATTGTTTACTTCTATTCTTCGATTTTCGTCTTTATATTTTTTTTCAAAACCAATTACTTCTTTAGAATTTGCTAAATAATACAAGTCGTTATCTAGTCTAAAAGTGTTCTTAAATTCTAATTTATATATTTTACTGCTTTTTAGAAAAGATTGTCTTAAATCCTCTAATCTGGAATCTGGAACCATCGAACTGACTTCTATTATGATCATTTTACTATTGTGGTAAACAATTGTAAATTCTGATAAAACGCCGCTAATTTCCTCTAGGGGAGTTACTTTTATTAATAAATAATTTTCGTTGTTTGGATAGGATTTTATTTGAAAATCATATTTTCTTTTTGCACTTGGCTCTAATAATTCTTCTAAATATTGAAATTGATAATAATTCTCGATGATATCATTTAGATTATAACCCAAAAGATCTTCATTTAAATCTGTGTCTAACAAGCCAACTGCTCGATTTTGTTCTACTAATATATCAGTTTTCATGTTTTTTAAACTTCCTGCTATCTGAAAATTTATCAAACCATCATTAAAAAAAACAACTTGGTCATTTTTCTTGTAAAACTCTCTTAAATAAACTTTCAGATTAACTGGAATTGTTATTTTATTTTGCGAGTTTCTTACTAATTTTTTTAAAATTTCTTGAGGATGATCAGATGTTAATATAACTTCTTCTAATCGTTTTGCATTACTTTCTAAATAAACTTCATTAATTTTTTTATCTAAATCAAGGGGTTTTGCGGTATATGTTTTGTATGCAGAGTTTTCGAATTGCAAATCTGACTCTTTGCTTAGGCTTATATTTGCCTCACCATTTTTATTGGTTAAAAAACCTTGTTTTGTTTTTAGCGCTGTTATTGTGACTTCGCTAATAGGCAAACCAGTCTGTATATCTTTTACAATAACTGCAAATTCGATATTTTGAGAAAAAACAAAACTAGTACTAAATAATAATATAAAAGATAAAATTTGTTTCATTTTACTTTCTTTTATTCAAAAATACAAAAAAAATTAACCTATTAAATAAAAAAAAGAGAATTCTCTTTCAAAAATTCTCTCTTTTATATCCGTTTATATTTGTTTTACTCATTATGCAAAAAAGCTTGTCTATTTAGAAGCGTTTCGTCGCTTTCTACATAATTATCGTCTGATATACAACAATCTACTGGACAAACTGCTGCGCATTGTGGCTCATCATGAAAGCCTTTACACTCGGTACATTTTCCTGGAACTATATAATAAATATCGTCTGAAATTGGTGTTTGTGCCGCATCAGAATCTACCTCAGTACCATCTGGAAGTATAATTTTTCCTGATAATTTAGTGCCGTCTTTGTATCTCCAGTCGTCTGCTCCTTCATATATTGCAGTATTTGGACATTCTGGCTCACATGCGCCACAATTGATACATTCGTCTGTTATAATTATTGCCATTTTATTTTAGAATTTAGATTTCAGATTTCAGATTTATAAAAAATGAAATTCTTATTTTTGTACAAAATTACAATCAAAACCATTCATAAACAAATAAACAAATGTTACAAAACGATAAAAAAAAATCTTTTATTGAGTTAGGAAAATTTTTAAGCCAATTTTCATCAAATAATTCTGTAAAAAATGAGACTATTTCGCATAACGATTTGTTTTTTAATGATTTTACTTCGCTTATAAATCTTTCGCAATCACACAATGGTTGGTACACAACAGAAAATGTGTGTTTCGCTATTAATTCTTGGGCCGAAGCTTTAACCGAAGAAAATTTAGAAAAATGGTTGTCTAATTATTCCTTTTCTAATACTAAATCGAAAACTGTCGCATTAATTCTTGCAGGAAATATTCCGCTAGTGGGTTTTCATGATTTCTTATCGGTATTAATTTCTGGTCACAAAGTATTGGTTAAAACCTCATCAAATGACCAACATTTATTACCTTTTTTAGCAAAATATTTAATTGCTGTTAATCCAGAATTTAAAAATTATATCACTTTCGTGGAAGGTAAATTAGAAAATTTTGATGCTGTTATTGCCACCGGAAGCGATAATACTGCAAGATATTTCGAATATTATTTTAAAAACAAACCGTCAATTATTCGCAAAAACAGAAATTCTGTTGCTGTTTTAGATGGCTCCGAATCGGCAGCACAAATGATTGCTTTGGGTGAAGATATTTTTAGATATTTTGGACTAGGTTGTCGCAATGTTTCTAAATTATTTATACCTAAAAATTACAATTTCGATTTATTTTTTAATGGCGTATTTCCTTATCAGGACGTTATCAAATATGAGAAATATGCCAACAATTACGATTACAACAAAGCAGTTTTCTTAATGAGTAATTTTAATTTATTGGATAATGAATTTCTAATTATTAAAGAAGATTCGAGCTACGCCTCTCCTATTTCTTCGGTTTTTTATGAATTTTACGATGATATAAATGACATTAAAAATCGTTTAGAAACTGATAAAGACAAAATTCAATGTATTGTTTCTAATAATTTAGTAGAAAACAGTATTGCTTTTGGAGTAACTCAAAAACCAAATCTTTGGGATTATGCCGATAATGTAGATACTATTCATTTTTTAATTAATTTATAATTTTAAAATCATGAGTACATCAAAAATTAGCCAAATTATTGGTGCCGAAAAAGAAAAATCAGAACACATACATAAACCAAATTTTAATTTAGAAGCCCTAATTAATTCTGGAAAAAATACATCGATAACACAGCAGCATACGATGAAAAAACACAATTACAGTGCAGGACCTTGCATACTTCCTCAAGAAGTTTTCGAGAAATCGGCACAAGCCATTTTAGATTTTAACCATTCTGGACTTTCGCTTTTAGAAATTTCCCACAGAAGCAAAGATTTCGTGGCCGTTATAGAAGAAGCTAGAGCCTTAGTTTTAGAACTTTTAGGACTAAAAGGCAAAGGTTATCAAGCTTTATTTTTAGCTGGTGGTGCAAGTTTAGAATTCCTAATGGTTCCATACAACTTAATGAAAGAAAACGGAAAAGCAGCCTATTTAGATACAGGAACGTGGGCAAGTGGCGCAATAAAAGAAGCCAAACATTTTGGAGAAACTGTTGTTATAGCTTCATCTAAGGAAGAAAATTACAACCACATTCCTAAAAATTATAGTATTCCTAGCGATGCCAATTATTTTCACTGCACGAGCAATAATACCATTTTTGGAACACAAATGAAATCCTTTCCAGAGGTAAATATTCCAGTAGTTTGCGATATGAGTTCCGATATATTTTCGAGAGTTTTAGATTTTTCTAAATTTGATTTAATTTATGCTGGCGCACAAAAAAATATGGGACCAGCTGGAACTACTTTGGTTATTGTAAAAGAAGAGATTTTAGGAAAAACAGGACGTTATATTCCATCGATGTTAGATTATGAAAAACACATTAAGGCAGAAAGTATGTACAATACGCCACCAGTTTTTCCTATATATGCTTCACTTTTAACCTTACAATGGTTGAAAAATTTGGGAGGAATTTCGGCGATAGAAAAAATAAACAACGCAAAAGCAAATTTATTATATTCGGAAATTGACAGAAATCCTTTGTTTAAAGGTACGGCAAACGTTGAAGACAGAAGCAATATGAATGCTACATTCTTATTAAATAACAAAAATCATACCGAATTATTCGACAAAATGTGGGCAGCAGCCGGAATCTCAGGATTGTCAGGTCATCGTTCTGTAGGAGGTTATCGTGCTTCGATGTACAATGCTTTACCATTAGAAAGTGTACAGGTATTGGTAAACGTAATGAAAGAATTAGAAAATAAAATATAGTTTATTAGATTAACCAAATAATCGATTAACTGAATAAACAAACACATAAAAAATGAAAATATTAGCTAACGACGGGATTTCTAAAAGTGGAATTATAGCATTAGAAAAATATGGTTTTGAAGTTATTACTACAAAAGTTGCACAAGAACAAGTTATCAATTTTGTAAATACAAACCAGATCGCAGTTATATTAGTTAGAAGCGCAACCAAAGTTAGAAAAGATATTATCGACGCTTGTCCGTCGCTAAAAATTATAGGTCGTGGCGGCGTAGGAATGGATAATATAGATGCAGACTACGCCATTTCGAAAGGAATTCAGGTTATAAATACACCTGCTTCATCATCAAACTCGGTAGCAGAATTGGTTTTTGCTCATTTGCTATCAGGTGTACGATTTTTGTATGATTCGAACAGGAATATGCCTTTAGAAGGAGATACCCGTTTTAATGATTTGAAAAAAGCGTATGCAGATGGCATCGAACTTCGTGGCAAAACCATTGGTATTATTGGTTTTGGAAGAATAGGACAATCGGTAGCGAAAATGGCTTTGGGATTGGGTATGAAAGTCATTGCATCCGATAATTATGTAGGAAAAGCAGAAATTAAAGTCGACTTTTATAATGGTCAATTTATAAATGTAAAAATCGAAACCGAACCTATAGATGATTTACTAAAACATTCAGATTTTATAACCCTTCATGTTCCTGCTCAAAAAGATTATATCATAGCAAAAAGAGAATTCGATTTGATGAAAGACGGCGTGGGAATCATAAATTGCTCTCGTGGTGGTATTATAAATGAAGTAGAACTAGTTGCCGCTTTAGATAGTAAAAAAGTGTTGTTTGCAGGTTTAGATGTTTTTGAAAATGAACCAACACCAGCAGTACAATTACTCATGCACCCTAACATAACCATGACTCCACATATTGGAGCAGCTACAATCGAAGCACAAGACAGAATTGGTACAGAACTTGCAGAACAGATAATTGCGTTATTAAAGACTGAAATATAAATATATTTTATACATTTACTATCAAATCAATTAAAAACTAAACAAATTATGGCAGGATTAATAGATTTACTAAATAGTGATTTAGGAAAACAAATCATCTCTGGAGTTTCAGCAAAAGTAGGCACAAGCGAAGATGAAACTTCTTCTGTTTTAGCATCAGCACTACCATCGTTAGTTGGTGGTATGATTAATAATGCAGCTACTCCAGAAGGACAAAGCGGTTTACTAAGTGCGCTTTTAGGCGGTAAACACGATGGTAGTATTCTTGATAATTTGTCAGGATTTATTACTGGAGGAGATCATTCTGATGGCGCAAGTATTTTAGGGCATGTTTTAGGTAATAATCAAGAAAATGTTCAAAATCAAGTGAGCCAAAATACAGGTGTTAGCCATGATAAAATTGCCATGATTATGAAAATGGCAGCACCAATCCTAATGGGTTACCTTGCCAAACAAGCACAAGGAAACGGTTTAAATAATAATGGCACTACTAAAAATGGTGGTGGTATTACGGATATTCTTGGCGGATTGCTAAGTAGTGATCAGTTACAACAACAAGCTCCAGCTATGGGAGGTTCTATTTTAACATCAATATTAGATCAAGACGGAGACGGACAACTTGGTTTGGGAGATGCTGTTGCAGCTGCGACCAAAAAAGGTGGTCTTGGCGGATTACTGGGTAATCTTTTCGGAAAATAATAATACTAAATTCCGCTTCGGTGTGTGTTTTTCGCTTTATTTATAATTATAGCCTTTATTTAAACCTCATTATTTTGAGCGTTACTACAAGGATCTGGCTTTTAGGCACAAACGAAATTCACAGAACTTCAATAAAAATAAAATTATAGTAAAAATCTTTTTGAGGTGCAAAAGCCTCAAAAAGGATTTTCACCCCAATCGCTAAAGCAAAATGCTCTAATTAATAGAATTAAGCCGATTTTTTTTATACAAGTATTATCACTGCTCTTAATATAAACTAATACTAATTTTTTACGCAAAGCAAACAATTATAAAATTAAATCATGAAACATTTTTTATTTTTTGTATTAATTTTAGCTTGTCTTCTTAGCTGCAAGACAAAAAACACAACTGTAACCAATACTTCAAGTCCTATAAAAGGAGATACCATAAAAATTGCCAATTACGCTTTAGAATATGAAGTTACAATCGTAGATCCTGGGTTCTCTTCTTGGCTTAACACTCGTGCTTTCCCTAGAAATTATTATTCTGAAAGTTATTTAGAAAGCAAAAACAAAATGTATATTTCCCAATGGAACAATCGTAATTCTCAGCCCATGAGATACGATTCGAGTTTATACGAAATGCAAATTAATTACGATTATACCGTACATTATGGCTACGAAGTAAATTATTTAATATACAATTATATGATTTATTTTCAGAATACTTACAAACAACAACTTTTTGGTTTTGTTCCTCCTAGATAATATTTTATATTTGTTATAAATTATAAAACTATGAACAAATTAAAAGAACGTTGGGGTATTACTTCAAATTTTCAATTGGTTGTTATATTTATAATTTTTGCGATAAACGGTTCCCTTTCTGCAAAAATATCGTGTTTTCTAATGTATTACATTGGGTTAAGTAAAGAAAACCTAAATACGCTTGTTTACCATTTTATACTTATTATTCTAGTAATGCCGTTATATCCGTTTTTATTAATGGCAATTGGTTTTCTTTTCGGACAGTTTCCATTTTTCTTTTCTTTTAGCAAAAAAATGCTAAAATCTATGGGATTGGGGTTTATTTTTAAATCATAAAAAAAGCCCGAAATATCGAGCTTTACTATTTATTTATTTTTTTTATCCTGAAAATATTCGTAAAACCAAGTAATTGTAAAAGTTGGAATAATATCAGTAAAAGGGATTAGCTCTTCTAGTGTTCCTATAAATCCAGCTACCTTACCTACTGTGCCTTTATACATAATAACCAATAAAACTCCTGAAACGGGCGCCCAAATTAAATCGATATTTTCAGCAACTCCTGGAATTATGTAGGATAACATACCTATAAAATCTAAAATTAATCCTAAAATTAATTTTGCAACAGTAGCCTGTGGCTTTACTCTAAATTTTACTTCTGCTTGTGTTTTTTGTGTCATTTTTTATAAATTAAATTATCTACAATCATACAAAAAAATGCCAATTCTTATTTTTCAGAATTTATCATATTAAAAAAATCATTTCTATTTTCTTTTTCATTAAAAATCCCGCCATACTGTATGGTCGATGTAAAACTAGATTCATGCTTAATTCCACGACTGGAAACACATAAATGTTTGGCTTCCATAACTACAATTACGTTTTCGGTATTTAAAGCTATTTTTAAATCATTAAAAATTTGCATAATTAATCGTTCCTGAACTTGCGGACGACGAGAAAAATAATCTACAATCCTATTTAATTTTGATAATCCGATAACTTTTCCGCTAGAAATATAACCTATATGAGCTTTACCAAATATGGGCAAAAAATGATGTTCGCAAGTAGAATTGAAGCTAATATTGGCTTCAACTAACATTTTATCATAATGATATTCATTATCGAAAGTAGAAATGGCAGGCTTGTTTTTTGGATCTAATCCACTAAAAATTTCTTGTATAAACATTTTTGCAACACGATGTGGTGTTCCTTGCAAGCTATCATCAGTCATATCGAGTCCTAATTCTTGCATAATATCATAAAAATGCTTTTCGATATTTTGCATTTTCTGATCATCTGTTTTTACAAAAGCATCTGAACGTATTGGAGAGTTGGCAGAAGTCATCTGGTGGTTATCGCCTAAAATCTCAGTTATTTCTTTATCAGTCAATATACTCATATTTATTTTTTCAATTTGTCTTTAAATTCTTTTCTAACTTTATCAACTTTTGGTGTTATCACATAATTACAATAAGATTTTTTTTTGTTCTGATTGTAATAATTCTGGTGATAATCTTCGGCAACATAAAAAGTGGTGGCATCCGAAACTTTTGTAACTACTTTTTTACCATAAGTATTTTCCTTATTTAGTTGTGCTATATAAGCCAATGCAATTTGCTTTTGCTTAGGATTGGCACAAAAAATTTCGCTACGATATTGCGTGCCCACATCAGCCCCCTGCTGGTTTATTGTTGTAGGATCATGGGTTGCAAAAAACACTTCTAACAATTCCTCATAAGAAATTTTACTAGGATCAAAAAGTATTTTTATACCCTCAGCATGACCTGTTGTTCCTGAGCAAACCTCTTCATAAGTTGGGTTTACAATTTTTCCGCCAGTATAACCTGGCTTAATACTTTCTACGCCATTTAGTTCTAAAAAAACTGCTTCGGTACACCAAAAGCAACCTCCAGCAAAAATGGCAATTTCTTTTCCTTTTTCGATATTCATAGTATTGGGTTCAATTTTTTCGACATTTGTAACTTTCGATTGGCAGCTCATTGCCAATAGTGATAAAAAAGAGATTAGTATTTTTTTCATGTTAATTTACTTTATTCAAATTTAACCAAATGGTTTCTCATATATTTTTTCTTAACAAAACTTTATTTGATGTTCAAGCAATTTCTTTGTTCCTTTGTGAAAACGATTATATGATTAAGGCAACAAACATTCAAAAAAACTACGACACATTACAAGTATTAAAAGGTGTTAATTTGCATATAGAAAAAGGCGAAATCATATCAATAGTTGGTGCTTCTGGAGCCGGAAAAACCACCTTACTTCAAATTTTAGGAACACTAGACAAACCTTCGGAAAATAAGGATTCGCTTTTAGAAATAAATGGGCAAAATGTGCTAAAAATGAACGACAAAGATTTATCTAAATTTAGAAATTTAAATTTAGGTTTTATATTTCAGTTTCACCAACTTTTACCTGAATTTACAGCACTAGAAAATGTATGTATTCCTGCCTTTATAGCCCATAAATCAAAAGCTGAAACCGAAATTGAAGCCAAAAAAATCTTAACCTATCTAGGATTAGAACACAGAATAAAGCACAAACCAAGCGAACTTTCGGGCGGAGAACAACAACGAGTAGCCGTGGCTCGTGCCTTAATAAACAAACCTGCAATTATTTTTGCCGACGAACCTTCTGGTAATTTAGATACAGCATCGGCCGAGAATTTACATCAATTATTCTTTAAACTTCGGGACGAATTAGGACAAACCTTTGTCATTGTAACCCACAACGAAGAATTAGCCAATATGGCCGATAGAAAACTAATTATGGTCGACGGAAATATTAAAAATTAGCAGCTATTTCATACTTCCGAACCTGAAAGTACGAACTGACAAAGCAATTCGTTATAATCTTTTTTTTGGTAAAGAGAAAAAAAGATGGCCTTTAAAAATCTGTAATAACCAGTAAAAATCTGTATCATTTGTGGCTAATATAAATCTATCTGAACTCCAGTCTTTTCTTGATGAAAAAGTAATTCTGTACAATAATTTAAACTTTATAGAAAGCGATCCTATTCAAATTCCTCATTTATTTTCATTAAAAGAAGACATAGAAATTGCTGGATTTCTAAGTGCCACTATTGCATGGGGAAATAGGAAAATGATAATTAACAATTCGCATAAAATGATGCAACTCATGGGAAACTCTCCTTATGATTTTGTTTTATCACACAACGAAAACCAACTCGAATCGTTAAACAAATTTGTGCACAGAACCTTCAACGGGCAAGATTTTGTACAATTTATAAAAAGTTTACAACATATTTACACCAATCATAATGGTTTAGAAGCTGTTTTTGCAAAAAATGCTACAAAAGATTCGATGCAAAAAAGCATTTCCGAATTCAAAAAAATATTTTTCGAAAACAATCATTTACCAAGAACTCAAAAACATATTTCTGACCCAATAAGTGGTTCGGCAGCAAAAAGAATTAACATGTTTTTACGCTGGATGGTTAGACAAGATACGCATGGTGTCGATTTTGGCCTCTGGAAAACAATCTCCTCCTCTGCACTCTCCTGTCCGCTAGACGTGCATTCTGGAAATGTAGCACGCAAGCTTCAATTATTGTTAAGAAAACAAAACGACGCCAAGGCTGTATATGAATTAGATACAAATCTCAGATTACTAGATCCTAACGATCCCGTAAAGTATGATTTTGCTTTGTTTGGGTTAGGCGTTTTCGAAAAATTTTAAGGCTAAAACTATTTTACCACATAGAAACATCGAATTTGAAGCTTAAAAAAACGTGTGTCTATATTATAGAAAACAATCATAATAATTTTATTTACAGCGTTTTGCGTTAATAATTGACCTTAAAATTATTTTTAAGGCTTTCGTACGTCAAAATGCTGTTTATTGCAGAATTAAGCGTAGAAAACATAACCATGTCTTGAAAATTTATTTTCTAAAAACTCGAATTTTCTATGATCGCATGTCGCTATTTTTCTCGTTTTCCTATATATAGTAAAGTTAAAAAAGATACTCTTTTATTTTTATTACCTTTGCAGTTCCAAACCTCATCAAATGATTTACCACGATACTATAGTTGCCCTTGCCACACCTTCTGGTGCTGGTGCCATTGCTGTAATACGAATTTCTGGAAATAATGCAATAACCATTGCTTCGGAAGTATTTCAATCGGTTTCAGGCAAAGATATTACCAAACAAAAAAGCCATACCCTACATTTGGGTCATATTACAGATGGGACCAAAGTTTTAGATCAGGTATTATTATCTATATTTAAAGGAACAAATTCTTACACGGGCGAAAATACTATCGAGATTTCTTGCCATGGTTCTACTTATATCCAACAACAAATTATACAATTACTACTACGCAAAGGCTGTCGTATGGCACAAGCTGGAGAGTTTACGTTGCGCTCTTTTTTGAACGGAAAAATGGATTTATCGCAAGCCGAAGCCGTTGCCGATTTAATCTCCTCCGATAATGAAGCGGCGCACCAAATTGCAATGCAACAAATGCGGGGTGGTTTTTCGAACGAAATTGCCAAACTGCGTGAAGAACTGCTAAATTTTGCCTCCCTCATAGAATTAGAATTAGATTTTGCCGAAGAAGACGTAGAATTTGCCGATAGAACCCAATTTGATGATTTATTAAATCGAATCGAATTTGTATTAAAACGCTTAATAGATTCGTTTGCCGTTGGAAATGTTATTAAAAACGGAATTCCTGTAGCAATTGTCGGCGAGCCTAACGTAGGCAAATCGACATTATTAAACGCATTATTAAACGAAGAACGCGCCATAGTATCTGAAATTGCAGGCACTACCCGTGACACTATTGAAGACGAATTAGTCATTGGTGGCATAGGTTTTAGATTTATCGATACCGCTGGTATTCGAGAAACCAAAGATGTGGTAGAGAGTATTGGCATAAAAAAAACCTTCGAAAAAATAGAGCAATCTCAAGTGGTAGTTTTTCTTTTTGACAGTTCTGAGTTTAAGATTTCAGGACTAAAACTTAAAGTAGCATTAGAAAAAATAAAAAATCAGTTTCCATTGAAACCATTAATAATTATTGGTAATAAATCTGATAAACTTTCCGAAACTGAAATTCAAAATATAAAAACCGAGATTCCAGAAATCCTATTAATCTCAGCCAAAGAAAAATTAGGCGTTGAGGATCTAAAAAACCAATTACTTTCTTTTGTAAACACTGGTGCTTTGCGCAATAATGAAACTATTGTAACAAATACCCGTCATTACGATTCACTGCTAAAAGCGCTGGACGAAATTCAGAAAGTAAAATTTGGATTACAAACCAATTTACCATCCGATTTAATGGCTATAGATATTAAACAAGCCTTGTATTATTTTGGCGAAATAACAGGACAAGTTACTAATGATGAGTTGTTGGGTAATATTTTTGCTAATTTCTGTATCGGCAAATAAACTAAATTACGTTTGTTTAAAAAACAGATTTTTGTTATTTTATCATGCCAATTGAATAGAGCAGTTCCCTTTAATGAGATATAGGTTTTATTTTTATATTCATTAAAAACTATAAAAACATTTTCCTTAATATTTTCAGTTAAAGGGTATTGAATTTTATCAAATTCAGTTTCGATAAAAATAGTATTTGTTTTTTTATCTATTGCTGGAATTAATGAATATAATTTTATGTTACCTGCATATTCTAGCTATTGTCTAGCTTTTTAAGTTATTAATTTGTAAGTCTGCAAAGTGACTAATTACTTTATCTGCTAGCGAATAATCTTGTAATTTAGAATTTACGCTATCGTAACCTATACAATAAATTCCTGCTGCTTTTGCTGCTTTTATTCCGTTTGTACTGTCTTCTATAATCACACATTTTTCTTTTGGAGCCACAGATAATGCTGCGGCGTGTATAAAAATGGCAGGGTCTGGTTTAGATTTTGGAAAATCTTCGCCCGAAACTATATGGGTGAAATACTGGTGTAAATCGAATCGGGTAAAAACCCTATTGATGGTGCTTTTTGAGGCCGATGAGGCTACTATTAATTGTATGTTGTTAGCATACAAATCTTGAATTAGTTTTTGAACACCTGTTATGAGTTCTAAATCTGGTTTGGTATCGAAGGCTTGGTTAAATAAATGGCGCTTGCGTAAAATTAAGTCTTCGACATCGTGATTTAGGTTAAATTTTTCTTTTAGTTTCTGAAAAACATTGCGGGTAGAGTTGCCTGTTAGTGTAGCATACATTTCGGTAGAAACTTCGATGTTTAGTTCTGTGAAATGTTGGCTGTAGGCATAGTGGTGAACGGGTTCGGTATCGACTATTACGCCGTCCATATCGAAAATTACGGTTTGTATCATTTTTTTTTGCTTTGTAATAACAAATATACGAAGTTACCAAGGAATCTTGGGTTGCTTTTGTAGGAAAATTACAAGAAGGCGGTTTTATTGCTTTTTAGCCCTGATGGAAGCGGAAATCCTTTTTTTTGTGCGTATGAGTGCCTCGTGTTTTTACGGGGCACTCATACGCACAAAAAAAAGATTGTAGCAACAGCAGGAATATGGTTTGCAAGTTGGCGAAAATTTTCGCTTCGAAAAAAAATAGATTAAACCTTTTTAGATATCTTTAGTCTTACTTATAAAACAAACTTACTTTTGCACGACGAAAAAGATTTTATTGCTAAATTATTGAATCCTAAAACGCAAAATGATGCGTTTGGGCTGCTCTTGCAATTATACCAAAAACCGTTGTATTATCATGTAAGGAATATGGTTTTGAACCATGATGATGCAGATGATGTTTTGCAAAATACGTTTGTGAAAGTTTTTCGTAATCTACAAAATTTTAAAGGCGATAGCAAAATTTTTTCTTGGATGTATCGTATTGCAACTAATGAGGCTATTTCTTTTATGCAACAACGGGCTAAAAAAAATGGAATTTCGAGCCAGCAAACGCAACTAAAAGCGATAAATAAGCTGGAAAGTGATGTGTATTTTGATGGCAATGAGATGCATATAAAATTGCAAAAGGCAATTGCTAGTTTGCCTCAAAAACAACAATTGGTTTTTAAAATGAAGTATTTTGAAGATCTGAAATATGAACAAATTGCTGAAATTACAGGAACTTCGGTTGGTGGTTTGAAAGCTTCTTATTTTCATGCAGTGAAGAAAATTGAGGTTTTTTTGAAATTAGATTAAACCTTTTTATACAATAATAGTCTTAAGAATATGAAATATTTTGATTTTGATAACGGCACAAAAACAGATAACGGGTTTAGGATTCCTGAACACTATTTTGAACAGTTTGAAACTAAGATGATGAATTGCGTTCTTGAAAAAGAAGTTAAAGTTATTTCGGTTTTTGTGACTAGAAAATTTTGGTTTTCGGCAGTGGCAGCGGTCGTTGTATTTGGTTTATGTACTACCTTATATTTGAATAAGCTAAACACTAAAGGTATAAGTACCGAAGATTATTTAGCCTATGCAACAACTATAAGTACTGAAGATATTATTGAGCATTTATCTGATGATGACATTACTAAAATTGAAGAATCACTTAATTTATATGACCCAGAGATAACAAATTATGCTAAAGAATGTTTATACTAAAATTCCTAAAATGAAAAAAATAATTACACTCTTTTTACTGTTAGTTTGTGCTGTTAGTTTTGCTCAAGATTTTGAGAAAAGGGCGCAACGAGTAAAGGCACTTCGTGTGGCTTATATAGCTACTAAATTAGATTTAACTAGTCAGGAAGCTGAAAAATTTTGGCCTGTTTTTAATAAATTTAGTAATAACCAGATGGAATTGCATAAGCAAAAAAGACAGCTTATGATGAAGCTAAAACCTGAAAATACCGCAGGAATGTCTGACACAGCAACTTTAAAATTACTAAATGAATCTGAAAATATAGAATCTGATTTAGAGAGTAAAAAACGGCAGTTTATAAAAGACTTGCAAGGTCTAATACCGCCTCAGAAGATATTATTGCTAAAAAAAGTAGAAGAAGAGTTTAAAAGTACGCTTTTGAAAAAGTTTAATGAGAAACGAAATGATACACCGCCTCTAAGGGATTAAAAAAAACATCTGTCTGGTGCTGTACCAGTTGTTGTTTTTAAGACTCCTAAATAGTGATTCGTGATAATCTTTTTTTTTAACGCTCGCAATTAGCTACAGATAGTGCCATTAAAAAGCATAAGAAAACTACTAAACTATTTTTAGCGGTTTTTTTATTTAAATTTTATGCTTACAATTTTATTTTTTCCTGCAGCAATTGCTGTATTATTATTTAAAAATCTAAGGGTATAAAAATCGTTATCTGAAGATAATTTTTTCCATTTTTTTCCTGCATTTCTTGAGTAGAAAATTCCTGTTGCACTGACAACAACAAGTGATTTTCCGCCACTATTAGGCACATATTGAAGACAAGAAGCGTAACCAAAGCCTTGATTTTGGGACATGAGTTGCCATGTTTTTCCGCCATCGTTTGTGGTGGCTTTATTCTGAAGGTTTTGTTCTAATTTTTCGTAATTTCCGCCAGCAATAAAACCAATTTTCTGATTGTAGAAATCGGCAGTAAAAGAACCTGTCATAGTTTGCCCTTGCACCATTGGTGTTTCGAACGTTTGCCAAGTATTTCCTTTGTTTTCCGAATAAAAAACTCGAGCTTTTTTGCCACCAGAAATCATCCAAATTTTATTTTGTTTTATGACTAAATTGGTATTACTTGCTGCAAAGAAAGCTTCGCCATCATAGAACTTTGGTAGTTTCTCGCATGATATTTTTTGCCAAGTTTCTCCGCCATTTGTAGTTTTTATTATTGACGGACAGTTTTCCGTGGGATCCCCTATTGCTATTCCTTCATTATCATTAAAAAATTGCATCGAATCATAAAACACTTTTTCGTGATTTTCCTGATATACTAAGGTTACCTTATAGTCATTTTTTGAAATACGGTATAATAATGCAGGATTTGCTACGGATAAAATAAAAATATATTTAGAAGTCTGTGCGATACTTCTAAATTCGATTTTCAAATTTTCGTTTGTAATTTGTTTGCTATAATTTGCAGACGAATCGAGTAAAATAAATCCATAATTACCATTATTTGCTGCATACCAAACTTTATTATTATCTATTGTTAAGGCCCTACAACTAATTTTTTCTGTAAAAAGTGTATCGACTATAATCTTAGAAAATCTAGGATTTGAAATAAAATTTTCGGCCACCTTACACGAGTATAAAGCGCTAATAATCAACGAAATAAAAAATATATTTTTCATAAAAATAATTAAACATCCTAAATTACTGTTTTTTATACAATATAAATACATATTTTTAATAAAAATAACATTCAAATCAGATTAAATATTTTAATTTTGTACACTTTTTCAAATACAAAAAAATGAGTGCTTCATCACATCACGATCTACACAGCAAATTATCCCTTGGAGGAATTTTAGTAACATTAGGAATTATTTATGGAGACATAGGTACTTCGCCTCTGTATGTTATGAAATCTATTATAGGGCTACATACAATAAATCCAGAAGTTGTTTTGGGAGGAATTTCGGCCATTTTCTGGACACTTACACTACAAACTACGTTAAAATATGTACTAATAACCCTTTCGGCAGACAATCATGGTGAAGGTGGGATTTTTGCATTGTACGCATTAGTAAAACGAACCAAAGTAAAATGGCTCATCATTCCAGCCATTATTGGGGGAAGCGCACTTTTAGCAGACGGTATTATAACTCCTCCTGTTTCGGTAGCATCGGCTGTAGAAGGTGTTCGAACTTATTATCCTGATATAAATACGGTACCTATTGTAATAGCTATTTTAGTTGTTCTTTTTACCATACAACAATTTGGTACTAAACTAGTTGGTAAATTTTTTGCACCAATGATGATGATCTGGTTTGCGATGCTTGCAATTCTTGGAATATTACAAATTACCCAAAACACGAGTGTATTATGTGCCGTAAATCCTTATTATGCCTACAAATTATTAAGCATTCATCCTGATGGATTTTATGTATTAGGATTTGTGTTTTTATGTACAACAGGTGCAGAAGCATTGTATTCTGACATGGGACATTGCGGACGAAAAAACATTCGTATCAGCTGGATTTTTGTTAAAATAGCATTGCTTCTAAATTATTTTGGACAAGGAGCATATCTTATCAAACACGCAGGACATACTTTAAAAAGTATAAATGCTAATAATGGAAATCCCTTTTATTTAGTAATGCCAGAATGGTTTCAGCCATTTGGAATTGTAATCTCGACAATGGCTGCTGTTATTGCTTCGCAAGCACTTATTAGTGGTTCATTTACATTGATAAATGAAGCAATGCGATTAAATTTTTGGCCAAAAGTTAAAATTAAATACCCAACCGATTTGAAGGGTCAAATATACATTCCTTCTATAAATTGGTTATTACTTGCAGGTTGTATTGGTATTGTTTTACATTTTGAAGAATCTAGCAAAATGGAAGCCGCTTATGGCCTTGCTATAGTTTTGTGCATGATTATGACAACCATACTACTTACTTATTTTATGATACTTAAACGAATATCTTGGTTTATAATAGCACCTTTAATTTTGTTATACCTAGTTATCGAGTTTAGTTTCTTAATTGCCAATCTAGATAAGTTCCCACACGGTGGTTATGTTACCTTAATTATTGCATCAGCATTAACCTTTATAATGTCAATTTGGTATACTGCCAAAAAAATTAGTAAAAATTACACCAAAATTGTAAAAATACAAACTTATAAAAAAGTACTTGCAGAATTAAGTGTAGATTTATCTATACCTAAATATGCTACGCATTTGGTTTACATGACTAACGCCAATCGTGTAGATGAAATTGAAGAAAAAGTAATGTATTCTATTTTGCAAAAACGCCCGAAAAGAGCCGATTTGTATTGGTTTATACACATTAATATTACCAATGAACCGTATAAAAAAGAGTATAAAGTTACCGAAATTATAAAAAATGATTTATTTAGAATAGATTTTAACCTTGGGTTTAGAGAACCTACTAAAATTAATCTAATGTTTAAAGAAGTTATTAAAGATATGGTTGCTAAAGGCGAAGTAGATATTACAAGTCGTTACGAATCATTAAGTAAAAACAACATTATTGGTGATTTTAAATTTGTATTGTCTGAAAAATTCTTATCGAACGATAGCTTTATGCACTGGCACGAAAAACTAGTTATGAATACTTATTTCTTTTTCAAAAAAATGAGTTTATCGGAAGAACAAGCATTCGGATTAGATAGTAGTTCTGTAAAAGTTGAGAAATTTCCAATGGTACTTCACGCTCCAGAAAAAATTGAATTATGCCGAATTAAGTAAAAGTATAAATATGATCTCATATAATCCAAAAGAATGGTTCACGTTTATATTCAGATTTCATAAAGCAGATACATTTAGGAGTTTACTTCCGCTAATTAGTGGTATATCTTTATATTGTGCAATTATTGTTTATTTTATTTGCGATTATTTTAACCTAACAGATAGCGATCATCTAAAAAACATAACCATCATGCATACTATGCTTGGTTTTGTTATATCCTTATTATTAGTATTTAGAACAAATACTGCCTATGATCGCTGGTGGGAAGGAAGAAAACAATGGGGATCATTAGTAAATAATAGCAGAAATTTAGCACTAAAATTATCTGCTATTCTAACCGAAAAAGAAGATAAAATATTCTTCAAGAAAATCATACCATATTACGCACATGCTTTAAATTTACATCTTAAGAACCGTAATATTAGTCAAGAATTGTTTGAGGAATATAATATTAATGTCGATTTAAAAAAACACAAACCAAACCAAGTTGCAAAATTACTATTCAAAAAAATAAATGAGATTTATTTATCTAAAAAAATAACTGGCGAGCAGCTTTTATATATTAACATCGAAATTACATCGTTTACAGATATTTGTGGAGCTTGCGAAAGAATTAAAAATACACCAATACCCTTTTCATACAGCGTATTCATTAAAAAATTTATCTTTTTTTATGTAATGACTTTGCCAATAGGTTATGCTTTTATTTTAGGCTATTATACAATTCCTGTGGTAATTTTTATCCTTTATGTTCTAGCAAGTTTAGAATTAATTGCAGAAGAAATAGAAGAACCTTTTGGTAATGACCAAAACGATTTACCTACTGAAATAATTGCAGAAAACATTAAGAAAAATATCGACGAAATATTATAGTATTTATAAATACCTTTTTATTATTGAATTTACTGGAATAACAAATACACGGTTTGCGATTACAAGAAATGAGAGATCCTATCAAGTGATTCCGATTGTGAGATCCTCGTTGCTTGGAGTGAACTAATTTATTTTAATTTATTTCTAGATAAAATAGACGCTATCCTAAAAAGTGTGTACGTTGAAAATATAGGGGTTTGACTTTTTAATTAAAGTTGAAACCTTTTTTCAAAAACAGGTACCGTACCATATTGATGATGGGTTTGGACTTAATTTAAAGTTGGTTTTGTACTTGTGACATTAGTATTTAACCGAAAATTTCGACTTATTTAGTAGCAACAGTCGCCAAGACACGAGACATTTTTTGCTAAAATACAGACCATATTTCACTATAACGTATTCAATTTCAACACATTACACACAACCATCATTTATCACTAATGCGGTTTTGTCTACCTATTCCTCAACCTTTTTATTAATAGTTTCAGATTTTAAATCTTCTATAACTACTCTTTTTAGATAACCAATATTTCTGTTTGGTTTACCTTTTTTGGGTACAGAGATACTATCGCAACAAAGACTCACACATCTACCACATTTTTGCATTAAAATTTTAAATTTGTTTCTGAAAGTAATGGTCTGTGTATTGTACTTATTTACATTCAAATCTTAGCCAAGCCATTTGGACTTTAAACCACTCAACACAAGGGGTTTATTCAGGTATTTCTCGAAAAATTCAGGCAAATTCATGGCTCTTATTTAAAAGGTTATCTGTCGATAAAAATATAAGCTTTTTTAGCATTGGCACAAGTAACATACAGCCATAAAATGTTATTAAACTCTATTCATGAATTGTGCCAAAGTCTTTTTTTAAATAAAACCAAAAGCTGTCCGAAAAAATTATTTTCAGACAGCTTTTAATCATTTTTTTTGTTAGTTACTTTTCAGTTTTCTTTGTAACTAATTTGTCTTCTTTTAGTTTAGTAGGACCAATTGGCAGTCTTAAATTTTCAAATTCAGAGGTAATATTTCCGCTTGCGTCTTTCGAATCTGCACGGTTACCAACAATATGCCATGAAAAAGAAATATTCGATTTACCATTATTAACTTCTTTAACTTTAAAACCATTTATAGATTTTTCTGAAACAAATACACCATTACTATCTCCTTCTAATTGTATAAAAACTTTTAATGGGTGCTTATTATCTACTTTCAAAGAATTTGCTAAAATTTCGTCTAATATAATATACACCTCTCCATCATTTAGCTTACCAATCCCGTAATCTTCAAATAGTACTTCTGGGGCTTCTGGGCAAAACATAACTCGTGGTTTAGAATTTTTATCGGGAATAATAGTTGATGCTGCTCCGTTTCCTATTATTTTATAATTTGTACCAGCTCCACCAGTGGCATCATGATTGTATTTAATTCCTGCATAAGAGTAGGACGATGTTGTTATTCCCCCTTGAAAATATCCGCCGTACAATACATTTTGAGATGATAATATTCCATCAGGGCTTACGTTGTCTTTACCAGCTAATTTTGCAACAGCTGAAAAGTTATTTGTTGCAGAATTATTGTCAGAGTCTAGCACAAAATTTGCAGCAGCATGACCATTATATGCTGCGTTGCTTGGCGCTCCATTTCCACATGAACCGTACACTCCGTAGCCGTCAACATGAGAGCCAGAAATCCCAGCACCAATATTTGGAAAAAGGCTTGGCGGAGTAGCTCCTGAACTTCCTATTATTGCTGTTCCTGTGGCATTAGTGTTTTTTGCCCATATTGCATTTCCTTTACCTATAGCATCATCATTATTTATAGCTAATATTGCATCGTTTGAAGCACCAGTATGATTTACTTGTAGTTTTTCAAAGGCAGATGGAGCAGCTCCGGTATTAATTGTTACACTTCCATTAGAGCCAACTCTCATTTTTTCTGTATTATTTGTTCTTGTTACAAAATCGACAGCATCTGTTGTGCCAATAAAATTTGTGCCAGCTGTTGTGCCAGCGTTACCAGTTAGAGTCCAATCTAAACCGCCTGGCGAGCCTGCAAAAGCAACCCATTTAGTCCCATTCCAATAATACAATCCTGGCCCAACATTATTTGGAGAAACTCCTGCCGTTGCTGTGTTATAAATGGTTGTACCTGCAAGAATTGCTCCTCCTTGTGGGTTTGTAACAGGGACTTGAGTGTTTGAAGCTGTTAGAGCAACTCTAGGTGCTACAAAACCATAATTAGAAGCGCCAGCATTTATGTCTAATGCACCATTAGGAGTAGTTGTTCCTATTCCTACCGCCCCCGTATTAGTAATTCTCATTCTTTCATTAAAAAAAGGAGATACAGCTTTTCCTGTAGAGAATATAATCGATTTGGTGTTATTTGCATTGGCAATATGCATATCCTGACCGCTCCCAACAAAACTTACATCATTTGCATTACCTATATTGTAAGGTGTAGGGAAATTAAATGTTGAATTATTTATCCCTAACCAAGCAAAACCCGTAGTGCTACTACCGTTGTCAGCAGTAGCAGAATAACCACTTTGTGCTTGTATTCCTGTACTGGTATTTTGTATATTATATTGTAAATAATCATTAATACTTCCTGAGGCATTTACCACAGTATTTACTGTAGTTGTAGCCGCTGCAACATCTAGCTTTGTAGCTGGAATAGCTGTTCCTATACCCATATTTCCAGCGCTAGTAACTCTTGTTTTTTCGGTGTTGTTTGTTCTTGTTACAAAATCTATTGCATCTGTAGTACCAACAAAATTTGTTGTAGCTACTGTTCCAGAATTACCCAAAATAGTCCAGTCGCTACTTGTAACTCCTGTTGCAACACGCACCCAAAGAGCGCCATCCCAATAATAAAAACCTGGAGTCACTTGGTTAGGACCAACTGCGGAGGTAAAGTTATTGTAAACCAATTCAGAAACAGTTGGGGTTAGTATTGTGGCAACGTTTGTTGCAGATAATGACAAACGTGGTATTAGTATTCCATCATTAGTAGAAGTGATATCTAATGCGCCAAAAGGTGCCGTTGTACCTACTCCAACTTGCGCTTGTAAACTGCTAAATGAGACTATCATCATAATGATGATACAAGTAAAGTGTAATTTTTTCATAATTCATCAATTTTAGGTTAAGAGATTTGTTTAAGTTTAAAAATTATATTAAAAAATAATATTTATATCATAAATACAACAATTTACATGTGTTTTACGTAAAAATATCATTCTTTTTTATAACCACCAAGTTTTAAATCATAAAATATTGAAATATAGTATTTTATCTATGATTATTGCATTTCGTCCCTATTTTGTTTTTATTTGAAATATTTTCATTTGACTGTATTGAAAAGTTCATATTTTTTTCTTATTTTTGTTTTCATCAACTACTTTAAAACATCATAAACCCATGAGATACAACTATTTATTATTGTTATTCTTAGTCGGAATAACTTCGCAAGCTCAGCTGTATGTAAGTAATAATACAGATGTTTATGTTAACAATCAATTTGTTTATGTAACTGGTAAAGTAGCGTTAAATGCAGGAGCAAGTAATTTGTATTTAAGAAATCAATCGCAATTACTGCAAGGAAATTTAGTTTCAGGTGCGGCAAAATTACCAGGCGGCGAGAATACTGGCTTAGGTGCTTTGTCTGTTTATCAAGAAGGAACGGTAAATAACTTTCAGTATAACTATTGGTGTTCGCCAGTAGGCGGTTCCCTTGCAGTTGCAGGGAACTCTCCTTTCTCTATTACACAATTAGGTGTTCCTACTACGGCTACAGGAACTACTCCAGCTACAATTTTAGCTTTAGGTAATCATGACGGAGTTTCTGGAACAGGCACATTATCTATAGCGCCTTATTGGGTGTGGAAATACACAACAGCTTCAACATACGCCCAATGGATACTTGTAGCTTCGGCTCCAATTCTAGCAGCAGGAGAAGGGTTTACGATGAAAGGCACAAGTGGCTCAGATGCAACAATACCACCCTCAGAAACTACTGCAAACAAAGTCTCAGGAGCAGGACAACGATATGATTTTAGAGGAAAACCAAATGACGGAACTATAAATGTACCTGTTACAAACGGAACGCTTACACTTACAGGAAATCCTTATCCGAGTGCAATAGATATGCGCATATTTTTATTTAGAAACCCAGGACCAGATTTATCTTTCGGAACTGCAGATGATGGCCCTCTAGAAAATCCGCTTTGTGACGGAACCGCTTTATATTGGGAACATGACAAAACAGTAAATTCGCATCTTTTGGCAGCATATAAAGGAGGATACGGTATCTATAATGGCGCCACAGGCGTTTATACTCCTGCACTTTTTTTTGCTTATGATGGTGCGGGTACTCAGCTAGCAGGATCTACAGGGGCTGGCACTATAAAAGAAAGAAGATTTGCACCCATAGGGCAAGGATTTATGTTAAATGGCATAGGAGCAGGTAATGTGCAATTTAAAAACACCCATCGTGTGTACAGAAAAGAAGGTTTACTAACAAATTCTGAATTTGAAAGAACCACTGCTACTGCGAGTGAATTTTATGAAGATATCCCAAATATTGCAGGGATAGATTATACTAGGATGAGCAAATTACCAACGCCACACATAAAAATTAACACATTACTAAACAATCAGGGAATTAGACAAGTAGATTTGGCCTTTATGGATTCGGCAATAGATGGAGTAGACAGGGCCGATTCACGATCTCCCGATGCAGAAGAAAGTTTGCCTTCCGACATGTATTTTGCGCTAGATAATTCAGAATATGTCTTATCTACCACTAGTTTTAATATAAATAAAAAATTCGCTGTGGGATTTAAAAATAGTACAGAGGCTACTTTTAGAGTTAAAGTACTAGAATTTGTTAATTTTGATGGTGCTCAAAATGTTTATTTACACGACAAAATAACAGATTTATATCACGATATAAAAAATTCAGAATATGAATTTTCTCTTCCAGCAGGTGTAAATAATAATAGATTTGAAGTTACATTCATAAATAATACGTTGAGTACTACTAACAATGTAGCTGCTGATTTTGATGTCTTTCAAAACAATGGAAACCAGCTTTTAACTATAAAAAACCCAAAAGTAATAAACTTAAAATCTTGTACTTTATACGATATTTCTGGAAAAACAATACTATCGAAAACAAATTTAGGGTCTAATTCTACTTACGAATATAATACAGCAGGATTAAGCGAAGGGATTTATATCGTAAAACTAATTACAGAGGCAAATCAGGAAATCTCTAAAAAAATATCTATTCTTAATAAAAAATAAAGATTAAACTAACTCATGATTATGTTTTGCAACATAAATTTCGTTAGCTCTTTTTTATTTACAAAATAAGTTTAAATCTATTCAATATTAAAATAAAAGGCTTAATTTTATTCATTACAGCATTTTGCCTTAGGAATTGAAGTACAAATCATTTTTGAGGCTTTTGTTGCCTCAAAAAGATTACTTCATTATATTTTTTATAGGAGTTTAGCGAACTTGGTTTGTAATGTAAAGCTGGATCCTTACGGTAATGCCCAAATAATGAAATTTAAAAATGCTGTTTATTGTAGAATTAAGCCAAATAAAATAACAATCCTTCAGGTAAAACGAAAAACATTTAAAAATTTGTTTTTTATTTAAATTTGAGACTTCTCTCTATATTTTTTACTTGAACAAAAAAAGCATAAGATTACAATAGCGTTTGTATATTTACAAAAAAACATTAAGATTTAATTTCTTAATGTTTTTTTTGTACAAATAGTAATACCAATTTAGTGGTCAAAAAAATTAAAATAGTTTTTTTATGATACTACTCATTTTTATGACAACAATAAACGTAAATATTTACTTTTTAGCTGTAATAGCTTAATTTAATTTGTAATATTACTCTTTTGAAGCTAAATATCTTTCTGCATCTAAGGCAGCCATACAGCCAGTTCCAGCAGCAGTAATAGCCTGACGGTAAACGTGGTCTGCAGCATCGCCTGAAACAAAAACACCCGCAACATTAGTTTTAGATGATCCAGGAGTATTTACAATATAACCTGTTTCGTCTAGAGTAATGTAGTCTTTAAAAATATCAGTATTTGGCTTGTGTCCAATTGCTACAAAGAAACCTGTTGCTTCAATATCAAAAATAGCTCCAGTCGTTTTGTTTTTTGCCTTTACAGCGGTTACTACTTGACCATCGCCTAAAACTTCAACAGTATCATGGTTCATTAAGATGGTAATATTTTCGGTTTTACGCACACGGGCTTCCATAATTTTTGAAGCTCTAAATTGTTCGCTACGAACTAACATCGTAACTTTTTTACACATTTTAGATAAATAATGTGCTTCTTCACAAGCTGAATCTCCTGCTCCAACAATAACAACTTCTTGGTTGCGATAGAAAAATCCGTCGCAAATGGCACAAGCCGAAACGCCACCACCTGTTTTTAGATAATGTTGCTCTGAATCTATTCCTAGATATTTTGCAGTTGCCCCTGTTGAAATAATTACTGTCTCGCAGTGTAATTCTTTTTCATCATTTATCCATACTTTATGAATATCTCCTGAAAAATCTACTTTTGTAGCCCAACCAACACGAATATCAGTTCCGAATCTTTTTGCTTGTGCTTCTAGACCAATCATCATTTCCGGACCAGTAATCCCTTCTGGATTTCCAGGAAAATTCTCTACTTCATTAGTTGTAGTAAGCTGACCTCCAGGCTGTATTCCTTGGTACAAAACTGGATTCATATTTGCCCTAGCAGCATATATTGCAGCTGTGTAACCCGCAGGTCCTGATCCTATAATTAGGCATTTTATTTTTTCGATTGTATCTGACATAATATTTGTTTTAATGAAGGTACAAATGTAAACTTTATTACAAAAATTCCGCTTTTAATAAATTGAAAAAACTTATTTGTTTATAGAGAAATGCTTTTATTATTAAAATGGAACTTCGCTATCGTCATCAAAATTATTAGAACTACTTCCAAAAGCTTCATTAGCAGAGGGTAAGTTTTTAGTTTGAAAAGGGTTATCGTCTTGACCTAAATTCATACCCGATGGTAAGTAATCATCTCCGCCTGAATAATCTTCAAGATTGTCAAACTTACCTAAATTACCAATAAATTTGAGTCTTACGTTTTCTAAGCTACCATTACGGTGTTTGGCTATAATAAATTCGGCCTGACCTTGTGTTGGCGAGTGTTCATCGTCGTCCCATTCGTCTATTTTATAATATTCTGGACGGTAAATAAAGGATACAATATCTGCGTCTTGCTCGATTGCTCCAGATTCACGAAGGTCAGAAAGTAAGGGTCGTTTGCTAGATCCACGTGTTTCTACCGCACGAGATAATTGCGAAAGTGCAATTACGGGAACTTCTAATTCTTTTGCTAATGCTTTAAGATTTCGAGAAATTGTCGAAATTTCTTGTTCACGATTTCCAGGTCCTTTTCCGCCACCAGCGGTCATTAATTGAAGATAATCGACGATAATGATTTTTATATCGTATTGCGATTTCAAACGTCTGGCTTTGGCACGCAAATCGAAGATAGAAAGCGATGGCGAATCATCTATATACAAGGGTGCTTTTTCTAGATCTTTTACCTTAACGCTCAATTGTTCCCATTCGTGTTTTTCGAGTTTTCCTGTTCTTAATTTTTCTGATGACAAGCCTGTTTCCGAAGATATAAGACGTGTTATTAGCTGTACAGAAGACATCTCTAGAGAGAACAATGCTACGGCATGACCAAAATCTATGGCTACATTTCTTGCCATAGATAATACAAATGCCGTCTTACCCATACCTGGACGTGCTGCAATAATAATTAAATCTGACGGTTGCCAACCTGAGGTTACTTTGTCTAGTTTTTCGAAACCTGTTGCAATACCTGAAAGTCCTTCTTTTCCTGCAATTTCTTCAATTCTCTTTTTGGCTTGAATTACTAAACTTTGGGCCGTTTCAGAACTTCTTTTTATATTTCCTTGTGTTACTTCATATAATTTCGATTCGGCTTTGTCTAGTAAATCGAAAACATCTGTCGATTCGTCGTAGGATTCTTCGATAATTTCTGAAGATATTTTTATCAGACTTCGTTGAATGTATTTTTGAAGAATAATTCTGGAGTGAAATTCGATATGTGCCGAAGATGATATTTTTTGGGTAAGTTGTATTAGATAAAAATCGCCTCCAGCCAAATCTAGTTTGCTCATTTTTCGCAATTGAGCAGAAACTGTAAGCAAATCGACGGGTTGAGAATCATTAAATAGTGTAACGATGGCTTCAAAAATATATTTGTGTCCGTCTTTATAAAAAGCGTCAGCTTGGAGAATATCAATAACCTCGTCAACCCCTTTTTTATCTATCATCATAGCACCAAGCACAGCTTCTTCTAAATCGAGAACTTGCGGTGGCAGTTTTCCTTTTTCTAGGTTTATAATCGCAGTTTTATCTACTCTTACAGGGTTTACATTCTTAAAATTTTCCATATTGCAAATTTAGGCTTTAATACTATCTAATTGAAATAAAAACAATCATTAGGTTGTGAATAACTTGTGTTAACTGCTTTTTATTTGGGCTAACAATGAAAAAAAACCGCCTTATTACTAACAAGGCGGTTTTTATATAGTATAAGTATGGTTTTACTCGTTGTATTCGCCCATTTTACTGTATTTATCCATTCTTTGAGCAACTAAATCAGTTGTTGATAAGTCTTTTAATTCATTAAAAGCTTTTAGAATATATTCCTCGACCGTTTTGAAAGCAGTTGCTTTGTCATAATGTGCTCCTCCTAGTGGCTCTGGGATAATATCATCTACTATTTTTTGTCTTTTCATATCGGCTGAAGTTAGTTTTAAGGCTTCGGCTGCTTGTTCTTTGTATTCCCAGCTTTTCCATAAAATAGAAGAACATGATTCTGGAGAAATTACAGAATACCATGTGTTTTCCATCATTAGTACTCTGTCTCCAACACCTATTCCTAATGCACCGCCTGAGGCTCCCTCGCCTATTATTACGCAAATAATTGGCACTTTGAGCCTTGCCATTTCAAGAATATTTCTTGCAATTGCTTCTCCTTGTCCTCTTTCTTCTGCTTCAATTCCTGGAAATGCTCCTGGGGTATCTATTAGTGTAACGACTGGGATGTTAAATTTTTCTGCCATTTTCATTAATCGCAGGGCTTTACGATAACCTTCTGGATTTGGCATACCAAAGTTACGAAATTGTCGCATTTTTGTATTAATTCCTTTTTGTTGTCCTACAAACATAAAAGACTGGTCTCCTATTTTCCCTAGGCCGCCAATCATGGCTTTGTCGTCTTTGAAGTTTCTATCTCCAAAAAGTTCGAGAAAGGTTCCTTTTGTTAGGTTCGTAATATGTTCTAGGGTGTAAGGACGGCTGGGATGGCGTGACAATTGTACGCGTTGCCAAGCGGTAAGATTTCCGTATATATCTTTTTTTGTGTCTTCGAGTTTTTGGCTTATTTGTTTACAGGTTTCTGTAACATCTACGTTGGATTCTGTTCCTATTATTTGACATTTGTCTAATTGTTCTAGGAGTTCTTTTATTGGTAATTCAAAATCTAAATATTCCATAAGATTTTTGTATTTTGTTTAGGTTTGAAAAGCAAAGATAGTTTTAAATTTAAAGATTGAAAAATTTAAATTTTGAAAAATTTTGTTTCTTTTAGTTTAGATGCCCTAGCCCAGATGGAAGGGAAAATCCTTTTCTTTTTTTTCTTTAAAAAAAGAAAAGATTGGAATGACAGCTGGAAATAGCTCCTAAAAAAATTACTTTTTTCTGTTCTTGAAAACGCCATTGAGAATTACCGTTGATAAGATGATTAAGGCGCCTATGTAAAATTGTGTGCTCATTTTTTCTTTGTCATTGAAGATAATTAGGGCTAAAATTATGCCGTAAATAGGTTCGAGATTGATGGTGAGCATTACGGTATAGGGGCTTAGGTATTTCATAACACCTATCGAGGCTATAAATGCGTATGCGGTGCAAAATGAGCTTAAAACGAGTAACCAAAGTAAATCATTTGTTGAAAGCTGGAAGAAACTAGTTGTAAAATTTTGGTTGAACAACATAAATATTGATAATGATAGTAAACCGCCTAATATTTCGTAAAATGAGATTATAGTGGCATCGTATTTGATTGCATATTTCCCGTTTATTACTGAAAATGAGGCTGATAGAAATGCTGATGATAATGCCAAAATTATTCCGTAAACATAATTTCCTTCTACTTGAAAAATAATATACAATCCTATAATTACGATTAGTCCGAAGAGAACTTCGTAAAAAATGACTTTTCGCTTGTAAAATATAGGTTCTAATATTGAGGCAAAAAAAGCGCCTGTTGCTAAACATGCTAGTGTGACCGAGATATTAGATTCCTTGATTGCCTTAAAGAAAGTGAGCCAGTGTAAGGCGATGATTAAGCCTGCAAAGAGAAGTCCTACTATTGTTTTTTTGGGGAGTTTTAGTGGCTTTTTTTTGAATGCTATAAATAGTATGATAAATGCCAAGGCAAAAGCCATCCGGTACCAAACTAATGGTAAGGCTTCTAGTGAGATTAATTTGCCTAATATTGCTGTAAATCCCCAAATAAATACGATTAAATGAAGTTTGAGGTAACTTTGAATGTTTTTATCTTTTTGCATTTCGGAGTAAGTAAAAAGCTAAGATTCCAAAAATGAAATTAGGAATCCAGATTGCTATTATTGGTTCTATTGAGGATTTTTCTGCTAGTGTTGCAAATATTTTATCTAAAAAAATATAGCTAAAAGCGATGGCAATGCCTATGGCTAGGTTTATTCCCATACCGCCACGGCGTTTCATAGAAGAAACAGCTACTGCGATAATGGTTAAGATGAATGCTGAAATTGGTATGCTATATTTCCTGTATTTTACGACTAAATAGGTGTTTATATTTGCCGATCCTCGTTTTTTTTCTTTTTCTATAAATTTGTTTAAATCGGTAAAGCTTAAAGTTTCTGCGATATAAACTACTGGCGTTAAATCTTCTAAATCGAAATTAAACTTCATTGGTTTAGAGTTTTCTGTTTCTATTTTATCGTTTAATGCACCTACGGTTCTTTTGCTATAATTTAATAACGTGTAGGTTTTTTCTTTTGAATTCCATTGTATTGATGAGGCAGAAATTTTGTACACTAAATTTTCTGCATTAAATTTTTCGAAAACAAAATTGTATGCTGTTTTTGCTTCTATATCGAAATTGCTTACATAAATAAATTCTGTTTCGCTAATTTGCCTGTAAACATCGTTAGTTTCGCGCATTTCGTCTTTCCCGTTTCCTATTAGGTATAAGTATCTGAAATTTTTAAATCCTTCACTGGCTTTGGGTGCAAGAAAAAAACCCATAAGTAATGCAAAAAATGATACTATTGTTGCGCCAATAATATAAGGTCGTAAAAATCTGCTAAAGGAGATTCCGGAACTTAAAATGGCAATAATCTCGGTATTATTAGCTAATTTAGCAGTAAACCAAATGATAGACAAAAAAAGAAAAATGGGAAATAAAAAGTTTGTAAAATAAATTATAAAATCTACATAATAGGACAAAACCTTATCTATAGGAACCTTGTTTTCGAGTATTTTGTTTATCTTTTCGGCAATATCGACCGTAATTCCTATAGGAATAAACAAAAGCAACATCACTAAAAAAGTGGCTAAATATCGTTTAAGAATGTATTTATCTAGTATTGTTAGCATTCAGGTTTTTGGTTTTGGTTTTTGGGTTTTGGCAAAGTCCTAAAACCTAATACCGCTAAACCCAACACCTAATTTACAATCTTTGGCTCATATTCTTAACCATCATATCTTTCCACTCACGAAAATCTCCGGCTATAATATGTTTTCTAGCCTCACGAACCAACCACATATAAAAACCAAGATTGTGTATTGTAGCAATTTGCTTACCAAGGTATTCGTTTGCGGCAAAGAGATGACGCAAGTAAGCTTTAGTATATTCGGTATCTACAAAGGTAATTCCCATTTCATCTACTGGAGAAAAATCGGCTTCCCATTTTTTATTTTTTATATTTATCGTTCCATTAGCCGTAAATAACATTCCGTTACGAGCATTTCTGGTAGGCATCACACAATCGAACATATCAATACCTAAGGCAATATTCTCTAAAATATTTATTGGTGTTCCCACGCCCATCAAATATCTAGGTTTATCTTCTGGCAAAATAGCCGTTACAATTTCGGTCATGGCATACATTTCCTCTGCTGGTTCTCCAACTGATAATCCTCCAATGGCATTTCCTTGGGCACCAGCATTAGCAATATATTCTGCAGATTGTTCTCGCAAATCCTTATAACAACTTCCTTGTACAATTGGAAAAAAAGTTTGCTCATACCCATATTTAAAGGGCAATTTATCTAAATGATTAATACATCTATCTAACCATCTATGGGTCATTTTCATCGAGCGCTGGGCATAGCGATAATCGCAAGGATAGGGCGTACACTCATCAAAAGCCATTATAATATCTGCCCCAATGGTACGCTGAATTTCCATTACATTTTCGGGTGTAAAAAAATGATAAGAACCATCTATATGCGATTTAAACTTAACCCCCTCTTCCTTAATTTTTCTATTAGCCGAAAGAGAATATACTTGATACCCACCAGAATCAGTCAAAATATTTCTGTCCCAATTCATAAATTTATGCAAACCACCTGCTTTTTCAAGAATATCGGTTTTCGGACGCAAATACAAATGATACGTATTTCCTAAAATAATATCAGGATTTATTTCTTCTTTAAGCTCTCTCTGGTGCACCCCTTTTACAGATGCAACCGTACCAACAGGCATAAAAATAGGAGTTTCAATCACGCCATGATCAGTTGTTATACTACCTGCTCTGGCTTTTGTTTGCGGATCTTTTTTAAGTAAATCAAATTTCATAACCGCAAATATAAAATAATTATGAATTATGAATTGTGAATTATGAATTTAATTAACAATTTTAATTTTAGGGCGTGCCCCGAAAAGGGTCGGGCTTTCCGCTTGTAGTCCTCGCACTTCCTTCGTCAGGCTGTGGGCTACCGCTGCAATCCCTCACGCAAAAAACAAAAAAGCAACACAATATTGCCTCAAAAACCAAACTTTACAACCCTTTACACAACTGGCAGATGATTTTATTTTAACAATTCTATTATATCTTCTTTTGACATATTATACAAATCAATAGCTATATTTGGAATTAGTTTGTTGTGCTCTGTTTTCCCCGATGGCCTAATCCATTCTTTTACTCCAAATCTAAAATATAGGTCGGTATTCGGTGTAGTAAATCCAATTAACTCGCCAAAATGATTTGGATGTCCTTTACTTGGCGTTTTACCTATTACCGTTGCTAATTTATTATCTAACACCATCACCGCAAACATCATAGCACTAGAAAAAGTATTTTCACCAACTAAAACGTAAGTTTTACCATTAAACCTATTCTTATTTTTTAATGGTTTATTTTCGTCCGAAACAAATGGTAATATTTCTCCATTTTGCAATTTCTCATAAGGCGCATATTCAGAATTATTATTTTTCATTAAGTCCGAATACTCTTTGCTTTTTTTCCACTTACCGCCATAATCTTTGTACTTTTTATCTGAAAAATAATCGATTAGTAAATTTCCAATTTCAGAATTTCCTCCACTATTATTACTAACATCAATAATTAATTTTTGAACTTTATCTTTTTTAATTTTCGAAAAAACAGAATCAATTTTTAACTCCCATTTATCATATTTTAGCTCTTTATCATTAAATGTATTTATCGTCAAATAACCAAAATTTTTAATTTTTTCATATTTCAAAATCGAAATATCAGTATCTGTTTTCTTTGTTTTCTGAATATTCTTGCTTAATACTTCCCAGTTTTGTCCTTTAATTAATGTTGCTTTTCCACTTTTAAATTTTAAATTAAAATCATCTGTTATAAAAAAACAAAATTTCGACAAATAAAACCATAACTTTTCTATTGCAATAGTTTTTCGTTCTTCTGAAACTCCAAAAACTTGATTTGAACAACCATCGATAATAGATTGAATAGAAAACTCATTTATTGACAATAATTCATCTCCATTGGCTATACTTTTACCACTATAATTTTCAGTTAAAATCACTTTTTGATTTTCATACTTAAATCTCAAAGGAAAAAATGTAAGACTATTTTTTATGCTGTCAGTTATACAAAAATCATTTAAAGCGCTATGCTCATCATTTAATTTTACAAAAATTGGTTTTGCTAAAAAATAAAAGTCTTTTTGTGTCATCCCTTCTTCTAAAGAATTTTCAACTTGAATTATACTTTTTTCGAACTCTTCTTTTGAAATTTCTGTAAATGGATTTATATGTGCATTTAATATTTTTTCTTTTATAAATTCAATATCAGCGACTAATTCACATTTAGTGAATTTTTTATTATAAAATTCATTACAAACTTTTTGCCCAAATGCTAGATTAGTAATAAATACTACAATAATTATTTTTAATTTCATTTCTTTCTTTTATTTCTATCCCTGCCTTTCTCCTACCAACTTTCTGATATTCTTCATAACAATAAAATTTTCCTATCTAACCATATTATTGCTATTCGTATATTTAATTTAAATACTTGTTTGTAGCTATTCCAATTTCATCAATATTTATCATTCAAACAATAAAAATGCGTTTTCTAAACTTTTCGTATCAACCTCCTCTATTTAACTAAAAAAGGTTAAATTTTCGTAAATAACTTAAAAATAAACTACTTTTTTTATGTAATTTTTATTTTCATACCAATTTAGCTTTAAAAATACTGTAATATTT
>NZ_MUHE01000005.1:0-178171 GCF_002217405.1 Flavobacterium psychrophilum DSM 3660 = ATCC 49418 | reverse complement strand
TGTATGTTTTTTTATCCCAGTAAATTTAAACTTTAAATGGTATTACAACTATTAAAACCTCACCGTTAAGCTTGAAAAAAGGAGTCCAAATACAAAATTCAGAATGCAGGTTTTTAGACAGTCTTGCGTTTCGCCAGTTAAGCAAGTTTCAAATTTTCAGCGATAACGTAAACGAATATTGATTTGAAAAAAAAGATTTTTACTAAATTTTTATGAGAAATCTCATACCCCACAATTTCGTGAAAAGCTGTTGGTGTATAATGCTTTTATTCAAGTTTTAATTTCCTGTCCAATCCTAATTATATCATTTTTCGCAAAGTAAAAAATCTTACTTCTCTTACAATACTCGCCATTCTTGAAATATAAGATTTTGTAGTGCTGCTTTTATGAGCAAGTTCTCCTTGTGTGATGCTTTTCAATTGTAGCTTCCCCAAATTAATACTCCAAGTTCAAACCACTTTTCGTAACTTTTTTTAGTTTATCAAGTTTTCGATCCGTGTTGTATCAAATATTTAGACACTACTCTTGCGTTTCGTGTCGCTTATGGGTGTGTCTGCTAGCTCACAAATTAAGCTAATCTACAACAAAATAATTCAAACCAATAAAAAATGTAATTATTAAATTATTTTTTAAACTCATCCGGTATAACTGTTTCTTTAGCTTGGTCAGGAACAGCAGTTTCGGTTGTTGCTGTTGGCGCAACAAATGAAGAGGTAACTTTGGGAAAAGCGTCGTATTTTTTTAATACTTCATTCCAGTTTATAACACTAAAAAAAGTATTTACATATTCTCGCTTCTTATTTTGAAATTTTAAATAATAGGCGTGTTCCCAAAGATCTAAATTTAAAAGAGGAATTCCTGTAAAACCTAAGTTTTTCATTAACGGATTGTCATTATTTGGGGTGGTTACAATGCGCAATTTTCCGTATTTATCAGAAACTAACCAAGCCCAACCTGAACCAAATACTTTGAGTGAAGCTTCTGTAAATTGGGTTCTAAAACCATCAAAAGAACCAAAATCTCTAATAATAGCTTCTAATAAATCTCCTTCTGGTTCGCCTCCTGCATTGGCTGCCATATTTTCCCAAAAAAGGTTATGATTATAAAAACCACCTGCATTGTTTCTAATTTCGGTATCGGATAAATTTAGGTTTTTAAATATATCGTTTAACGCAAGTGTTTCGTATTTTGTACCAATTATTGCTTTATTTAAGTTATTTACGTAACCCAAATGATGTTTGGAATAATGAATTTCGAGTGTTGTTGCATCAAAATTGGGTTCGAGTGCTTTGTATGTATATGGTAGTTCGTACATTTTAAAAGCGCCTTCTACAGCTTTTACATCGGTTGCATTACTTGTACCTTCTTTTACTTTTACAACTTCAAGGGGGGTTACAGGCACATCAACCTGCTCTACCAATGTGCTCTTTTTACATGAAACTACCACTGTTAATGCCAATATAATAACGAATAACTGTTGGGTTTTCATATACTATTTATTTGAAATTTTATTAATAATATCGATATAACTTTGTTTTGCTTCTTCGACAGAAATATGACTTATTTGCAACCATGCATTATTCTTAAAAGCATCTCTAACATCTAAATTTGAGTAATTTACACTTCCTAAAGAACCAAAAGTTGCTTGCTTATAATAAGCATAACATCGCAACTGCACGTCTTGTGGCAATGAAGATTGTGCAATGGTTTGTGCAAGATGTATGGCTTCTTGAAATTGTGTTTCTAAATCTTTTTCAAACATTTAACCTAAAGCTATAATTGTTTTGTTTCCTATGGCTACTTCGTTTAGCTTTACATTTACTTTTGTTCCTAAAGGTAAAAATAAATCTACTCGTGAACCAAATTTTATAAATCCAGCATCTGTTCCCTGAATTACTTGCGTGCCTTCTTCTGCATAATTTACAATTCGTTTTGCAAGAGCTCCTGCAATTTGTCTGTATAGTATTTCGCCAAAGACTTTATTTTCGACAACTACTGTTGTACGCTCGTTTTCGGTACTTGCTTTAGGATGCCATGCCACTAGAAATTTTCCTGGGTGGTATTTGCTGTATTTTACGACTCCAGAAACTGCATATCGTGTAACATGCACGTTTATAGGTGACATAAATATAGAAACTTGCAAACGTTTGTCTTTGAAATATTCTGGCTCGAAAACTTCTTCTATAACGACTACCTTACCATCTACGGGTGCTACAATCTGACTGTCATTTGCAACAATATTACGGTTTGGATTTCTGAAAAATTGTAAAATGATAATATAAAATAACAACGCTACCAGCTGAACTGTAATCTTAAGCCAACTTAAATTGATGAACTCTCCTGCTAATACAATACTTGTAACAAATAAAAATGTTGCTACTAAAATAATTTTCGAACCTTCCTTATGAAACATATACTATAATTTTATAAAATAAAAATAAAAATGGAGCAACAAATATAATACTGTCTAACCGATCTAGCATACCGCCATGACCTGGCATTATATTTCCACTATCTTTTACGTTAGCCATTCGTTTAAATTTAGATTCGACCAAATCGCCAATTGTGCCAAAAAAACTAACTATTATTGCTGTTATTATCCAAAAATAAGTTGGTTTTAAAGGGTCGTAGTTTGCAATTATAACTGCAGCAATTATTGCAAAAACTAAACCGCCTATAAATCCTTCTATTGTTTTTTTGGGAGAGATAGATTCGAATAATTTATTTCTTCCAATAGTTTTTCCTACAATATAAGCAAAAGTATCATTCGTCCAAATGAGTACAAATATACTAATTAGTAATGTAGGGGCAAAAATACCATTAAAACTTGAAATTTTTACGATAAATATAAAAGGCAAAATAATATATCCGATTAGATTTACCCACTTTCCTTGCGTATCTATTGCAATTCTTTTTTCTTTGAATAACCAAAACAACAATCTAATAGATACAAATAAGGAAGCAAGAATTAGCCCAAAATCAGTCGATCTATTTTCGGTCAAGAAACAAGCAAAGATAAAATATAATAAGCCAGCCATTAGCATTGCTGGTATTTTTGGTAAAAATATCAAATTGCAAAATTCTCGTACGGTTTGCAACATAAATACACCAAAAAGCAATAAAAATGATTCTCTAGAATAAAGTGTGGCAGAGACCAGCAGTAGTATATACACTAGCCCTGATAATGAACGTGTTACATTTTCATTCATTTTACAAATCTTCTAAAAGCAATAAATACAAATGTTTTGGAGAACTTCCGTAGTGCAAGAAATCTTCTTCTTTTACTTTTTCAAAATATTTAAAAGTAGTAATATTTGTAGGATAATCTGTGGTATAACGTTTTTTTATTCCCCTCAAACCATCACCTTTATTTAATATAATTTGGCTTGTGGTTGCTACTAAAACTATATTATCAGGTAAATCGTTTGGTTTATTTTGTTTAATTTGATTTGATGAAAATAATACTGACCCTTCATCGGCAATGAGGTTTTCGCAACTAGCCAAAAGAAATTTTGGATCTTGTGGCTTATCGAAAGAAATCTTGTTATCCTCAAGCATTCTAAATAATCTTGACTCTAAACACATGGCCTCAGATTCGAACCAATCGTTTTCTTCTAAAATATTTTCAAATTGCTCGCTTAGTTCGGCTGTATTTTCACAATACAAAAACTTACCTCCATTCTTTTTAAAATTATAAGTAAACTGTTCGTCTACAGGGATTTGGGAATCAATGCCCTGAAACGGATTGAAGTCATTTTCGTTAGTATCGTTTGGCGTTTCACTACTTGAGCCAAATATTTTTCTAAAAATACTCATATACTTAAAATACGTGGAAATTATTACTTAATTGCTACCAAAGATAAAAAAATCTCAATCGAATTAAGCAATTAGATTGAGATTTTTAAGTATGTTATTAACTAAGTTTTAAACAATTTGAGGAATTGCCTCAACAAAATTTTCTTTATCGAATGGTCTTTTTCCAAAAATAGTTTCTAAATCGTCTTTAAAAATAACCTCTTTTTCTATAAGAATATCTGCCAACTGATTTAGCTTGTCTTTGTGCAATTCAAGAAGCGCAATAGCTCGTTGATATTGTCCTTCTATTAAAATTGAAATTTCTTGATCGATTGTTCTAGCTGTTTCTTCAGAATATGGTTTAGAAAAATTATAATCTGATTGCCCTGACGAATCATAATAAGTGATATTTCCTAACTTATCATTAAGTCCGTAAACAGTAACCATTGCTCTTGCTTGTTTGGTAACTTTTTCTAAATCGCTTAAAGCTCCTGTCGAAATGTTATTAAAAATAACTTTTTCGGCAGCTCTTCCTCCCATGGTAGCACACATTTCGTCTAGCATTTGGTTGGGACGCACAATTTGTCTTTCTTCTGGCAAATACCAAGCGGCTCCTAAACTTTGTCCACGTGGCACAATTGTTACTTTAATAAGTGGTGCTGCGTGTTCTAGCATCCAACTTACAGTGGCATGGCCCGCTTCGTGTATCGCTATGGCTTTCTTTTCTTCTGGTGTAATTATTTTATTTTTCTTTTCTAATCCTCCTACAATTCTATCTACAGCATCTAGAAAATCTTGTTTATCTACAGCCGTTTTATTATTTCTTGCTGCGATAAGTGCGGCTTCGTTACAAACATTTGCTATATCTGCTCCTGAAAAACCTGGCGTGTGTTTGGCAAGAAATTCGGTATCAAGATTCTCTACTTTTTTTAGTGGCGCAAGATGCACGGCAAAAATTTCTGCACGTTCTGTAATGTTAGGTAAATCGACATATATTTGACGATCGAAACGCCCAGCACGCATTAAAGCTTTGTCTAAAACATCGGCTCTATTTGTTGCTGCAATTACGATTACGTTAGAATTTGTCCCGAAACCATCCATTTCTGTAAGTAACTGATTTAATGTGTTTTCACGTTCGTCATTTCCACCAGACATATTTCCTTTTCCACGCGCACGCCCTACTGCATCAATCTCGTCTATAAAAATAATAGAGGGCGATTTATCTTTAGCTTGTTTAAACAAATCACGAACACGTGAAGCACCTACTCCTACAAACATTTCGACAAAATCTGATCCCGATAATGAGAAAAAAGGAACTTGAGCTTCTCCTGCAACAGCTTTTGCTAATAATGTTTTCCCTGTTCCTGGAGGTCCTACTAGTAGTGCTCCTTTTGGGATTTTACCTCCTAAATTAGTATATTTTGTTGGGTTTTTAAGAAACTCTACAATTTCTTGTATTTCTTCTTTTGCACCTTCTAATCCAGCTACGTCTTTGAAGGTAGTTTTAATATCTGTTTTTTCATCAAAAAGTTTTGCTTTAGATTTTCCGATGCTAAAAATTTGAGGGCCACCAGCTCCTGAACCTCCACCTGACATGCGTCGCATCATGTAAATCCAGAATCCTATCAGTAAAATAATGGGAAGAAAACCAACTAAATCTGTCCACTCACTCGATGTTTTATAATCAACCCCTATGCTATTTGTTTTTCTAGCTTCTTCTAATTTATTTTGAAAACTTTCAGAATTAGTAGCTATTTGAAAAGTATAATGTGGCCCAAGATTTGGTTTCTGCAACAAATCTAGCTTAGGGATTTTAGCATGTACTTTTTGAGTTAAAGCTTCTTTTTTCAGATAAACTTCAACTGTTTTATCATTTACAATTTCTACTTTATCAACCTGATTGGCATCTAAAAATTCATAAAATTTTGATATTGAAGTTTTTGTAGGTTCTACCCAACGAGATTGACCAGAAAACCACATTGTAACGAAAATAGCTGTAATAACGCCATAAATCCACCACGGATTAAACTTAAAACTATTCTTTTTTATCTCTTTAGACATAACTACTTTATTTAATATTTGTTTTCAATAGTGGTAATTTTTGCATCACCCCAAAGACTTTCAATGTCATAATACTCACGAATGTGTTTCTGAAAAACGTGTACTACAATATGCACATAATCCATTAAAACCCAATCTGCAACATCTGATCCCTCTACGTGCCAAGGCTTGTCTTTTAGTTCTTTCGAAACTACTTTCTGAATAGAATTTACAATCGCATTTACTTGTGTATTAGAATTTCCATTACAAATTACAAAATAATCACAAACTGTATTTTCTAATGCTCTTAAATCAAGAATTGTTATGTCGTTACCTTTTACTTCTTCTATTCCCTTGATGATGTTTGCTAACAAAACATCATTATTAATTTCTTTTTTAGCCATCTAATTTTTAAAATATTTTTGCAAAGTTATTGATTTTTGTGCTTATTTTGGTCGTAAATTAATGTTAATTGCAAATACTTACAAAAACTTACTCATGAAGTTAATCAAACTCGATGCCATAGATTCTACTAATGATTTTCTGAAAGGATTATCGCAAAAAGAAAATCTAGAAAACTATACGGTTGTTACGGCTAAAACTCAAACAAAAGGCAAAGGCCAAATGGGAGCTAAATGGGATTCAGAAACTGGTAAAAATTTAATAACCAGTATTTTAATAAAAGAAACCATACTTAATATTCATGAAATTTTTAATCTAAATATTGTAATTGCTGTGAGTATTATTCAGGTGTTAAAAGATATTAAAATTCCTAACTTAAATATAAAATGGCCTAACGACATTATGGCAGAAAATAAAAAAATAGCTGGCATACTTATAGAAAATAGTATTAAAGAAAATGGAAAAATAGAATCTATCGTGGGAATTGGATTAAATATAAACCAAACGAACTTCGATAATTTACCTAAAGCTTCTTCTTTAAAGAATATAACGCATCAGGATTATGATATTGACACGCTGCTAGAAAAGATTGTAACGAAAATTGAAAACAATAGTAACAAACTAAAAAACAATGATGTCGATTGTTTTTGGAATGATTATGAAAGTTATTTATTTAAAAAAGGGAAACCTACTGTTTTTGAAGATATAAATAAGCAACGATTTATGGGAATTATAAATGGTGTAAATCGAAGAGGACAACTGGAGATTGTCTTAGAAGATGATAGTTTGAAATGTTTTGAAGTAAAACAACTCGTAATGGTTTGAGTAGTCCTAATAATAAGCACCGCTTTTTTTTAAGACTACTCATATAATTTTTTATTTTTTTTTTAGATTACTTCTTTTTTTGCTCTAAAAACAAAAAACAATCCTGCTATTACAAACGGAATACTTAACCACTGACCCGTAGATAATAACCCTAAAGCAGACTCGAAACCTCCTTGACTTTCTTTAACAAATTCGACAAGAATTCTTACCGAAAATAACATTATTAAGAACATTCCAAAAAGAAAACCTTGTTTTTGGCGTGCATCTGTTTTCCAATATAAAAAGAATAAAATAGCAAAAACAAAAACATATCCAAATGCTTCATACAATTGAGATGGATGTCTGAACGGAATTTTATTTAATGTTTCTACAAAATTTGGGTCCGTTTCTATAAGTTTGTAAGCTTTATTTAAATCGCTTGTTTGTGTAATTTGATATATATTTTTATCGATCCAAAACTCATCTTCACGGATAAATTTAACACCATAAAAAGGTTTGCCAGAAACAATAGGGCCATAAATTTCAGAATTGAAAAAATTACCCAATCTTACAAAAATAGCGCCACTAGCAACTGGAATTACCACCCTGTCTAGAATCCATAAAATAGGTCTTTTAAGTGTTTTTGTAGCATAAAAATACATTGTAATGATAACTGCAACAGCAGCACCATGACTGGCTAATCCTCTAAAACCTGTAAATTCCCAACCTTTTATAAAATAAAATAAAGTAGCGTTTGGATTTTCTCGTATTGGTAAGAAAATTTCAAGCAAATGGTCTGGATAATAACTACTCCAATTATAGAAAATAACATCGCCCAATCTGGCACCTATTAATATAGCAAGAACCATATATATAAATAAACTATCTAATTTTTCGATAGGTTCATTTTCTCTTTTAAAAATTGGTTTCATGATTAGCCAACCTAACATAAATGCGACTACAAACATTAAACTGTAAAAATGAAGGGTAAATGAACCAATATTTATTCCCTCCGAAGGATTCCAAACTATTTGTAAAAAATGTGTCATGTTTTTGTTTTATGATATTTGGTGTAAGCCAAAAGTAGTATTTTAATTTTTAATTGCTTCGCTTGTTTGCTATCAATGTTTTAAATTAGGATTTTTTTAACTTCAACAGTCGGTATTTATGTTCGTTATTTCAAACAAAATTTTAAGGAACTGGATCATAACCACTTGCTCCCCAAGGATGACAACTTAAAATTCTTTTGGCTCCAAGATAACTCCCTTTAAATAAACCATGTTTTTGCAAAGCCTCGGCAGTATAATGAGAACAAGTTGGCGTAAACCTACAAGTTGCTGGAGTTAGTGGCGAAATGACGATTTGATAAAATCGAACCAAGAATAGAAAGGGAAATATTAGAACTTTTTTTAAACTCAAAATATTATATTGAAAATGTTGTACCTTCTTTTGAATCTTTTAATTGAATTCCTAAAGCCAATAACTGATCTCTAATCTGATCAGACATTGCAAAATCTTTATTATCTCTTGCTTGCTTTCTCATTTGGATTAACATTTCTACAACGCCATCTAATTTATCATTGTTGTTTGTCGCTAATTTTTCGCCTTCCAATCCTAACACATCAAAAACAAAAGCATTCATAGTAGTTAAAAAATCTAATAAATCTTCCGTTGTAATTGTCTCTTTATTTTCTTTTAATACATTTACAAAACGAACACCTTCAAACAAATGAGCAATAAGAATAGGCGTGTTAAAATCGTCATTCATAGCATCATAACAATTTTGTTTCCAAGCTTTTATATCTATCGAAGTAGTGTTTGATGTTGTAAATTGAGCTGTGTTTTTCAAACTCCCAATAGCTTCCATTAATCGATAAAACCCTTTTTCGGCTGCCAGAATAGCATCGTTAGTAAAATCGAGATTACTACGATAATGCGCTTGCAACATAAAAAATCGTGCTACCGATGCGGAAAAAGCTTTGGTTAAAAACGGACTTCCACCTGAATATATTTCGCTAGGCAAAATATTATTTCCCGTAGATTTCGACATTTTTTTTCCGTTAAGAGTTAGCATATTGGCATGCATCCAATAATTTACAGGCTCTTGCCCAGTACAAGCTTCTCCTTGAGCAATTTCACACTCATGATGCGGAAATTTAAGATCCATACCGCCCCCATGAATATCGAAATGATTTCCTAAATACTTAGTACTCATAGCAGTACATTCCAGATGCCAACCTGGAAAACCATCGCTCCAAGGCGAAGGCCAACGCATAATATGTTCTGGTTCGGCTTTTTTCCAGAGCGCAAAATCCTGATGATTTCTCTTATCGCTCTGACCGTCGGTATCTCGAGTATTAGCCAGCATATCTTCAATATTTCTGCCGCTTAACTTACCATAATGATTACTTTCATTAAATTTTACGACATCAAAATAAACAGAACCGTTAGACTCATAACCAATTCCTTTGTTTATAATAGTTTTAACAATTTCAATTTGTTCTATAATATGTCCCGTAGCAGTAGGCTCGATACTTGGTGGCAGCAAGTTATAAGCTTTCAATACATTATGAAAATCGACAGTATAACGCTGTACAATTTCCATAGGTTCTAGTTGTTCTAGCTTGGCTTTTTTGGCAATTTTATCCTCACCGTGATCTACATCATCTACAATATGACCAACATCGGTAATATTTCGTATATAACGAACTTTATAACCCAAATGCAAAAAGTAGCGATAAATAACGTCAAACGACATAAAAGTTCTTACATTTCCTAAATGAACATTGCTATACACAGTGGGGCCACAAACATACATACCAATATTCCCTTCATTTATAGGTGAAAAAATTTCTTTCTCGCCCGAAAGCGAATTGTATATTTTTATAGATTGCGATTTATATAATGGCATTTTTTTATTTTTTTTAGGAGCTTTTTCCTGCTTTACGTTTCAATCTTTTTTTCGTGCCTCAAAAAAGGATTTTCACTACAATCAGGGCTAGGGCATTTCGGTCTCTTTAGAATGTTTTTTTTGAAAATCTATCCGTCTTATCTAAAACTTCGTTTCCAACTTAATATAATCAAGAAACTCTCTTTTAGTATCTAAATTCTTAAATTTTCCACCAAATTCCGATGTCACAGTACTACTTTCTATATCTTTTATACCACGAGAGTTTACACAAAGATGTTTAGCATCAATAACACAAGCCACATCATCAGTACCTAAAGCAATTTGCAGTTCTTGCACAATTTGCATCGTTAGTCTTTCCTGAACTTGCGGTCTTTTCGAATAATATTCTACAATACGATTCATTTTAGATAAGCCAATCACAGTTCCTTTCGATATATAAGCCACATGAGCTCTTCCTATAATAGGAAGCAAATGGTGTTCGCAAGTAGAATAAACAACAATGTTTTTCTCAACCAGCATTTCGCCGTACTTGTAATTGTTATCAAAAGTAGATGGTTTTGGTTTTCTCTCAGGATTTAGTCCGCCAAAAATTTCTTTTACAAACATTTTTGCCACACGGTTTGGGGTTCCTGACAAACTATCATCAGTAAGATCCATACCAAGTGTTTGCAAAATATTTTCTACATCTTTTTTTATAGAGTCTATTTTTTGATCATCTGTTAATAAAAACGCATCCTCTCTTACAGGATTTTTTGCATTTGTTGCAATATGATTGTTTCCAATTTCGTCTTGAAAATCGTCGTTATGAGCCATTAAATAAGGATTTAAACAATTAAAAAGTTTATTAAATGCAAATATATGTAATATAATCAAATTTATTAATCGATTTTTAATTATTAAAAACAGAAATAAAATATTAACAAAACATTAATTATTACTTAATTTTTAATTATATTTCGAGCGAATTTTAATTAAACCATTTATTCATGAAATTTATTTACCTCCAAATCACCTTTATTTTTATGATTTCGCAATTTATTTATTCGCAAGAAAACACAAATTGTAATGTAAAGTATAAGACCGAAGTTACAGAATACACAAAACAAGACGTTTATACTGATAAATTTGCCCTTGTAAATTGGGATTTTTCAGACGTAAAAGAAGCCGCAATTAAAATTGAAATAGTGCCTATTTTAGATTGTTTTAATAAAGAGAAAGCTATCGAATATAAAGATCCCTTTTTTATAAATATTGGTAATACTGAAAATGGTGTTACGGGTTCAAAAGTATTAATTCATACTGAAATGATGAGTAAATGTTTTAAATGGAGGGTAATTATTACTAAAACAAATTGCGAAAAAACCTCCGATTGGCAATACTATTATTTTATAAGTGTAACAAATTATAAGAAATAAGATGAAAAAAATAATATTGTTTTTAGTTTTTAGTTTAGTTACTATAAATATTTATTCGCAAGGAACAACATGCGCAACCGCAACCGCTTTTTGCGGAGCAGATATTAATGCTCCTTCCTTGGTATTCCCTAGTGCAACAACAGGTACTGGGACACGTGAGGCATGTTTAATTAGCGTAAAGAACCCTGCGTGGTTTTACTTAAAAATAGAAAAATCAGGACCTTTGGTTTATGATATCATTCAAAATAAATCTTTCGATAGTAATGGTTTGCCAACAGGAACACCAATGGATGTCGATTTTGCGGTTTGGGGACCTTATGCTTCGGCAGTAGGTAACTGTAATAATAGGGTTGACAATTGTAATTTTTGTGGAAATAACACAACTTCACCAGGGGAATACCCTAGACCAGCTCCTGGAAATTTAGTAGATTGTAGCTATTCTGCCCAAGCAGTAGAAAAAATGACAATTCCTAGTGCTACTGCGGGCCAATTTTATTTAGTTATGATTACTAATTATAATGGAGGAGCAGGATTTATAAAACTAGAACAAAGACAGCCAGTTTTACAAACTCACGGCCGTACAGATTGTGATATAGTTTGTGGTGTTTCTTTAGGCCAAAATCGTAAAGAATGTATAGGGACTCCTATAAATATTACAGCAAGCTTTGCCTCTCCAGCTACTAGTACAGCTACAATTCCGTATCAATGGTCATTAGACGGTGTACCACAGCCAGCTTATGATAATATGCAAACTATAACTGTAAATACACCAGGAACTTGGTCTGTAAAAACCACTAGACCTGGCGGCTGTTATCAAGTTACAAGTAGTATGGTGTATAGTAATTATTTAATACCTGCAACACAACCTAAGGATATTGTTCTTTGCACGAGCTCGGCACCACCTTATATATTTCCATCAATAAATAAAAATAGCGAAATTTTAGGAACTCTTTCAGCTTCAGATTACACTATTACATATCATACCTCTCAAGCTTTTGCAAATAATGGCACGGCGGCTATTCCTTTTGCAAGTTTAACTAATTATTTAGCTTCGTCTTCACCAGTTACAATTTATGCTAGAATTGAAGATAACATATCATTTTGTTACACTACTAAGCATTTCGACTTAATTGTGACTACTGCGCCAGCCGGAACATTCACTTATGCTAACCCAACATATTGTACAAGTATTATAACGCCACAACCTATAATACCAGTTGGTTTAACCAGCAGCGGAATTTTTACAACAAACCCATCAACTGGATTAACAATAAATGGAACCACAGGAGAAATTACCCCTAGTACCAGTACTCCAGGAAATTATACTGTAAAATATGAGATTGCTGCATCGCCTTCTTGTCCGCTATATAGCACCTCTACAACAGTTACTATTGCTACGGCACAAGCAATAACAATAAATTGTGGTATAACTACAACTTCTTCGATAACATTTGATTGGACAGCAGCAATAGGAGCTACAGGGTATAATATATCTTACCAAGTAAACACCAATCCAACAGTAAATGTTGGAGCAATTGGCAACGTGCTAACCTATTTAGTATCAGGATTAACTCCAGCAGACACTGTTGTAATTACAGTAACACCAACTGGACCATTAGGTAGTTGTTTTTCATCAAGCAACAAAAGTTGCGTAGCAAATAATTGTACACCACCTACTGCTGCTATATCATATAGTTTACCTAGTACACCTAGCACCTCATTTTGCGAATCAGACACAGCACCTAAATTAGTTAATTTAACTGGAACAGGGCTTTTTGCACCAGGTAATTATACTGCAAATCCAAACACTCTTATTATTAATGCAACTACAGGAACAATTACTCCAAACGGAAGTCCAGCAGCTAATTATACAATAACTTATACTATTCCATCTGCATCTGCAGGTTGTTCTCCAGTAACAGCTACAACATTAGTTACTATACATGCACTACCTACAATTACAGGTGCTTTAAATGCTTGTATTGGAACTACAACCCAACTTACAGGATCAGGAACCGCAAACACAACCAACCCTTGGATTTCTTCCAATAGCGCAGTAGCCACTGTAAGCAATACAGGATTAGTAACAGGAGTTTCGGTAGGAAGTGCAACTATTACTTATAAAAACAGTAATGGATGCGATGTTACAGCCATTGTAACTATAAATGCGCTACCTACAATTACAGGTGCTTTAAATGCTTGTATTGGAACTACAACCCAACTTACAGGATCAGGAACTGCAAACGCAACCAACCCTTGGATTTCTTCTAATAATGCAATAGCCACGGTAAGTAACACAGGATTAGTAACAGGAGTTTCGGTAGGAAGCGCAACTATTACTTATAAAAATAGTAATGGATGCGATATTACAGCTATTGTAACCGTAACGTTACCTACAATTACAGGTGCTTTAAATACTTGTATTGGAACTACAACCCAACTTACAGGATCAGGAACTGCAAACGCAACCAACCCTTGGATTTCTTCCAATAGCGTAATAGCCACGGTAAGCAACACAGGATTAGTAACAGGAGTTTCGGTAGGAAGCGCAACTATTACTTATAAAAATAGTAATGGATGCGATGTTACAGCCATTGTAACCATAAATGTGCTACCTACAATTACAGGAACTTTAAATGCTTGTATCGGATTAACAACCCAACTTACAGGATCGGGAACTGCAAACACAACCAACCCTTGGGCGTCTGACAATATCGCAATAGCCACTGTAAGCAATACAGGATTAGTAACAGGAGTTACGGGTGGAACTGCAATAATTACCTATACAAATAGTAACGGATGTGCTACTAAAGCAACGGTAACTATAAATAATCCATCGGCACCAGGAGTTATAACACCAATAACATATTGTTTAAATGATATAACAAATCCGATTACCGCTACAGGAAGTAATTTATTGTGGTATGCAACAGTAACAGGAGGTGTAGGTTCTACTAGTGCTCCAACCCCTTTAACAACTGCCGTTGGAAACACAAATTATTATGTAAGTCAAACTGTAGGAACTTGTGAGAGTCCAAGAGCAGTAATCACTTCTAATATTTCTGAACCCCCAGCAACTATAGTTGCAACCCCTTCTAATTATTTTGCAGATTTACAGACCATAACTGTTACCGTAACTCCAGCAGGAGAATATGAATATCAAATAGATAATGGCGCTTTTCAAAACAGTAACATATTTGCAAATGTGAGTGCTGGTTTACACAATATAACTGTAAGAAATGAATGCGTATCGAAATCTACGACTGCTTATATTGTAGATTATCCTAGATTCTTTACCCCAAATGGAGACGGATACCATGACACATGGAATATCCCTGAACTAAAAAATCAAGCAAATGCTAAAGTTTTAATTTTTGACAGATTTGGAAAGTTATTAACAGAAATTAGACCTTCTGGAAGTGGTTGGAATGGAACTTTTAATGGAAAAGAACTACCATCAACAGATTACTGGTTTGTAGTTACGTACGAAGAAAATGGAATTACAAAAGAGCATAAATCGCATTTCTCGATGAAACGATAATTGAAATATTTGATTATAAAAAGGAGCAAAAAACTAGTTTTTGCTCCTTTTTTTTACCCGTAAGCCACAGTTTAGCACTTAAAATTACCCTATAAAAAATGTAAACATTCTTGTATTAAATCTACTTCATAAGAAATAAATAATACCATTATACCATTGCGTTTATTAGCGCAATAAACGCACAGTTCATAGAGAAGAACGAGGACCTCAAAATACGAATGACTTGATGAAATTCCCCGTTCCTCATAATGAGAATATAATCAACAAATATCCAAGTATATCTTTATAATATGATATAAGTTATCATTCCGAAGAGCAAAAATTATAATAATATTTTAAAAAAATATTATTCCTTTCTAAAAAGAATAATACGTCTTATAAACCATTTAGCTTAATTTTATTAATCGCAGTATTTTGGGTTAGAATTCTTACTCTAATGTTATTTTTATCAAAGTTCAATAAACCCCGTTTGCAACGAAACCCTCAATCCTTTTAATAATGCCCAAATATTAAATTTTAAATGCGGTTTATAAAAGAATTAAGCCCTTTAAAGTAATATATTTCGAATTGAGAAGTCATATCAAATATATTAAAAATTTGAATTTAAAAAATAATATTACAGCTACCTAAAACATGATTTTTAATAAGTATTAAAAAAAAGATAGTACATGAGAAAAAATATTTATTTCTACACATTTTCATAATCACTCCCTGTTGAAATTTCTTCACTGTTCATTTCGCCTCTTTTAAAACTTTTATTTTGAGTTAGTGTATTTAATTGCGCTTCTAATTGAATAATGTTTTTTTCTAAAACTTCTATTAACTTATCTTTTGTATTAATAGTCTCTAACCTAGATTCTGCAAGCTCTCTGTATTGAAAATTATTATTATAAGGATGCGTTTTTTTTATTTCAACCCCTTTTCCTTCTTCTTTATCATAGGTATCTATATTTTTATCAATATAAACTTGTTTACTATTGTTGTTTTTAATTAAAATATGACCAAATTCATTAACAATCCAATCCCTCCTTAATCTTTTATCTAACCTGCATAATTTATCGATAAACTTATCTGGCAAAGGCACTATACCGTTTAAAACCTGCGAAAAAGAAGATTTATTAGAATACCCCATTAACTTACCTATCTCCTCTTGATTTTTTGCGACCCCCAAACTAATCAGTGTTTTAACAGCTAATTTTATTCTCTCTACTTCCGTCATTTTAAAATAGTTATAAAAAAATTTATATTTTATTTGTTTATAATAAACTTGTTTATATATTTGTTCCGAACTAAAGAACAATTTAAACAATGGACAAAAGTACAAAACAAATAAGAAGTAAATACAATTCAAATATTACAAAATCTTTAGCAGACAAATATAAAATTTCGGAACGCTATGTTAGAATGATAATATCAAATGAAAGAAGTCCTGATTTTCAGGAAGAAATCATTAATGACTACAACAAAATGATTATAAAAGTAAATAATGCATTAATTCCAATTTTAAACAAGGATTAATTACAACCCAACATTGCACAACTTCAAATAGAAATATTTTGATAAAAATTACAAGAAGCAAATAAAAAATAACTAATATGAAAATCATAACTAACATTTCTTCAATAAAATTCATCTCTATAGGGTTAGCTATCTCGTTATTTTGCTGCTTAGGTTTTTCTTATAAAATTTATCATGATTTTAAAATTACAGAAAGAATTTTAAACGCTAAAAAAAATGAAATCATCTCAGAATTAAAAAAATCTAAAGACTCTTTAGAATTAGCTATCTCTGAAAACTCACTATTAAAAACAGATTTAATAATAGAAAGACAAAAAGTAACTAATCTTTTGGATGAGATAAATAATACTAATATTGATCTTGCTTCTTTAATAAAATATAAAACGGAAATTAATCGGCTCAAAAATATTGTAGCTTCTCTCACAAAAGAAAAACTTCAATTAAAGAAAAACAATGAATTACTCAAGATACAAAGAGACAGTACAATTTTAGTTTTAACACAATCTAAAAAATACAATGACACATTAGTAGCCATGAATGAAGATTTAAATAGGGTTATTAGAAAAGGGTCTAAAATTTCAATTATTAATCTAAAAACTTCAACATTAAAACAAACAAAATCAGGAGATTTAGAATCTACAGATAAAGCCAGCAGAGTAAATTTATTGCAAATCACTTTTATGGTTGTGGGTAATAAAATCACTAAACCATGTGAGAAAGAATATTATGTGCAAATAATTGATTCTAAAAATAATATTATTGGCGAAAAAAATACTAAAAATTTTGGAGTTATGATTTTAAATTACAGCTATTATTCGCTAGTAAAATTTAAGAATGAAAGCTTAGAAGTTACTGCCGAAATTACTTTAGAAAATATTAAAAAAGGAAACTACTTTGTGAATGTGTTTGATAAATATAACTTAGTATCTAAAACAACATTTGCCTTAAAGTAATATATTTCGAATTGAGAAGTCATAAAAAAACCGAATGATAAGATTATCATTCGGTTTTTTTTATAAGACTTTATTTACTAAAAATCTCTATTCACATCAAATGCTTCTAAGTAATCTGCAACGCGTTTTACGAAACTTCCTCCTAATGCGCCATCTACAACTCTGTGATCGTATGAGTGCGAAAGGAACATTTTTTGACGAATACCTATAAAATCTCCTTCTGGAGTTTCGATAACTGCTGGTACTTTCCTAATGGCTCCAAGGGCTAAAATTCCTACTTGTGGCTGGTTTATAATTGGTGTGCCAAAAACCGATCCAAAAGTTCCCACATTAGTCACTGTATAAGTCCCGCCTTGTGTATCGTCTGGTTTTAATTTTCCTGCTTTTGCACGATTTCCTAAATCATTTACCGCTTTTGCCATACCAACTAAATTTAATTGGTCTGCATTTTTTATAACTGGAACAATTAAATTACCGTTTGGCAAGGCCGCTGCCATTCCTAAGTTGATATTTTTCTTTTTGATGATATAATCACCATCAACAGAAATATTCATGCCTGGAAAATCCTTTAAAGCTTTTGCTACAGCTTCCATCATTATTGGAGTAAAAGTTAGTTTTTCGCCTTCTCGTTTTTCGAAAGCATCTTTTACTTTATTTCTCCATTTTACGATATTTGTTACATCAACTTCGATAAACGATTGTACGTGTGCCGATGTTTGTACCGAAGCTACCATATAACCAGAAATAAGCTTACGCATTCTATCCATTTCAATAATTTCGTCACCTCCATTTACAGAAACTGGCACTGCTTTTTGGCTTACTGGTTGTTGCTTGGTTGCTTGTACAACAGCCAACTCTTGATTCTTGGTTCTTGGTTCTATTTTTCTATCCGCAACATATTTTAAAAGATCTTCTTTAGTAACTCTTCCTTCTTTTCCTGAACCAGAAATGCTCTCTAATTCAGCTACAGAAACACCTTCTGCCTTAGCGATGTTCTTAACTAATGGTGAAAAGAATTTATCTGAATCTGAAAAATTAACTGGTACCGAAACTGCTTCTTTTGCAGCTTCTACTGTTTTAGTAACCTCTGCTACAGCAACTGGAGTTGCTTCTTGTTTTGCTACAGCAACATCGCCTCCTTCAGTTTCTATAATAGCAATAGTTTGCCCAACTTGAACTAAATCATCTTTGTTGAATAATTGTTCTACCAAAATTCCTGAAACTTCGCTAGGAACTTCGCTATCTACTTTATCGGTAGCTATTTCTAGCACCGCTTCGTCCATTTCAATTTTGTCACCAACTTGTTTTAACCAATTTGTGATAGTCGCTTCTGCAACGCTTTCTCCCATTTTTGGAAGTTTTAATTCAAATCTTGCCATATTGTTTGCCTAAAAGGTTTTTTGGTTTTGATGTTGCAAAAATAATAAATTTAACACGAATTTCACGAATTAAGACCAATTAAAAAAAAATTGAAATCTAGTTTTTAAAATCCGACATTAAAATTACCCCTCCCCTATCATTACTACTATTGCTACCTATAAGATAATCAGTAGTTTGCGGAAGTATTTTAAACGTATGTTTTTTGTATTCCTTCAATTGCATTAATTGCATTATATCTTTAAAATTGATATAATTATTGTCAAATATAAATTCTAACGGTTGTTTGTTTGTAAAATTTTGCGAATAATTTATATTAAAAATATCTTTACCAACAAGAAAAACGTCTTTTTTTAATTCCGTTTGAAGCTTTACTTTTATCAATTTATTATCCGAAATTAAAACATAGCTTTTAGGTGCTATCCTTGCCTTTTGTTTGCCTTGAAACATCTTGATAAATGAGAAAACAACGATTCCTGTTTTCATAAATAGAGAAAAGAAAAGGGATACTTTAAAATGCTTTTTATAAAAGAAATTCATGGCTTCTTGAAAGCGTTTCATATAGGTTTCGTCCTTAATTGTGCTTTCGCCTTTGTAGTGAATTACGGTTGTTTGGTGAAAATAATAATTAGATTTTCCTTTTTGCAAAACCATATAAGACAAATCTATATCGTCTGAATACATGAAACATTTTTCGTCGAAACCACCTACTTCTAGGTATAATTCTCGTTTCATAATCATAAATGCGCCAACTAGAATATCTACTTTTCCTGTTTTATTTTCGCTTAAATGTTGTGCGTAATATTTTCCGAAATAATTTGAAAATTTATACAACCCGAAAATTTTAGTAAATGCCACAAAGGGGGTGGGCACCCCTCGTTTGCTTTCTGGTAAGAAATTTCCGGTTCCGTCTATGAGTTTGCAACCTACTATTCCTAAGTTTTTTTGGCTTTCGGCGAAAGCTAATGTTTTTGCAAAAGTGTCTTCGGAAACAACTGTGTCTGGATTAAGAATGCAAATATATTTGCCTTTTGCCTGAGCAACTCCTATATTATTTCCTTTTGGAAATCCTGAATTTTCCTTATTCTCAATAAGTTTCACCTGTGGAAAACGTTGTTTCATCATTTTGCAACTGTCGTCTGATGAATTATTATCGATTACAATAATTTCTGCATCAATATTTTTAAGTGATTTTTGAACACTTAAAACGCAAAGTTCGAGAAAATAACGAACATTATAATTAAGAATGATAACTGATAGTTGCATATTATAAGTTTAGAGCAACTTGTTTAAGTCGTTGGGTTTTTAATTTTGTGCTAGAAAGATAATAAATCTATTTGATTCTTATCTTTTAATATTTTATAAAATAATGTTTTTTGTTCGGATATAACCAGCTTATAAAGTTTAGCGATTGGTACTCCAATATGATGTTTTTTGATAATCTTAAAGGTTTTTTTTGAACAAAAATATTTTTTTTTTCGAACTTCTTTATCATTTTTTTCCTAAAAATAAAATTAATATCAATCGCTTTTTTTACAAAATATGGCAAAGGGTTCCTTCTATTGATTGTCTGATACTTTCTGAGGTAAGTGAATCTCTGCATTATATTATTAGGGCTGGTTGTGAAATTAAATTGAAATTCTCTTTCGTTAGATGTTTTTTTTGAGTACCCATTTTATTGGATTAGAAAAAACCAAATATACGAAATAATTTTAGATAGAAAGATAGCCCGAAATTTTACAGAAATGCCGTAATATCTCTGATAGCCACGATTGAAGTGAAAATCCTCGCCATTTTTCTTGGCGAGATTGAAACGGAAAGCGGGAAAATGGATGACTGACAATTCCCAAGCCATTCGCTATTAACAAAAAGAAAAGATTGTTTGGTTACTTGCAATGACCTACTTTTGTAAAAAATTACTCTTGTGAATTACTTATCTGTTGAAAATATTTCGAAGTCTTTTGGCGAGCGAACTTTGTTTGATAAAATTTCTTTTGGAATAAACAAAGACCAAAAAATTGCTTTCATTGCCAAGAATGGCTCTGGAAAAACTACGATCATGAATATATTAAATGGTATTGATGATCCTGATACTGGGCAAGTTGTGATTCGCAAAGATATTCGCATGGCTTTTTTGTCTCAGAATCATAATTTGCAAGATGAATTAACTATTGAGGAAAGTATTTTTGCTTCAGATAATGAGACGCTAAAAATTATTGAAGCTTTAGAGAAAGCTTTAGAGAATCCTGAGGATAGTGAAGCGTACCAAAAGGCTTTTGATGGAATGGATCAGCATAATGCTTGGGATTTTGAAACACAGTATAAGCAAATTTTATTCAAATTGAAGTTGGAAGATTTTAAATTGAAGGTTAAAAATCTTTCTGGTGGTCAGAAAAAACGTTTGTCATTGGCTATTATTTTGATTAATCGTCCTGATTTGTTAATTCTTGATGAACCTACAAATCACTTGGATTTAGAGATGATCGAATGGTTAGAAAGTTATTTTGCTAAAGAAAATATTACCTTGTTTATGGTAACGCACGACCGTTTCTTTCTGGAACGTGTTTGTAATGAAATTATTGAGCTAGACAACGGGAAATTATACCAATATAAGGGGAATTATTCTTATTATTTAGAGAAAAAAGAAGAACGCCTTATTTCTGAAAATGCTAGTGTTGATAAGGCGCAAAACTTATTTGTAAAAGAATTAGCCTGGATGCGAAGACAACCAAAAGCGAGAACAACCAAATCGAAATCACGACAAGACGATTTTTATGTTATTAAAGAAAAAGCCGAAAGCCGCCGAAGAGAAAATGTAGTAGAATTAGAAATTAATATGGAACGAATGGGAAGCAAAATTATCGAGCTTCACAAGGTTTCTAAAAAATTTAATGATAAAGTTATTTTAAACGAATTTAGTTTCGATTTTCAGCGTGGTGCCAGAATTGGTATTATTGGGAAAAACGGAACTGGAAAATCTACTTTTTTAAATTTGCTAACCAGTACAATTCCCGCAGATAGTGGTAAGGTTGTGGTTGGAGATACTATAAAGATAGGGTATTATACGCAAAGCGGTATCAATCCTAAACCAGGACAACGGGTTATAGATATTATAAAAGAATACGGAGAATTTATTCCGCTTACGAAAGGAAAAATTATTTCGGCTTCGCAATTGTTAGAGCGTTTCCTTTTTGATAGCAAAAAACAATATGATTATGTAGAAAAACTGAGTGGTGGAGAGCTAAAACGTTTGTATTTGTGTACGGTTTTGATTCAGAATCCTAACTTTTTAATTCTAGATGAGCCAACAAATGATTTAGATATTGTGACATTAAATGTGCTTGAAAGTTTTCTGCTAGATTATCCAGGTTGCTTGCTTGTGGTATCTCACGACCGTTATTTTATGGATAAAATCGTAGATCATTTATTTGTTTTTCGTGGTGAAGGAGAAATTGAAAATTTTCCTGGTAATTATTCTGATTTCCGTGCTTATGAAGATAGTGCCGATGTGGCTCAGAAAGAAGAAAACAAAGCTGAAAAGAAAGATTGGAAACAAAACAATCCGACAGGAAATTTAACTTTTAATGAGCAAAAAGAATATCAAAAGATAGAAAAGGAAATTAAGGATTTAGAAGCTCAAAAAATTGCCATAGAGCAATTGTTTTCGCAAGGAAAAGTTGCAGATGCTGATATTTCTAGTAAAGCAAAAGAACTAGAAAGTATCATTAACAAAATGGAAGATAAAGAAGAACGTTGGTTTGAATTATCTGCAAAAATTGAAGGGTAAAATATAATTGATAAGAACGAATCCCTAATTTTTTACAAAAAAAATTGGGGCTTATCCGAAAATTAAAGTTTTCCTGAAATTTCTTTTTTATACTTGTTAAGTAATGCTTTTGTCATGCCTAGATTTGCTCTTGTAGAATCTACCGCTAAATAAATAAAATATTCATTATTTTCTGATACGTCAATAATATGAATCTGACTTGACAGGTTAATCATAATATCATCTATATTTTGCTTAAGACCAAGTGCACTAATGGCGTTTAGTTTGGCTTTTACAACTTCGAGATTAAAAGCAGCGGCTAACTCTGGATCAAAATCCGATACGATCGAATCGGTATAATACGAAATTCCACTTTTAATTTCAGTTACCGCTACAGCGATATATCCAGAAACATTTTTTTTTAAATCTTCACCGAATTGTTTTAAAAAATCTGACATAGTTTTGAGAGTTTTAGGATTTTATTAATTAAATTAGCAACAAAAATTATTCACTATTTTGTACAAATATACATTATTTTGAATTATAACCAAGTTTTATGAATAATTTTAATGAATTAGGCATTAGGTTTTATAAATACCTAAAAAACAACAACCTTGGCATTAACGATACAGCCAGAATATTAGATTTATCTGGAAGTCAAATTAGCAATATTAAAAACGGAAAAGTTTTTGGTACAGACAAAATGTACAAAATATTGAATGAATTTAAAGATTTAGATGCCAATTGGCTCTTCAGAGGAGTTTCAATTGATGTGCCAAATATTGACATTAATCACCTAAATTATATGATTGAATTACAAAAAGAAAGAATAATTGATTTAAAAAAAGAAAATGCCCAACTAAAAAATGAAATGAAAGAGCTAAATGAAAAACTTAAACGCTAATTACAAATTTATTTTTTTGTAACCCGTTGGTATAATCCGTTTTTTTTTATTTTAACCCCACGGACTATTTTTTAATTTTCTTTAATTCGTCAAATTTATGGTGCAAATGAAACATAGTATAAAATCCTATTTAAAATTCCTCTGGAACTCCAAAAACGAACACGGTGTACATTCTCCGTTTGTGTTTGATTTGGTTACCAAATGCTTTTATGATAAATCATCAAAAATAGAATATTTACTGCTAAAAAACTACCGAAACGCTCTGTTAGCAAATAAAAATACTATTGAAATAACTGATTTTGGTGCTGGTTCAAGAGTTTTTAAATCGAATACACGCCAAATAGCTAAAATTGCAAAAACAGCGGGAATTTCTTCAAAAAGAGCCAAATTGTTATTTAGAATTGTTAATTATTTTCAACCTAATTCTATTTTAGAAATAGGAACTTCATTAGGACTAGCTACTTCTGCCCTATCATTAGGAAATAAAAAGGCAAAAATAAGTACTTTAGAAGGTTGTAAAAACACCGTAAATGAATTGCAATTGCAAAAATTCAATTTCGATAACGTAGAATTTATAAATACAAACTTTTGCGAATACCTCAAAAACCTACAACCTACAACACACAACCTCATTTACTTTGATGGCAATCATGCTAAAAAAGCAACTTTAGATTATTTCGAACTTTTATTACCCACAATTACAAACGATACGGTTTGGATTTTCGATGATATACATTGGTCACAAGATATGGAAGAAGCTTGGAAAATTATTAAAAATCATAAAAAAGTAAAAGTTACGATTGATACTTTTCAGTGGGGAATGGTGTTTTTTAGAGAAGAACAAGAAAAAGAACATTTTGTAATTCGGGTTTAACCACAAAGGACACTAAGAATTCACAAAGTGCACTAAGGTTTGACTCATTTTATTTTGCTTTTTTAATATTTACTTGAAATTTATTTCTTGTGAACTTCGTGGTTAAAATTGTAACATTTTATCCAAAAACGATACTTATATTTACATTTTAATATCAGAAATCAAATGAGTCAGTCTTTAATCAGAATAACCAACATCAAACGAGATTTTGTTCTCGGTAGCGAAATTATAAATGTGCTAAAAGGAATAGATTTACAAATAAACAAAGGCGAATATGTAGCACTCATGGGACCTTCTGGTTCAGGAAAATCGACATTAATGAATATTTTGGGTTGCTTAGACACACCCACTTCTGGAACTTATATCCTGAATAACAAAGACGTTTCGCAAATGATTGACGATGAGTTGGCAGAAATACGCAACAAAGAAATAGGTTTTGTTTTTCAGACTTTCAACCTTTTGCCAAGAACCACCGCTTTAGATAACGTGGCGCTACCAATGATTTATGCTGGTTTTTCAAAAGCAGAACGCAATATTCGTGCTACCGAAGTATTAAACCAAGTAAATCTAGGAGACCGAATGGATCATCAACCCAACCAACTTTCGGGAGGACAAAGACAAAGAGTTGCCATTGCAAGAGCATTAGTAAACAAACCATCTATCATTCTTGCCGACGAACCAACAGGAAATTTAGACAGCAAAACATCGGAAGAAATCATGAAACTCTTTAGCGAAATTCATGGCAACGGAAATACCGTAATCCTTGTTACTCACGAAGAAGATATTGCTGCACATGCCCATAGAATTATTCGCTTACGTGACGGATTAATTGAAAGCGACAATACTAAATAGTTTATTCGTGGATTCGTGGATTTGGTTATTTGATAGTCAAATTCACGAATAACCAAATAACCAAACCAACAAATAAACATCTCATGAAAGTATATACAAAAACAGGAGACAAAGGAACCACAGCCCTTTTTGGCGGAACTCGTGTCCCAAAAGACCATAGTAGAATAGAAAGTTACGGAACTGTTGATGAATTAAATTCGTACATCGGACTCATTCGTGACCAAGAAATAAACCAACACTATAAGAATATCCTAATCGAAATTCAAGACCGATTATTTACCGTTGGAGCCATTCTTGCCACACCGCCAGAGAAAGAAGTAATGAAAAATGGTCAATTGCGCCTTCAAAAACTCGGAATTATAGAAAGTGACATCGAATTATTAGAAAATGAAATCGATACAATGGAAAATTCCCTTCCGCAAATGACACATTTTGTGCTACCAGGCGGACATACTACTGTGTCATATTGTCATATTGCTCGCTGTGTTTGCCGTCGTGCCGAACGTTTAGCCGTGCATTTAAGCCATAACGAACCTGTTGCTGACATAGCAATTAAGTATTTGAACCGACTTTCTGACTACCTTTTTGTCTTGGCACGAAAGTTGACTTCAGACTTACACGCTGACGAAGTAAAATGGATACCTAGAAAATAATTTTAGATATTACATTTCTGATTTTAAATTTAGTATAACACTTAAAATTCAGAAATCTAAAATCAGAAATCTAAAATTCAAAATACGTTCTTAACTTTATTTAAAAATAAATCAAAAAAAACTTGATTTTTTCAGTAGAAAAATTATTTTTGCATTAAATTAAAATTCAAAGAAATGTATTGGACATTAGAATTAGCATCTTATTTAAGTGATGCCCCTTGGCCTGCTACCAAAGACGAATTAATCGACTACGCTATACGAACTGGAGCTCCCTTAGAAGTTGTAGAAAACCTACAATCTATAGAAGATGAAGACGAAACGTATGAGTCGATGGAAGAAATTTGGCCTGACTATCCAACTGACGAAGATTATCTTTGGAACGAGGATGAATATTAGAAATAAAAACTATTAAAAAGTCTCTACAAGAGACTTTTTTTTGGTTAATTAAATAAAATTATAAACAAAATTATTATGAGTTTCATAAACAATATATTAAAAGTATTTGTAGGCGACAAATCGCAAAAAGACGTCAAGGCTATTCAGCCTATAATAGCTAAAATTAGAACTTTAGAAAATAGTTTAAGCAATTTGTCTCACGACGAATTAAGAGCTAAAACTGTTTATTTTAAAGATATAATTAAGCAAGCTCGTGCTGAGAAAGATACTAAAATTGAAAACTTAAAACTCGAGGTTGAAGCCATTCAAGATATCGATGCACGTGAAGATGTATATGCACAAATAGACATTCTTGAAAAAGAAGCTTACGAAATTTCTGAAAAAACATTAAACGAAATTCTTCCTGAAGCTTTTGCAGTGATTAAGGAAACAGCAAAACGTTTCAAAGAAAACAAACAAATTACCGTTACCGCTACTGCAAAAGACAGAGAACTTTCGGCAACAAAATCATACATCAACCTTGTTGGCGACACTGCAGTTTGGGCAAATTCTTGGAGTGCTGCAGGAAAAGAAATTACTTGGGACATGATTCACTATGACGTACAGCTCATAGGTGGGGTTGTCTTACACCAAGGAAAAATTTCTGAAATGCAAACTGGAGAAGGAAAAACTTTGGTGGCTACACTTCCCCTTTATTTGAATGCTTTAACAGGAAACGGTGTGCATTTAGTAACCGTAAATGACTACTTAGCAAAACGTGATAGCGCTTGGAAAGCACCATTATTCGAATTTCACGGATTGATGGTAGATTGTATCGATTTGCACCAACCCAATTCTGACGCACGCCGCAAAGCATACGATGCCGATATTACTTACGGAACAAATAACGAATTTGGTTTCGATTATTTGCGTGATAACATGGCACATTCGCCAGAAGATTTGGTTCAAAGAAAACACAATTTTGCCATTGTAGATGAGGTCGATTCTGTATTAATAGATGATGCTCGTACACCATTAATCATTTCAGGTCAAGTTGTAGATGGGGATCGTCATGAATTTACAGAATTGAAACCAAAAATTGAAAACTTAGTAAACATTCAACGTCAGTTGGCAAACGGATTTCTTACTGAAGCAAAACGTTTAATAAAAGAAGGAAATACTAAAGATGGTGGTTTTCAATTATTAAGAGCACACAGAGCATTACCTAAAAACAAAGCCTTAATTAAGTTTTTGAGTGAAGAAGGTATCAAAGCCCTTTTACAAAAAACGGAAAATCAATACATGTCCGATAACAATCGTGAAATGCCAAAAGTAGATGAAGCATTATATTTTGTTATTGAAGAAAAAAATAACCAAGTAGAATTAACAGATAGTGGAATCGAAATCATGTCTAAAGATACGGAAGATACCTTCTTCGTATTACCAGACATTGGAACCGAAATCGCTCGTATCGAAAAATTAAATCTTTCGGTTGAAGAACAAGGAGAACAAAAAGAAAAATTATTTCAAGATTTTAGTGTAAAAAGTGAACGTATTCACACCTTAACACAACTTCTAAAAGCTTATACATTATTCGAAAAAGATACAGAATATGTATTAATGGATAATAAAGTAATGATTGTCGATGAGCAAACTGGTCGTATTATGGATGGCCGTCGTTATTCTGACGGATTACACCAAGCGATTGAAGCCAAAGAAAACGTAAAAATTGAAGATGCAACGCAAACTTACGCTACTGTAACTTTACAAAATTATTTCAGAATGTACAGCAAATTAGCTGGTATGACTGGAACAGCAGTTACTGAAGCAGGTGAGCTTTGGGAAATATACAAACTAGATGTTGTAGAGATTCCTACAAACCGTGGCATGTCACGTATAGACAAAGAAGATTTAATATATCGTTCGGTTCGTGAAAAATTTAATGCAGTGATCGAAGATGTTGTAGGACTTTCTCAATCAGGAAGACCAGTGCTTATTGGTACAACATCGGTAGAAATTTCTGAATTATTAAGCCGAATGCTTAAAATGAGAAACATTCCTCATAATGTTTTAAATGCAAAAATGCACAAGCAAGAAGCACAAATCGTAGAAGAAGCAGGAAAACCTGGCGTAGTAACTATTGCTACAAACATGGCTGGTCGTGGTACCGATATTAAACTTACTGCTGAAGTAAAAGCCGCTGGAGGTTTAGCAATCATTGGTACAGAACGCCACGATTCTCGTCGTGTAGACCGCCAGTTACGTGGTCGTGCAGGTCGCCAAGGTGATCCAGGAAGTTCTCAATTTTATGTATCGCTAGAAGATAACTTGATGCGTCTTTTTGGTTCTGATAGAGTTGCTAAAATTATGGACAGAATGGGATTGCAAGAAGGGGAAGTAATTCAACATTCTATGATGACTAAATCTATCGAACGTGCTCAGAAAAAAGTAGAAGAAAACAACTTCGGAACTCGTAAACGTTTGTTAGAATATGATGATGTTATGAACTCGCAACGTGAGGTAGTTTACAAACGCCGTCGTCACGCTTTACACGGCGAACGTCTAAAACTAGACATCGCCAATATGATGTATGATACTTGTGAAGTAATTGTAGAAAAAAACAAATTAACTGGTGATTTCAAAAATTTTGAATTCGAATTAATTAAAAATTTATCTATCACATCGCCAGTTACGCAAGCAGATTTTGCTAAACTTTCTGATATAGAATTAACAGGAAAAACATACAAAGCCGCTTCTGAATATTATACTGAGAAAAACATACGTGATGCACACGAAGCGTTTCCAATTATTAGAAATGTTTACGAAAATCCAGGCAATAGTTTTGAGCGTATTATAGTTCCGTTTACTGATGGAATAAAATCACTAAACGTAGTTACCGATTTGAAGAAAGCATACGAGAGTCAAGGAAAACAATTGGTTGCTGATTTTGAAAAAAATATCACATTAGCCATTGTTGATGATGCTTGGAAAAAACATTTACGTAAAATGGATGAGATGAAACAATCTGTGCAACTAGCAGTTCATGAACAAAAAGACCCTTTGCTTATTTATAAGTTTGAAGCTTTCAAATTGTTTAAAAATATGCTAGATGGCATTAATAAAGAAGTAATTTCATTCTTATTTAAAGGCGATTTGCCGCAACAACAAAATAATATTCAAGAGGCAACACAAATTCGTCAGAAAGAAAATTATATAGAAAGTAAAGACGAAATTCTTAATATAGAAGAACAAGCAGAACGCAATCATGAAGCTGGGCAAACACAACAACATCAAGTTACAGAAACTATTGTTCGTGATATGCCAAAAATAAACCGTAATGATACTGTAAAAATTCAGAACGTTGCCAACGGACAAATTGAAGAACTAAAATTTAAAAAAGCCGAAATTTTATTAAATGCTGGCACTTGGGTTTTAGTTAGTGAATAACTATTACGCTTAAAAAAAAATCCTCAATTATACTTATATAATTGAGGTTTTTTTTTAAACTATTTTTTTTTTATAAACTATAATTCAAATTAAAACTCCATCGATAATTAGCTTCTACATTTCCGCTTGCTAAGTTCTGATTTATTGGAAGCATAGCATTAGCACCAAATGATAATTTATCTTTTCCTATTTCAAATCCAAGCTTTCCAAAAATAATATCGCCAGCAGTATCTTTTAATTTTTGCTTGTGATGGTAATTATCCTGATAAACTTCTCCTGCAAAACCTAATTGTGGCGCAATAGAAATACTATTTTTTTCGTACAAATAGAAAAATGTTCCTGCATAATTAAATTGATTTCCAAACTGATAAAATTTAGTGTTTTCAGTTTTTACTATATAATTAAGCATCGTATTTAAACCTATTTTTTTTCTCTTTATTGTATATTCCGTTGCAAATAAATAATCCCAACTTCCAGTTCCAACCTGAAAGCTTTGGTTTATACTTCCTGTATTATTTTTATCGTTAAATTCTCCTGTTGGCAATTTAACCCCACCCCCTAACTGTAGGGTATGAACAAAATAGGTACTATCCTTATGTGTCTGATACAATTGATACATTGCTAAAACTGTAATATCGCCTATTCCTTTAATATCCTGATTGCCTATTTTAGTTTCTCGAGTATGAAAATGAAATGGCACTAAGGCAGTAACCTGAATGTTTTTATAAACTGGTATTCGCGCCCAAACTTGAGCAGTTTGATAATTCTCATTGTACCATGGCGAATTACTATATAATCCGTCGGAACTTTTGTATTGCTGATTAAAATATCTAATGCCTACAAAATTAGAATTTATCATCGATGCAAAACCCATACTACCGCCACTTGCAGAACAACCACAAGCATCGCACATTACTTTCTCTGGAAATAAATAATGCTTTGTAAACGGGTTCTTATTAAATAATAAACTATCTTTTTCTATTGCATTTGCAAATTGGAATGTAATTAAAACTATTAAAATATATTTCTTCATTTGTGTTTAATATTCTGAAAATCGTTTATCGGTAAGATATTGATTGTCGGTTAAGGTTTTTAAGAAAGCTATCAATTTTGTTTTTTCTAAACTCGTTAATGAAATTCCTAAGACTCCATTTGTATGCAAACTTGGATCTAATGTTGCAGAATTTACAATCCCATTAGAGTAATGATCTAGAACAGCATCGAGTGTAAAAAACCGTCCATCATGCATATATGGTGCTGTTTTCTCTATATTTCTAAGACTTGGAACTTTAAATTTATGCAAATCTTGTGCTAATTCTGTGACACGAAATCTGCCTATATCATTAACTTGTGGGTTAATCGCCAAACCGTTATTTCTAAAGGAATTGTCTGTAAACAAATCTGTTGCATGACATGAGGCACATTTTTGATTAAAAATAGTATAACCGCCTAACTCTTCTTGTGTAAGTGTTCCGCCTGTTTCATGTCTTCGGTATTTATCAAAACGGGAGTTACTTGATGTTACCATAACCATAAACTGTCCTAATGCTTTTAGCATATTTTCGGAGTTTATTTCTCTGTTAATAAATGCGATTTTGAATAATTTTTGATATTCAGCATCAGATTTCATCATGGCAATTGTATTGCCAAAATTTCCATTCATTTCTACCGGATTCGTAAAAGGCAAAATAGACTGCATGTCTAAATGGCTTGCTGCTCCGTCCCACATAAAACTAGTTTGAAATGCTAAATTCTGAATAGGTGGTGCATTTCTTATTCCAACTTCATTATTTACACCATGGCTAACAGAATGCCCGTGATGCGTAAAAGCATTTTCTTGAATATGACAAAATCCGCAAGAAATTAATCCATCTGATGATAATCTTCCGTCATAAAATATTTTTTTTCCTAATTCGAAACCTTTCTCGGTTAATGGATTGTTATTTAAATCATAAGCTAATGGCGGAAAATTTGAAGGTACTTTATAGTCTATTGGAATATTAACATAATTATCTGTATTATCAACTTTAGAACAACTCCAAAAAAAAGGCATAATGAGTAACAATATATATTTTGTTTTCATGCTTTTAAAAAATTATAAAAGTGATTAGAAAAAATAGCTTATTTTTATTAATTACAGCATTTTGCATTAGGGATTGAAGTAAAAATTCTTTTTGAGGCTTTTTATGCCTCAAAAAGATTTTTACTATACTTTTATTTTTATCGGAGTTCCGTGGCTTCGTTTGCAACGCAGAGCACGACCCTTGCGGTAAAGACCAAATAATGAGCTTTTAAAAAATGTTGTTATTATATAAAATGAAGCGAAAAAATCTAATCGCTTTTAATTAAAGTATTAATCGTTGTGAACATGGTCTACAACAAACATTTCAGATAGGTTTGAAGTGATTAATGGCAAATTAGCACCGCCCATAATCATAGCGCCCATACCGTTCCTATTGTTGTCTGAAAGTTTAATTTTATTTGTACCATCTATAATTTTTGCAACATCTGCAAAAATATGTACATCGGGGGTAATAGTGGTTCTAACAGTTGCATTTTGAGGAAAATTAATCGTAACTTCTTTATAATTATATGCTGCAGCTATTTTGCCTGTATGCACCATAAAACTAGTATCGGTAGTTGCTGTAGGGGAAGTAAACATCCCTTCAAACATTACAAACTTATAACCAGCACTCCATGACCACATCATACCTGCGTCTTGTGCTTGTGTCAAGAAATCTCCCTGCCCTGTAGCGCCAAGTCTAAATTGAGCCTCATCGACACCAATACCAAAGGTTACTTTTGTATAGTTTCCTGCAGGAATACTTTTTAGGACTATTTTGCGGCTAGTTTCTTTAGCTTCATCAATAATAAAATAGCTATTTGCTTTTGGATAAACGTATATACTTCCGTCGTCTTTAGTTAATACGATATTACTTACAATGTACTTGCATTCAGATATTTTTAATTTTTCCCCTTGAGAGGTTGTGTTTACTTGTGTATTTAAAATTAAATTAGAGCTACCAAAAACGTTATCAAATTCTAAACCAACACGTCCTTCTCCAGTTATTACATTTATAGGATCTTCATTTTTTGAACATGAAGCAAATACTAACACTAGGGCTATTATAGCCATTATTTTTTTTAATTGAAATTTCATCTTTTTATTTATTATAGGTTGTAAAAATGCAGTTTGAAAAATAATTTTTCAAACAATTTTGAACATAAGTTCTCATAGTTCTAAAAATTAAGAACCAACAAAGCACAATTAGTGTGCAAAACTTTACAAAATAATACTTGGCGGATGAAAAGTAGTGGTACTATTCAGATAATTATATAAATTAGAATAGTTAAAATTAAGAACTCGTATTGGTAAGAATGAAGCATTAGGAAATATAACTGCTGTAATTTCCTGAAAAAATAAAACTTCGAATTCTTTTACGATAATTTTTTTATCAGAAAAAGGTTTTTCTGTATCCGAAGATTTGGCAAGCTGACTAATTAGATAACATTTTCCGTCACATCCCATTATTGGAGTTTCTTTATTTACACAAAGAACTTTTGTAATATAATCATAATTAACAAGATACTCAACAACCGGCAGTACTGGTTTGAGCAACATGAATAATGTTAATATAAATAGTGATTTTTTCACCTTGCAAAGGTATGTTTTTTTCTAAATAAATTTAAAAAAAAATTAATTATAATTAAACTATTATATGTTCGATACTTTATACTAATTCTTCTACCTTTATAAAAAACTTAAAAAATAACTTATAAAATATATTATCATGGCAAAAAGTCAAGACGCAAAAAAAACCGAAAAAAAGGAACCTCTTAAAACAGCTAAAGAAAAGAAGGAAGAAAAAAGAGAAAAGAAAAACAACCCTAAAAGAGATTAACAAAATATTTAAATCCCCAACTGCTAAAAGTGGTTGGTTTTTTTTTATTAAAATTAAAAAACAAAAACTACTTTTGTAAAAAATAATTATCAGAAATGCCAAATAGTCATACTTACACAACGATTTTTAATAAATTTAAAGAAAGCATTAATGATGGAACTTTTGCCAAGCTAACCTTAGCAAAAACCATTGGAAATACTCAATTGATGAATATTTATGTGCGAACAATTGTAGTAGACGACCAGCTATTGTTGTGTTTAAAATTTAAATTTCAGCAAGAAGAAATAATAGAAAATCATGGTATTGATGAAGCTATTTTTATATTAACCCCTTATATGAATAACCCCTTTTTATCTATTTTGTTGTTTACCACCCAAGCCGATGTTACCTTAAAACTAAACAAAAAACGTGTGGCAACAATTACAGAAAAAGAGCCTACTTTTAAAAATGCTGATCCTACTTTATTAGAATTTATGGCCCGTTAATTAAAATTCATCTGGGAAAATTTTCCCTGGATTTAAAATATTATTAGGATCGAAAACAAATTTTATTCTTTCCATTAGCTCTAAGTGTGTTTTAGAAAAAGCAATATCCATATAGTTTTTTTGCACCAATCCGATACCGTGCTCGCCAGATAAGGTTCCTTTTAGCGAGACTGTTAGTTCGAAAATTTCTCGAATTCCTCTTGTAACTTGCGTATTCCAATTGTTATTAGTCATGTCGCCTTTGATGATGTTTACGTGCAAATTTCCGTCGCCAGCATGGCCATAACAAACGGATTTAAACCCATATTTTGCTCCAATTTCTTTAATACCAGAAAGCAATTTTGGCAATTCGTATCGTGGCACAACAGTATCTTCTTCTTTGTAAATAGAATTTGCTTTTACGGCTTCGGCAACTGATCGACGCATTTTCCAAAGTGTGTTTTTTTGCTCTTCGTTATCGGCAAAAAGGATTTCGTCTGTTTCAAATTCTTCGACGACATTCATGATTTTTTCGGCTTCTTGCAGCAGAATTTCCGGATAATTCCCATCTACTTCTATGAGTAAATGGGCTTGAATATTGTCTTTGATATTAATATTAATAGTGTTATTGAATTTGAGAGTCCAATCTATTGCATCACGTTCCATAAATTCTAATGCACTTGGAATAATTCCTGCTCTAAAAATAGCAGAAACTGCTTCGCAAGCCTGATTTGCTTGGTAAAAAGGAACTAACATGAGTACATTATGCGTTACTTTTGGCAATAGTTTCATGACAATTTTGGTAATGATTCCTAAAGTTCCTTCGCTCCCCACCATGAGTTGGGTTAGGTTATATCCTGTAGAATTTTTTAGTGTGTTTGCTCCTGTCCAAATAATTTCTCCTGTAGCTAAAACGACTTCTAGGTTTAGCACGTAATCTTTTGTAACGCCATATTTTACGGCCCTTGCACCTCCTGCATTTTCGGCAACGTTTCCTCCTATCCAACAGCTTCCTTGGCTACTTGGATCTGGCGGATAAAACAATCCTTTTTCTGCGACTGCTTCTCGCAAAACTTGTGTAATTACGGCTGGTTCGACAGTTACTTGTAGATTTTTCTCGTCGATATTTAGGATTTTATTAAAACGCTCCATCGACATACCAATGCCTTGATAAATAGATAAGGCACCGCCACTTAAACCTGTTCTGGCTCCTATTGGGGTGGTTGGTATTTTATGTTGGTTGGCTACTTTTAGTATTTCTGAAACTTGGTAAGCATTTGCTGGTTTTACTACTACATTTGGCGGGAAAATATAATCTTCGGTTTCGTCGTGACCGTAATGATTACAGGTTTCTTGGTCTGTAAATACGAAAGTTTCGCCTACTATTTTATGTAATTTTTGAAGTATTTGTGTGGTAATTTGCATTTGGTTGTATTTTGAAACAAATTTAATAAACTTAACTATATAGTTTGCAAAGGTTTTGGCAAAGTTCAGAAATTTTTTTGCCTAGAATTTTAAATTTAAGACGCAAGCCCTAGCCCCGATTGAAACGGAAATCCTTTTTATTTTTCCTTTAAAAATAAAAAGATTGCAGTGTAAAGCGGGAAATAGCTCCTAAAGAAATTATACTTTTTTCTTGTTTATATTGGGTAAGAAATAACAAATTATTCCTAGAATTGGCAAGTAGGAACAGAGTTGATACACGAATGTAATTGAGGTATGGTCTGCTAGGATTCCTAGTAATGCTGATCCTAAAGCGCCCATTCCGAAGGCAAATCCGTAAAAAAGTCCTGATACCATTCCTAGTTTTTTGGGTAATAATTCTTGTGCATAAACGATGATGGCTGGAAAAGCTGAGGATATTATAATTCCTATGATTATCATGAGAATATCTGTATAGAAAAGATTGGCATAGGGTAGTAATAATGCAAATGGTGTGGCACCAAAAACAGAAAACCAAATGATGTATTTTCGCCCAAATTTATCGCCCAAAGGTCCACCAAGAATTGTTCCTAAAGCATAGGCTATTAGATATAGAAACATGTGATATTGTGCTTGCTTGATGGTTAAATTAAATTTTTCGATGATAAAAAACTGATAATAGGTAGAGAGGCTTGCGGAGTAGAAAAACTTAGTAAAAATTACAAACAGTAAGATGGCTATGGCTATTTTTACTTTTTGCTCAGGTAAATCATGTTGTGCGATAAAAAGTTGTTTTTTGTGTAATTTTAGTTTCAAATTATCTTGGTACCAAAAGGCAATTTTAGAAATTATAATTAACCCAAGAGATGAAGTAACTAAAAACCATAGTATGTATTTTTGAGAATTTGGCACTACGATTGCAGCAACTAATAAAGGTGCAATGGCTGTACCTAGGTTACCGCCAACTTGAAAAATAGATTGTGCCAATCCTCTTTTTCCGCCCGATGCCATGTTAGAAATTCGAGCTGATTCTGGATGAAAAATGGCTGATCCTAGACCAATTAGCATAACTGAAACGATTATCCAGGGTAAATTATTAGCGTACGAAATGGAAATGATACCCAAGGAAGAGAATATCATACCGTAAACTTGGGAAAATGGTTTTGGATATTTGTCTGTATAATACCCTACAAATGGTTGAAATATTGAGGCTGTGAGTTGAAATGAAAAGGTTATTAATCCGATTTGGGTAAATGTTAATCCGTAATTTTGTTTTAAAATTGGATAAATAGATGGGATTATAGCCTGAATTAAATCGTTAAGTAAATGGGCAAAACTTATTGAAAAAAGGATTGAAAAAATAGTTTTTTGAACTAAGTTGCTTTTATTTTCTAGGATAACACTTTCTGTAGCCACAAGAATTTATATTTTGGTTGCGCAAAAATACTATTTATAGATTTGAAATGAGTGGCATTTATTTAATTTTTATAGTATTTTTACACAAAGCATAATTGAAATTGAAAAATAAAAATAAAAAATCGGCATTAACAGAGAATCAAGGCATAGAAAAACCTGAAATTATTAGTACTGTTGCTGTTGCTCAAATTCAACGATTTAGAAGGATTCAGCCTTCATCAGAAGCGTTGGTAAGTGGTATTTTATCAGGCAATATAACGGCTTTAAGTCGTGCTATTACACTCGTAGAAAGTACTAGTTTTTCGCATATAGACAAAGCCAATAAAGTCATAAATACTTGTTTGCCTTATGCTAACAAATCGGTTCGTATTGGAATTACGGGTGTTCCTGGCGTAGGAAAAAGCACTTTTATTGAAGCTTTTGGAAAACACTTAACGGGTTTGGGTAAAAAGGTGGCCGTTTTAGCTGTAGATCCTTCTAGTACAATTTCTCACGGAAGTATTCTTGGTGACAAAACCCGAATGGAAGAGCTAGTAAAAGACCAAAATGCCTATATAAGACCAAGTGCATCGGGAGAAACTTTAGGCGGTGTGGCACGAAAAACTCGTGAAACTATAACACTTTGTGAAGCTGCTGGTTTTGATACTATTATTATAGAAACTGTAGGTGTAGGACAAAGTGAAACGGCGGTACATAGTATGGTCGATTTCTTTTTACTTTTGAAAATTTCTGGTGCTGGCGACGAACTACAAGGTATAAAACGTGGTATTATGGAAATGGCAGATGCTATTGTTATAAACAAAGCTGATGGTGATAATATTAGAAAGGCTAATTTGGCTAAAACCGAATTTAATAGGGCCTTACATCTTTTTCCTGCAAAAAAATCAGGTTGGATTCCTACAACTTCCACTTGTAGTGCTATTACTCATGAAGGAATTCCTGAGGTTTGGAAAACGATTTGTAATTTTACAGCACTTACAAAATTAAACCATTATTTTTTCGAAAAACGAAAAGAACAAAACCAATATTGGATGTTGGAAACCATCAACGAACAATTGAAAACAAATTTTTTCAATCATCCCCAAATTTATAAATTATTGGAAGAAAACAAAAAAGCAGTTGCAAATGATGAAATTTCACCTTTTGCAGCCGCTCAGAATTTGCTAGAAACGTATTTTAAAAAATAAACTTATTCTTTCTCATAACGTTCCATTTCTCGATCATAAAAAGCGTTTGCTTGTTCTATTAATCCTTCCATTTCAGTATTTAGCTCCCCTTCGTCTAGATCTTCGGCTTCTTCCATAAACTCGACCTCATCATCTTTTAGGTTAATAATAAATCGAGGATAATCTAGGTGAATGATAAAAATATCGTCTGGAAAATCAGTGTTGTCGCCTAGTAAAAATTTTGGTAATTCCATATTTGTTGTTAATTCTGTTATTTGTTAATTCTATTATTTAAAACCCGAATGAACGAGTAAACAAATAACCGAATTAACTTTTAAAAAATCTATTTATCTGATAAAATCACTGGAGAATTTTTTCCGTTCATGAAAATAATTTTCGTGTTAGGAGAAGTTGCTATTTCTTTTTGTGCTTTTATTTGTTCGTATTGCAATTGTTTGTCTGTTAGTCCTGTCGAAATAATTCTTTGGTAGTCAGCAATACCCTGTGCTTCTACTCTTTTTCTTTCGGCTTCTTGCTTTTCTTTTTGTAAGACGAATGTCATTTTTTGCGCATCTTGTTCGGCATTTATTTTACTTTCGATGGTGGCTTTTACAGATTGTGGCAAATTGATGTTTCGTATTAGTAATTGTTCTAATATTAAACCCCGAGATTTGAAATCGGCTTCAATACTTTTAAAAATTCGTTGCTGAAACTCATTTCTTTTTGTAGAATATAAGGCAATTGCGTCATAATAAACAGCATTGTCACGAATACGTGTTCTAGTAATTGGTCTTACAATTTTATTAGAATAATCGGCACCAATTGTTTTTAGAATTCTTGGCGCATCGGTTGGAGAAATTCTATATAAAACCGTCAAATCTATGACTACTTCTAGCCCATCGTTTGACAAAACACGAATAGCGTCGTCTCCTTCTTGGGCTCCTTCGCTATGAATTGCCGACATGGTGTAGTTTTGTGTTTGGGTATCGAAAATGGTAACATCCATGAGTGGATTTATGAGTTGCAATCCGCTTTCTAGAACATCTGCTTTTACGCTTCCGTAAAGAGATTGCACACCTACTTTTCCTGCATCTATTTGTTTAAACATTGATGAAAAAATGCCTAAAAAGATTACTACAATTCCTACCGTTCGTAAAATACTAGAGAATTTTGAAAACGGATTATTTAAATTATTCTTTATTGAAAAACTCACAGCTAATAAAACAATTCCAATTATAATAAATAGTGTCATTTTTTGATGATTATTTTGTTTGATGATTATACGCTCAAATACTATTTAAGTTACAATTAGTAGAAATTATATTTTAAAAAGTTACAAGTCATAAAGTCTTGTGTTACTTAAAACTTTATGCTCTTCGCCTTTAAACTATTTATGATTTTCTCTAACTAATTTTTTTGTCAAATTATGAAAACGAATATACAAAAATAGTGCCGCCACCGTTAATCCTGCCAAAAGCCCTATCCAGATTCCTGTTGCTTTCAGATTTGTATATAATCCTAAATAAAAAGAAATAGGAAAACCAACCACCCAATAAGCTATAAAGGTTATATACATTGGGATTTTTACATCTTGCAAACCACGCAAAGCGCCTAGAACAACTACTTGTATTCCGTCTGAAATTTGAAAAATCGCTGCCACTAACAGTAATTGTGCTGTAATTTTTATAATTTCTATATTGTCTAAAGCTTGATTTGCGTCGTTCATATTTAAAAACAAATGAGGCAAGAAATTGTGAAAAACAATAAATACAAGGGCAAAAATAGTTTCTAAAATGATGGCTAAGATAAATATAGATTTTGCAACGATAATCAAATTTTTATAATCGTTTAGCCCTTTCTGATTGCTTACTCTTATCATAGCAGTAACATTTAATCCCATGGCAAACATAAATGTTGTGGTGGCTAATGTTAGTGCAATTTGATTTGCTGCTTGGTGATTTTTACCTATAGAACCCGAGAGCCAAATAGCGGCTGTAAACAAAGTTACTTCGAAAAGCATTTGCATGGCAGAAGGAAAACCAAGGTTAATAATTTTTTTAATAGCCGATTTTCTAATTTCTTTAAAACTAAAATGTTTAAAATATTTTTTCATTTCATGGTTTTTTCTTAGCATAAAGTGCATGAAAACAACCATTATAATTCTCGAGATTACAGTTCCCAAAGCGGCTCCTATTATACCTAATTTTGGAAAAATCCAGATTCCGTAAATTAGTACATAGTTAAAAAATACGTGCACTACATTGGTAAAAAAAATAGCATACATAGAATATTTTGTTTTCGATAATCCGTCAGCAAATTGTTTGTACCCTTGGTAAATAATAACAGGAATTAGCGAAAAAGCAACCCAATCTATATAAGGTGCAGCTAAATCTACCACTGCTTTTGGTTGGTGCATGAGTAGCATAATAGGTTTAGACAAAACTATTAGCATAAACAATATAACGCCTATAATAGTACACAAAAATAACCCGTGGTGAAAAGTAGAACGAATTTTTTTGTCGTCTTTTGCGGCATCAGCTTCTGCTATAATTGGGGTAATTGCTGTGGAAAATCCAATTCCTATAGACATTCCTATAAATATAAAACTGTTCCCTAATGATACGGCGGCCAACTCGGTCGAACCTAGATTTCCAACCATCAAGTTATCTACAATTCCTATTAAGGTATGTCCTAACATTCCTAAAATAACAGGATACGCTAGTTTTATATTTTCGGAAAATTCTTTGGTGTATTGAGAGAAATTCAATTTGATGTTTTTTTAGGTTGACAAATATAAATGAAAACAATGGCAAAAATCAATGGCAATGACAAAAATGAATGGTAAAATCTTAAAAATATCAATTTTAGATTTTCATCGATTTTTGATATTGATTTTTGATATTGATTTTATTTTTGTCAGTCAATGTTCTAATAAAGGCTATAAGTTGCTTTTTTTCAATAGCTGTCAAATTTAATTTGTCTTCTGGAAGGGTTTGGTTTGAAAGGTTAAAACCCAATCCTTTTCCGCCTCCGTCATTATAAAAATTAATCACTTCGCCAAGTGTTTTATAAACCCCATTATGCATATATGGTGCAGTTAGGGCAATATTCCTGAGGGTTGGTGTTTTGAAAGAATATTTATGAATTTCGGCTTTTGTTAATTCGAATTTTCCTAAATCTTCATCTATTTTTTTGTAGTTATTAGGAACGCCAAGCACTTCACTTTCTGATTTTTCAAAATGAGGCGGAACCGTACCATTTGTTAATGGGATAAAGTGACAAGTAGCACATTTTGCTTTTCCAGCAAATAAATTAAAACCTTCTTTTTCGTCGTTAGTAAGGGTTTCGTTTCCTCTCATATATTCATCAAATTTCGAATCATAATTACTCAACGACCTGATATAAGATGCTAAAGCATTTTTTACCGCAAACTCATCTATTTCCTTTTTAGGAAATGCTTGTATGAATCGGGTTTTATAATTTACCTCTTTTTTTAATCTCAAAATAGATTCTGCCAAAGAACCATGCATTTCATTCTTATTAGCAATCACTGCCAAGGCCTGATCTTCAAGATAATTTACCCTAGAATCCGAAAAAAATACTCTTTGGAATGCAATATTAGAAAGCGTTGGTGTGTTTCTTTTTACTACAGATTTTCCGTCAAATGAAGTTGCTTTTTCTAAGCCATCAGTAAATGCAGATTCTGAGTGGTGACAAGAAGCACATGAACGAGTATTATTACTAGATAAAATGGGATCATTAAATAATAATTTTCCTAATTCGATTTTTTCGGGCGTGGTTTGATAATCTGGAAATGCTGAAAAAGCTTCAGCATCAAAAGCATTTTCTTCAAATAAAGTTTGAGCAGTTGTTCTTAATCCTCTCATTTCTTTAATAACAGGAATTTTTAAGGCATTTTGCGTTTTGCATATAGCAATGCTTAATGGGTTTGCTATTTTTGTTATAAAAAATCCTCTGTCAAAAGCATTAAAATTATGGTGTGTTTTTAGATAGGATTTAGCCTCTTCTATTGTTTTTAAAACAGTTTTAAATGTAGCATCATCTGAATCTTTAGTATAAACTTTGTAATATTTTTCGATACTTTTTATTGAAGATAAAGCTTCTGGAATAGAATTTTGTACAATTGGCGAATCAAATCCAGTAATTCCTAAAGTGATGGTTCTAAAAATTTCTAAACGCATCGCATCAAAAATATGAGAATCTGTTAATTCATTGGTTTGAGAAACGGTATCCAATCTTTTTAAATTGGCTGATAGAATGCCTATTTCTTTCAAAAGGTCTTTTTTAGATTTTTTATCATACTTTGGAAAAATAAATTCTTCAATAACTTGAAATCCTTCTGGAGGAACAGTTTTACCTTCATCTTCTTCGAATTCGCTTAATGCAGGACCGTTAATAGCTTTAGAAACAACAGGAAAATAATATTCGCTAATCATTTCAACTTGCTTGTAGGCTTGATGTGCTTCTAAAAAATGTGTTTGAATTTGTGCCAAAGTCGCATCAGATTGTATCGCATTTTCTAGTATCGCAACTCTTTGTATTAACAAACCAATATCTGTTTTAAATATTTCGTTTATTTTTTCATGCTTGGGTTGGTTCTTACAGGAGAAAACCGAAAATATTATTATAAGAAGAAAACACTTTTTCATGATCAATTTTGAACGATTTATAAATATTGAAAATAACAAAAAAAACAGAGACCACGATTTCAGAAGGAAACCGTGGTTGCTGTAACTTTTTAATTAAAAATAGAATTATCTTGCCAATCCTTTGAGGACCACAATTTGGCTTGCTTGGTCTTCGTTAGGACGATTGGTTCCCCCATCTACCCCTTTGTAACGGGCTCCTCTCCAAGAATGCGACTGAACGCTTAACATAAATGTATCTTCTATTCCTAATTGTTCTGAAACATCTATTAAAGCACCATATTCCCAAGATCCTTTTCTGTCTGGAGTTGGGGTACCAGGAGTAATTACATTATATTTTGCGGCATCGGTTGCAGTACGATGGTGATCTAATTCTACAACTACTTTTAGTTGTTTTGTAGCAAAATTATATTGATAAATATAACCATCATGGGTTTCATCTCCATAATCATTAGCATCTTCTTCTATATAAGCGTAATTTTTTGTTACACAAATATTATCTGGATTTTGAAATTTTCCAGCAATTCCCGAGCGATCATCACCATCAAGAATTACTTCTAGAGTTCCTGCTAATGGGTTATTGGCATCTAAATTTAATTTGTAAACTCTTCCGTATTTAGTTCTTGAAGCATCTGCATTATTTCCAGAAAGATTTTGTCCTGTTACATTAAAATAAATTTCTCTATCTGCAGCTTGTCCGCCTTTTCTGTAATCTAAATCTTCAACTCTACCAAACTTTATAGCTTTTAGCGTATTGACCGAAGCGTTAATTTGTGCTCCAGTTAAAGTGGTGTGATTGTCAATTTTTACAAAACTAACATTATACGTTTGGTTAGTAACCATATCTTTCTCTCTTTGGTTGTCATCGTTTCTTTTCATCATATACAAAGAACCATTAGACAAATCGCCAACAGCATTCGAGACATACATAAAAAGCTGACCACCACTTGTACCAGAGTCATCATCTCCAATTACAATTACTGTTTTTCCAGCAAACGCATTCTTATTTAGCGGCAAAGCATTCTCGGCGCTCAACCTTCCTAAACTAGGCAATTCTTTAGAAATACCTGCTAAACCAATAGTCCCAAAAGGATCTAATGCGTGCGTACGAGATTCTTCTCCAGACTCACCACAAGTTAAATAAAGTGGTCCAAAACCATGTTCTGCAGGAGTTGCCATTGTAGCGCCACACAATCTCCATGTTCCGCCGTTAGAATTTAATAAATACTCGCCTTTAGTAGGTTTAAAACTTTTATCTAAAGTAATTCTAGAAACCGAAAAATTATCTTCATGATTTACTAAAAAAGTAAAAGTCCCATCTGCATTTCTAAGCAAACCCGACCCATCTGCAGAACCGCCAAAAACAAAATTAGGACTTCCCGCCAAAACATCATCGGAACCTATTAATGAAAAAAGCTGAAGGTTTTCGAAACCCGCTTGCTTTTTTAACAAAGTTGGGGTTACAGAATGATTAGCAAGAACCACACCTTCTACAGGAGTACTTGCGCTAATTGATTCGCTATCTTTATTACAAGAAACTAACGAAACAAAAACAAATAAGGGTAAAATAATTTTTTTCATCTTTGTAATTAATTTTTTAATTCGATGCAAAGAAACAGCATCAATCTTAATCACAAATGAATAGAACGCAATGAAAATGTTACCTTTTTTTGTTTTAGAACAATATCAAAAATCAATTTCAATAGCAATCCTAACTGACCCCACTATTTTTATTCTTTTTTATTTTTGATATTGCCATTGATATTAAATCTTGTCATTTATTTTTAAAATTACTATTGCAACTGTTCTCTATAAAACTCTAAATTCGCTTTTACTTTTTCATCTAATTGTGGTTCTTTAATATCAGTAAGTTTTTGCATTTCCTCCCAAATAATTTTTGCCACAATATAACGCGCCATATCCTTATCATCGGCAGGAATAACAAACCAAGGCGCCATTTGGCTCGATGTTTTATTAATAGCCTCCTCATAATATTGCATATAATCGTCCCAGCGCTCCCGCTCTTTCATATCGCCTGGCGAAAATTTCCAGTTATCCTCAGCATTTTCTAATCTCTTTAACAATCTTTTTCGCTGTTCTTCCTTACTCATGTGGAAATAAAATTTCAAAACAACCATACCGTTTTGCGCAATATGTTTCTCGAAATTATTAATCTGCTCGAAACGATTTTCCCAAAATTCGGGTTTTATATCCTCCACCTTTTCAATTCCTGGCAAATTCTCATACATAATATATTCAGGATGCACACGAGTCACCAAAACATTCTCGTAATGCGTTCTATTAAAAACGGCAAACTTTCCTTTCTCGGGCAAAGCCAAATAATGTCGCCACAAATAATCATGCTCTAACTCGGTCGAATTGGGTGTTTTAAAACTATGCACCACCACACCACGAGGATTAAACTCCTTAAAAACTTCCCGAATCAAACTATCTTTACCAGAGGTATCCATACCTTGCAAACAAATCAAGAAACTATATTTATTATGCGCATACATTGCATCTTGCTTCTTACTCAATTTTATTTGAACCTTGCTTAAAGCCTCTTTTTTTTCATCCCCATCGGCATCTATTTTTAGCTCAGTCGAAATTTTAGACAACTCAATTTTATCTACAACTTTAAAATCATCAGGATTTATCCAATTCATATTCTTTGTTTTATATTTGTTTTTTTTTAGGAGCTATTTCCAGCTGTACGTTACAATCTTTTCTTTTTTTAAAGAAAAAAAAGAAAAGGATTTCCACTGCCATCTGGGCTAAACTTATCAGCTAAATTATGCAAAAATTTCAACTTTCGGAATACTTAAAAATTTCAGGCATAGGGGCTGCCTCAGGAATCGTGTTTACAAACCACTCGTTATATATCATTAGTGATAACGCAGGATATTTGTATCAATACGATCTAAAATCCGACAAACTAACAAAACATCAAATAATAAAAAACCCCTCCCAAAACATACCTAAAAAAGAAAAACCAGATTTCGAATCAATTACATTAAAAGAAAACAAACTATATATTTTTGGTTCAGGATCTACGCAAAACCGAAATAAAAATATCATTTTCGATATCAAAAAACAGCAAATACAAGAAAATGATTTGTCTAAAACCTACCAAAACATAAAAAACACCATATCCCTTTCAAACGAAGACCTAAACATCGAAGGCGCATTATTTTACAACGAAAAATTATATTTATTGCAACGAGGAAATAGCGCAAATGCTAAAAACGGAATTATTATAATTGGTAATACTGTACATTTTAAACCCATCTCATTACCCAAAATAAAACACACAGAAACCTCCTTTACCGATGCTACTTTAGTACACAACAAAATTTACTTTCTAGCCGCAGCCGAAGACACACTATCTACTTACAATGATGGCGAAATTTTAGGAACTATTATTGGTTGTATCGATCTAAAAACTTTCAAAATCGATTTTACAACCCAAATTTCTAACACTCATAAATTTGAAGGAATAACTTTATTCAAAAATTCGAAATCTCATTTAGAATTCTTACTTTGCGAAGATAATGACACCGAAGTATTACAAACAAAAATTTATAAACTAACAATATCTAAAAAATGAATTCATTATTAAACCAAAATCTTTTTTTAATTAAGGAAAAAGTAGGAATGTTTAAAGCATCAAACAGTTACGACATTTTCGATCCCAATTCTAACAAACACATAATGACCAGTAAAGAACCTAATTTAGGGATTTTTACTAAAATTTTTAGATTCACAAAATACAAAAAACACACCCCGTTTAATGTACTTGTAACCACAACCGAAGGAAAACCAATCCTAAACATGAAACGAGGCGTGGCAATATTTCGTTCAGACATTGAAGTTTTCGACGAAAAAGCACAACTCATAGGTTATTTTAAACAAAAATTCTGGTCTTTTGGAGGCAAGTTCGAAATTGTAGACAAAAACCAAAAACCAGTTTGCACCCTACAAGGAAAATGGACAGGTTGGGATTTCAAATTTAATAAAGACAACAAAGAACTAGGTGCTGTAAGCAAAAAATGGGCAGGAATAGGCAAAGAATTTTTTACCAGCGCCGATAACTATGTGCTTTCTATAAACGAAATCGTACCACAAGACTCTATCGAAAGACAGCTTATTTTTGCTGCTGTAATGGTCATAGATATGGTTCTGAAAGAGTAATTGCAAAATAGTTATAGACCAAGCGAATAGTTGTGTGAAACTTAAGAAAAAATCTTCCAAATGAAAAGACTACTACAAATTATGATTATTATCTTTTCGGTGTCGGCATATACTCAAGAAAGAGTAAATGCAGTTTTACCGAAAATTTCAGCAACAGTATCAAGTAAATTAACTATCGCAACAGGTTGGTTAAAAAACGAAGATGGTCAATGGATTTCGCGAAAAAATCGTATTCCTTTCAAAATAGAAAATAAATTCAAACAATTGATAGATTATGAAAAATATGCATTGGGCGAAAATGGCGAGAATTTCATATCGTATGAATTACGTGACATTAATATAAATGATTCAATATATTGTATTTTAATTAAAAGATATAATGACGGGTATTATAAATATGAATCGATTAATGAAGGCTGGACAAAAAATCAAAGTATAGATTATCACGTTTTTTTAAAGTCAGAGTTAGAAAAGTTTAAGTCAATTAAAAATGACACAATAAATAATTTAGAAATCCCCGTATTGTATAATAATACTTTTAGATATGTAAACACTACAACTTTTTCAAATACTGATATTTCAAAAGATATTTCTAAGCAAATGTTAACTGGAAAAGTTACAGAGCCATTTCTTCAAGAAAGTATTGTGTTCAATATTAAGATATATAAATCTAATGTGCGATTTTTAGTTACTGAAGGAATTGATGAGTCGAATAGGAGTTATCAACGAGCTGAAGATCTTGAAGACTATTACTATGAATCTACAATGCCGATTTTTAACCAATTTATTGTCTTAAAATAAGCTTCACACAACAGGCGTGCTTGTTGCACAACTAAAAATAAGATCCAAAATCAACTTTTTTTGTGCGTTTTAATTTTAATTACTACTGTAAATCAACTAGTTAAAAACAACTAATAATGATAATTTTGTAATCAAATTCGAAACTACAAGTTGTGCAACAGCCACAGGCGTTTGGCAAGATTGCGAATTTTGTAGTAAATACACGTTTATTTCCCGCAAGAAATTTTATCTTTGATAGAAAATAATCGGTTCCGAACTTCGCAACCTCGCCAAGTGCCGGCCCGTGGTGCGTCAGTTTAGAGCGACAGAAACCGAAAACCAAATGGAAGATTTAAAAAAGTTAAAAGAAGAAATAGAGTTTTTAAAATTCACAACAGAAGATGAATTTAATTCAATACGTAAACAGTATGAAAAAACTTTGGAGTTTGTAAATAGTCAAAGTGAAGTTACTTCTGCATTAAACCAAATGATAAATGAAAATATCAATTTTGTAAAAGATGTTTATGAAAAATTTGAAATTAAAGATATAGAAATAAATACTTTAAAACTAAATATACAAATGCTTGAAACTTTAATTAGAACTCAAAACATTAAAATTGAGACATTGGAGTTTGTTCAAAACTTAAAAAAATAATATCAAAAAAATAAAATTATGGGGTCATTCATATTCGGAGTAATAATATTTGCATTATATTTTTTACCATCTATTATTGGATATAAACATAGAAATGCTAATTCAATTTGTCTTCTAAATTTATTTTTAGGTTGGACTTTAATCGGTTGGGTTGTCGCAATGATTTGGGCGGTTTCAGAAGATAAAAAAGAAACTATAATAGTTGAAACCAAAAAAAGTGTTTCCGAACAATTATTGCAGTTAAAAGAATTACACGAAGATGGAACTTTGACCAAAGAGGAATTTGAAGCAGAAAAAAAGCACTTATTAAGAAAATAAAAAAATAAAACCGAACGCACAACATCGTATTTGCAAAATGGCAGGATTGGTGTTTAATTGAAAGATAGTTCCTGTTTTGGAATGATGGTTTTTGAATTGAAAGATTGGGGTTTATTCCGCTGCCACTTCGCCAATATGCGGGAACGTTACCAGTAATTTTACCGTAGAAACCTGAAATTTAGATAATTAAAATAATATTTGAAAGATACAAATCATTAAAATAAAATATGAGTGCAGAAAAAATAGTAGAAAAAAATGGTAGAAAATACTCGGAAATGCTTATGAAACTTGTGGAGAAGTTTGATGAAAACTTACCTACTGAATTGACATTTGAAGAAACTTTAGAAGTTGGAATTGAAGCTTGGAACATTGCAAACAATAAAGAATTTTTACAAAGTAGAAATTTATATGAACCACAAATTAAAAGTTGTAAATATTCAGAAATAGTTAAAAAAATGGTTGACTTCAAAATAGCGAATTTTTCTGAATATAATAACACAATCATTGATTATAGCACCGAAAATGACATTTTAAAAATAAAAACCCAAACTCAAGAAAATAATTTTGAAAGTATAATTCGTCAAATGATAAATATAAAACCAATTAATAAAGAAAAATAAAAACTACTGCCAACAGCAGTTTGCAAAAATGGCGGGTTTTGGTCTTAATTTAAACTTGGTTTTGTACTTGCAAAGTCAGTGTTCAACCGAAAGTCTAGCCTTCCTTAATCCGCCACTTCTGCAAGCTGCGAAACGATGTAGCTAATGTTAAAAAAAACGTAATAAATAAAAAATAAAGTTATGATTACAAAAGTTGAAATCTACACATTTAACATCCATGATAAAAATAACGATGATGTTAAAATAAAATTTGAAGGGAATACTTTAGATGAAATATTTACAACTTAATATTTCATGAAGAAATTTTACACATTGCTACTACTCCTATTTGGTTTAGTAGCCAAAGCACAAGATTTAGTAAACACCTATGACATTAAGGTAAATGGCATTAATGTTGGCGAATTAATAGCCACAAAACATATTGAAGGAGACAAAACAATATACAAATTAAACAGTAAATCTGTAATTACTGTTTTAGGCAAAACAGCTATAACAACCTCTTTTGTTGGAGTATTTAAAAATGAAATTTTGCAGTCTAGCACATACTGCTCCGAAAAAGACGCAAAAATATACGACAGCAGCACTATAACTCAAAACAATGGCATTTATACCATTAGTAGAAAAGGACTAAAATCTACATTAAACAAACCAATTAAATATGTTACCTGCTTGCTATATTTTGAAAAACCTATTAAAAACGAACAATACTTTGATGTTTTAGAAGCTGTATTTAGTCCCATAAAACTTATAGAACCCAATACTTATTTATATATCGACTCAAGTAACAATGAAAAAACAACCTATACTTTTTCAAACAGCATTTTAGAACAAGGAACTACAAAACATTTATTATACAATTACACCTTTACGCTAAGAAAACAAACCCAACACTAACCACATACACTCCTTACCCAAACCAATAAACCACAACAAAACCAACTCTTTATATAAACAAAAAGAAGTATCCAAGTTATCATGCTATCCTTTTTTTAGCTCTCCAAAATACTTTCTAGCACGTGCCAAAAGTAATTTTAAAAGTTTAGCCTTTACAGATAAAACCTCTAATAAGATCATCATGACAGCCTAAAACACTAAATTTAGCTGAAGTAAAAATAAAAATATTGCTACCGCAATTATAAAAATAGCTTCCATCATATAATTGTTTTGCCCCCCAATCCTATTTATTGTCATTGCAATTGTATTTATTATAACCGCTAAATAAATTATAAAAACCGCAGTTATATTTATAGCTTCTGCGGTTATATTTATGCCTTGCGCAGTTATATTTATAGCTTACGCAGTTATATTTATGCCTTGCGCAGCTATATTTATAGCTTACGCAGATATATTTATGCCTTGCGCAGTTATATTTATAGCTTCCGCAGTTATGTTTATGCCTTGCGCAGTTATATTTATACTGTTTTGACCCCTATAAAAAAAGCGTTTGATTTGAATTAGATTGAAAGTAATAAATACAATACTTCTTAATAACTAAAACAATAAATACTTAAAAATTTCTATATCAATACATTACAATGAGTAAATAATAGAATATTTCAATAATTTTAATGTTCAATATATAAAGTTTCAATCCTATTTTTATTCGATTTGTAGCCTAAATTGGGAGCCGTTATATTTCCGAAAAGTTCTAGAATAAACTTTTTTTGTAGCTTAAATCACTCTCTAATCCATATAGATAAAGAGTGTTTATTGTTTTTATTTTAGATATAAATCAAATATCTGAATTCTTTTTTTTCATAATTCAAATTCATATTTAAAATTGTCAAATTCCCTAATTAAACTATCTTTGCACCTTCAAAAAATCGATTAAATAAATAACCGAAAATGATTACAGTAAACGATATTTCCGTACAATTTGGCGGAACCACTTTATTTAGCGATGTTTCTTTTGCTATCAATGAAAATGACAAAATTGCCTTAATGGGTAAGAATGGTGCAGGAAAATCTACTTTATTAAAAATAATTTCGGGTCAAAGCAAACCATCAACAGGAAATGTATCGGCACCAAAAGATGCAGTAGTTGCCTATTTGCCTCAGCATTTGCTTACTACCGATGGCGCCACGGTAATGGAAGAAACTTCGAAAGCATTCGGAGAAGTTTTTGCCATGAAAGCTGAAATTGACCAAATAAACGAGCAATTAACCGTTCGTACCGATTATGAAAGCGATGAGTACATGAAACTCATAGAAAGAGTTTCGGACTTGTCGGAAAAATTTTATGCGATTGAAGAAATAAATTACGAAGCCGAAGTTGAGAAAATCTTAACTGGTTTAGGATTTATGCGTGAAGATTTTACCCGCCAAACATCAGAATTTTCTGGTGGTTGGAGAATGCGAATCGAACTGGCCAAAATCTTATTACAAAAACCAGATTTAATTTTGCTAGATGAGCCTACAAACCACATGGATATCGAAAGTATCCAATGGTTAGAGGATTTCTTAATCAATTCTGCCAAAGCCGTTGTAGTAATTTCCCACGATAGAGCTTTTGTAGATAATATTACCAATCGTACTATCGAAGTCACGATGGGAAGAATTTACGATTACAAAGCCAAATATTCTCATTATTTAGAGCTTAGAAAAGACCGAAGAATTCATCAGCAAAAAGCGTATGACGAACAACAAAGAATGATTGCTGATAACAGAACTTTTATAGACCGTTTTAAAGGAACTTTTTCTAAAACCGATGCAGTACAATCTCGTGTGAAGATGTTAGAAAAACTAGTTATCGTTCAGGTTGATGAGGTAGATACTTCAGCGCTAAAACTAAAATTTCCGCCAGCTATTCGTTCCGGTCAATATCCTGTTGTGGTAAAAGACATGACAAAATCGTATGGCGATAAAGTCATTTTTCAAGATGCCAATATTGTGATTGAACGTGGCGAAAAAGTGGCTTTTGTAGGAAAAAATGGCGAAGGAAAATCGACCATGATTAAAGCCATTATGAAAGAAATAGAAATCAATTCTGGAAGTGTCGAAATTGGACACAACTCACAAATTGGTTATTTTGCTCAAAATCAAGCCGCATTACTAGACGAAAACGGAACCATATTTTCTACTATCGATGATATTGCTGTGGGTGATGTGCGTACCAAAATAAAAGATATCTTAGGAGCGTTTATGTTTCAAGGCGATGACATTACTAAGAAAGTAAAAGTACTTTCTGGTGGCGAAAAAACACGTTTGGCAATGATTAAATTATTGTTAGAACCTGTTAATTTATTAATTCTCGATGAGCCTTCAAATCACTTAGATATGAAGACCAAAGATATTATTAAAGATGCTTTGCGTGATTTCGACGGTACATTAATCCTTGTATCTCACGATCGTGATTTCCTCGACGGTTTAGCCACCAAAGTTTTTGAATTTGGCAACAAACGTGTCAAAGAACATTTTGAAGATATTGCTGGTTTCTTAGCACATAAGAAAATGGATAGTATGAAAGAGATTGAGAAATAATGCCAATTAATCTTTAAAAAAAACATACCATTTATTGATGATATTGTCATTCCTAGGAACGAGGAATCACATAATCTAATTAATTTTATGAGATTCCTCATTCCTCGGAATGACAAACAGTGTGATTATTATTACAGTTAATCTCAAATTTAAAATGGTTAAAAATTATTTTAACACGAAATAAAACCCGTCTCGTTTTTAAGAACGAGACGGGTTTTTCAATAAAAAAATTAAGCAAAAACTTATTTTACAGCTTCAACCAATCTAATAAATTCTGCTTTGTAACCATCTAAATCATTAGACAAACCCAATCTGGCTAGTTTTTTAATATCTTCAGATGATTTGTTGGCAATTAGTTTAGAATCTCTTAGTTTTAATCCAAACCAAGCGACTGCTGTTGCAAATTTTAAATCATTAGTAGCGTTTTCTAATACGGTAGATTTGTTTTCAATAATCTGAACCATTTCTATACTCTTCTGGGCATCAGGTTTTTTGTAACGGAATTTTATGGTAGCCAGTTCGTCGTTATAATTATTGTCTGTCACTTCTGTTTTTGTGTATTTTAAATCGGAGGTTTGGTTATAAAAATCACTGTTTGTTCCTATTGGGATAATTTCGTATAAAGCCGTTACGGTATGGTTGCTGCCTAATTCTCCAGCATCAATAGCATCATTTTTAAAATCTTCTGGGCGTAGTTTTCTGTTTTCGTAACCAATTAATCTATAGCTTTGTACGTGTTTTGGGTTAAATTCAATTTGAATTTTTACATCTTTGGCAATAGCAAACATTGATCCTTTAAATTCTTTACCCAAAAACCGATTGGCTTCCTGAATGTTATCTATATAAGCGTAATTTCCGTTGCCTTTATCGGCAAGAATTTCCATTTTGCTGTCTTTGTAATTTCCCATGCCGTACCCCAAACAGGTTAAGAAAACACCTGACTCTCTTTTGTCTTCAATTAATGTTTGCATAGCAGAATCGGAAGTGCTACCTACGTTAAAATCGCCGTCGGTGGCTAGAATAACACGATTGTTACCGTCTTTTATAAAATTTTCTTGGGCAGTTTTGTAAGCCAATTCTATTCCTGCACCACCAGCAGTACTTCCGCCAGCATTTAGTTTTTCTAGTGCATTTATAATAGTTTGTTTCTCGTTTCCAGCAGTTGGGGGCAAAACTAATCCTGCAGCACCAGCATATACAACAATGGCTACTTTGTCTTGTTTGCGCAGTTGTTCTACTAATATTTTTAACGATTCTATTAGTAATGGTAATTTGTTGTCGGCATTCATAGAGCCCGAAACATCGATTAAAAAAACTAGGTTAGAAGCGGGTAAATCATTAGTAGGGATGTTTTTGCCTTGTAAACCAATTTGTACTAATTTATGTTTGCTATTCCAAGGGCACTCGCTGTATTGGGTAGTAATAGAAAACGGGTGATTGTCTTTGGGTTGGGGGTATTGGTATTTAAAAAAATTAATCATTTCTTCGACTCTTACGGCATCTTTTGGTACTTTTTGTCCGTTGTTTATCAATCGCCGAATGTTGGTATAAGAAGCATTATCTACATCGATAGAAAAAGTAGAAAGGGGTGCTGTTTTTGGACTCTCAAAAGGGTTTTCTATCCAACTATTGTAATCTTCATTATTAGGAACTGGGGTTTTGGTACTGTTTGGAATAGAAGGATTTTTGCATACAGCAACATTAGAATTTACTGGTACATTATAAATTTTTTCAGATAATTCTTGACTATTTTGAGCTTTTTTTCTTTCTTTTCTTGATGGAGTAGATTTGTTATCTGATTCATATTCTGACGAATAACCTGTAACCACAACTTCTTGTAGTTTTTGGTTATTATCTTTCATGCTAACATTAATAACAGTTGAGGTACCAATAACTCTAACCTCATCATTCATTCCCATAAAACTGTACACTAATGTTTGTCCAACGTTGGCTTGAATTTTGTAGCTTCCAGCAAAATCTGTTGAGGTTCCTTTTTTGGTTTCTTTTACCATAACATTTACCCCTGGCATTGGTCCAGAAGCATCGGTTACAATTCCTGTTATTGTTTTATCTTGCCCAAAAAACAAAGTTGACATTAGCATCATTATGCTTGCTGAAATAATTTTTAAGCTTTTCATGATTTTAGTTTTTTTAATTAATTTTTTAAATGTTGCCTATTGGGGTGCTACTGGTTTTCCTGTTTTAGTAGTAATAATTACGACGCCTTTTTTTCCTTTTTCGCCATATATTGCCGTTGCTTTTTGGTCTTGCAAGATTTTAATCGTTTTAATTTCTTGCTTGTCTAATGGAGCATAAGGACTTGTTGGGTTTTTGCCAAAAAGCGATTCTTCCGAATAGTAAGTGCCGTTTATAATATATAAAGGTTCTTTTAGGTAAACAGTTTCAAATGTTTCTTTGTCTAATTCTGATATGATTTCTTCGCCAGATTTTTTGTTATGGGTAATTGGTTTTCCATCGATAACAACTAACGGAATGTTTTTTTTCTCCTGAATTTCACTTTTATCGTCTTCTGCATCTTTAACATAGCTTTTTACACTAACGGCATCATAAACATTCCCTTTTAAAACAGAATTGGAAGTAGAAGCAGCGGATTTTTTGCTTTTTTCTGCTGTCGAATAGGCTTCAACAACCATTTCTTCTGCTTTTTCTGAAGATTGAGTTGGTTCATCATTTACAACCACAGTTTGAGCATTAGTAATTTGTTTTTGTAATATTTCTTCTGCACCACTTTTTATGATGGGTTTTTTAGTATTTAAAATTGTATTTTCTTGGGTAATAGTTTCTGGTCGCATTTCTTTTTTTACATCGGAAACTACAATTTCGTTTTCAGGAGTTATTATTTTATCTTCCGTTTTTAGGAACTGAAAGGCGATAATTCCTAGTAAAACTAACGATGCTGCTACAGCTAATTTTTTCCAATTGTTGTTTTGTTTTTTGTAAACAACCGTATCTAGTTTTGCATCTACTCGTGACCATATTTTTTCTATTTCGGGAAAGTCTTTGGTTTCTGCTTTTTTGGCGGCGCTTTTAAATTGTTCGAATATTTTATCTTGATTTTTCATTTTTACTTTGCTTGTTTGTAATAAAGATTATTTACTAAATCTTTCAACTTTGTTTTGGCAACATTTAATTGTGATTTTGATGTGCCTTCAGAAATGTTGAGTAACGTTGCTATTTCCTTGTGACTGTAGCCTTCAATAGCAAATAGATTGAAAATTGTTTTGCAGCCCGCAGGAATATAATCTAACAATTTGAGTAAGTCTTCTTCTTCTAAATGTGTGTTTGGCAAACTCTCTGGTTGTAGTTGAAGCTTTGTGTCCTCTAAATAGATATTGAAGTTTACTTTGTGTTTGAGCTGATGGAGACAGTTATTTACTGCAATTTTTCGAGCCCAAGCTTCGAAAGCACCAAGCTCTTTTAGCATGTCTATTTTTATAAAAATGGTATAAAATGTATCGGCCAAGACCTCTTCTATTTCTTCCTCTTTCTTTAGGTAGCGCTTGCAAGTGCGGTACAATTTTGGTGCCATTTGCTCATACACCTGACGTTGTGCGTCTCGGTGCATTTTTTTGCAGGCAATTAATACGTTTTCGTTTATCACAATTGGTGTCTTTATACTAAAGAGGCTTTTTTTTATAAAAAGGTTGGGACGAAGGTAAAATATTTTTTCTGATGACTATGTTGTAGTGGCTGTTTTGCGATTGCTTTTTTGTCAGTTTAGTGGTATTTCTGGTGCTTTTTTTATGTGCTGTTTCTTTTTCTTTCGGCGGTTATTCTAATTGTAATTGCGGTTGTAATAAATGGGTTTGCGCAAGGTACAAATGAAACTGCGGAAGGCATAAATATAACTGCGGAAGCTATAAATATAACTGCGGTTATAATAAATACAATTGCAATGACAATAAATAGGATTGGGGGGCAAACATATTATATGGTGGAAGCTATTTTTATAATTGCGGTAGCAATATTTTTATTTCTGCTTCAGCTAAATTTAGTCTTTTAGGTTGTCATGATGATCTTATTAGAGGTTTTATCTAGGGCAAACGCACACTTTTTTATGTAAAAACAAATAAAAGTTATGGAAGAATAGAATCAAGAAAATGCAGTGTGATTTCTAACTTTTTATTTAGTAAATTGGATAAAAACTCTTTTTACAAAGACGATTTTTTTTTTATGCTTTAATTTTCGATAACCTCAATTTCAACTCGGCGATTGGCTGCTCGTTCTTCTTCGGTGTTTTCGGGCAAAGGGAACAACGGAATCGAACTTCCAAAACCTTTGAAATCCATTCTTGTTTTTTCTATTCCGTTAAGTTCTAAAAACTGCTTCACGGCTTTTGCTCTTTGGGTTGACAAGTCTTTTCGATCTACAGATACGCAACACAAATGACCATGAATACTAATTATCATTTCTGGTCTTTGTTGCATTACAAGTAATAACTCGTATAATTTTCCTCGAGAATCGTTAGTTACGGCAAAAGTATTGGTAATAAAATTTAGGTTATTCAGTTTTAATTTTGTTCCTGGCACTGCGTAACAAAGTGCTTCCATAAATTTAACATCGAGTTTGTATTCTGATTTTGTGCCGTTAAAATTATCTATCACTACTTTGTTTGGAAAAACAATTGGTTTCTTAATTTTGGTTTTTTCTTTTGATTTTAAACCTAAAATCTCATCTTCATGAATAATGTCTTTTTGCAATAAATAGTAAATAGTTACTTTTCTGTTTTCGGATTTATTTTTTGATTGTTGGGAGTGTTCACCAAAGCTTCTGGTTTTAAAATCCTCTCGAATATTTATTTTTTGCTTTATGTTTTGATACACTTTTTGAACCCTTTTTAATGCTAATGAATCGTTGTATTGGTTGGTTCCGTCTTCATCTGTATATCCATTTATAGCTAATACTTTGCTTGTTGGGTTCTGGCTTATCCAAGTTTGAAGTTCCTTATTTTCTTGTCCTGACAATTCGTATTTATTACTATCAAAATACACTGAGAATTGCTCTTGGGCATTTGCTAGATAAATATTAACCAAAAATAATATGTATATAAAAAGTTTTTTCATTTTATTAATTTACTAAAAAAAGATTGTCGATTAATTAAAAACAATACCCGCAAAAAAATTGTTTTATTCTCAAATCATTTTCAAATATAATTAAAAGTTACAAGCCAGAAATTTTTAAAAGCTAAAAAGCTTTTTTTGCTTTAATAAAACAAAAAAGTCGAACATCTAGAAACTTTCAGATATTCGACTTGATTGTTTTTAACTAATTATTATTTTGTAAACAATAACTCTCTATATTTTGTTAATGTCCAACTTTCGTTATCTACTAACAATTCTAGTTTGTCGCAGTGTTCGCGAATTTTATCAAAATAAGGTTTTACAGCATCGCAATATGATTCTGCCATTTTTTGAGCATTGGTTATAACATTTGCTTTTTTACGAGCTTCTGTCATGGCTTCAACTTTAGTATTAATACCCTCTATATGTTCAGAAATTTCTTTGATTAAAACTATTTGTTCTTTACCAATTTTTTTAAATTCATCTCCAAAAATATCTTTCAATCCTTTTACATTTTCTATTAATGTGTTTTGGTATTTAATGGCTGTTGGAATCACGTGATTACGAGCAATATCTCCTAAAACACGACCTTCAATTTGAATTTTCTTAGTATATTCTTCTAATTCAATTTCGTAACGAGCTTCTACTTCAACGTGGTTCATGACGTTCATTTCAGAGAATAAGTCTAAAGCTTGTTTAGACACTTTTGCTTTTAATGCTAATGGTGTGGTTTTAAAATTACTTAAACCACGTTTTTTAGCTTCTACTTCCCAAGCATCGCTATAACCATCTCCTTCGAAAAGAATTTTCTTAGATTTTTTGATGTATTCTCTCAAAACATTGAAAATAGCATCGTCTTTTTTCATGTCTTTGCTTTCTATTAAAGCATCAACTTCTATTTTAAAATCTTTCAATTGTTTGGCTACAATTGTATTTAATATGGTCATTGAGTTTGCACAATTTGCAGAAGAACCAACGGCTCTGAACTCAAATTTATTTCCTGTAAAGGCAAATGGTGATGTTCTATTTCTGTCGGTATTATCTAAAAGCACATCTGGAATTTTACCTACTACGTTTAGTTTTAAATCTGTTTTTTCTTCTGGAGATAATTTCCCTGTTGTAACGCCTTCTAGCTCAGCCAACACTTTTGTTAATTGCTCGCCAATAAATACAGATATAATTGCTGGTGGCGCTTCGTTTGCTCCTAATCTGTGGTCATTTGTTGCTGTTGCAATGGCTGCTCTTAATAATTCTTCATAATCGTTTACCGCTTTGATGGTATTGATAAAAAACGACAAGAATTGAAGGTTACTCATTGGCGTTTTGCTTGGACTTAACAAATTTATTCCAGTATCTGTTGCTAATGACCAGTTGTTGTGTTTTCCTGACCCATTTACTCCTTTGAAAGGTTTTTCGTGAAATAATACTTTAAAATCATGGCGCTCTCCTACTTTATGCATCACATCCATTAATAATGAATTGTGGTCTACGGCAAGGTTTGTTTCTTCGAAAATAGGTGCCAACTCGAACTGATTGGGTGCTACTTCGTTATGACGTGTTTTTACTGGAATTCCAAGATACATACATTCTTGTTCTAACTCACGCATATAATTTAACGCTCTTGTTGGGATTGACCCAAAATAATGGTCGTCTAATTGTTGTCCTTTTGCAGAAGTGTGTCCTAATAAAGTTCTTCCTGTCATGAGAATATCAGGGCGAGAATTTGCTAAAGCTACATCGATTAAGAAATATTCTTGTTCCCAACCTAAAGTTGCGGTTACTTTTTTAACATTTTTATCAAAATATTTACAAACGTCTGTCGCAGCTTGATCTATTGAATGCAGTGCACGTAATAATGGTGTTTTGTAATCTAATGCTTCACCTGTATAAGATATAAAAACCGTTGGGATACATAAAGTAGTTCCGAAGATAAATGCTGGCGATGTTGGATCCCAAGCCGTATAACCACGAGCTTCAAATGTATTTCTAATTCCTCCGTTAGGAAAACTTGATGCGTCTGGTTCTTGTTGAACCAATTGTGCGCCACCAAATTTTTCAAATGACTCGCTTCCGTCGTAAGAAGTTTCAAAAAAGGCATCATGTTTTTCAGCAGTGGTTCCTGTAAGAGGTTGAAACCAGTGTGTATAATGAGTCACTCCTTTAGACAATGCCCATTCTTTCATACCCATGGCGATATAATCGGCTAATTTTCTATCAATTTTTGTTCCGTGCTGTACGGCGTCTTTCACTCCTTTATACGCATCTGAAGTAAGAAATTGCTTCATTGCTTTGTCATTAAACACATTTGCTCCGAAAATATTAGATTTTCTATCGGCTTCTTCAAATTTTACAGGTTTTCTTCCTGATGCTTCTTTTAATGCTTGAAAACGAATTGTTGACATAAAAATTGATTTTTAAAAGTTATACCCCATTAATTATACTGCAAATATATAATTTTTTGTTGAAATAAAATTTTAACCCCTATTTTTTTAGGGTAAATATTTAAAATAAGTAATTTGTCTTTAAAATTATCTTTATATGATTATAACCCATATTTGAGAAAATTTGAAGATCACTATTGTTTCTTGATATTATTTTTTGATATTGATTTTTGATATTGAAAAGATTATATTTGCATTAGAATTATTTTTTCACTCAAAAACTACGCTTTTTTTTTTGAAATTTGTAATTCGGCATTTTTTAATTCGTAATTCAATAATATGATAGTTTGGTTTTTATTTCTTGCAATGGTTTTTGTTATTTTGGCACTCGATTTAGGGATTTTTAATAAAACCCCTCATATTGTTAGTACAAAAGAAGCTAGCAAATGGACCGCTATTTGGGTTACTTTGTCTTTTGCCTTTTCTGGTGTTATTTACTGGTTGTACGGAACAGATTTTGTTAACAATCCGAATAACCTTTCGCAAACAGCTGCTGCACTAAAATTTGTTACGGGTTATTTAATAGAATTATCATTAAGTGTAGATAATATATTTATAATTGCCATTATTTTTGCTTCTTTTAAAATACCACAAAAATACCAACACCGAGTATTGTTTTGGGGAATTCTTGGAGCTATATTTTTTAGAGGTATAATGATTTCTTTTGGGGTTATTCTGATTAAAAATTTTAGCTGGACAAATTATGTTTTTGGCGCTTTCCTTCTATTTACAGCTATTAAAATGCTGTTTAGCAAAGAAGACGAAGAAAATTTCGAGCCAAAAGACTCTTTTGTTTACAAAACTTTAGGCAAAATTATACCTATTACTTCTGAAAGTGATAAACAGAAATTTTTTATTCCTACCAAAAAAGGAAAAGCAGCCACACCGCTTTTTGTAGCTTTGATTGTAATTGAGGTCATGGATGTTTTATTTGCAGTAGATAGTGTTCCTGCTATATTGGCTATTACTTCCGATCCGTTTTTAGTTTTTAGTTCGAATATTTTTGCCATTCTTGGCTTGCGCTCTATGTATTTCTTTTTAGCTAATATGCTAGAAAAATTTAGTTATCTAGAATATAGCTTAATTGCAATTTTAAGTTTTGTAGGTCTAAAAATGATATCGCATGATTATATCGAAATTCCTGAATGGGCATCGTTAGGATTTATTGCTGTTTCGTTGCTCGTTGGGATTTTAGTTTCATTAAAAATGGGTAGCGAACAAGAACTAAACGATTAAGTTCTTTTTGCTGCGAAATATAACCTCCTTTTGTTATTACCTTTACTATATAGGGATAATTGCTATAAGAATAAAAATTACTTTTTACAGAAAAGGTTAATACATCTTTAGATTGAAGTTCTAAATCATTTGTTTTTTTTTAGAATGTTTTTTTTAATCATTTTATAATAAAACCAATGCTTTGTTAGAATTTATAAATTTGAATAGAAAGGTATGCCCTAGCCCTGAACTTTTATAAAAAAACCATTTAGTTTTCTCTAAATGGTTTTTTTTTATAAAAGATATAGCGAAAAGCAGGAATAGCTCCTTAATAAAAATATTTAATTTTATTTGCTTGCACTGGTAGCTATTACAAATTTTAAATTGTTTTTTACGCCTATTTGCAAAACATCGACTAAATCTTGCACTTGCATATTGTACGGAATGCGAACAATGACTGCTTGGTCTTTGGTTGCTCCTAATTTTGACAGTAAAGTAGTTTCTAAGTTATCGAACGGGACTTCTTGTTTGTCTAGATAAAACTTCTTGGCTTCGGTAACTGAAAGTGTAATGTGTTGCTTGTTTGTTTTTTCGTTATTTTTAGATTTTGGCAAGGTCATTTTTATGACATTTGGGTTTGCCAATGTAGATATGATTAGGAAAAATAATAGCAAAAAGAACATAATATCACTTAATGACGATGTTGCTATTTCTGCATGAAATCGTTTATTTCGTTTTATTTGTGGCATTTGGTCTCTGAATTATGTTTACAAATTCTAATACATGGCGCTGAATATTTAACGAAAAACTATCTATGACTCCGTTAAATAAATGGTAGGCAGAGTAAGCTACAAGCCCAACAATTAGCCCTGAACCAGAGCTAATCATTTTCTCGTAGAGACCACCAGAAATATTCCCTATACTTATGTTTTCTGTAATAGAAATACTATAAAAAATCTTAATTACACCGCCAATAGTTCCTATAAAACCTAAGGTTGGCGCAATACCTGCTATAAGTCCTAGATGCCCCAAGCGTTGTTCCATTTGCCCAATTTCTATATTGGCCACTTTTTCCATATTCGATTCAATCTCTGCAATAGGTCTGCCTATGGTATGAAGCCCTTCTTTTATAACATTTCCGGAGGCTGTGGTGTCTTTTTCGGCAGAAGCAATTGCCATTTCGATATGACCAGAATTTAGATGAATCCTGATGTCTTTCATCAAATGAGTGTCGTATTTTGTGTGCTTTTTTAAATAGAGATACCGCTCGATGATTACATAAATCGTGTAAAACAGTAATAAGGCAATTGGGATTAAGAAAAATCCGCCTTTCATAATAAATCCTAAAACTGAAATTTCGTTGTCTTTTACAACATTTTGAATGACTGCGCTAGATGCAGCAGCAATGGTGTCGTTTTGGGCTTGTAAAAAAAATCCAATCATGTGGGTAAAGTACTTTATTTATATTAAAAAATAGCTCAATTTTGCATAAAGGTAATTGTCTATTTTATATTAAACTAAAAAATAGATAAATTATTTTATGAACAATGAAAATAACTTATTATAACCAATTTATAGTTTTATTTTTTCGTGAATTAAAAAGAACTTGTATTTTAAATATTTATTTAATCATTATATGAATTACCAACAAACTTTAGACTGGCTATTTGCACAACTACCCATGTACCAGCAGCAAGGTGCTTCGGCATACAGAAAAGATTTAGTAAACACCATTTTGCTGGCCAATCATTTGGGAAATCCTGAGCTAAAAGTAAAAACGATTCACGTAGCAGGAACTAATGGTAAAGGCTCTAGCTCGTCTATGATTGCTTCGGTTTTACAAGAAGCAGGTTACAAAGTTGGGCTATACACTTCTCCACATTTAAAAGATTTTAGGGAGAGGATAAAAATAAATGGACTAGCAATTTCTGAAGATTTTGTAATAGATTTTGTTGCTAAAAACAAACCTTTTTTTGAAGAAAACAACTTAAGTTTTTTTGAAATGACAGTGGGCTTGTCTTTCGATTATTTTGCAAAACAAGAAATTGATGTTGCAGTCATTGAAGTAGGAATGGGCGGAAGACTAGATTCTACAAATATTATTAAACCGCTAGTTTCGGTAATTACTAATATTGGTTTAGATCACACTCTCTTTTTAGGCAATACATTAGAAGCTATTGCAAACGAAAAAGCGGGGATCATAAAACCCAATACCCCTGTAATTGTAGGAGAATACAACGACAAAACCAAAGGAGTTTTTTTAGCTAAAGCCAAAGATTGTAAGGCAGATATTTATTTTGCTTCAGATTTAATCACTAAAGAATATCCGAGTGATTTATTAGGCGATTACCAGCAACAAAATAAGAAAACAGCTATTCAAACCATTAGGGTATTAAAACCTCATTTTTCTGTTTCGGAAGAAAATCTAAAAGACGGATTACTAAATGTGGCAAAAAACACAGGTTTATTAGGTCGTTGGCAACAAATACATTCAAATCCAAAAGTAATTTGCGATACAGCTCACAATAGTCATGGCTTAAAAATTGTATTAAATCAGATTCAAAAAGAAGAATTTGACAACTTATTTTTTGTTCTAGGCTTTGTAAACGATAAGGATTTAGACGATGTTTTACCTTTATTTCCCAAAAAAGCTAAATATTTTTTTAGCAAGCCAAATATTTTTAGAGGATTAGACGCTAAGATTCTACAAGAAAAAGCTACTAATTTTGGACTAACAGGAAACATATACAACTCTATTACAGAGGCTTACAAAGAAGCCTTGAAATTATCATCACAAAATGATTTTATTTATATTGGTGGAAGTACATTTGTTGTTGCAGAAATTTTATAATTTTATTCGATTTTTGTTTGCAGAACTAAAAAAAGGTCTTATATTTGCACTCGCAATAGCGCAAGACATTGCAACCCGAAAGGGCGATTAGCTCAGCTGGTTCAGAGCACCTCGTTTACACCGAGGGGGTCGGGGGTTCGAACCCCTCATCGCCCACAAGTATTACTACAATTAGTTTAAAAACCCTTTAAATCTTACGATTTAAAGGGTTTTATCTTTTTTTTATAATCAAATTATTCATTAATACGGGAACCGAAAGGGGATCAAGTCCTAATACACGTAACTAATAGTTATAATTTAATTATTTAAACTATATTTTTTTTAGAAGAAAATTTAATGAGCCTTAAAAATTAAACCTATTCATTCTCTACTTCATAGCATTTATAAATTTTATCACCGTAGCATTAAAAACCAATGGTTGGTCGACATTTACAACATGACCACATTGTTCGACAACAAATAATTTAGAGGATTTGTAATGCCTTTCGACCACTTTACGAACCGATGGCAAAAACATATAATCTTCCTCTCCCATAATATAAAGTGTAGGTATATTTACTTCTACTTGGCGAAACCATTTCAGAACTGGATTTATTTCGGCAGTTAGCTTGAACCAACGAATGAATTCTTTTTGATACAATTTTTTAGCTTCATTTATAAAAAGCAAACGAGATTGTTTGTGATTTTTGTTTGGCATAATAACAAAAGCAAAAAACTTATACAATACCAAATAAGGAAGTAGATATTTAAACATATTCCCCAAACGCATCAAAATTTGAGAACGAAAGTTCATTTTAAGAATAGCACCACCTAAAATCATGCTCTTTATACGTTCTGGATGCGTTTCTGCCAACTGCCTAATTACAATTGTACCCAAAGAAATACCTACAAAATGGGATATTTCAATCTTAAGATAATCTAGAACTTCTAAAACATCACTAGCAATAGATTTGAATGTATATTTATTATGAAAAGCTTTTTTTATTTGTTCGTTAGAACTCCCGTGACCACGCAAGTCTAGCAATAAAACATTATAATGCTTCTGAAAATCACGAATTTGCTTAAACCATATAGACGAACTTCCGCCAGCACCGTGCACGAACGTTACCCACTGCTTACTGTCTTTATTTTCGTAAATAGAATAATGTATCAATTCTCAAATTTTAAGTAAAGATAATAGATGAAAAATAATAGACAAGAAAAATTTGTTAAATCTTACTATGCAAAATCTTGAAATACTCGAAAGCTTTTAACAATCGGCTTCCGTACCAGGAAAACATCTCGCCATCTACAAAAATAGTTTTGGCATGGTGCGTAAATCTTCCAATCTCAAAAGCGTGTTCTTCTTTAAACGGAAATGGTTCCGATGAGAGAAAAACCAAATCTGGATCGCCTTCTAAACGTATTTTTTTGAGCTCTATTGTTGGATAGCGTTCGCCTGTATCATAAATATTTTCGAAATTATTTAGTTTTAATAATTCATTGATAAAATTATCTGAACCAGCTACCATATAAGGATTTTTCCAAATAAAATAAGCCGCTTTTTGTATGGGTTTATCTTTTATAAATTTTTTAAATTCGGTTAATCCAAAGCTTAATTTGTCATTTATCTTTTGTGCTTCGGTACGACAACTAAAGAGTTGACCAAAGTCTGAAATCATTTGAAAATTATCTTCTATTGTAATAATATTGGTTACCCAAACAGTACAAATTTTTCGCAATTCTTCGACTATTTCTAACGTATTTTCTTCTTTATTGCAAATAATAATATCAGGATTTAATGCGCTAATTTTATCATAATTTATTTTTTTTGTCCCGCCAACAATCTTTTTTATCGATTTTAAATAATACGGATGGACACAAAATTTTGTTATCCCTATAAGATTTTCTTCTAAACCCAAATCACATAATAATTCGGTTTGAGAAGGGACTAAAGAAATGATTCTTTTCGGGGTACTTTCAAAAGTATGTGTATTTCCTAGTTGGTCTGTAAATTGCTTCATTAAGGTTATTTTGATTTAAAGTTATTTGATTTTTTTAACTTTAAATTGAAAACTTCAAACTCATTATTTCTTGCATTTCTAATTGTATTTTCAATGCTTCTTCTCTTGCTTTTTTGGCAAAATCTAATTTATTGGAAGCATAAATAATACCTCTAGAAGAGTTAATTAACAAACCTATATTGTCATTCATCCCGTATTTGCAAACTTCAGACAAGCTGCCGCCTTGTGCGCCAACACCTGGTACTAAAAGAAAGCTATTGGGTACAATTTTTCTAATTTCAGAAAAATACTCTGCTTTGGTTGCGCCCACAACATACATTAAATTTTGACTGTTTTTCCAAGTTATTGATGTTTCTAAAACCTGTTTGTACAACTGTTTCCCATTGGCATTCAAAGTCTGAAAATCGAAAGCTCCTTCATTAGATGTTAAGGCTAACATAATGGTATGTTTGTCTTTAAAAGCTAAAAAGGGTTCTACCGAATCTTTGCCCATATAAGGAACTACGGTAACGGAATCGAAGTGTAAATCTTCAAAAAAAGCTTTGGCATACATGGTTGATGTGTTGCCAATATCGCCACGCTTTGCATCGGCAATAGTGAAAATTTCTGGATGGTTTTCGTTAATATAATTGATGGTTTTTTGCAACGATTGCCAGCCTTTTATACCATAAGCTTCATAAAAAGCAGTGTTGGGTTTATAGGAAATGCACAAATCGTGTGTGGCATCGATGATGGCTTTATTAAATTCGAAAATAGGGTCTTCGAGTTCGAGTAAATGCTCTGGGATTTTAGTTAAATCGACATCTAAACCGATGCAAAGAAAGGATTTTTTACTTCGAATTTGTGCTATTAGTTGTGGTGTTGTCATGGTGATTTGTTGTGGTGCAAATTTATAAAAAAAAACGCCCAAAAAGCAGGACGTAGTCAAAAAGTTGCGGTTTTTGATTTGCGGTTTTTTTAGAGATTAAAAAAACTTATAAGAGGCATTTTACATATTTGTAGGATAGCATAGAACAATAGTTATTGTGTTTATTTGGCTATTTACTGTAAATAAAAAAGGCGTTTCTTTTTTTATTATTCTAAAAAAAAAGATTTTATATAATGAGTAATACTCCTAATTTGTTTTAATTATACTGTCTTAATTTTAAAAATATTGTAATATTTGGTACGCATATTGTTCCTTCTGAGGAACGAAAAATCTCAGAATTTAAATCATTTGACAAAATTTCTAATTTCTCGCAAAAACAAACTGTGTATTTGTTATTCTAGTAAATTTAACAATAAAATGTATTACTGCAATGTTAACCCTTAAAGTTTCTTATAAAAAAAGGAGTAAAGAAACTTGGTTCTCTACTCCTTTTTTTTTATAATTATTTGCCAATAATACTAGCTATTTTGCATTAGTCTATTATTATTTTGTGACTATTTATGTCTGAATAAAGTTATTTTTTATGTAACGCCTCACTCATTTCGTTAGAAATTGCCGAACGTTCCATTTTAAGTTTTCCAGACATTGTTTCGATAACAATTGTTTGTTGGCCAAGTTCTGCAACTTTGCCGTGCAAACCGCTTTTCGTAACTATTTTGTCCCCTACTTTTAGTGATGCTTCAAAACTTTTTTCTTTTTTTATCTTATCATTTTGTGGTTTTATCATAAAAAAATAAAACACAAGTGGTATTAAGATATAAGGTAAATATTGTACAATCTGTCCCATAATAATTATTTAGTCTTTGCAGGATTTTCTCCCGTTTTTGGATTAATATTTGCTTTAAAATGAATTATCTCGTTTCCTGCTTCTGTATTTGTGGTTAGCGTTACTGTTTTTTGTTGTTGTCCTATTTTTCCTTGAGAGTTAAAAATAACATTTACCTCTCCACTTTCTCCAGATTTTATAGGTGTTTTTGTCCATTCAGGAACAGTACAACCGCAACTTGCCTTAGCCTCTAAAATTACTAAATCACCTTTCCCTACATTTTTAAACTTAAATATATGGGATACTTTATCACCTTGCATAATCTCTCCGAAGTCGAAATCCGAATTTTCGATTTCAATTTTTGAATACTCTCCAGATTTCATGTTTTTTTTAGGCACAACAACTGTATTACCTGACTGATATTGCGCTACAACCATATTGTTTGCGTCTAATACAATCGAACTGTTATCAGCCTTTTCTTTGCAAGATATTGTTGACAATAATGACATAACTGCCACAAAATTAATTATATTTTTAGTCATAATTTTATTTTTACATTAAGCCTCTTCCTGTTTTTTTCAGTTTATCGTTACTTTCAAATTCTTTTACTAAATTATCTAAAATTCCGTTTATAAAAATACTACTTTTTGGAGTAGAATATTCTTTTGCTAATTCTAAATATTCATTAATAGTAACTTTTACAGGAATAGATGGAAATTTTAAAAATTCACAGATTGCCATTTTTAGAATAATCGTATCTATCTCGGCAATACGATCTGCTTCCCAATTGGGTGTTTTGTCTGCAAATTCTTTGGCTAATTGCTGATCATTAAGGGCTACTTTTCTAAATAAATTTCCTACAAACTCCTTGTCTTCGGTATCTTTGTACAGTTTTGGCACATAAAAATTACCATTTTCGGTGTTTTTAATAGCATTTAATTGTTTAAGAATTAAGGTGTTTATTATAGGAATATCGTCTATCCATGTTAGTTTTTGATCTTCTAAATATTCGTATAACTTAATATTTGGCGCAATAATATCGGCAAAAACTGATGCTATAAAGTCTCGATCTTCATCGAAATCAGATTTTGTACTACGCATATAATCTGAATACAAAGTACTTTCTTTGATATCTTTTAATAAGATTAGAATATAATCGTCATTAAGTTTCCAGTTATTAATTCTTCTGTCTTCTAATGCAGTTAGCAATGACCTGCTCTGAGCTAGAATAGTCAAAATTTTGTTGTTTACAAACTTTAGATTTGGATTTTTTTCTTCTTTAGTAACTAAGTGTTTGTTACGAGAAATTTCTATTAGTGTGTCTTCTTTAGCTTGGATTTCGACCAATATTGACACCATTATTAGGTACAAATCTTGTACGTTTTCGATACTTTGAAACAAGAATTTTTCTTCTTTTTCTAAATTATCTGATTGTGCTTGACGCATAGAATATAGCGTCTGCATTACTTTAACCCGAATATGTCGTCTGTTTAACACTTTGTAAGAACATTTAAAAATTAGTGGAGCGAAAGAAATTCTTTCGCTCCACAAAAGTATAATATTTTTTTAAGTTTTCTAGATAATTTAAAAGTTTAAAGTTTAATTTTCTAAAACTTAAATAATCTAAGTAATTAAGTAAATCTATTTTTGGATTTCTTTTTTTCTTAAATCGATACGATTTTGTGCAATTCTTAATGCAGCTTGGTGGGTCGTAATTTTATTTGCATCTGCATAATCGAAAATTTCTAATGTTGTATTGTAAATATTTTCGGTTCTGCGCATAGATTCTGCCATGTCATAACCAGCAATTTCTGCATAAACATTAATAATTCCGCCTGCATTAATTAAGAAATCTGGTGCATAAACGATTCCTTTGTCTTGCAATATTGCACCGTGTATATTTTCGTTTGCTAACTGATTGTTTGCTGCTCCGGCAATAACTTTTGCTTTTATTTTATAAATAGTATCATCATTTATAGTTGCTCCGAGTGCGCAAGGTGCATAAATATCGACATCGGCTCCGTACAAATCCTCGCCTGAGTAAATTTGAGCGCCATATTTATGACCTATTTCTTCTAAACGTGCTTGATTTATATCTGAAATGATAACTTTTGCTCCTTCTTTTGTTAAGTAATCTACAAGAGTTTCGCCCACGTGACCAATTCCTTGCACTAAAACTTTTTTACCTTCTAAAACATCTGAACCAAATTTATATTTAGCTGCCGCTTTCATCCCCATATAAACTCCGTAAGCAGTTACAGGAGATGGGTTTCCAGACCCTCCTTTTTCGATAGAAACTCCAGTAACGTGTGGTGTTTGCAGACGAATTAAGTCCATATCACCCGTTGTTGTTCCTACATCTTCTGCGGTAATATATTTTCCGCTTAGGGAATTTACATATTCGCCAAATTTAGCAATCATTTCTGGTGTTTTATCTATTTTAGAATCGCCAATAATTACTGCTTTTCCGCCACCAAGATTTAATCCCGTAATAGCCGATTTAAAGGTCATACCGCGTGACAAACGCAAAACATCGTTTAATGCTTCCCATTCGTTGGCATATTTCCACATTCTAGTACCACCAAGTGCTGGTCCTAAAACGGTATTATGTATACCAATTATTGCTTTCAAACCAGTATCTTTGTCATTGCAAAAAACAATTTGCTCGTGGTTATCGAAAGACAATTGTCCAAAAACTGGATCAATCTTATGAAGTTCGTTAGCTTTTACAGATTCTGTAATCATAATGAATATTTTTTTTAGGTTGGAACTTTTTAAAAAGTCGTTTCAAAATTACATTTTTAATTCATAAATTCACAAAACAAAAGCTTATTTTTAATAAAAAATTATCAATTTCGCAATTACATAATAATCAAATATTTAAACAATTAACTGTTTTTATTAAAAAAAATAGCATTTATACACAATTATCACAAAAAATGAAAGAACTACGTTATTTAAACCCTTATTTTCTCAAATATAAATATCATTTTTTGTTAGGAATATTATTTACTATTGCGGCAAGAATATTTTCATTATTTACGCCAAAATTAATTGGAAGCTCGATAACTGCTATCGAAGACCATTTAAAATTAAACAAATCAAACCCTCTTATTGTGAGGGAAATCCTGCTTGAAAATATTTTATTAATTTTAGGAACCACAATATTAGCAGCTATATTAACTTTTTTTATGCGCCAGATGCTTATCGTTATGTCTAGGCATATCGAATTTGATTTGAAAAATGAAATTTTTAAACAATATGAACATTTAACTCAAAATTTTTACAAGCAAAACAGAACTGGCGATTTGATGAATCGTATTAGCGAAGATGTAAGCCGTGTAAGAATGTACGTTGGACCAGCGGTTATGTACACCATTAATACCGTTATTAGTTTTACAATTATTATTATATATATGTGTCAGATTTCTCCTTTACTTACCTTATATACACTTTTGCCATTACCAATTCTTGCTTATTTAATTTTCAGATTAAGTACCAAAATTAATTCTCGCAGTACCATTTTTCAAGAAAATTTATCAGCTTTATCTAGTTTTTCTCAAGAAATTTTTTCAGGAATTAGGGTAATCAAGGCTTATAGCATTGAAACTGTTAAACAAGAAGAATTTGACATTCTCACCCAACAAAGTAATGAAAAGAGCCTAAAGTTAGCAAAAACACAAGCATTATTTAGTCCGCTTATTCTACTCCTAATAGGTATTTGCAATCTGCTGGTTGTTTTTTTGGGAGGCATGATGTATATCAGCGGCAGCATCAAATCTATTGGAGATATTGCCACATTTATCCTAGATGTAAATATGTTAGTTTGGCCAGTTGCTACAATAGGCTGGGTTTCATCATTGGTACAGGAAGCAGCAGCGTCTCAAAAACGTATTAATGAGTTTCTGAAAATTGAACCCGAGATTAAAAACAACAATTTCGCTCCAATGACTTTTAATGGAAATATAAAATTCGACAAGGTTTCACTTATTTACCAAGATACGAATATTAAAGCGTTAGACAATATTAGTTTTTCGGTAAATAAAGGCGAAACACTAGCTATTATTGGAAGAACTGGCTCAGGAAAATCGACTATTTTATCATTAATAAGTAGATTATACGATCCTACTTTAGGCAATATTACAATTGATGGCGTACAACTTCCAGAAGCAAACCTAAAAGATTTACGAAATAGTATAGGTGTTGTACCACAAGACGCCTTTTTATTTTCCGATACTATAAAAAACAATATTAAGTTTGGAAAAGAAAATGCTTCCGATGAAGAAGTCATTACTGCGGCAAAAAATGCTGTGGTTCATAATAATATTATCGGTTTTAAGGATAAGTACAAAACCATTCTTGGCGAACGAGGCATTACGCTTTCTGGTGGGCAAAAACAACGAGTTTCTATTGCACGAGCCATTATTAGTAATCCCAAAATTTTATTATTAGACGATTGTTTATCTGCAGTAGATACCGAAACCGAAGAAACTATTCTCAACAACCTTCAAATCATTTGCAAGGACAAAACAACCATAATTGTGAGCCACAGGGTTTCCTCAGCAAAAAATGCAGATAAAATTATTATCATTGATGGTGGAAAAATAGTACAAGAAGGCACTCATAATCAATTAGTAAACCAAGACGGATATTACAAAGCATTGTATTTGAAACAAATTGCCGAAAAAGAAATGTTATAATTGTTGTTTTGTACTATTTTTTTTTTCACTTTTGACGAAACAAACAACCAAAAACCCACAGAATGAATAGAAATGAAAATGATATGTTAGAAAAGGAAGAAATTTTTTCTAAAGTATTAAGAGCAGGAAGAAGAACTTATTTTTTTGATGTCCGCTCTACAAAAGCTGATGATTATTACATTACCATAACCGAAAGCAAAAAATTTACCGAAGAAGATGGCTCTTTTCACTTCAAAAAGCATAAAATATATTTGTACAAAGAAGATTTTACCGCTTTCGCTGAAATTCTCGAAGAAATGACTTCTTATGTCCTAAACAACAAAGGTGAAGAAGTAATATCTGAAAGACACCAAAAGGATTTTAAAAAAGAATACCTTTCAGATAAATCATCTGGCGAAATACCATCTACAGAAAGTTTTACTAACATAGATTTTGATGACATTTAATGAATACTTAAAAAAGTTCGAAATTATTTTTTTTTCGAACTTTTTTTTATCCAATTTTCAAGCCATTCTCTACCCTACTATCTGAAGAAAGTAAAACAATATGACCATCGCTTCCTATCGAGCCAAGAACTAAACATTCGCTCATAAACTTGCCTATTTGCTTTGCAGGAAAATTAACCACTGCAACAATTTGTTTGTTTAGCAAATAATCTTTCGTGTAACATTTTGTAATTTGTGCTGATGTTTTTTTTACACCTACTTCAGTTCCAAAATCGATCATGAGTTGGTATGCAGGTTTTCTGGCTTCTGGAAAATCATTTACTGCGATAATTGTTCCTATTCTCATCTCTACTTTTTCGAAATCTGACCAAGTTATTGTATTCATCTATTTTAAATTATTGTATTTGGTAAAATGGCTTAATTCTATTTATCACAGTATTTTGCGTTAGGCATTACTTGATATACATTTGTTTTTATCAAATTTCAGCAAAATACGGTTGCAACAAAAAGCACGACCCTTGCGGTAATGCCTAAATAATGAAATTTTAAAAAACTGTTTATTGTATAATTAAGCCTGTGTTTTTTTTAACATAAAAGGAAGGTATAAACTGGAAATTATGGTAAATATTTCAGGCTCAATATCGAAATATTAAAAAAAAAAATCCTTCGTTTTGCAACGAAGGATTTTTTTAATATTATATCTTAAAAAGATTATTATACGTTTGCATTAGCATGTCTTGTATCTATTTCTTCTTTGTCTTTTGCAGACATTGTATCAACTAATACTGGAGTTGCAATAAATAAAGAGGAATAAGTTCCTACTGCAATACCTACTAACATTGCGAAGATAAACCCTCTAATAGATTCTCCACCAAAGATAAACATGATTAACAATACCAATAACATAGTTAATGAAGTATTGATTGTTCTAGATAATGTAGTATTAATAGAGTCATTTACGATTTGATTAAAGTTTCCTTTTCTGTTTCCAGCAAGGAACTCTCTAATCCTGTCAAATACAATAACAGTGTCATTCATCGAGTAACCAATCACGGTAAGGATTGCTGCAATAAAATGCTGATCCATTTCCATGTGGAAAGGCATAAATTTATAACATAAAGAGTAAATACCCAATACAAATACAACATCATGCAGAACTGCTGCAATTGCGCCTAATGAATATCCTAATTTACGGAAAGAAAGCACTAAATAAAGACCTACTACCAACATTGCGCCTAAAACAGCCCAGAAAGAGTTTGTTTTGATATCTGCTGAAATAGCTGGACTTATTTTTGAAGCTTGCAATACACCAAATTCTTTACCTTCGTAAGAGTTTATAAACTTCTCATAAGTCATACTTGGAGAAAAATGAGGTTTAAGAGCATTGTACAATTTTTTATTCACTTCTGTATCAACACTTACTCCTTCTTCTTTAATTTTATATTTTGTAGTTATTTTAAGTTGATCTTCTGTACCAAAAATTTTGGCTTCTGCACTTTCAAAAACGTCTTTCTTTGATAATTCGGCTGCAATTGCTGTTGGTTCTACTGGTTTTTCAAATTTAACTTGAAAAGTTCTTCCGCCAACAAAATCTACACCTTGGTCTAATCCATTTACAAAGAATATAGAAACTAAACTGACAATAATAACACAAGATGAGAATATATACGTTCCTTTTTTAATTTTCAAGAAGTCGAAATTGAAACCTGTAAACCAATCTTTAGACCAACTATTGGCAAATTCTAATTTGGTTCCTTTTGCAACAGCTCTATCTAAAAATATTCTTGTAATAAAAATAGATGTAAATAATGAAGTGATAATACCTATTAATAAAGTTAATGCAAAACCTTTGATAGGTCCTGTTCCAAAAATATAAAGAATAGATCCTGTTAAAATATGTGTTACGTTTGCATCGATAATAGAACGCATAGCCCCTGTCCAACTGAAAGATTTTTTAACCGCTTCATCTAGACTTAATCCTGCACGCAATTCTTCTTTTGCTCGTTCGTATATAATAATATTAGCATCTACTGCTGTACCCATTGTTAAAACGATACCTGCAATACCTGGCAATGTTAATACGAAACCGAAACTTGCCATTACACCAAAAAGGAATAATAAATTAACCCCTAATGCAATGTTTGCATACCAAGCTGATTTTCCATAATAGATTAACATCCATAATGACACAAGTAATAAACCAACGATAGAAGAATTTAAACCACTATCTATTGCTTTTTGCCCTAATGATGGCCCTACTACTTCAGACTGCACTATTTCTGCGGCTGCAGGTAATTTACCAGCACGCAAAACGTTAGCTAGATCTTTAGTTTCATCTATAGTAAATGATCCGGAAATTTCAGAACGTCCACCAGAAATTGGTCCAGAAGAAACACCTGGAGCAGAGTAAACGATATTGTCTAAAACAATTGCAATATTACTTTTTTGAGTATAAGCTCTTCCTGTTAGTTCTTCCCAGATTTTTGCTCCTTTACCACTCATTTGCATTGTTACCGATGGTTTCCCTGTTTGATCATACGAATTAGAAGCGTCCAAAAGTACGCTACCACTCATAGGAGGCGTATTTGTTCTATTTCCTTTTAATGCGTACAATTCGACAACATCACCTGTTTTTGCAGATGGTTTTCCCCAAACAAATCTAGTGTCTACTAAATTACTTGGCAATAAAGCTTTGATATCTGAACGTTTGAAATAAGCATTAATTACTGCTGTATCTTTAGATTTTACATAAGCTAATACTGGGCTTCCTTGCTGTCCGCCACTTACGATTTTGTTAAAAAATGGTCCAGCATCTGCTTTTTTAGTAGCAGTCGAATCTTTTGTAGTTTTATCTACTAATAATCCTTCAATTTTAGAAGAAGTTTTACTTTTTGCAGTATCTACGGCTACTGTTGCTTTTTCTGTTTTCTTTAAAGCTTCATTTACAGAACCTAAATAACTACCTATTTCGTCAACTTTTAATGTTTCCCAAAATTCTAATTGTGCTGTACTTGATAATAATTTTTTAGCTCTATCTACATCTTTGGCACCTGGAAGCTCTACAAGAATACGCCCAGAAGTTCCTAATTTTACAATATTAGGTTGTGTAACACCAAATTTGTCTATACGCTCACGAAGTACTCTAAAAGCACTTTCGATAGATTCTTCAACTTTTTTGTTAATTATTTTTTTAGCGTCAGAATCAGACATTTGCATTTTAATCTCTTCGGCTAAATTTCTGTTTCCAAAAATATCTGGAGAAGATAGCAATGTAGTTCCGTTAGAATTTGCATCAAAAGCATCATAAAAGGCGTTTAAGTAAGTCTGATTTCCTTTTTGATTGTTTTTTGCGTCGGCCAATGACTTAACAAATACTGGATTTGTAGAGTTATTAGCTAATTGTTTCAAAACATCTTTAACAGAGATTTGCAGTATTACATTGATACCACCTTCTAGGTCAAGACCTTTGTTAATTTGTTTTGTTTTTACCTCATCGTAGGTGAAGTTTGTGAAACCAAGGTTAAAGACATTTTCTTTTCCTATCGAGTCAAGATATTTTACTTCGTTTTCTGGTTTTCCAGCTGCAAAAGCTTTTGCATCACTTTTTACTTTATTAGCAACAAATGTGAAAGAAAGTTGGTAAATACTTACCAGTGCAAATATTATTGCAATAAATTTAATAAGTCCTCTATTATGCATTCTGTGTAAAAATTAATTAATTCTTTGGTTTGTTTATTTTGGTTTATAGAAATACGACAAAACTATCGTATTTTTACAAAACGTGCAAATATATAAATTTAACCCCAAAGTTGGGTAAGAATTTCGCAAAGTTAGGTAAGATTTAGATTCTTTGTGTACTTTGTGAAATTCTTTTCGCTCTTTGTGGCTAAGTAGTTAGGCTAAAACTGATTTTAAATCGGCATTCATATTACGAACAGCTTCTGCGCTTTTTGCAAATAATGCTTTTTCATTATCGTTTAAGTTTATAGTAACTATTTCTTCTATCCCGTTTTTACCAATGATACAAGGAACACCTATACAAATATCAGATTGGCCGTATTCTCCGTCTAACATTACAGAGCAGGCAATCATTTTCTTTTGATTGTTCAGAATGCTATCTACTAAATATGCTACAGATGCGCCAGGAGCATACCAAGCAGAAGTACCTAATAATCCTGTTAATGTTGCTCCCCCAACCATAGTATCTGCAGTAACTTTTTCTAATTGCTCTTGAGAAAGAAATTCTGAAACTGGAATTCCGTTATAAGAGGCTAATCTAGTAAGAGGAATCATAGTTGTATCGCCGTGACCACCTATAACCATTGCCGAAACATCGTTTGCAGGTTTGTCTAATGCTTTAGATAAGTAATATCTGAAACGTGAGCTATCTAAAGCACCACCCATTCCTATAATTCTATTTTTTGGTAAACCTGTAGCTTTCAATGCTAGGTAAGTCATTGTATCCATTGGGTTTGAAACCACTACTACAATAGTATTTGGAGAATGTACCAATACGTTTTCTACAACCGACTTAACGATTCCAGCATTGATACCTATTAATTCCTCACGAGTCATTCCTGGTTTTCTTGGAATTCCAGAAGTAATTACAACAACATCACTGTTTGCTGTTTTTGTATAATCGTTTGTAACTCCCGATAATTGTGTATTAAAACCTGTGTTGGTAGCACATTGCATGATATCCATGGCTTTTCCTTCAGCAAAACCTTCTTTGATATCTAATAATACTACTTCACTTGCAATTCCTCTATAAGAAATAACATCTGCACAAGACGCTCCTACATTCCCTGCTCCTACTATTGTAACTTTCATTTTTAAGTTTTTTGGTTATTTGTTTATTCGGTTTTTTATTCGGTTATTCTCTTATTTGATTATTTTAAGCTTAATTGCATTTATTACAGTATTTTTTGGTTAGAAATCACTTTACGCAGCTTTTATTTTTATTGCAATTCAGCGAACTTTGTTTGTAACGAAAAGTAAAACCCTTGCAGTAAAACCTAAATATTAAAATACGGTTTGTTGCAGAATTAAGCGATATTTTACCACCTAATTAATGATTTTATGCGTCAATATTTGCGTACACTGCATTTTTTTCGATAAATTCTCTACGAGGCGGAACCTCATCTCCCATTAACATTGAGAAAACTCTATCAGCTTCTGCTAAACTATCAATATTTACTTGACGCAAAGTTCTAAATTCAGGATTTAAAGTTGTGTCCCACAATTGTTCTGCATTCATTTCTCCAAGACCTTTATAACGTTGAATTGTTGCGCTACCACCCATTCTCTCGTTGGCTTGATCTCGTTGTACTTCGTTCCAGGCGTATTCTTTTTTATTCCCTTTTTTAACAAGATATAATGGTGGTGTTGCTATATATATGTGTCCTTGCTCGATTAGTTCTTTCATAAAACGGAAGAAGAATGTCAGAATTAAGGTAGAAATATGACTACCATCAATATCGGCATCACACATAATGACTACTTTATGGTAACGTAATTTTTCTAGGTTTAATGCTTTACTGTCTTCAGCAGTACCAATGGTTACGCCTAAAGCTGTAAATATATTACGAATCTCTTCGTTTTCAAAAACTTTGTGGTGCATTGCTTTTTCAACATTCAAAATCTTACCACGTAAAGGCAAAATTGCCTGAAAAGCCCTATCACGTCCTTGTTTTGCTGTTCCTCCTGCCGAATCTCCCTCAACAAGAAATACTTCACATTTTGCTGGATCTTGTTCAGAACAATCTGATAGTTTTCCTGGTAAGCCACCACCACCCATTACGGTTTTTCGCTGCACCATTTCACGGGCTTTCTTAGCAGCATGACGTGCTTGTGCTGCCAAAATTACTTTTTGCACAATGATTCTTGCATCATTTGGATTTTCTTCCAAATAATTTTCAATCATATCGCCAACCGCTTGAGAAACTGGAGAAACTACTTCTCTATTTCCTAATTTGGTTTTGGTTTGACCTTCAAATTGAGGTTCAGCAACTTTTACCGAAATAATCGCTGTTAATCCTTCACGGAAGTCATCTCCTGAAATTTCAAATTTCAATTTATCTAACATTCCAGACGAATCTGCATATTTCTTTAACGAACGGGTTAAACCAGTTCTAAAACCTTGCAAATGCGTTCCTCCTTCGTGTGTATTGATATTGTTTACGTAAGAAAAAATATTCTCTGTATAACTTGTATTATAAATTAAGGCAACCTCAACTGGAATCTCTCCTTTATCGTTATCCATAGAAATTACGTGCGCAATAATTGGCTCTCGGTTTCCATCTAAATAACGGATATATTCTTTTAGTCCTTCTGTTGAATGAAAAATTTCTGAAACAAAATTTCCGTCTTTGTCTTTTTCTCTTTTATCTGTAAAAGTAATGGTGATTCCTTTATTTAAAAAAGATAATTCACGCATACGAGCAGATAAAGTGTCATAAGAATACTCTATGGTTTGGGTAAAAATAGAAGGGTCCGGGTAAAAAGTTACAATGGTTCCACGTTTAGTCGTTTCGCCTATTTGCTTTACAGGATAAAGTGCTTTTCCTTTTTCGTATTCTTGCTCGTAAATCTTTCCGTCGCTACTATGAACGGTTGCTCGCAAGTGGTTTGACAAAGCATTTACTACAGAAACCCCTACTCCGTGCAATCCTCCAGAAACTTTATACGAATCTTTATCAAATTTTCCTCCAGCACCAATTTTAGTCATTACAACTTCTAGAGCTGAAACGCCTTCTTTTTTATGAATTCCGACAGGAATACCACGTCCGTTATCTTCTACAGAAATAGAACCATCTTCATTAATATCTACACGAATCGTATCGCAATGACCTCCCATTGCCTCATCGATAGAGTTATCTACAACTTCGTAAACTAAATGGTGCAAACCACGAACACCTACATCTCCAATATACATCGAGGGACGCATGCGAACATGTTCCATTCCTTCTAATGCCTGAATACTATCTGCTGAATAATTATCCTTCTTAATTTCGTCGCTCATATTTCTTATTCTAAAAAATGTAATTTTTGTCTAACACGCAAATATATACTATTGCAAATGATTTTGAAACCAAAACCTACGATTTAGTCATGAAGTTATCAACAGTTTATTAATAAAAATTCAATAGCAATGACAATTTCAAAAATGAATAGAAAAAATCAATAGAAAAAAACTAATGACTGTAAAAATCAAATTTTCAAAAGAAATATTTAAAAAATACTCTTTTGAAAATCTGATAAACTATTGACAAATAATGCTTCTTACATTTATTTTTGAAATTTAAACTAATGCAATATACTAGCTTTTGCAATCTCCAAATCTGCTTGCACATGAGCAGCATTAGCACGACCGCTTGGATCTTGATTTTCTTGCCATTTCGGGATCCATTTCCTTACTGTTTCTGCAGCACTTTGTTGTGGATAATATTTATGAAAAATCGTTCTATAATAATAGGCTTCTTTAGTAGTTGGTGTGTTGTAAGAATACAATTCTTTTGCCAATTCTAATTGTTTGTCAGTTACTTTTGAAGCACAATATTCGATTAATTGATCGATCCAGTTGTATCCTACTCCATCAGAAAACTGCTCTTTTTGACGCCATAAAACTTCATCAGGAAGATACGGATTGTCTGGTGTATCGAAAGCTTTTCGAAGAATGTATTTTTCTTTTCCGCCGTAGGTTTTCGGCTGTTTTTCTTCTGGTTTAATCAGCATAGCAACATCTAAAAAAGCTTTGTCTAAGAACGGGACACGAGCTTCGAGTCCGTGTGCCATGGTCGATTTATCGGCACGAAGCAAATCGGCAGTAAATAGTTTTTGAACTCTCTCTATGGTTTCTTTCTGAAAATCTTCTGTTGTTGGAGCGTTTCTAAAATACAAATATCCTCCGAAAATCTCATCGGCTCCTTCGCCAGAAAGGACTACTTTAATTCCCATATCGGTAATTGCTTTCGATAAGAAATACATGGGGGTACTGGCTCTTACCGAAGTCACATCGTATGTTTCTAAATGCCAAATTAATTTATCTAAAATTTCAATTCCTTGTTCGATAGTAAAATGCACCTCATGGTGTTTTGTACCTAAAAATTCTGCTACCTTACGAGCTGCTTTGGCATCGGGCGCATTTTCATCTAAACCAATAGAAAAAGAATGTAATGTTTTGCCTTTTTCTTTCAATAACCTTGAGGCAATAGATGATGTTAAGGACGAATCTAATCCTCCCGAAAGCAGCACACCAATTGGCACATCGCTCATTAATCTTTTGCGAGTTGCCTCTGTTAATGTGTCTCGAATGAGTTTTAAATCTAGTGTATTTGTTGCTTTTTTATAATCGCAATATTCTGGTTTGTAGTACTTAACAAATCCTGTTTTTGGTGTATAATAATGCCCTGGAGGAAAAGTAAAAAAAGTTTTACATTGATCGGCAATAGGTTTCATTTCGGAAGCAAAATACATTCTACCCCTTTCATCAAGTCCGTAGTATAAAGGCTTCACTCCCATTGGATCACGACCTGCAATATAATCGTCGCCATTTATAACTACAAATGCGAAATCGCCATCTAAAACATTCAGAAAATCATACCCAAATTCTTCATACAAATGCACGATTACTTCGGAATCTGATTTGGTTCTAAAAGTATGGTGTTTTAAAACTCCGTCTCTTAATTCTTGGTGATTGTATATTTCGCCATTGTGAATCATCCAGGCTGAAGAAGAACCTTGAATAGGTTGACGTCCCGAATGCAAATCGATAATTGACAAACGCTCATGACTTAAAATATGCCCGTTTTTAGTTACCTGTAAATCGCTTTCGTCTGGCCCACGATGCGACATTCTTTTAGATGATGTTTTTACTAATTCTTGATCTTTCCCTTTTCCAATGATTGCTAATATTCCGCACATAACGTTTTGTTTCTAATTATTTCTGAAGCAAAATTGCGCAATATGATTTACTATTTATACCATATATTTGTATTTAGTTATAATTTGAAAGTAAATATTTATTTTAAATATAATTATGAAAGCAAAAGCGTTTAGATTTACATTTGAAGTTTTAAATTGTAATTTTTAGCCCACGGATTGAACGAACACTCACCCATTTTTAGAAAATCTCTTGAATTATATATTTGATTAAATTTACTTCAAATTCATAACCAACACCTTTTCCCATTAACTGAATTGCCAATGGTGATTGTGGCGAAATAGCAAATATATTTTTATTTTGGATAGTAATTTTAGGCAATGCCACACTAATATAAACCGTGAGGTTATTGGTTATAACTAAACTACCAACTGCTACTTTGTGATGTATTTGCGAAGCATCAATCTTATCTAAAATAGCTTTTTGCGCTATTGACTCTTTGAGTTTGTGCGTTAGTTTTTCCTGCTCGATGTGCATCATAGACAACGCTGTTTCGTGCTTGTCGCCTGCCGAGCCTTTGGCATCATTTTTAGAATCTTCTGTTAATGATGAAATCATGTCTTGAAAAACATCGATTTTATCTTGAACCAATTGAAGGTATTGTTGGTGTATTTCTTGTTTGACAACCATTTAAACATTATTTGTCGAGTTTCACATCGTTATTGATGTGAGCTGATTTAATTTTAATTCAAATTTAGGATATTATTTTTAAAAAGGCTAAAATACAATTAGAAATACTGAAAGTAGTTTTTAGAAATTGCCTTATTAGAATTAGGTCATCTGTTTTTAAAATATTTAAAATTTAATCGAAAAATAATAACCCCTAAACATATTATAACCAAATTGTTTGTTAAATTAAAATGGTTTTTCTTTTTTATTGGTTTTCTTAAAATCAAATCAATATTTATTACTTTTGTATTTCGAAAATAAAAATAAAAATTATGAAAATTGCAGTTGTTGGCGCAACCGGAATGGTTGGCGAAGTAATGCTTCAAGTATTAGCCGAAAGAAATTTTCCTGTAACCGAGTTAATCCCTGTTGCTTCAGAGCGATCTGTAGGAAAAGAAATAGAATTTAAGGGTACAAAATATAAAGTAGTAGGTATGCAAACGGCAGTAGATATGAAAGCAGATATTGCTTTGTTTTCTGCTGGTGGAGAAACTTCTCTGGAATGGGCTCCAAAATTTGCTGCTGCTGGTACAACTGTAATCGATAATTCATCGGCTTGGAGAATGGATCCTACTAAGAAACTGGTTGTTCCTGAGATAAATGCTTCTATATTAACAAAAGAGGACAAAATTATTCCAAATGCCAACTGCTCGACTATTCAATTAGTGATGGTTTTAGCGCCGTTGCATAAAAAATATAAGATTAAGCGTGTTATTGTTTCTACTTATCAATCTATCACAGGAACTGGGGTAAAAGCAGTGCAGCAATTAGAAAACGAATATGCAGGAATTTCTGGCGAAATGGCGTATAAATATCCTATTCACAAAAATGCTATTCCGCAATGTGATAGTTTTGAAGAAAACGGTTATACTAAAGAAGAAATGAAACTGGTTCGTGAAACTCAAAAAATATTAGATGATAAAACTATTGCCGTTACTGCTACTGCTGTTCGTGTGCCTATTGTTGGAGGGCATAGCGAAGCGGTAAATGTAGAGTTTGCTAATGATTTTGATGTAAATGAAGTTCGCCAGCTTTTGCATAATACCCCTGGTGTTGTGGTACAAGATAATAATGATACTTATACCTATCCGATGCCTATGTATGCCCAAGGAAAAGATGCTGTTTTTGTAGGACGAATTCGTCGTGACGAAAGCCAACCCAACTCAATAAACATGTGGATTGTAGCTGATAATTTGCGCAAAGGTGCTGCTACAAATACAGTACAAATTGCTGAATATTTAATTACTAATAATTTGGTTTAAACATATATAATATATATTTCAAAATGCGTTTAAATTTAGCAAATGATAAATTTTGTTAAATTTAAACGCATTTTCTTTTTTGCTTTATTACATTTGCATGGTATGAACAAGAAATTTGTTGTTATAAACTCATTATTAGCGATGGTAGTATTGTTTTCGATACTATTTCAATCGGTGCATAGTTATGAGCATTTGGCGAAGCAAATTTCTCAAAAACATTGCCATCATAAACCAACTTCTGGTTCTCAAATTACCCACCAACACCATAATTTTGACCACTGTTTTATTTGTAATTTTACTTTAGGTGGTTTTGTTTGTTCGGGTGTTTCTTGTTTTCAATTTATAAAAAAAATAATCTTTACAAGATATTCTTTTTTATATTCTAGAGAAATAACTAATTTTTTTAAAGGAAGCCTTTTTGCGCTTCGAGCTCCTCCTAGTTTTATGTTTTAATTTATTTGTTGCTGAAATTGTTTTTTTTTAGCAATACAATCTACTTATTTTAAACAATAAAATGGTTTAATCTTATAATTTACTGCTTTTATTATTGAGATTTTCTTTTGGATTTTCTCTGCGTGAGGGATTGAAGTGGAGCTCTTTTTTTGTTTGGCGTTTTTTAGCCAAATAAAAAAAAGCGGGAACGAAAAGCCCGACCCGTAGTTTTTACGTAGGGTCACGCCCAAATAATATAGATTGTAAATTATAGTATTGAACGCTATAAAAATTACCCTATACTATGAAATCATTTTTAGTTGCCCTATTGTTAGGGTTTGCCATTTTTTGTAATGCACAAAATAAAATTACAGGTGCTATTACTAATTCCGAAAATAAAATTTTAGAAACTGTCTTGGTTTCTATTCCTGAGTTAAATAAAGAAACAATCTCTGATAGTAACGGGAATTTCTTGTTTTTAGATTTGCCAAAAGGAAAATTTAAAATATCTTTTTCTCTTGTGGGTTATGATGAAAAATTGGTTTCTGTTTTTATAAATAAAGCAGAGATTAATTTAAATATTAGGCTAGAATCTTCCTCGAATCATTTAGAAGAAGTGAAAATAGCGGCTACTATTTTTAACAAAATTCAATCGCAAAATGTGATGAAAATTGAACACAAAAGTATTAGAGAATTACAACAAAAAGGAGCCGCAACGCTCATGGAGGGATTGGCTTCTATTGCTGGAGTTTCGCAGGTATCTACAGGAACATCTATAGGAAAACCTGTTATTCGTGGGTTAAGCGGGAATCGTGTTTTGGTGTACACACAAGGTGTACGGTTAGAAAATCAGCAATTTGGAGAAGAGCATGGTTTGGGTCTTAACGAGAGTGGTATAGAGAGTGTAGAGGTTATAAAAGGCCCTGCTTCGTTGTTGTATGGCTCTGATGCGTTGGGAGGGGTATTGTATTTTAATCCTGAGAAATTTGCTAAACCGAACTCTTATTTGGCAGATTTTAGTCAAAAATATTTTTCCAATACAAATGGAAGTAACACTTCATTTGGTTTGAAATCATCTTCTGAAAATTGGAAATTTTTAATTCGTGGAGCTTATAATAACCATGGCGATTATAAAATGCCAAGTGATAGCTTGGTTACCAACACTCGTTTTGAAGAAGCTGATGTAAAAACTGCTCTTGGTTTTAGCAATTCTAAGTTTTCTAGTGTTTTGCGATATAATTTGAATCATTTAAATTTAGGAATTCCAGAGCAAATAGGTTTGCAAACTACAAAGAGAGATCCTGATTATCCTAGGCAAGGTGTGGTGAACCATATTTTGAGTTTGCATAATAATTTTTATTTCAGAAACTCGAAATTTGATGCCGATTTTGGATATATTTCTAACAGTCGTAAGGAATTTGCAGATAGTACGATTCCTGTTTTAGATATGATTTTGAACACTTTAAACTATGATTTAAAATATTATTTGCCAAATATTGGAAAATTAGAAGCTATTATTGGTGTGCAAGGAATGAGTCAAAGTAATAAAAATTTGGGGTCAGAATTATTAATTCCTGATGCCAAGACTAATGACATTGGTGCTTTGTTAACCACAAATTACGAATGGAAATCGAATGTTATACAGGCCGGATTTCGCTATGATACTAGAAAAATTAATACCGAAAGCCACGGAATTATAGGCGATGAAGGTTATTTTGAAGCGATTAGCAAAAAATATACGAGTTTTAATGCTTCTGTGGGTTATAAAACAAAACTAACAGATAATTTGTCTTTTAGATTGAATGTTGCCTCAGGTTTTAGATCTCCAAATTTGGCCGAACTAACCTCAAACGGTGTTCATGAAGGTAGTAATAGATACGAGATTGGAAATTCTAATTTAAAAAATGAACAAAATATTCAAACTGATTTAAATTTAGAATATGGAAATTCTCATTTTGAATTTTTTGCCAACGGGTTTTACAATAATATTAGCAACTATATTTTTATTGCGCCAAACGGAAGTATAATGGCAGATAATGATGTGTACGATTATGTGCAAGCCAATGCAAAATTATATGGAGGAGAATTTGGTATTCATTTTCATCCGCATCCGCTAGATTGGTTGCATATTACCAGTAGTTTCGAAACCGTAACTGGTCTGAAAGAGAACGGAGAATATTTACCTCTTATTCCTGCAAACAAATGGAATAATAACATTCGCACAGAATTTAACCTCAATAATTGGATTAAAAAAGGATTTGCAACCTTAAATATTGAAAGTGTTTTTAAACAAAATAACAATAGCACTTTTGAAACAAAAAGTAAGGATTATACGCTGGTAAATGTAGGTTTAGGTGGAAATATAAACATCAATAAACTAAAATTTGATATTTCTATCAATGCTAATAATATGCTGAACAAAAGCTATATTTCGCATCTTTCTAGACTAAAAACAGATCGTATTTCGAATATTGGAAGAAATATTGTTTTGGGAGTTAGTTTCTTCTTATAATTTACTTTTTTTATTAAACCCTATAAATTCATATTAAATTTGCTTTTTTATAGCCAAACTAAACGAATTTATAGGGTTAAAAATCTAAAAGTCGAATTTATAACTTGCCCCAATTATTACTTGTGCGCCTTGCACAGCGTAATTTAACCAGCGATTATAATTTTGGTTGGCAAGATTATTTCCTTTTAAGAAAGCAGTTAATCGTTCGTTATATTTATAACCTACATGCGCATTGAGATCGAAAAACGCAGCTAAAGTTCTTACTGAATCTGAAAAAGCAAACGATTTATAATTAGTAAACGCATCTTTTCTTTCGCCTACATAAAACAACTGTGTTCCTGCATACCATTTTTTAGCTACATTAAAATTAGTGGTAAAAGAGGCTTTTATGGCTGGCAAATTCCAGGGTTGGGCTTCAAAATTTGTTTTATAATCATTTAGTTCAACATTTAAACCCAAAGAAATATTTTTATTAACATCGGTTTTTAATTCTCCAAAAAATGAAAGGTTTTTTATATTATCATAAGCCACATCGAACGAATTTCCGTAACTGTAATTTTGTGATGGTGCCAATAAATACGGATTGGCCTTAAACAAAGTTTGGTTTTTTGAAGAAATATAAGATACTTTTACATTATAAGATAAAGTACTGGCTAATTTTCCTCTTAAACCAGCATAAATATCATATTGTTTGTCGGTTGGCTCGATAAATAAGGTTGGCGACAAAAATTTATTTTGACTCACAAAATTAGCGTATGAATTTTGATTTAACCCGCCTTCTGCACCCGCAAAAGCGATCATTAAATCGCTAACCACTTTATAAGATAATTTTACTTTTGGATAAATAAACAAGCTACTTTTAGATTCGTTATTAATTCCTAAATAAACATTTTTTGGTCTTGAAAGAAAAGTAACTTCTGCACCTAATTCGATCGACAAATCATCTTTTAATAATTGATAACTTGGGTTAACACTAAATATTAAATTAGATTTTTTAATATTTGTATTTACACCAACTACTGGATATTGTAGCAAATAAGAAGTATCGAAACTAGTAGTCAAATAATCGAGATTAAATTTTGCTTTTATAGCTGTATTTCCAAAATCGAAATTAAAAATAGGTTTAATGATAAATCGATTTTCTTTAGACCCATAATTATCGGAAAAAGCCATAAAATTTAGGTTTGCTTTTTCGAAAAAACCACTTGAAATAGCCAATTCTGAACCCAACGAAATTGTATTGTATTGATGACTTGGATTAATTGTATCTAACCTAATATTATAAAAATTTGGGTTTTGCAAAGGCAATCCGTACCAATTATAGCCTTCGTGTTTGTATCCTAAATCTAATTTAAAATTGGTTTGCTGACGATTATAACCATACATGACATTGATAGATGATTCCGAAAATTTATCGTTTAAAGCTACATTTTTGATACCACCTTGTGAGGATTGATGCTGTATTTTTCCGGCTACATATTGGTAATTATCTAACTGGTGAGAAACAAACAATTCTGTATTTACAGTTCCGTAATTTCCAAAACCGAGTACCGCATAGTTAGAAAACAACTTTTCTTGCTTGGCTTTTTCTACACCTGCGGCTTTGCCTTTAGATGGTGTAAATGTTGATGCCACAGGAAAAGAGAAAATCTGGTATTTAACTTCTTCTTTCTTGCTTGTTTCATTATCGTTTAATGATGGAATTTCTTTTACTTTGAAAGCATCGGAAATGGTTGGCGTATATGGTTTTACTACGTTTACAACTTCGGTACCAATATTTTCGTCTTTCTTTTGTGCGAAAGAAAGCTGGAATGTTATAAGTAGGATTATGATGATTTTATTTTTCATATATGTTTTGTTTGCTATTTCACAAAGTCACACGAAGATGACACAAAGATTTACAAAATATTTATTTAGTAATCGACGAATTTGTTTTGGCTTCTTCGAACTTAATTAAATCAAGTTCTTTTTTGGCTTCTAGTACTACATCTGCATAATCTGTAAAGTTTTTAATTACACTTTCTAAAATATAAGTTGCTTGAAAACTGTCTTTTAATCCGTAAAAATTCTTTGCCATAACTACTAATCCTTTGGCACCAAAATATTTATAACCCGAATAATCTTTGGCTAGTTTTTGAACTACTTTGTTAGATTCTTCAAATTGTGATGCTGCATTTTTGAAATACGCCTCATAAAATAGTGCTTCGGCAGCTAGTTCTCCTTTGGCTATTTTTTGCAATTTTGCGTAAGCGACTTTTGCTTTTGCTTCATTACCCACTTTTATAGCCGAACGAGCTACAATGATTTGTGCATCACTCTTAATTTTATCTTCTGTTTTGGGGTTTTCTAATACTTTTTCGGCATAAATTACTGAGTTGGCATAATCCTTTTCGGTATAATAACTTTTCATCAAATTGGCTTGTGCATAGGTTTTATTTTGAGGAAAATCGGCTTCACTTTCTAATCGAAGTAAAACAGGTATTGCTTTAGTATAGTTTGTATTTCTTAAGAAAATCTGGCATAATCGTGACAAAGATTGCTCTGTATATTCGCTTCTAGCTTTTGAAATGGTGTACTCATAATAAGGGATTGAATTAGCAGATTCTTCTTTGAAATAACTTTCTGCCAAATAAAAATTAGCTTTTAGAATACGTATTCCGTTAGGAAAAGTCTTAATATAACTGCTTAAGTTTGTAATGGCTTGTTTGTTATTCCCTTGCAAATATTGCTTTTCGGCAGCTTCCCAAGAATCGTTATCTAAATCTGAGTCGGAAATATTTACAAAATCGAGCGATTTTACCCAAGTGGTATACTCATCTACTTTTCCGTTATCTACATAAATTAATCGTGCTGTTTTTACGGCTTCGAGTGCTTCTTCCGATTTTGGAAAATTAGCCACTACTTTTTTAAATTTGGTTAAAGCTTGTTCGTCTTTATCAGCATTATAATATATTAAACCTTGGCGAAGTAGCGCTTTAGAGACGTAACTTCCGTTACTATTCTCGGCAATTAATTGATCATAAGTTTTTATAGATGATGCTGTTTCATTTTCGGTAGTATAGGTATTGGCTAGTTCGAACAATGCATCGTCACGATATTGTGAGTTTGGATAGGTTTTTAGAAACTGATTAAAACCCGCTATTTTCTTATCATTTTTACCCATAAATCCGTAACAAATTGCTTTTTGAAAAGTAGCATAATCTGCATCGAAAGTTTTTAAAATGATGGCTTTATCGTATGCTTCTAATGCAGCTGCATATCTTGTGGTTACAAATTTGCTGTCGGCCAAACGCAGATAAGCATCGGTTAAACGGGTTTTGTCGTCTTTAGAAACTTCGATATATTTCTGAAAAAAATTACCTGCTTGTTCGTATTCTTTCAACTTAAAATGGCTGTATGCCATGTTGTAATTTACGTTTGCAAATTCGACTGTTTCTTTGGCTTCAGGATAACCTAAAAACTGCTTAAAACTTAATAAGGCATTGGTAAAATCATTTAAAATATATTCGGTTTCTGCTTTCCAGAACGTACCACGAGCGGAAAATTTAGGGTCTTTTTGTTCGGCGATCGATTTTTTAAAAATAGCTAAAGCCTCTTTATAACTTCCATCGGTAAATAATTCTAACCCACGATAAAAAGCTACTTTTTGGTATGCTGTTTTGTTTTCAAACGATTTATTTTTTTCTAATAAATTTAACGCTTCTTTATAATTTTTTGAGGTAATATAGGAATTAATTAATAAATTTTCGATTTCTGGTTTGTTAGGATTTGACGGGTATTTTGTCATAAAACCATTTAAAACATCAGGAACACTTTGGTAGGAATTTCCTATATCATAACTCAATCGAGCATAATTTAAAGCCGCATCTTCTTGTATTTTTATATCAAAAGTCATTTCCGAAGCATTTTTGAAAGCATTTAAAGCTTGTGGTTTTTTATCGGTTTTCAAATAACTTTCACCTAAATGATAATAGGCATTTTGAGCTACAAAATCTTTACCATCTATAATTTTATTAAACTGATTAATCGCATTTTCGAAATCATTTTGTTTGTAAAAAGCGTATCCTAACTGATAATAATCGGTATTATTCCATTTTCCTTTTTTTCCTTTGTATTCTTTTAGAAACGGAATAGCTTGGTTGTATTCTTTTAAATTAAAATAACTTTCGCCAATAATTTTATTCAACTCAGATTTTTCGAAATCATTAGAATTATTCATTGCTGCTTGTCCTAACTGAATCGCTTTGTCGAATTTTCCTAATTTAAAATTCATATCCGCTTGAAAATACGACAACTTTTCCTTGTATTTTTCTTCGCCCGAAACCTGATCGAAATATTTTGTTGCTTCCTTATAATCGTCGCCTTCATAAGCTAAAAAGCCTAAATAATATTTGGCTTGCGAGCCATATTCTTGCGAATTGACTACTTTATTAAAATACTGAGTGGCTTCTTTCTTTTTGCTAGAATTAAAAAAACTATATCCTTTATAGAAATTATATTTATCTAATTCATCTTCCGTCAAACTACTTTCATCAACTTTATCGAACCATTCTAAGGCTTGTGGGTATTTCCCTTGCTCGAAATAATAGGTAGCGACTTCAGTATAAGCTAAATTTTGTTTGGTACTTGTTGGATAATTTTTTACAAAATTTTGCATCTTTTCATCGGCATTATTCTGATTTAACCTGATGGCGCAATTGGCACTATAATAAGTACAATCGGCTTCTAATTCGGGATTTAAATTTTCTTGTTTTACCTTATCAAAAAGTATTTGAGCCAATTGGTATTGTTTGTCATTAAATAAAGACAAAGCTTTATTATACGCTGCTAAATCATTAGTATAAATGGCTGACTGCTGTGCAAACATTGAAGTAAATACGAAGGATAAAAATACGAAAAGTGATAATAAATATTTTTGCATTGATGAGATATTAAAAATTAAAAAATAACCACATAGAAACGTAGAAAAAAATTAGACAGACCAATTCTTAGCTCACAAAGCTATGTTTTTATTATGATGGAGTAATAAGGTCTTGATGAAATTTATAAAAACCATGTGTTTATTGGTTAAAAATAACGTTAAATTACAGTCAAAAAATTTCAAATATAGTATTTTATTAGACTTCAAACGAGGAAAATTGGGGTTTAGTATTCAAAATTGAATAACAACTTAAATTTTATTTTGAATAAGAAACATAACTTACTACTTTTACGAAATAAAACTATACAAAAGATGTCAAAAACCATTTTATCACTTCAAGACGTAAACATATACCAATCTGGAAATAAGATTATTTCTGATATAAATTTGAGTGTAAATCCAGGCGAATTTATATATATAATAGGTAAAACAGGTTCAGGAAAAAGTAGTTTTATGAAGACACTTTATGGCGATTTGCCTCTTACTGATGGCCAAGGAACTATTGTAGATTATGATTTGAACGGATTAATAGATCACGACATTCCTTATTTGCGTCGAAAAATTGGTATGGTTTTTCAGGATTTTAAATTATTACCAGACAGAACTGTGGCTAACAATTTACTTTTTGTACTTAAAGCAACAGGTTGGACAGATGTGCAAGAAATGGATCATAAAATTGAAGAAGTTCTTCAAAAAGTAGGCATGTTTAGTATGGCAAACAAAATGCCACACCAACTTTCTGGAGGAGAACAACAATGTGTTGCTATTGCTCGTGCTTTGCTAAACGATCCTGAACTTATACTTGCCGATGAACCTACTGGAAATCTTGACCCACAAACCAGCGGCGAAATTCTAGAATTACTAAAAAAGATAAACGCTCAAGGTAAAACTATCATCATGGCAACGCATGATTATGCTCTATTGATGAAATATCCTTCTAAAACATTAAAATGTGAAGACGGAACTATTTTTGAAGTCGTTCAGAGAGCGGTTTAATTTTTACAATAAGTGATCTGTTTTTGAACCCAGAAAAACCTCAAAAATTATTTTCTGTTTCAAATTAAAAAAGTTAGTTATAATTGATGAGATTTGTTAAGTCATTTTTTTCTTTAAATGACTACCTCTTGGCTCATTCCCTTCTTGGAGTACAATCTCGGAATGTAGGAATTTTGCTGCGTTGGCAGAATCTTTTACTTTAGAAGCACTACGTTGTAACATTTCTAATTCAAACTCAGTTAATACGCTTTTTCTAATTCCTAATTTCTGCCATTGAGATAATGGTTTGCAACCCATTGAGACTCCTCTTGCTAGTGCTAGCGCATCGAGTAGCGCCTGATTTGCCCCTTGCCCTTTAAACGGGCTCATGGGGTGCGCAGCATCGCCAATAAGAGTCGCTTTTCCCCATTTCTTCATAAATTTTGGCTCGAGTAATTCTCTGTCATACACAGGATATCCTGAAATGTGAGCTTCTAAAGTCGCTAATAAAATTTGGGGAATAGGATCATGCCACTGTGTCCTACGACATGCTTCCTCCTTGAGTGCTTGAGCTCCTTGAGCACTCAAAACTTTAGCTTCTGCTTCTAACATTGGGAAACTAAGTTGCCACATCACTGATTTTGAAGAATATGGCATCATATAAATTCGCTCATTCCCATTAGCTGTTTGAAATACGGTGGCCGAATCTAGTAACGAACTATCTATCTCCTTAAGAGCTTCTAAAGAACAAATACCCAATATCACAATACAACCAAGATAACGCAAAGGTAAAACATCCTCATCTATTAGTAGTTTTCGCACCGAGCTACGAATACCATCAGCACCAACTAGAAGGTCTGCTTTTGTACTCATTAACTGTCCATTGACTTGAAAAGTTAAATTAATACTTTGATTAATATCGGACTCCTTAAAACCTACCAACTGATGTCCCCATTGCACAACATCATGCTTGCCTAGTTGCTCAAGTAATGCTAATCGCAAAGATTGCCTTGCAATATGCATGTTAGTTCGTTTTGATGGTTTTTTCGTTTCTGAACGCATCCATTTTCTCATTCCCCATTCTCCAATAACTTTTCCCTCTGTGGTATGCACTACGTGTTTTGTTGAAACGACGGCTTCCTTTAACGAAAAAATACCCAATCCTTCTATTGCTTTACTAGCTTGTTGCAATGTGAGTCCGTATCCCTGAGATCGAACATCGAAACTAGTATCTCGTTCATAAAGAGTAAAAGGAATACTGCGATGCAAACAAGCAATAGCTAGAGCAACACCAGCAATTCCGGCGCCAATAATAGCAATATGAGGGTAATTTTCTGTATTTGCCGTTGGAGGGTTTAGAGAGGATACTAACCCAGATCCGTTGCAGTTCAAACACGAAAATAAGTGTCCTTTAGGAGAAACAGGAGGGCTTTGTTCATTTTTTATTTTTTCAAATTGATTAAATGCTAACTGGTAACTTAATTGTGCTTTTTTAGTAATTCTCTTCCTTTTTTTACCTCTCCCCTGACATTCTGTACAAATACTCCAGTTAGTTGCTAAATTTTCTTCCTTTTTCACTTTTTCTTTAATCTTTTGGTTTTTAGTAGCTCGAAAAAAACCTAAATCGCAACAACAGGACCGTTCCATTCTATCATACCACCTAAAAGGTTATATGTAGTTTTAAAACCCAACTCATTCATAATATTGCAAGCCTGACCACTTCTTCCGCCTGCTTTACAATACACATAATAGTTTTTCGATTTGTCTAGTTCTTCTATTTTATAAATAAAACCTTGCCCTTTATATATATCTATAGTTATGGCATTGGGAATAATTCCTTCATTACATTCGTCTTCGGTACGAACATCTAGGATTACTGCATTTTCGTCTTCTTGTGCTTTTGCCCACCATGCTTCTTGTGATAAATTCATTTTTAATTTTTTAATTTGTTAGGTGTACTTGTTTTAATTTTCAACCACATAGATTTATTAATTTTGTCAAGACTTTTCACTTTACCGTAGCAAAATATAGCTTTGTGAATCAAGAATTAGTCTATCCTTCTCTTTTTTTCTGTGCTTCGATATGCTTTTTTTTTATAAATTTATTTTTTTATTGATCGTCGCTAATGGGTTAATTTTTATCAAAAATAATAAAATCTAACACAAAAATTGTTAAAAAATAATTTAACAAAAATTTAATATACATTTGTATATACAAATAAAAAACATTAATACATTTGTATATACAAATTTAGTGATAAAAACTATGAAAATAGAAGACGAAATAAAGAGTACAATTCCCATAAATATTGCTAAGAAAGTATTGCTAAACATTTCGTTTACAAAAAATGTATTGCATGATAATTTTCAGGAATTAATAAAACCATACGATTTATCTGGAGAACAATATAATGTACTCAGAATATTAAGAGGACAAAAAGGTAAGCCTGTAAATATGTGTGATATTCAGGAAAGAATGATTGCAAAAAACAGCAATACAACAAGATTAATTAACAAATTACTCTTAAAAAAAATGGTTACTCGTAGCGAATGTCCTGAAAACAGAAGAAAAATAGAAATTCTAATTACTCAGAAAGGATTAGAAATTCTAGAAAAACTTGACCCCGCAGTAATAGAACACGAAAACCATTTTGCAAACAAATTAACAGTAGAAGAATTAGAAAAGTTAAATAACCTATTAGAAAAATACAGAAATTAATTATGAGCACATTTATCGAAAATCAGAACTGGCGTTATGCTACAAAAAAATTTGATACTACAAAAAAAGTATCGGCAACAGATTTAGAAACACTCAAAGAAGCAATTAGACTAAGCACCTCTTCTTTCGGATTACAACTTTACAAAGTAATCATTGTTGAAAACCCAGAGGTAAGAGCAAAATTACAACCAGCATCTTGGGGACAAACCCAAATTGTAGATGCCTCACATCTAATTATTTTTGCAAATCAAACCAATATTGGAGATGCAGAAATAGATTCGTATCTAGAAAATGTTTCTCAAACAAGAAATCTACCTATCGATTCGTTATCTGGTTATGGCGATTTTATGAAAGGTGCCGTAAAGCCACTAACAGAAGAAGCAAAAAACATCTGGACAGCAAAACAAACTTATCTAGCTTTAGGAAACCTGATTAATGTTGCAGCCGAACTAAAAATAGATGTAACACCAATGGAAGGTTTCGATGCAAAACAATACAACGAAATTTTAGGTTTTGATAAGCTAAATCTAAATACCGCAGTTATTGCACCCGTAGGATATCGACATGAAGAAGATGAGACACAACACTACAAAAAAGTAAGAAAATCGACCGAAAATTTATTTATAACCATTTAATTATAAAACACATAAAATGAAAAATTTAAAATCAATTGCAGTAGCAGCAATCCTAGCATTAAGTACACTAACGGCATCTGCTCAAACAACAAAAAAAGTAGATGTTTCTAAAAGCAAAGTGCTCTGGATCGCTAAAAAAGTAGGCGGACAACACAATGGTGATATTGCACTAAAAGACGGCAATCTAATATTTAAAGATTCGAAAATTGTAGGCGGAAATTTTATTGTTGACATGAAAACAATAAACTCAACCGATTTAGAAGGCGAATGGAAAAACAAATTAGATGTACACCTAAAAAATGAAGATTTCTTTAATGTAGAAACCAATCCAACTGCAACATTAGTATTCAAATCTATTGGCGAAAAATCAAAAAACACCTACACCGTTGTTGGCGATTTAACTATTAAAGGAAAAACCGCACCAGTAACTTTCGATTTAGTAAGTAACAAAGGGGTTGCAAAGGCAAAACTAATCATCGATCGAACTATATATGACATTAAATACGGATCTAAAAACTTTGGTGCATTGGCTGACAAAGCAATTGACGATCTATTCGAATTAAATGTGAATTTAAAATTCTAATACCCTCACAAACCCAATACAAACCTCGTAGAGCAATCTTCGAGGTTTTTTTTCATAAAAAAATAAAAAAAAATTTGCAAGTAAAAAATTAATTGCTACATTTGAACTTTAATTAAGAACATGAACACATTTTTAAACAATACTTGGTGGTGGAATAATTTACGTCAAACGTCGTGAACTAATCCTCTATATTGTATTTTTAAAACTCAAAATATAAAAAAGGCTTGTCAATCACGACAAGCCTTTTTTTTGTGCAAAAAACCAAAACAATCTATATGAAAACTTATAATCTAAAAACAAAATTTAAACAAATTCTTGCAGACACCATCACACCTGTAAGCATTTACCTAAAAATTCGAGACAAATTTCCTAACAGTTTATTGTTAGAAAGTAGCGATTATCATGCAAATGACAATAGTTTTTCCTATATCTGTTGTAATCCAATTGCTTCAATAAAAATAGAAAACGAAACTATTTTCAAATCATTTCCTGATGGATCTTCAGAGAAAATTGAAATTAATAACCAAACCAATATTCCAAACGAGATTGAAAGATTTACAGCTCAATTTAAATCAGAAAACAATGATTTCAAATTTATTAATAACGGATTGTTTGGCTATATTTCTTATGATGCAGTACGGTATTTCGAAAACGTAGAAATTTCAAAAAAAGAAAATGATTTACAAATTCCAGATATTTATTACGCTGTTTATCAAAACATCATTGCCATTAATCATTTCAAAAACGAAGCCTATATTTTCTGCCATTCCGTAACCGAAGAAAATAATATAAATGAAATCGAGCAATTGTTGCAAACACGCAATTTACCTGCCTACTCTTTTTCTAAAACTGATGCTAAAAAATCGAATTTAACCGATGAAGATTTTAAAACAAATGTGGCTTTAGCCAAAAAACATTGTTACCGTGGCGATGTCTTTCAGTTGGTATTATCACGACGATTTACACAAGGTTTTAAAGGCGATGAATTTAATGTATATCGCACCTTACGAAGCATCAATCCTTCACCCTATTTGTTCTTTTTTGATTATGGAGATTTTAAAATAATGGGATCTTCTCCCGAAGCACAATTGGTTATAAAAAACAGAAAAGCCGAAATTCACCCAATAGCAGGAACTTTCAAACGAACTGGAAACGACGAACAAGATGCCGTTTTAGCCAAAAAATTATCCGAAGACAAAAAAGAAAATGCAGAACATGTTATGTTAGTCGATTTGGCCAGAAATGATTTAAGCAGACAAAGTCATCAGGTGCAAGTAGAAAAATATCGTGAAGTACAGTTTTTTTCTCATGTTATTCATTTGGTTTCTAAAGTTACAGGGCAAATGCACGAAAAATCTACCACCATGCAAGTAGTTGCTAATACTTTTCCTGCAGGAACTTTATCTGGTGCACCCAAACATAAAGCCATGCAGCTAATTGAAAAATATGAAAACACCAACAGAAATTTTTATGGTGGCGCCATAGGTTTTATGGATTTTGAAGGCAACTTTAACCACGCCATTATGATTCGAACTTTTTTAAGCAAAAATCATCAACTGCATTACCAAGCTGGTGCTGGAATTGTAGCAAATTCGGACGAAGAAAGCGAATTACAAGAAGTATATAATAAATTAGGAGCTTTAGATAAAGCACTAGAATTAGCAGAAAAAATATAAATATCAATTACAATAAAAAAATCTGATTTTGAAATTGAACAAAATTTAAAAATAATTAGTTGATATTGATTTTTGATATTAACCTTTAAATAGAACATTATGAAAATACTAGTCATAGACAATTACGATAGTTTCACGTACAATTTAGTACATTATCTCGAAGATTTAAACTGCAAAGTAACCATTTATCGCAATGATGAATTTGATATTGATGAAATAAAAAACTTCGATAAAATATTACTTTCTCCAGGCCCTGGAATTCCAGATGAAGCTGGCTTACTCAAAGAAGTCATCAAAACTTATGCAGCCACAAAAAGCATTTTAGGCGTGTGTTTAGGACAGCAAGCCATTGGAGAAGTCTTTGGCGGAAGCCTTATAAATCTTGAAAAAGTGTATCACGGCGTAGCTACCAATGTGAATATTCTTGTTGATAATGAAAGCCTTTTTGATGGTCTAGAAAAACAAATCGAAGTAGGTCGTTATCATTCTTGGGTTGTAAATACTAGCGATTTTCCTGATGTATTAGAAATCACATCAACCGATGAAAACGGACAAATCATGTCTTTGCGACACAAAACTTATGATGTTCGTGGTGTGCAATTTCACCCAGAAAGCGTGCTTACACCAAACGGAAAAAAAATCTTAGAAAATTGGGTTAATTCAAGGCAATAGCCAAAAGTAAAAAGCCAAAAATTACAACTTATGGCTAGTAACTAATGCCTTTTGGCTAAATTAAAACAAATGAAAAATATACTCAACAGACTCATCAACCACGAAACGCTTTCTAAACAAGAAGCAAAAAACATATTGGTCAACATCTCTAACGGAAGTTACAATCCGAGTCAAATAGCCAGTTTTCTGACTGTTTATATGATGCGAAATATCACTATCAACGAACTCGCAGGGTTTAGAGAAGCGTTGTTAGAATTGTGCATTCCCATCGATTTATCGGCTTACAACACAATTGATTTGTGTGGAACAGGTGGCGACGGAAAAGACACTTTCAATATTTCGACATTGGCTTCTTTTGTAACTGCTGGTGCTGGAATAAAAGTAGCAAAACATGGAAATTACGGCGTTTCATCTATTTCTGGATCAAGCAACGTCATGGAAAATTTAGGTATAAAATTTAGTAATGATCCTATTTTTTTAGAAAAATGCATCGACCAAGCTGGAATTTGTGTTTTACATGCGCCTCTTTTTCATCCAGCCATGAAAAACGTAGCGCCAATAAGAAAAGAGCTAGCCGTAAAAACATTTTTCAATATGTTGGGACCCATGGTTAACCCTAGTTTTCCTAAAAACCAATTGGTTGGTGTTTTCAATCTAGAATTGGCTAGAATGTACAGTTATTTGTATCAAAACACAAAAACCAACTATACCATTTTACACAGTTTAGATGGTTATGATGAAATTTCTTTAACTGGAAACACCAAAACCATTACCAATAAAATGGAAGGAATGCTAAAACCAGAAGATTTTGGAGTGAATCTTTTATCTCAAACGGATATTCAAGGAGGCACAACCATACAAGAATCGGCACAAATGTTTGTAACAATTCTTTCAGGAAAAGGAACCGAAGCACAAAACAATGTCGTTTGTGCTAATGCCGGAATGGCTATTGCAACAGTAAACAATCTAAATCCTATACAAGGATTCGAATTAGCCAAGGAAAGTTTATTATCTGGCAAAGGATTGGAAACTCTGAAAAAATTACAACAATTAAGTCTATAGCAATTTCAATGACAATTTCAAAATTCAATAAAAAACACAAATGAATATTTTAGATAAAATTATAGTCGATAAAAAAAGAGAAGTAATACTTAAAAAGACAATTATTCCTGTTTCACAACTAGAAAACTCAGTGCTTTTTGGAAGCCGAACCGTTTCTTTAAGTAAAATTTTACGAAATAGTAATGCTGGAATTATTGCCGAACATAAAAGACGTTCTCCATCTAAAGCCGAAATAAATTATAATTTTTCGGTAGAAGAAGTGGTAAAAGGATACCAAAACGCTGGAGTTTGCGGAATTTCTGTTCTAACCGACGCAAAATATTTTGGGGGCTCTTTAGATGATTTATTAGTAGCAAGAGCATCTATAAATATTCCGCTTTTGCGAAAAGAATTTATTATCGATGAATACCAAATTTTAGAAGCAAAAGCACATGGTGCCGACTTAATTTTACTCATCGCAGCAGTTTTAACTCGTGAAGAAATTAAAAATTTATCAGAATTTGCACAATCATTAGGTTTAGAAGTTTTATTAGAAGTTCATAATTTAGAAGAATTACAAAAATCGATTATGCCAACTCTAGACATGATTGGCGTAAATAATAGAAACCTAAAAACATTCGAAGTCAGTTTAGATTTCAGTAAACAACTAGCTTCAGAAATTCCTGATGAATTTGTAAAAGTTTCTGAAAGTGGTATTTCTTCTATCGAAGCCATCAACGAGTTAAAGCCTTATGGTTATAAAGGATTTCTTATAGGTGAAAACTTTATGAAAACAGATAATCCTGGAAAAGCTGCCGAAATTTTTATAAAAAATTTAATTTAACCACAAAGCGCACAAAGACAGCACAAAGTCTACAAAACTTTGTGAACCTAGTGAAAAACTTAGTGTTCTTTGTGTTTAAAAACCCAAAAACAATGAAACTAAAAATTTGTGGTATGAAATATCCCGAAAATATTCTCGAAGTAAGTACATTACTTCCAGACTATCTCGGCTTTATTTTCTGGGAGAAATCCAGTCGATATTTTGACCTAGAAATTCCTAAAATTCCTGAATCGATAAAAAAAGTAGGTGTTTTTGTAAATGCAAATTTAGAAGAAATACTTTTAAAAATAAAAAAATATAATTTAAATCTTGTGCAATTACATGGAAATGAAAGTCCTGAATTTTGTAAAGAATTAAAAAAATCAACTATCAAAATCATCAAAGTTTTTTCTGTAAATGACGATTTCAATTTTTCAGCATTAGAACCATTTGAAGCAGTTTGCGACTATTTCTTATTTGACACCAAAGGAAAATTACCCGGCGGAAACGGAATCACTTTCAATTGGCAAATATTAGAAAAATACCATTCCAGAAAACCCTTTTTCCTTAGTGGAGGAATTGGATTAGATGACATTAAAAACATCAAAAAATTAAATTTACCCATTTATGCCATCGATGTAAACAGCAAATTTGAAATCGAAGCAGGACTAAAAAATATTGAACTATTAAAAAGTTTCAAGAATAACTTGCAAACATTAAACCTTTAAACATTAAACACAATGAGTTTTCACGTTAACCAAAAAGGATTTTACGGCAATTTTGGAGGAGCCTATATTCCCGAGATGCTATACCCAAATGTCGAAGAATTAAGACAAAACTATATCAAAATAACAGCAGAACCTGAATTTCAAAAAGAATTTCATGAGCTACTAAAAGATTATGTAGGCCGCCCTACTCCACTTTATTTTGCCGAGAGATTATCAAAAGAATACAATACAAAAATTTATCTAAAAAGAGAAGATTTATGCCATACAGGCGCACACAAAGTAAACAATACCATTGGACAAATTTTACTAGCAAAACGCCTTGGTAAAACCCGTATTATTGCAGAAACTGGCGCAGGACAACACGGAGTAGCCACAGCAACCGTTTGCGCACTCATGGGTTTGCAATGTATTGTTTACATGGGTGAAATAGACATTAAAAGACAAGCACCAAACGTAGCGAGAATGAAAATGCTCGGTGCCGAAGTTCGTCCCGCAACATCAGGTTCGAAAACCCTAAAAGACGCAACAAACGAAGCCATTCGAGATTGGATAAACAACCCAACAAACACCTATTACATTATAGGATCCGTAGTTGGTCCGCATCCTTATCCAGATATGGTAGCACGTTTTCAAAGTGTCATTTCCCAAGAAATAAAGACACAATTATTAGAAAAAGAAGGACAAGAAAATCCAGATTATATCATCGCTTGTGTAGGTGGCGGAAGCAATGCCGCAGGAGCTTTTTATCACTTCCTAGACGAAAAAGAAGTAAACATAATTGCGGTCGAAGCTGCCGGAAAAGGCATAGATTCTGGAGAAAGCGCAGCCACCTCAGCATTAGGCAAAATAGGAATTATTCACGGAAGCAAAACCCTGCTCATGCAAAGTCCAGACGGACAAATCACAGAACCCTACTCTATCTCCGCAGGATTAGATTATCCCGGAGTTGGCCCCATGCACGCTCACTTATTCGAAACAAAAAGAGCCCAATTTATCTCCATCACTGATGATCAAGCCATGAATTGGGGCATAAAAATGTCTCAAACCGAAGGCATTATTCCAGCCATAGAAAGCGCACATGCTTTTGCCGTTTTAGACCATAAAAAATTTAAACCAACAGATATTGTAGTCATCAATCTATCAGGTCGTGGCGACAAAGATTTAAACACTTATATCGATTATTTCAAATTATAATAGGGCGTTACCCTCCCGAAAAGGTCGGGTCGGGCTTTCGGCTATATCTTTTTCTGGAGAAAAACCAGAAAAAGGATACCGCCTCAATCCCTAACGCAAAACAAAAACTCACAAAAACCTGTTAGGTCTAAATAAAAACAAAACTTGGTGTACTTAGTGAATATCTTCGTGCACTTTGTGGTTAAATAACATAAAAATGAACAGAATAAATCAAAAATTACAAGAAGACAAAAAGATACTTTCCATTTACTTTTCGGCAGGATATCCAAACCTAAACGATACGGTTCAAATCATTCAAGATTTAGAAAAATCTGGCGTAGATATGATAGAAATTGGTTTGCCATTTAGCGATCCTTTAGCCGATGGGCCAACTATTCAAGAAAGTTCTACACAAGCTTTAGAAAACGGAATGACCACAAAATTACTTTTCGAACAACTAAAAAACATTCGCCAAACCGTACAAATACCATTAATAATTATGGGATATTTCAACCCCATTTTACAATATGGTGTCGAAAATTTTTGCAAAAAATGCCAAGAAACAGGAATCGACGGACTTATAATTCCAGATCTACCCGTCGATATTTATGCCGAAAACTACAAAGAAACTTTCGAAAAACATGGCCTAACAAACGTGTTTCTAATCACCCCACAAACATCTAATGAGCGAATTAGACATATCGATTCGGTTTCCAACGGATTTATTTATTTGGTTTCTTCGGCTTCGGTAACAGGCAGTTCTAGCGGCTTCGATAACATTCAAACCAATTATTTCAAAAGAATTTCAGAAATGAATCTTAAAAACCCACAAATTATAGGTTTCGGAATTAATAATAAAGAAACTTTCAACCAAGCAACTCAATATCAAAAAGGAGCCATTATTGGAAGTGCTTTTATTAAAAATTTGACCGAAAATGGCGTTTCTAGCATTAGTAAATTTGTTTCAGAAATTTTTTAGAGTAAATCATACATCTGAATTTACAAGCTAAAAATCTAGCCACTTAAATACATCTATTTCAACCGCAAATTCGCAGATTTTTTAGATAATCTGCCAATCTGCGGTATTCTTTTTTAGAAAAAAAATTATAATTTTAAATCATATTCAAGAATTATTAACTGTTAAAAAAATGTTAATTAAAAACTAAACAAACGTTTAATTTAAACAATTGTTTAAATTTGTATCGATTTTAAAAATCAATACCCATGACCGATTTTAATGACAAACAAATTGAAATTATTTTAGTAGCCGAAAAGCTATTTGCCGAAAAGGGATTCGACGGAACATCAATTAGAGATATTGCAAAAACGGCAGGAATAAATATTGCCATGATTTCCTATTATTTTGGTTCTAAAGAAAAGCTACTAGAATCTGTAGTTATTTTTAGAATTTCTAATTTAAAACTTCAATTAGAAAGTATTTATGAAGAGCTACTATCGCCTATAGAAAAAATAGAAAAAATAATTGCGCTATATATTCTTAGGCTTTACAGAAACAGAAATATTTATCAAATTTTAAATTTTGAAACCGCTTCAAACAAAAGAAATATTAATTTTTCTGCTTTTACAGAAGTAAAAAAACAAAATTATTTAAGTTTTCAGAAAATTATTGAAGAAGGACAGGAAAAAGGAATTTTTAAAAAAAACATAAACATTCCGCTAATAATGCCTATCGTAATTGGATCATTAACCCATTTTAACAACAGCCGACTATTTTTTGAAGACATTTTAGGTTTAAAAAATGAAAATGAATTTGATAATTATATAGAAAATGAATTTACAAAACACATACAACAAACCATTAAAGCACTTTTAGTTTATGAAAATTAAAGCAAAATTATTAATTGTCATTTCTTTTTTAGGGGTAACTTTTGGATATGCGCAAGAAAAAAGAGTCCTCTCTCTTAAAGAAGCCATTTCGCTAGTAACTAACAATAGTAATGAGGCTGCATTAGCCAATATAAAGGTGAGTACTGCCAAATTGGAAATGGAAACCCTAAAAAATAACCAGTACCCGAGTCTGAAAATTTCTGGGCAATTTTTGCAACTAACAGATGCTAATATCGATCCTAAAATTAAGCTAGGAGCAAGTGGTACGGCTGTCAAAGTAAATCAATTATTTTTAGGTCAAGCCAATGTTTCGATGCCTCTTTTTAACGGATTTAAGCTAAAAAACAGCATTTGGGCTTCAGAAAATTTATACAAAGCCGAAACAGCAAACGCTGCAAATACAAAAGAAAAACTAAGCCTTTATGTGGTCGAGTTATTTGCAAAACTATACCAATCGCAACAAACAACAACACTAATCGAAGACAATCTAAAAAGCGCACAACAACGCACCAAGGATTTTTCGGCAATGGTACACAACGGATTGATGGCTAGAAATGATTTATTGAAAGCACAATTACAAGAATCAAACATTCAACTTTCCTTAGATACGGCTAAAAAAAATGTAAATATAATTAATTATCAATTAGTTACAATTTTACAATTACCAGAAAACACTCAAATTGACATAGATATTGAAACCATTAAAAATGATATAGTTAGAAATAAAAATATTGCAATCCAAGCCAAAAGAAATGATCTAGAAGCCTTAACTTACCAACAAAAAGCATCGGAAGCTGGCATAAAAATAGCAAAAAGCGGTTATTATCCAGCATTAGCATTAGTAGGTGGTTATATTGCTTTCGATCTAAAAGATGTAATGACTGTAACAAACGCAATGAATGTTGGGGTTGGATTAAGTTATGATTTGGCTTCCGTTTTCAAAAACGGAAAAGAAGTAAAATTAGCCCAAAGCAAATCAGAACAAACCAAAACTGCCGTTACCATTTTAACCAATAAAATAAAAGAAGAAACACATGAAGCACAAGAAAACTACAACCTTTCTTTAAACCAAAATGCAGTTTACAAACAAGCAGTAGAACAAGCAACTGAAAACTACCGAATTGTAAAAGACAAATACGACAATAGTTTATCTACCACCAATGATTTGTTGGAAGCCGATGTGCAACAACTACAAACCAAAATAAATCTAGCATTATCGCAAGCAGATATTGCCCTAAAATATTACCAACTGCAATTTGCAGAAGGAAAACTAATCAATTCATTCAACACATCTAAAAACTAAATATTTCATCGCAATGAAAAACAAAAAAACAAATAGCAAATTTATACTTATTTTCTCAGTCCTAATACTATTAGGAGGAACATACGGAGTTTACAAATATATGCACGCATTAGCTCACGAAACTACAGATGATGCGCAGATCGAAAAAAACATGAATCCTATAATCCCTAGAGTTTCAGGATATATTACTAAAGTATATGTAAAAGACAATCAATCTGTAAAAAAAGGCGATACCTTATTTACTATCGACAACAGAGATTATAGCATCAAAATAGAAGAAGCCAAAGCAGCCTTAATTGGTGCCGAACAAGGTTATGCAGTTTCAAAAGCAGATATAGGAACCGCACAAGCAAATGTATCTGTATCTGATGCCAATGTGCAATCGGCAAGCGGAAATATCGAAACTGCCAAAATTAGACTAAACAGAGCTTCAAATGATTACGAACGATACAATAATTTATACAAAAATCATTCGATTACAAAACAACAATTCGAACAAGCAGAAGCAACAAAACTAGAAGCACAAAGCCAATTACAAATTTTACAAGAACAACAAAAAGCTTCAACCTACCAGAAAACAGTAGCTTCTTCTAGATCTAATGTATCCTCTAAACAAGCCGAAGTAGCCGCTGCAAATATCAAACGTGCACAAGCCATTTTAGAATCTGCAAAACTAAACCTAAATTATACTGTTGTTACTGCATCAATAGACGGGCAAGTATCTAAAATAGCCATCCAACCAGGACAATTTATTCAACCAGGACAATCCCTATTTTATATCATAAACAACCAAGAAGTTTGGGTAATTGCAAATTTTAAAGAAACACAACTAAGCAAAATGGTTGAAGGTCAGAAAGTAACTGTAAAAGTAGATGCTTTTCCAGACACAGACTTCTCAGGAACAATAACTTCATTTTCACCAGCAACAGGCGCTCGTTTTTCTATATTACCGCCAGATAATGCTACGGGAAATTTTGTAAAAACAATACAACGTTTGCCCGTAAAAATTAGCCTCGATGCAACTAATGAAGCGGCAAAAATAAAATTATTACGTCCGGGAATGAACGCAGATGTAGATGTTCACATAAAATAATTTTTTACAGATTACTTAAAAAAAAATCCTTTCAAATCCTTGGAAAATAAAAATTAAGAAATTACAAAAAATTATTAGGAGCTATTTCCTGCTATCCGTTACAATCTTTTTTTCGGCGAAAAGCCTCAAAAAAGGATTTCCACTACTATCAGGGCTAGGGCTGTTGTGCTATTTCGACATTTTTATTAATTCCCAAACTTTGTCATTATAATTAGCTTTCGTAATTCCTGTTAGTTTTTCAAGAGATTTATAGTAATTTTCGTTTCCTTTCTCTAATTTACCACAATTTAAAAACTCCCAAACACCTGCAAAACCTTTTTCTTTTTCAATTTTTCGAATCAGTAAAGCATTTACAACATAGTCTGCATATAAATATATTTCAGGCGTATTAAAATTTAGCGGTTTCTCTTTACATACAGCCCAATCGGTATTTGCATTAGAGGCTACTTTATCTTTAAATTTTGCAAAAACATCCTTCCAGCTAATACCCCAACTACCACCGCCATATATATAAGCACAACCTTCGTCTATAGGTCTATTTATTTTGCTTCTTGAAGCTACCGAATATAAACTGTTGTGCCAAGTATCGTGCGGGTCGAAATCATTAAAAGTTGAACTATTATTACCCAAAACATAAAGTTTTCTGTCGCCAAACGAAGAACTCCAAACACTTTCTTTTCTTCCGTTATAATCTAATTTATAATCAACCCCAATTAACTTTTGCATTTCAATTATATTGTCTGTACAATAGTACTCGGTTGTTTTCTGAGTCGATTTTAGTTTCAAGTCAAAAGAAGCAGTAAGTTTGTTAAACTCTTTTGTTTTTACTTTGTTGATCGTTTGTTTGTAATGAAATATATTATTACCAACCTTTTCTGTTTTCCAATCTTTCGTGTTTCGTAAAAGCAAAGAAGAAAACAAAAAGGAATGAGCTGTTTTATGAGCAATTAATTCGAAACTTGCTCTTAACATTGGTTTGTTTTCATAAATACCAATATACGAAAGTTGAATATAATATTCATTATCATTCAGTTTAACAACATTGGTTAAATAAGGTTTATAAAAATTATCGTCTTTATATTTGCCGCTTTTTTCAATGCCATTCATTTCGTCGAGCAAAATATAAGTTTCTATCCTTTCCGAAATTAGAACATTGTTATTTTCGTCGTTTGGTTTTTCTTTAGCAATCAATAAATCATTAAGAGATGTTACTAATTGTTTGGCAACTAAACTGTCTTTTGGCAACGAAATAGTATTGTCTGTAATTAAGGGGTTATTTTGCCCAACGGTTATTGTAAGACAAAAAAAGGTAAAGAGAAAGGTAAAACAGTTTTTCATTTAAGTTATAATTTTATTAAATTTTCAATTACAACAAAGTTACAACAGCTTTATTACTTATGCTTGTACAATATTGCAATTGCTTTTGTATGCTGTAGGAGATAAATTAGTATAATATTTAAAAAATTTACAAAACTGAGCATGATCATAAAAACCAACTTCTAAAGCTATTTGCCCAAAAGGGATTCCTTGTATAAGTAATGATTTGGCATGATTTATTCTGTGAATTAAAATATAAGAAGCGGGAGTAATTCCTGTTTTTTTCTTAAAATAACGTATAAATTGATACTTGCTCAGTTTGCTTTCGTTAGCCATTTTTGCAATATCAATTTTATCTGAAAAATTTAGCCGTGCATTTTCAATACTATCATCAATAGCATTTTTACTTTCAGTAGCAATTATGATGTTTTCTGCTAAAAAGCCTTTCGAAATTAAAATTTCGATTAAATTTTTTAATTTCTGTTCAAGAAGATTTTCATTGTGCTTGTCATCAAAAAAACGCAATACAGCAGAAGAAACTAAAGGATTTGTTATTAAATCATTTGTAAAAAGCAAATTAGTATAGTTTTTACCTGTTATTTCTTTCGAAAAATAATTTATAACATCAGTATTTACATAAATCATTTTATAAAGACAATCACTAGTGTCAATATTATTATCTGAATGCACTTGATAGGGATTTATGATGCTAACACTGTTAGAATGCACAAGTTGAGGTGTTTCTTCAATAACACTTTTTTTAATGCCATTAGATAATAAACCAATGCAAACAGTATCATGAAAATGATTAGGCAACAAAAATTCTTTAAACAATGATTCTTTAATTTCAATAGCATCAAATTGTGTGTATGTATTTGTTTTTATATACATACACTGCTACTTGGTCATTTCCCTAAAAATACTTTCTAAATTTTTACTTTTCAAATTTAGTTGCAAAGTTTTTAAACCATTTTCATGGGCAAAATCGAAAACTACTGGGCGCATATCTGCTTGGGTAGCAAAGGAAAGTTCCCAAACTAAACCATGCAAGTTTTTATACGATTGAATATTTGGTAATTTATCAAATAATTTTTCGGCTATAACTTTATCAAATTCAACTTCAATAATTTGTTCTGTTTTTTCGGAAACCAATAGATCAAGATTCTTATCGGTTACAATTTTTCCGTGGTTTATAATAATCACACGATCGCAAATAGCTTCTACTTCCTGCATAATGTGTGTCGATAAAAAAACCGTTTTATCTTTACCAATATTTTTTATCAAATCTCTAATCTCAACCAGTTGGTTGGGGTCTAATCCAGTGGTTGGCTCATCTAAAATTAAAACATCAGGATTGTGCAAAAGCGCAGTTGCTAACCCCACACGCTGACGATAACCTTTAGATAATTGCCCAATTTTTTTATGACTTTCTGGCAACAAACCTGTTAAAACAATTACTTCTTCGATACGAGATTTTGCAACTTTATATACATCGGCATTAAAAGCCAAATATTCTCTAACATACAACTCTAAATACAACGGATTGTGTTCTGGCAAATACCCAACTGATTTTTGTACCTCTAATTGGTTTGCATTTACATCAAATCCATTTACCATAGCCAAACCGCCATCGGCATTAATATAGGTCGTCAAAATTTTCATTAAAGTCGATTTTCCTGCACCATTTGGTCCTAAAAAACCTACAATTTCTCCTTTTTTAACTGAAAAAGAGATATTATCTAACGCTTTCTGTGTTCCGTAATTTTTAGAAATATTTTGAACTTCGATTGACATAATATAGAAATTTGTAGCAAAAGTAAGAAGAAAAGAGCCTCAAAAATTTCGACAAACTTATTTTTTTTTCAAAAATGTATTTTGATACCATTTTTTTAGTATGTTTGTCATTCAAATCGCTCAAAAAAAGCAATGAACACAAATAATACATTTTATAGCAACAATTCTTTTTATTTCTATTGGAACATAGGAAGGGATTGTTATATGGTTATTTGATTAGAAAATTAAATTAAAAATATAATATACAATCCCGTCTTTTAGGCGGGATTTTTTTTTGCTCATTATGGAAATAGAAATAAAAAAAATTGCAATTCAGGGAATAGAAGGTTCGTTTCACCATCAGGTTGCAGCGACTTTGTTCGACAAAAATATTCCTTTAGAGGAATGTATGTCGTTTGAACTTTTGGTAAAAAGCCTCAAACAAAACACCTCTCAAAAAGGAATTATGGCTTTAGAAAACTCTATTGCAGGTTCGATAATTCCAAATTATGCCCTAATTGATGCTAATGATTTACATATTATTGGAGAATATTATTTAGATATTCACATGAATTTAATGGTCTTGAAAGGTCAGAAAATAGAAGACATTACCGAAGTTCACTCCCACCCAATCGCCTTACTGCAATGTGGTGTTTTTTTTAAAAATTACCCTCATATCAAATTAGTTGAAAGCGGAGACACGGCCGAAACTGCCAGAAGAATTCAACAGCAAAAACTAACAGGAATTGGTGCAATTGCTAGTCCAATTGCTGCAGAAATGTACGATCTAGACATTATTGCTTCCGGAATTCATACTATAAAAAGTAATAAAACACGTTTTGTGATTGTTAAAACCCAAAATAAAGAAATTTCGAAGGAACAAATTAATAAAGCGTCTATAAAATTTGAATTAGATGATACCCCAGGAAATTTAGCAACAATTCTCAATGTGATGAATAATTGCAAATTAAATTTAACTAAAATTCAATCGATGCCTATAATTGAAACCCCTTTTCAGTATTCTTTTTTTGTAGATATAGTTTTTGCAAAATACAAACATTACGAAAAAGCAAAAAAAATATTAGAATTAATGACAACCCATTTTAAAGTATTAGGAGAATACAAAAAAGGAGCACAATGATACCAATAGCAAATAGATTAAAAACAGTCGAAGAATATTATTTTTCATCAAAATTAAGAGAAGTACGAGAACTTATTAACCAAGGAAAACCTATTGTAAACATGGGGGTTGGAAGCCCAGATTTGCAACCCTCAAAAACAGTTACTCAAGCCATGCAAAAGGCTATTTACGAACCTGTTGCGCATCAATATCAATCCTATCAAGGCCTACCAGAATTGAGACAGGAAATGGCTAATTTTTACAAAAATAATTTTCAAGTTAACTTAAATTTCAACAATGAAATCTTACCCCTAATGGGCTCTAAGGAAGGAATTATGCATATTTCACTTGCTTTTTTAAATAAAGGCGACGAAGTATTAATTCCAAATCCAGGCTATCCTACTTATACTTCGGTGACAAATTTAGTAGAAGCAAAACCCATTTTTTATGATTTGACAGCAGAAAACAATTGGGAACCCAATTTTGAAGCTTTAGAAAAAACAAATTTAACCAAAGTAAAACTAATGTGGGTAAATTATCCACACATGCCAACGGGAGCAAGAGGAAGCTTACATTTGTTTGAAAAATTAATAAATTTTGCTAAAAAACATCACATTTTAGTTATAAATGACAATCCGTATAGCTTTGTTTTAAACGATAATCCAATTTCAATTTTGCAAGCAAAAGGAGCAAAAGAAGTTGCGTTAGAATTAAATTCGTTGTCTAAAACTTACAATCTGGCGGGTTGGCGAGTAGGAATGGTTTCTGGAAATTCACAATATATTGATGCCATTTTGAAAGTAAAAAGCAATATAGATTCGGGCATGTTTTACGGCATTCAAAAAGGTGCCATCGAAGCATTAAAACTAGACAAATCATGGTTTGAGGAACAAAATAAGATTTACCACAAACGCAGAAACTTAGTTTTTCGACTATCAGATAAGCTAAACTGTTCTTATAATAAAAAGGCAGTTGGGCTATTTGTTTGGGCAAAATTACCCGAAGAAATAACTAATACCGAAGATTTTGTAGATAAATTATTATATGAAAAAGATCTATTCATCACACCAGGAACAATTTTCGGGAGTAACGGGGAGGGTTATATCAGATTTTCACTATGTGTTTCCGAAGAAAGAATTGAAGAAGCATTAAAACGTTTTCAAAAATCGATACCCCTTTCAAAAACAAACAAACCTAAAGAAAACTTCAATATTGCTCAAATTCCTTAAATCCGAATTCTACAAATAAAAGACTTAAATCATTAAAAAAAAACAATAAAAACCTCAAAATTGTAAAATTTCTTCATGAACTTTGCGAACACCTTTGTGGTTAAAAAAAAACAAAAACTATGGAAAATAGCACCTCATTACGCACTTGGTTAGACGACTTCAAATTATCACACCCACTAGTAATAGCAGGACCATGTAGTGCAGAAACAGAAGAACAAGTACTAAAAATTGCACACGAATTAAAAAATTCTGATGTAAGTATTTTTCGTGCCGGAATCTGGAAACCACGCACACGACCTGGCGGATTTGAAGGCGTTGGGGAAATTGGGCTAAAATGGTTACAAAAAGCCAAAGCCGAAACAGGTTTGCTCATAGCAACCGAAGTAGCAAATGCCACCCATGTAAAATTAGCATTAGAACATGATATCGATGTTTTATGGATTGGTGCCAGAACAACCGTAAACCCCTTTGCAGTACAAGAAATTGCCGATGCGCTACAAAATACCAACAAAATTGTCTTGGTAAAAAACCCAGTAAATCCAGATTTAGCCCTATGGATTGGTGGTGTAGAACGGTTGTATAATGCGGGAATAAAAAAATTAGGGGTTATTCATAGAGGATTTTCTACTTACGAAAAAACAAAATACCGCAACATTCCAGAATGGCAAATTGCCATCGAATTGCAAAACCGTTTTCCAGATTTGCCACTAATAATAGACCCCTCGCATATAACAGGAAATCGAAACATGATTCAGGAAGTATCCCAGCAAGCACTCGATTTGAATTATGATGGATTAATTATAGAAACTCATACCGATCCAGATAATGCCTGGAGCGATGCAGCACAACAAGTAACACCAACTGTCCTGAAACAAATTTTTGAAGATTTAAAAGTCAAAAAAACAACAGTCGAAGAAGATGGTTATAACACCGAAATGATAAAACTTCGTGCTAATATTGACATTTACGACAGTAAAATTTTAGAAATTTTAGGCAATCGTATGAAAATTGCCGAACAAATAGGAGCCCTTAAAAAAGCCAACAATGTAGCCGTTTTGCAAAACAAAAGATGGAACGAAATTTTAGGAAAAATGATTCTTGACGGAGAAGAAAAAGGACTAAGCGAAGAATTTATTTTAAAAATGTTTAAAGCCATTCACCAAGAAAGCATTACACACCAAGAGAAGATTATTAACGCCTAAAAATCACGAATTATATCTTAAAATTAATCGTAATTTTGCAATTCGTAATTATCTGAATTGGTTTTTTTTAGAGAAATCTAAAATTTAAAATCTAAAATCTAAATCTAAAATGACAGGAATCGTTTATAAATCTACAGGAAGTTGGTACACCGTAAAATCGCTGCAAGGCCATTTTATGGAATGTCGCATAAAAGGAAAATTCCGAATGAAAGGGATTAAAAGCACCAATCCAATAGCGGTTGGCGATGTTGTCGATTATGATTTAGATGAAAATTCCGATGTCGTAACGGGAACAATAACCAAAATTCATGACCGTAAGAATTACATCGTACGCAAATCAGTCAATTTATCGCATCAAATGCACATTATTGCATCTAATTTAGACTATGTTTTCTTACTAATAACCATCAATAATCCGCCAACAACAACTAATTTTATAGATCGTTTTCTAGTTACTGCCCAAGCTTACGGCATAGAAACAATTTTGGTTTTTAATAAAATAGACACTTATAACGAAGCTATGCTAGACGAGCAATTGTTTATGCAATATATTTATCAAGAAATTGGATACAAATGCCTACGTGTTTCATCTACCGAAGGAAAAGGAATCGAAGAACTCAAAAACATAATGAAAAACAAAGTAACTATGTTTTCAGGACATTCGGGCGTAGGAAAATCGACATTAGTAAATGCAATGGAGCCAACTTTACACTTAAAAACAAAAACAATTTCCGAACAAAGCAAGCAAGGACAGCACACCACGACATTTGCAGAAATGTATGATTTGTCTTTTGGAGCCCAAATTATAGACACGCCAGGAATAAAAGGTTTTGGTATTGTAGATATGGAAAAAGAAGAAATTTCAGGCTATTTTCCAGAATTTTTTAAACTCAAAGACCAATGCAAGTTTAACAATTGCTTGCACAAAGACGAACCAAAATGTGCTGTTAAAGACGCGTTAGAAAAAGACAAAATTTCCTATTCACGATACAATAGTTACCTGAAAATACTAGAAGGCGACGACGAAACCTATCGTACCGATATTTATAATGATGATAGAATTGCGAGTGACGAAACGAGGAATAAGTAAATTCAAAAATCAATTATTTTAAACACCGATTTTAGAAATTTCCCTAATTTTATAAACTGTGTCCTAAAACCAAAAATCAATTTCAAATAAAAACATAATTCACAATTAATTTGAAAGTAGTCATTCAAAGAGTTTCTCAAGCATCGGTAACAATCGATTCTAAAATAGTAGCTAAAATTCAAAAAGGCTTATTAATTCTTGTAGGTATTGAAGATTCAGACAATCAAGAAGACATTAATTGGTTATCCTCAAAAATAATCAATCTTCGCATTTTTGAGGATAAAAATGAAGTAATGAACCTTTCGGCAAAAGATATAAACGGCGAAATCATTGTCGTTTCTCAATTTACACTTCAGGCGCTGACCAAAAAAGGAAACCGACCCAGTTACATCAAAGCATCGAAACCAGAAATTGCCATTCCGTTATACCAAAGTTTCGTTTCGCAATTAGAAACTGAATTAGGTAAAAAAGTACAAACAGGTATTTTTGGAGCAGATATGAAAGTTTCTTTAATAAATGACGGACCAGTAACTATAATTATAGACAGTAAAAATAAAGAGTAAAAACGCAATGTTTTTTAGTTTTAGCCAGTAATATAAATTTAATATGTCATTATTTCAAAATTCAGTAGTATCTAAATACTTAAAAAACCAAAACGCAACTTTGCTTGTACAAAAATGGGAAGCTTATAAAAACCATTTCCTAAACCTTAAAGTTCAGGAAGACATTAAAGGTTTAAAAGAAGAACAATACCAAGGCGAATTTTTAGAAGACTTGTTTGTTAAAATATTAGGCTACACTAAGCCAGCCTCTTCTACCGAAACAAAATTTAATCTTACTACCGAATATAAAAACGTAAAAGACAGCAAAAAAGCCGACGGTGCCATTATTATAAACGACAAAGTAATAGCAGTAATAGAATTAAAAGGCACCAATACAACCGATTTAGGAAAGATTGAAACACAAGCGTTTGGTTACAAAAACAACCAACCCGATTGCGTGTATGTAATTACTTCTAACTTTGAAAAAATCCGATTTTATATAGACAATGCCATCGAGTTTTTAGAGTTCAATTTGTTTCAACTCACAAAAACCGAATTCGAATTATTGTATTTATGTTTGGCTTACGATAACCTTTCTAAAGGCATTGCAAAAACCATAAAAGACGAATCGGTAAGCCAAGAAGACGTTATTACCAAAAAATTATATAAAGATTATTCGCTTTTTAAACGAGAATTATATCAAAATTTAGTGGCTTTAAACCCACAATATGAACCCATTGAACTCTTTAAAAAATCGCAAAAATTATTAGATCGTTTTTTATTTATTTTCTTTGCCGAAGACCGAAACTTATTACCCACCAATTTAATTTTCCGCATTAATAAAGAATGGCAAAACTTACGCACTATGCGTATTGAAGTGTCTTTGTATGATAGATACAAAATATATTTTAACGATTTAAATTCTGGTGCCAAAGTACAATTACCAGCCTTTTCGCAAACGACTTCAAACGTTGTGGAAGAACATCAAATTTTTGCCTACAATGGCGGATTGTTTAAAGCCGATGCTATTTTAGACCATATTAAAATTGACGATGCTGTTTTATTTAAACATACCGAAAATTTAAGTAATTACGACTTTGCCAGCGAGGTCGATGTAAATATTTTAGGACATATTTTCGAAAATTCGTTAAACGAGTTAGACGAAATAAAAGCACAATTAGAAGGCGAAAGTATAGACAAAACCAAAACCAAACGCAAAAAAGACGGCGTTTTTTACACCCCAAAATACATTACCAAATACATTGTAGAAAACACCATTGGTAAGTTGTGCCAAGAAAAGAAAACCGAATTACAATTAGTAGATGAAGATTACACAACCGATAAAAAACGACAAAAGAAAACCTTACAAGCTTTAATTGATAAAGTAGAAACCTACAGAAGTTGGCTCTTGCAACTCACCATTTGCGACCCAGCTTGCGGTAGTGGTGCGTTCCTGAACCAAGCCTTAGATTTTCTTATTGCCCAACACCAATATATAGACGAGCTAAAAGCCAAATTATTTGGCGATACTTTTGTGTTGAGCGATGTAGAAAATAGCATTTTAGAAAACAACCTTTTTGGAGTAGATTTAAACGAAGAAAGTGTAGAAATTGCAAAACTTTCACTTTGGTTACGCACCGCACAACCCAACCGAAAACTAAACGATTTAAGCAGTAATATACAATGTGGCAACTCATTAATTGACGACCCTAAAATTGCTGGCGACAAAGCTTTTAATTGGCAACAAAGCTTTGAAAAAGTATTTGCAAAAGGTGGTTTTGATGTGATTATCGGTAATCCGCCTTATGGTGCAAGTTTTAGCACCATCGAAAAGGATTATTTGAGAACGAAATTTTCTGAAATTCACGTTAGAACACCTGAATCATTTAATTATTTTATCAAGCAAATTGTTGAGATAAATATTGATAAAGGAATATGTTCGTTTATAATACCATCAAGTTTTTTAAATCAAATCGAATTTGAAAAGACAAGAAAATTAATTTTAGAAGAACATTCAGTATGTACAATTCTTAATTTAGGTGACAATATTTTTTCAGACGTTGCAACTCCAACTTGTATTATAACATTGTATAAAGAGAAAATAAATGTCGAAATTTCATATTTTGACTTTACTAAAGTTGACAGAAAATTGTTGCCATTAGAAATTAATAATTCTTCAATTTTAATTACCAATGAAAGCTTATTAGCAAATCAATCTTTTAGTTTCAATTTTAAAACGAATAGTAATCTTATAAAAAAATGTTATAAGAATAAGTCTATTTTAAAGGAGATTGTTGAAGATGTAGCGACAGGAATTAGTCCAGGTTTAGGAGAAGCTTTTGTTTTAGATTCTAAATTAGCAATTGATAATAATTTAGAAGATAATATTTTAAAAAAATTAATTATCGGAGGAGAAATAAACAGATATAATTTAACACCTTTTTCTAATAAAAAAATTATTTATTTTTCGTCTAAACTTGACATTAAAGATTTTCCTAATATTTTAAATTATTTATCACAATATAAAGACAAATTAGATAATAGAGTTGAAACAAAAAACGGAGTAATTCCTTGGTATGTAATGTTAAGACCGAGAAGACAAAAATTATTTGATAACCCTAAAATTCTTATAAGACAGACAGCTGATAGAATTATTGCTTCTTATGATACCGAACAATGGTATTGTTTAAAAAGTGGTATTATTATTCAATTATCAACTGATTCTAAAATTAGTTATAATTACCTACTTACTATTTTAAATTCCTCTTTAATGGATTTCTTATATAAGGATTTAGTAAATGAAGAAAATAGAGTTTTTCCTGAAGTTAAACCAATTCAATTATTTAAGTTACCAATTAGTGTTGTGAATACTGAAAAACAACAACCCTTCATAGAAAAAGCAGACCTTATGCTTACCCTAAATAAAACCTTACAACAGCAACAAGCCAAAGTTGTCAATATGTTGCAAAGAGATTGTGGTTTAACAAAACCCACTAAAAAGCTAGAAATTTGGTACGAGCTAACGGTACAAGATTTTTTTAAAGAATTGGCAAAAGCAAAAATTGTACTATCGGCAATACAAAAAGATGAAGTACAAGAGTATTTTGAAACCTACCAAAAACAAGCCATTGCCACAAAAAACCAAATAACAGCCACAGACAAACAAATTGATGCCATGGTGTATGAGTTGTATGGATTGAGTGAAGAGGAAATTGAAATTGTTGAGAATAGTTAAAAGAGTAAGAATATGAATATAGTTTATTTAATAGGGAACGGATTTGATTTAAATCTAGGAATGAAAACGAGTTATAAAAATTTCTATGAAAATCATTATTGTTTGGAAAAATCTCCGAATGATAATATTGAAAAATTGAAAAAAGAAATAAAAGGAAATATAGAAAGCTGGTCTGATTTAGAAATAGCATTAGGGAAACATACAGAAAAGATTAATACTTCAATTGAGTTTGAAGAAATAAGACAAGACATTATATCAAACTTATCTAAATATTTAAAAGGACAAGAAGAATTATTTGATTTTTCTAAAGCAAACAAACATGAACTTATTACTGATATTTGCTCACCTTTTATAAAATTAAGAAATGGGGAAAAAGAATTTTTTAAAAATTTATTGACTCCTATTAAACATGAATTAGCTGAAATTGATTTTATTTCGTTAAATTATACTTCAACACTTGATAAATTAATTGAAGAATCTGTTGAAAAAAAAATGAGCGTTAATCAAGCAATAAATAGTTATTCAATAGTAAAAAATGTAAAACATATTCATGGCACATTAGACGAAAGAATGATTATTGGTGTAAATGACATATCGCAAGTAACTAATTCTAATTTTATAAATGATGAAGATTTTATTGAATCTTTTGTAAAATCAGAATATAATAAGTCTTGTAGTCATTTGGTTGATGATGAGTGTATTAAGTTAATTAATAAAGCTGGCATTATATGTGTTTTTGGAAGTTCATTAGGAGAAACGGATAAATTTTGGTGGGAATTAATTGCTAAAAAAATTCTTGAAGATAATAGTCAAATGATAATATACCATTACAATCCAAATATTCATTCAGAAAACAAACTATTTGAAAATTCAGTTACAAAAGAAATAAAGAAAATAAAAAATAAATTCATTTCTCTACTATCTAGCCTTTCTAACGAGGAAAAAGAAAAAATTAAAAACAATATTTATGTTGGAGTGAATACAGGTTTTTTTAGTATGAATTAAATAATTTAAAATATAAGATTATGATTAAAGGAATTATTAAGTTTTTTAAAAAATTTTACGAAAAAGAAGTGGATTACACATTTGAATTTGAATTTTCAATTTATGATGTTGCATTACTATTGTTAATTGCTTTTGTAGTGTTTAAATTATTGATATAATTAATAAAGATAAAAACCGAATTGATAAGACAACTTTTAAGCAATTGGTTGTGGTAATCGAATTTTAGTAACTGTTTAACGACAATTTAGTAATAGAAAATTTAAAAAAACAAATATGAGTTTAGTAAAGTATTCGGAAATGTTATCTGAAATTGAAAATACAGAAAATCATCTATTATTAGGTAATGGTTTTAATTATTCTTTAGGAGTAAATACAGGGTATAAGAATATTTTTGAGGTTATGAAAGAACATAATCCAATTTATAACACTCTAAATATTGAAAATGATAATTTTTAGTTTTTAAATAATAGATTCGTAAAGGATAATGCGATTCCTCCTGCGTCGGAATGACAAAAAAAACGAAACAAAACGCAAAATTTGTCATTCCGAGGTATTTTTGTCATTCCGACGAAGGAGGAATCACATCAAGTAAACCCAAAACAAAACGCAAAATTTGTCTTTCCGAGGTGTTTTTGTCATTCCGACGAAGGAGGAATCACATAAAGTGCGTCACACAAAGTAAAAATAAACTATGCGATTCCTCCTGCGTCGGAATGACAAAAAAAACGAAACAAAACGCAAAATTTGTCTTTCCGAGGTATTTTGTCATTCCGACGAAGGAGGAATCACATCAAGTAAACCCAAAACAAAACGCAAAATTTGTCTTTCGAACGCAGGAGGAAACACATAAAGTGCGTCACACAAAGTAAAAATAAACTATGCGATTCCTCCTGCGTCGGAATGACAAAAAAAACAGAACAAAACACAAACTTTGTCTTTCCAACGCAGGAGGAAACACAACAAGTATTGACAATAAATAGATATAAAATGAACAATACAATGATTGAATATAACGAAGGAAGTCATATATATTATGTTTATATCATTACAAATAAATATAGGTCAACTTATTATATTGGAGTTACCAATAATTTAAGCATCAGATTACAGCAACACAAAGAAAATATTGAAAAAGGAATTAAAACTTTTGCGTCTAAATATAATATTGAGTTTTTAGTTTATTACGAAAAATTTACTTGGATACAACTTGCAATCGCGAGAGAAAAAGAACTTAAGGGTTGGCGAAGAGAAAAAAAGTTAGATTTGATTAAATCTTTTAATAACAATTTTGAGTTTTTAAATGATAGATTCGTAAAGAATAATGCGATTCCGCCTGTGTCTGAATGACAAAAAATGAAACAACACACAGTTTGCCGTTCCGAAGCAGGAGGAATCACACAATACTAATAAAATAAAAGATGATGATGTGATTCCTCCTGCGTCGGAATGACAAAAAAAACAGAACAACACACACCGTTTGTCATTCCGACGCAGGAGGAATCACATAAAGAAATTCACATAAAAAAATAAAAAAATAAATAAACAAATGAACCTAAAAAACGCCCAACTCGAAGTAGATAATTGGATAAAAAACCACGGTGTTCGGTATTTTAACGAACTCACAAATATGGCACAACTTACCGAAGAAGTAGGCGAAGTAGCCCGTATTATTGCCCGCCGTTATGGCGAACAATCTGAAAAAGAATCCGACAAAAACAAAGATTTAGGCGAAGAACTTGCCGATGTGGTTTTTGTAGTTTTGTGTTTAGCCAACCAAACAGGAATAGATCTGCAAGCTGCTTTCGACAAGAAATTAGATCTAAAAACAAATCGGGATCACGACCGCCATCATAATAATGAAAAACTAAAGTAAAGTCTTAAACTTGTTATTTCTCGAAATAACAAAAAACAATAAAAATGAATTTACATCTTCATTCAATAATAATTAATCAACAATCAACAATCAAAATCTCTGGTTCAAAATCTGAAACCAATAGATTATTATTATTACAAGCCTTATATCCAAATATAACTTTAGACAACATATCTAGTTCAGATGATTCGCAAGTAATGATTAAAGCACTTGCCTCTAAAACTCAAGAAATAGATATTCATCATGCAGGAACTGCCATGCGGTTTCTTACAGCTTATTTTGCTCAAAAAGAAGGCAAAGAAGTAATTCTTACTGGTTCCTCTCGAATGAAAGAACGACCAATAAAGATTTTGGTCGAAGCTTTGCAACAACTAGGAGCGGAAATTGAATATGTAGAAAATGAAGGTTTTGCGCCCATAAAAATTGCAGGAAAAAAAATTGTTCAACATAAAATTTCGCTTCTAGCAAATGTAAGCAGTCAATATATTTCGGCATTATTGCTAATCGCTCCAAAACTCGAAAACGGATTAGAATTAACCTTAGTGGGGGAAATTGCCTCTACACCATATATTAAAATGACTTTGGCTTTGCTGAATGATTTAGGAATTGAAACTTCATTTATTGACAATAAGATTTCGGTATTACCACAATTCATAATTCATAATTCACAATTTACAATTGAGTCAGATTGGTCCTCGGCCTCTTACTTTTATTCGATAATTGCATTGTCAGAAATAGGAACACGAATTACCTTATCAAGCTACAAACAAAATAGTTTGCAAGGCGATTGCGTATTGGCAGAAATTTATAAGGATTTTGGAGTCGAAACGGTTTTTAATCTCAATAAAACAATATCAATTACAAAAATAAATAATTGTCAATTATCAACTATCAATTATCAATTAAATAATGCTCCAGATATTGCTCAAACCATTGCTGTTACTTGCTTCGGGCTAAGAGTGGGCTGTCATCTTACAGGTTTGCATACTTTAAAAATAAAAGAAACCGATAGATTAGAAGCGCTAAAAGTCGAATTAACCAAATTGGGCGCAACAATTTCTGTGACCAATAATAGTTTAACATTAGAGGGTTCGTCAAATATACATTCTGATATAAAAATTAAAACCTACCAAGACCATCGTATGGCAATGGCATTTGCACCATTAGCATTAAGAACTTCAATCATTATTGAAGATGCTGGTGTTGTCTCAAAATCGTATCCAAATTTTTGGAACGATTTACAAAGTATAGGTTTTCGAATTAATGAGATATAAAAAAACGTATAAATTTGTATAAATCTGAGTTATAAGCTCTCTATTATCTGTGTTTCATAAAAATAAACCCAAAAACACTTGACAACGCCTATCTCACAATCGTATATTTGCAAACGATTTAATTTTAGAACTCAAAAATCTAAAATCTAAAGTCTGAAATCTAAAATTTTACTATGAAGTTATCTCATTTCCAATTCAATTTACCAGACGAATTATTAGCTGAATATCCTGCCGAAAACCGTGACGAATCACGACTAATGGTTGTAAATAGAGCAAAAGGAACCATAGAACACAAAATGTTCAAAGATGTTTTAGACTATTTCGACGAAGGAGATGTTTTAGTTTTAAACAATACTAAAGTTTTTCCAGCACGTTTATACGGAAACAAAGAAAAAACAGGTGCCAGAATAGAAGTTTTCTTACTCAGAGAACTTAATGCCGAACAGCGCCTTTGGGACGTTTTGGTAGATCCAGCTCGTAAAATTCGTATTGGAAATAAACTATATTTTGGCGATGACGATTCGTTAGTTGCAGAAGTAATAGACAACACAACATCACGAGGAAGAACCTTACGTTTTCTTTATGATGGTTCTTACGAAGAATTTCGCAACAAACTAACAGAACTAGGAGAAACACCAATCCCAAAATATATATCTCGCGAAGTAACACCCGAAGATGCAGAGCGTTACCAAACCATATATGCAAAAGAAGAAGGTGCAGTAGCAGCACCAACTGCCGGCTTGCACTTCTCTAAGCACTTAATGAAGCGTTTAGAAATAAAAGGAATTCAATTTGCAGAAGTAACACTTCACGTAGGTTTGGGCACTTTTAATCCAGTAGAAGTAGAAGATTTATCTAAACACAAAATGGATTCTGAAGAACTAAAAATAACACAAGAAGCTTGCGATATTGTAAATGCTGCCAAAGAAAGAAAAAGCAGAATTTGTGCCGTAGGAACAACCTCGATGCGTGCCATAGAAAGCTCAGTTTCATCAGCAAGAACACTAAACCCGTATGATGGTTGGACAAATAAATTCATTTTCCCTCCACACGATTTTAGCCTAGCAACCTGCATGATAACAAACTTTCACACACCAAAATCTACACTAATGATGATGATATCAGCATTTTGTGGTCATGATTTAATGAAAGAAGCTTATGCAGAAGCCATCAAAGAAAAATATAAATTTTATTCCTATGGTGATGCCATGCTAATCATTTAAAAATAATATTTCAAATACAAAACCTTTCAGTACTGAAAGGTTTTTTTATACCCTTCTCATTTTTATTTAGCACCCACCCGAGCAAAAGAAGAACTAGCAAAGAGAAAAATTATTCCAACAATTTTTTGCTCACACGACTACTAGCAATAAAAGAAGCTATAAAACCCAATACTATAATAGTTACCAGAACAATGGCAACATTTTGCAAATTAAAAATTACGGGGTAAGCTAACGATTCAGAAATCATAACTACCTTATAAAACTGCTGTATTAGCACTATTATTATCCCTAAAAACAAACCCAAAAACCCACCAAAAACAGTTAGCAAAGTACCTTGCAGCAAAAATATTTTTCGCAAATCAGCAATTGGAGTTCCTATATTATATAAAGTTCTCAGATTGTCTTTTTTATCCAGAACCATCATGATAATAGCACCTGCAAGGGTAAACAAGATAAGAACAATAACTAAAGTACAAATAAGATAAAGAACCGTATTTTCTGTATTTAGCATTTTATACAAACTATCATTCTGTTGCGCCCTATTTTTAATAATCACCTGATTGCTAAAAACCACATTCAAATCATCAACAACAGTTTCGCTTTTTGCTTTTGAAGATAATTTTATCTCGAGTCCAGAAATCTGATTGGGTTTAAATTCTAGTAATTCTTGAGCAAGCTCTAAATCGGCAAAAACATATTTAGAATCCAGTTCGTCATTTACGGCATAAATCCCAATAGGAACTAAATTCGACTTATTAAAAGCATTTTCGGGATTAGAAATGGCGCCTTTTCCAGGCTTTGGCACAAATATTTCGAACGCATTGTCTAAATCGAACAAACCCAAAGACAACTTCTGAGCAATCATATTACCTACAACCACCTGAGGCGTTTTTGGCACAAGCCATTGCCCTTCATACATTACCTTACTTACATTATTTACAAGATTATACTGGCTATCAACACCTTTTAGGTAAGCAACCTGCTCTTTATTTTTATACAAAAACAACACTTTTTCCTCGATAGTTTTACTACAAAAAGCAATATCCGTATTAGCACCAATCCTTCGTTTCTGATCTTCCGAAATAAGAAACGACTTACCATACTTTGGTATTATTTTCAAATCTGGATCAAAATTATTACTAAACGACAAGCTAAACTCTTTTAGCCCGCTAAAGATAGACATAAAAACAAAAAGAACCATAGCACCAATTACAATACCGCCCAAAGCAATCTTAGAAATAATATTAATTGCATTATTACTACTTCGGCTAAAAACGTAACGCTTGGCTATGTAAAAAGGAAAATTCAAATTATATCTTCTTTCTTTTCTCTAACAAATCACGATTTTCAATAGGATTTTCTTTCCCCGCAAGCGCATTGTCAATTTTTTCGATATAATCTAAACTATCATCAATATAAAAAGCCAAATTAGGAACCTTACGCAACTGCAAACGCACACGTTGCGACAAATCATGCTTAATCAAGTACATATTAGACTTTATAGATTCTAAAATTTCAGGTGCTTTTTCTTGCGGAAAAACACTCAAATAAACCCTTGCCACGCCTAAATCTGTAGTTACACTCACCTTAGAAACCGAAATAACAAGATTCGAAATCCCGTTCTTACGAATCTCACCCTGCAAAATATCTACCAAATCCTTCTGAATAACACCGCCTATTTTTTTCTGTCTATTTGTTTCCATACCGCAAAAATACGATATTTTAGCGAAAAAAAAGAACACTTATTACAAATACATTTTCAAAATTAGAAGCGAAACACTTGGGCATTTTCAGCAAATTACGTTCCCGCTATCCGTTGCAATCTCGCCAAGAAAAATGGCGAGGATTTTCACTACTATCGGGGCTATTTTAGGAAATGAACTCTATTTTTGCGAACTTTGGTAAAAAAACCATGAGAAAAATAGAACACATAGGAATCGCAGTAAAAAATTTAGAAATTTCCAATCTAATTTTCGAAAAACTATTTGGCACACCATCATACAAACAAGAAGAAGTAGCAAGCGAAGGCGTAAAAACCTCCTTTTTTATGAACGGCCCCAATAAAATAGAATTATTACAAGCCACAAATCCAGAAAGTCCCATTGCAAAATTCCTAGAAAAAAAAGGCGAAGGAATACACCACATCGCTTTCGATGTCCAAGATATCCTTTCAGAAACAGCTCGTTTACAGTCAGAAGGCTTTATTATTCTAAACGAAACCCCTAAAAAAGGAGCCGACAATAAACTAGTTGTTTTCTTGCATCCCAAATCTACAAATGGCGTTTTAATAGAATTATGTCAAGAAATTGAAAAATAATTTTGAGAATCTCAAAAAATGTAGTAATATTGCAATCTCAAATAAGTCTTATGTGTTATTCATAAGCACAAGACAAAACAAAAACAGGTCCTATAGCTCATTCGGTTAGAGCAACTGACTCATAATCAGTAGGTGCTTGGTTCGATTCCAAGTGGGACCACTTCAATTTCATAAAACCTTTCAATTCGTTGAAAGGTTTTTTTTGTTGTTATTTTATTGTAAATTAGTTGGTTGAGTCAATTTTTTCAACTACTATTGTACAGAAATAATTTTAAATTAAAATTTTATAATTTCTAAGACAAACAAGCTATTAGAAAGTTTTTTATATATTTTACAATTATGAAGCCCATCCCAAAAAAACTAACCTTAACCTTACTAGCTACCCTATCAGCTGTTTTTACGCATGCTGCCCCTCCATCTGGACCACCACCACCAGCACCACCACCACCCGGATTTCCTATTAACAATGGCATTTTATGGCTAGCATTTGTAGCCATAGCATACGGTTTTTATACACTTAGAAAATTTAAACTACAATCTAAATAAAAAAGGTACACAAAACGTGTACCCTTTTTTTTATATAAATAATTCTTTGTTAGTTTTTTCCTTTTCCAGACAATTCTAGATTTTTCTCTATAGTATGACTTGGCCTTGACCACTTTGGTTTTTCCCCTAATGATTCATATCGAGAATCTTTTGCTTCAACTGTGGTAGGTTGCGATACTTTAGTAAATGGTTTTTGAGGATTTAACCCCAACATTTCAAACATTTTCATATCCTCATTTACATCTGGATTTGGTGTTGTAAGCAATTTATCGCCTGCAAAAATAGAATTTGCTCCCGCAAAAAAGCACATTGCCTGACCTTCTCTAGTCATATTCATCCTTCCTGCCGAAAGACGTACTTGTGTTTCGGGCATAATAATACGGGTTGTAGCTACCATACGAATCATTTCCCAAATTTCTACTGGTTTCTCTTCTTCCATCGGGGTACCTTCTACTGCAACTAAGGCATTTATTGGCACAGATTCTGGTTGCGGACTTAGTGTAGACAAAGCTACTAGCATTCCTGCTCTATCGCCTATACTTTCTCCCATACCTATAATTCCGCCGCTACAAACAGTAACATTTGTTTTTCTAACATTGGCAATAGTTTCAATTCTGTCTTCAAAACCTCTTGTCGAAATTACTTCTTTATAATATTCTTCAGAAGTGTCTAAATTATGATTGTAAGCATATAATCCTGCTTCTGCTAGTCTGTGGGCTTGGTTTTCGGTAATCATACCTAATGTACAACAAACTTCCATATCAAGCTTGTTAATAGTTCTTACCATTTCTAAAACCTGATCAAATTCTGGCCCGTCTTTTACATTACGCCAAGCAGCTCCCATACAAACTCTAGAGGATCCTGAAGATTTTGCACGTAGTGCTTGCGCTTTTACTTGCTGCACACTCATTAAATCATTCCCTTCAATATCTGTATGATACCTTGCAGCTTGCGGACAATAGCCGCAATCCTCTGGACAACCACCTGTTTTTATAGAAAGTAGCGTAGAAACCTGAACAACATTTGGGTCATGATATTCTCTGTGGATAGAAGCTGCTTCGTAAAGCAAGTCCATCAATGGTTTATTGTATATGGCAATTATTTCTTCTTTTGTCCAATTATTTCTCATTACACTCATAATAGTATCTTATAAATAGGGGTCAAAAATAAGGATTTCGGTTTAAAGTTTTACGTTCCTAATTCATTTATACTTAAAAATGTTTTCACGAATGGTTTTTGCTTGGTTACCATAAAATTTTATATCTGTTAGCAACTAGCAACCAAGTCACCCATAATAGCATTAAATACTATCATAATTACGAATACCTGACAATCTAACGACGGTTAAAAAAATAGTCTAACGATATAATTTTATCTTGTTGCAGTTGCCTTTTTAGTTCTTCAATCGAATTAAATTTAACTTCTGCTCTTATAAATTCACAAACAGAAATTGTAATTTCTAAATTGTACAAATCTTCATTTAGATTAAAAAAATGAACTTCTATAGTTGTGTTTTTTCCATCCACAGTGGGTTTTGTACCAATATTCATCATGCCTTGATGGTTTTTTCCTTGCCATGATCCTTCAACAATATAAACGCCATTTTTAGGTATAATTTTTTGAGTATTTTCTATACTAATATTGGCAGTAGGAAAACCAATTGTGCGTCCAAGCTGTTGTCCTCGTATCACATTTCCTGCAAAGAGATAATTATACCCTAAATATTGGTTGGCTAATTTTATATTTGCGTCCTGAATTGCTTTTCTAATTTTAGTCGAGCTAATAGAAATCTCATCTATTTCTTTAGCAGAAATTTGCTCTACATCGAAATGGTATTTTTTTCCAAAATAAATTAAATCATGTATATCGGACGCTCTATTTTTTCCGAAACGATGATCGTAACCAATAATTATTTTTTTAATATTTAGCTGATCTACTAAGATATTTTTTACAAAATCTTCGCCAGTTAGTTCAGAGAAACTAGCATCGAAAGGATGTATGATTAAATTATCAATTCCTTTTTTTTCTAACAGGGCTATTTTTTCGGCATTAGTATTCAGCAATTTAATATTGCTTTCTACTTGCAAAACGCTACGAGGATGCTGCGAAAAAGTGAGCACTACACTTTCTAGATGCTTATTTTGGGTGTTATTTAAAAGTCTGCTTATAATTTTCTGATGCCCTAAATGAACCCCATCAAAAGTACCAAGAGTAGCAACGGTTTTTTTTTCGCATTTAAAATCTGAAATAGAATAGAATACTTTCAAAGGAAATTAATTTTAAAGAACAAATATAAGCTTAAGTTTTGAATTTCAAAGAAGACTACCAAAGTATAACAAAACCTTCGTTTGCCCATCAAAACAATGAGAAATATAAAAAAATTACCGTCTAAATTTATTATTGTTTAAATTAAAACGCTTCAAAAAAACGAATAGTATATTTTTCTCGTTAAAAAAATTGTGCAATTTATAATTAATGAATACTTTAGCATCCAATTTTAACCCTAAATTCAATTATGATGAAGAAAAATACAAGTAAATTGTTGTTTATCTTAGCGTTAGGTTTTGCTTCTAACACAGTCGTAACAGCACAAGAAAATGCTTCACAAGAGCCTTCAAATGGATATGTTAGATGCTACACTACCGAACACGAGGCCGATTTGAAAGCCAAATATCCAAACCGTCAAACAACCCAAGAGTTTGAATCTTGGTTAGCACCTCAAATAGAAAAAATAAAAGCAGATAGACGCGCAGGAAAAAACATACAAACCGTATATAACATTCCTGTTGTAATACATATTATTCATGATGGAGACGCCGTTGGATCTGGAGAAAACATTACCGATGCTCAGGCAATTTCTCAAATCACAGTAATGAATCAAGATTATAGAAGAATGGCATCAACACCAGGTGGTGCAAACACTACCAATTTGGCTGTAGATGTAGAGATCAACTTTGTATTAGCACAAAAAGACCCTGCAGGAAATCCTAGCACAGGAATAGTTAGACACACAATTATCCCACCTACAAATGATTATCCTGACGGAGCAAATGGCAACGATTGGGAATTAAAAGCAGATGTTGAAAACATGAAATCCAACACGCAGTGGGATCCTACAAAATACTTGAACATGTGGACCATAAGACCTGGCGGAAACAGTTTGTCGGCCACACAAAATCCAGGGCTATCAGGACTTCTTGGCTATGCACAATTTCCTAGCACCTCAGGACTTACAGGACTTAATACCAACGGAGGACTAGCTGCTACCGATGGTGTAATAGCTGCTTTTGATGCAATGGGTACAAATGCAGCAAACGACGGGTCTTTCGCACTTAATCCTACCTATAACTTAGGAAGAACCATGACACATGAAGTAGGACACTGGCTAGGTTTACGCCATATTTGGGGTGACAACAATACTTGTCCTGCCGCAAATACAAGTGCAGATAAAGATTTCTGCGCAGATACTCCAGCAGCAAACGCACCAAATTACGCATGTACTTTAACAGCTAATACTTGCCCTACAACTCCAGGAAATGACCAAGTTCAGAATTATATGGACTATACTAACGATGCTTGTATGGATACTTTTACCAACGATCAGAAAACACGTATGCAAACTGTTATGGCAGTAGCCGACAGAAGAGGAACGCTAAACGCTTCAACAACTGCAATAGCTCCTTCTGCGGGTATTTACTATAAAAAAATAAGAAACACTTACTCCCCTGTTGAGGCTACAAATTGCTCTTATACAGATATTTCATACCCAGTCGCTATCATTAAAGCACCTTCGGCAAATGCAGTAGTTACTTTTAATGTAAATCCAGCTACAACTGCTGTTGTAGGTAAAGATTTTGACATTATGACCCCAACTGTTACACTTGCAACTGGCGCAACTACACCGCAAAATCTAACAGTTAGATATTATAATGACGGTGTAACCGAAGCTACTAAAAAAATAGTAATAGGTATGACTGTAAATGCAAGCGGTGGCGATGCAGTGATCATCCCTGGTTATGGCGAAGAAGACAATCCATCTTTATTAACGTGTACTATTTTAGACAATGATGTTGCCCATGTTGCAACACAGCAAACAACTGTTTTTAGTGAAAACTTTGACGGAGCCACCATTGCACCAAGAACACTAACTGACAGAGACGGAGATACTAAAAATTGGGGAGTATATAGCACTTCTGCTGGATCTGTTGCCGCTGGAATAGTAGGAAAATTTGCAGGTTCTGTATCCTATCAAAACGCAGCACTAACTCCAGACAATTTAATGACCTTTACAAATGCTATTGCAGTTCCAGTTGGAGCGCCTTCTTTATCATTTACCGTTTCTACACGTTTAGCTACTGATTTTGCTGAAAATTATGCGGTTTATGTAACAACATCTAATGACCCTAATACAATCGTTCAGCAAAATCCTGTATTTACAGAAATTATAGCTGTAGGAAAAACAGCTATAATAAATACTGTTGATTTATCTGCTTTTGCAGGTCAAAATATATATTTAAGTTTTAGACATTTTGATTGTACTGATCAATTTATATTAATGCTAGATGATATAAAGGTGTACAATACAGCTCCTGCTGACATCCAAGTAAATGTAAATACCGCAACACAATACCAAGCTTCAGTAAACATTGAAGGTACTGTGTACGCTAAAGACGCAACAACAAGTAAAGCAATTGCCGACTTAATAAGCACCACTAATTTTGATTACGGTTGTACAACCGTAGCAGTTACCAGAGATCAGGTAACAGCAGGAGCAACAGCTGTTAATTATGCTGCAAATACAGCTAACAATCAAAAAGTAATGGCAAAAACAGTAACAGTTACAGCAGGCACAAATAATGCTGCTGGAGCTGGAAGTATCAAGTTTTATATTTCTGAAGCAGAAATTGCAGCTTGGGAAACAGCAACAGGAAATTCTAGAACAGCATTAAAAGTAATCAAACAAGGAACCGCTTCGGTATTGGCTACAACGGCTGGAACATTTGGCCCAAACACTACTTTGACTGCTACAATTTCTAACGGATTAGGTGGGGTTTATTATTTTGGAACTGCCGCTACTTTAGGAAAATCAGATTTTGAATTTGAAAACTTCTCTATGTATCCAAATCCAAACAAAGGTAATTTTGTTTTAAAATTTACGCCAACTTCAACTAATGATATTAAAATAAATGTTTGCGATATTAGCGGGCGTGAAGTATATGAAAAATCTTTTTCTAATACTGGGGCTTTCAATCAAAACATTAACTTAAACAAAGTAGAAGCAGGAATTTATTTAGTATCTATTAGCGATGGAGCTAAAAAAACTGTAAAACGTATTGTTGTAGAATAAACAACAACACACTAAAACGCAAGCAAATAGCTTGCGTTTTTTTTTACACAAAAGTTATTTTATATAATTCAGCTTAAAATTTAACCAACCTAAACTTCTCTAAAAGATGAAAAAAAAATTACTATTTATTTTTGCTTCTGCTTTGGCAATCTGCCAAACGCAAGCACAAACAAAAGACGCATGGACCACTAGCAAAGACGGGACAAACAAAATGGCTACAGACAAGGCAGTAACAAGACAATCTTTCCCCAAAGAATTCAAATTATACGATTTGAATACACAATCGATGAGAGAAACATTATTCTCGACAAAAAACAACCTTTCAAAAAACAAAACCATTATTTCTTTGCCAAATACCGAAGGACAAATAGAAGATTTTGAAATACATGAAGATTCAAATTTCGAGGACGATTTGCAAGCGCGATTCCCTGAAATCAGAGCCTATTCAGGAAAAGGCATTACCGATAAATATGCTACTTTAAAGCTAAGCATTTCTCCACAAGGAATACAAACTATGATTTTTAGAACCGATAAAGAAAACGAATTTATCGAACCCTATTCGCAAGATCATACAGTTTATGCGGTATTTAAATCCCAAAGAGAAAAAGGGAAATTACCTTGGACTTGTGGTACCGATGACAAGAAGATGATAATAGATCTAAAATCTCAATTAGCAAATACAAACAGATCTAGCACAGGACAACTAAAAACCATGCGCTTAGCACAATCATGCAACGGAGAGTATGCAGCTTATTTTGGCGCTTCAACAGCAGGAAACGCAACAGACCAAGGAAAAGTATTAGCCGCTTTCAATGCTACATTAACACGCTGTAATGGGGTCTATGAGAGAGATTTAGCACTACACCTTAATCTAGTCGCTAACACCACGAATATCATTTATTACAATTCCGAAACCGATCCTTATTCTACCACATTAAGTCAATGGAACACCCAATTACAAGAAGCAATAAATACCACATTAACAGGCGTAGGCACAACATTAGCAGCTAACAATGCTGCTTATGATATTGGTCATATGTTTGGTGGCTCCGGCGGTGGCGGAAACGCAGGTTGTATAGGTTGCGTTTGTGTAGATGGAGTAACAGGTGGAACAGGCAGCACTAAAGGAAGAGGTATTACCGCACCATCTGATGGAATACCAATGGGTGATAATTTTGATATCGATTATGTAGTGCATGAAATAGGCCACCAATTAGGCGGAAACCACACCTATTCTAATGGAAATGAAGGAGCTGGCGTAAATATGGAGGTAGGTTCAGGGGTAACCATAATGGGGTATGCAGGAATAACCTCACAAGATGTAGCAGCACACTCTATCGATAAATACCATGCCGCTACGATAATGCAAATTCAAGCAAATCTAGCTGGAAAATCATGTCCTGTTACAACTAATATAGCAACAAACAATGCTACACCTGTAGTAAACGCAGGAGCTAATTACCTCATCCCTATAAGCACACCTTTTGTCTTAACGGCCGTAGGATCTGATGCTAATACCGAAGATGCTTTAACCTATAGCTGGGAAGAATTTGATGATGGAGCTACAAGTACCGCTGCAGCAAGTAGCGCAGCAACAACTAAAACTGTTGGGCCAAACTTTATATCTTGGAACCCTACAGCTTCGCCATCTAGATATTTCCCTAAAATGTCTTCTGTAATCGCAAACTCAGCAACCACTGGATTCGTTGCCAGCTCTTGTACTACGTGCGACGCTGGTATGCTATCTGAAGCACTAAGTTCGGTTGCCCGTGATTTGAATTTTAGAGTAACCGTTAGAGACAACGCTCCTTATAGTGCTACTGCTCCAGTAAAAATTGGACAAACTAATTTTGACGATATGAAAGTTACTGTTGTTGCTGGTGCAGGACCTTTTACCTTAACATCTCCCAACACAGCCGTTTCGTTATTAGAAGGCTCTAATCAAACCGTAACTTGGAATGTTGCTGGAACAGACACAAATGGTATAAACGAGAAATTTGTTGACATATACTATTCTACCGATGGCGGAAACACATATCCAACTTTATTAGCCAGCAAAGTCCCTAACGACGGAAGCGAAACCATAACAATCCCTGTTTCTGCCGCAAGTGGAAGAACTGGTTCACAAAACAGGATCATGGTTAAAGCTAATAACAATATTTTCTTCGATATTTCTAATGCAAATATTGCAACTACTGTTGGCGGCACTACATTTTCTGTGGCTTTCAACGGCGTTTCAGGAAACCAAAATCAAGGGGTTTTCCAGGGAGCAAACACATTAACTTATACATTTGATTACAATGCAATGGGTGGTTTTTCTGGAACTACAAACTTTACTGCATCTGGAGTACCAGCCAATACAACAGTAGCTTTTTCTCCAACATCTAGAACTACTGACGGCGCTGTAACAATGACGGTAACAACCACAGCAACAACCCCAATAGGTTTAGCAAATATTATTGTAACAGGTACATCTGGAGCAACAACAAAAACGGCTCCTTTCTACCTAGACATATCTGGAGCTCCAGCATTAACTACTTTATCTGCACCATCAGATAATGCAGTCGCTCAGAATACAACAACAAACTTAACTTGGGCAACCGCAGCAAATGCAACATCTTATGATGTACAAGTTGCTACCGATAATGCTTTTACTAGTATTATTTCTTCAGGAACGGTTACAACAACCACGTACCAAATAAGTGGTTTAAGCCAAGCAACTGCATATTACTGGAGAGTTTTAGCTAAAAACGCTAGTTGTACTGGTATTTTCGGATCTTCATTCAAGTTTACAACAGGAGTAACTTCATGTGCAACAACAGCAGCTTCTGGAGCACAAATTCCAAAAAACATAGCAATTCCTACAGCAAACACAGTCACATCGACAATAACCATTCCTGCAGCTAGTGGCGGAACAATTGCCGATCTAAACATAACAATGAACATTAACCACACCTGGGCAGGAGATTTAGTAGGAACTTTAACAAGTCCTTCTGGAACAATTGTACAATTATTCTCAAGACCTTGTGATGCCGATGCAACTAATGGAGATATTATTGCAACTTTCGATGATGCTGGTAGTCCTCAGGTTTGCCCTGGAATAACAGGAACCGTAGTTCCTTCAGCGCCTTTATCAGCATTTAATAATTTAAGTTCAACGGGAACTTGGACACTTACCATAGATGATGTTTCTAACAATGACGGAGGTAGTTTAAATAGTTGGAGTTTAAATATTTGTACTATACAACCATTATCGGCACCAAGTTTTGAAGGTTTTGCAGATTTCGGATTATTCCCTAATCCAAACAAAGGAGATTTTAATGTAAAATTTACTTCAGCTTCTACAAATGAGATTAAAGTAAATGTACATGATATGAGAGGTCGCCAAGTATATGAAAAATTATTTTCTAACACAGGAGCTTTCAATCAAAATATAAATTTAAACAAAGTGGAAGCAGGAATTTATTTAGTCACTATCACAGATGGTGCTAAGAAAACTGTAAAACGTATTGTTATAGAATAATACAAATTTTATAAAACATAAAAACGGAAGCCAGTTGGCTTCCGTTTTTTATTTGCCGTTATATGCAGTCATGGCATTTTCTAATCCCGCTAGCGCAAATGTTTTCACCGCTTCGACAGCAGTTTTCAGTCGTTCTGGTAGTTTTTCTTTCTCGGATTCGTCCCACTCCCCTAGCACATAATCTACTTGTTTGCCTTTCTTAAACTCGTCGCTGATACCAAATCTAAATCTCGGATATTCTGATGAATTTAGGATTTGCTGCACACTTTTTAAACCATTATGACCGCCATCGCTTCCTTTTGGTTTTATGCGAATGGTTCCAAATGACAAATTTAAATCATCAGTAATTACAAGTACATTTTCTTTTTCTATTTTTTCTTTTTCCATCCAATACTGAACTGCTTTTCCGCTCAAGTTCATATAAGTATTGGGTTTTAATAATAAAAGAGTTCTTCCTTTGAGTTTACATTCGGCAAGTGAACCCAATTTTACAGTTTGAAAATCTAACGATTCTTGTCGAGCTAAAAAATCTACTACTTTAAATCCTATATTGTGGCGTGTATTTACATATTCGGCGCCAATGTTGCCTAGACCAACTATCAAAAATTTCTTCATACTATCATTATTACTTTCTTCGGTTTTGGTTGTCGAAAAAAGATTTGAAATCCATTGTATCATTACAAAAGGGATTACTAATTTTTACTATTTAATAATGTAACGCTATCTAACTCCCGCTTTAACGGTGTCATAAACTGAATAAACCTTGGTTTATTCCTACTATCCATAGGTACCGAATTGGGCAATTTAAGTTTTAGTGCATCTACTTGCACTCCGTTTTTCCAGAAGCGATAACACACATGAGGTCCGGTTGCAAGCCCTGTACTTCCTACTTTTCCAATAATTTGCCCTTGTGTTACATGTTGCCCTCGGCGAACTAAAATTCTGGACATGTGCAAATATTGTGTTGCATAAGTTTTATCGTGTTTTACTTTCACATAATTCCCGTTCCCTATAGAATATCCAGATTTTTCGACCACGCCACTTGCGGTTGTCATAATTGACGTTCCTGTTGGGGCTGCATAATCAGTACCACTATGGGCTTTCCAGCGCAATTCTACAGGATGAAACCTGCTTTTCGAAAATTTTGATGTAATATTTACAGACTTTAGTGGTGCTTTCAAAAAGAAATTCTTCAATGCTTTTCCTTCGTCATCATAATAATCTACTTTTTTATCTTTCGCATTTTGTTTGAAAGGGAATGCGTATATTTTCTTTCCTTTGTATTCAAAATAAGCACATTCTAAAAAATCGATTCCGTCATAAATAGAATCATTTACAAACCTTTCGGTAAATGTTACTGCAAATTTATCTCCTTTTTTAGATTTAAAAAAATCGATAGACCATTTGTAAATTCCTATTAATTGACTTGACAAGGCAGAAGATGCGCCTTCGTTTTTTAGCGATTCCGATAAAGAGCCATTTAGTTCTCCTGCAATGGTTCTCCTTTTAAAACTTACAGGCCTTCTTTTTTTGTTTACTAGCACAATCGAATCACGAAAATCGACAATATAATAACTTAAATGATCTGGTTGGTAAACAAAATATTGCAGTTTTTTTGTTTTGTCTTTAGACAGCAACATGGTATAAGGCTTTCCTATTCTTACTCTTCTCACATCGAAAGTGTCTTTTACTTTGGCAACAATATCATATACTTTTTTTCCGTTTAGGTTTTGTTTTTTTATAATACTCCCAAAAGTATCTCCAGATTTTATGGTATCATTTACAACAAAAAAATCATTGAGTCTAAACCCGAATTCATAGCGAATTGGCGCTGCTTTTTTTGTGGGCAAAACTAAATTTTCATTGTCTTTTTTACATGAAATAATTAGTAGCGCAATGACTAATAGCGTTATAATTTTTTTCAAACGGATTTTTTTTTTAAAGGTTTTCGCCCCAATTGGCTAATTCATCTTTCGACCAAAGTTCGGGAAAAAATATTCTTCTTTGGTATTTTGGGTGCATATATTTTTTCCAATCGCTACCTCCTGTTGCTTCGCCATCACCTTTACCGTTGTCTATATACTTTCGGGCTGCGTTCAAATGTCCCATAACCCAAGTGATATTTACAGTATAATCATAATGACGCATAGCCGCAATTAGTTCTGGATTATGCTGGTCGTTTTCTGGAATTTCTTTAAATTTTTGCCAAAGATTGATGGTATTGTACTCTTGCATGCAATCAAGAAATTGTTTTTTGTACTTTTTTTCAAACTCTGTCAGTAAATATGATTTTTCGCCAGTGTCGTAATCTTTTCCTGCTGCTTGCCAATACAAATGTTCGAATGCGTGTTCGAATGCTGTGTCTCTATCGATGGTTGCTCTAAAACGGTGATCTATTAAGTTTATCAAATCGGTCGAACAAAACTCGATCATGCGATATTGTGCGCTCTGAAAACCGCTTGCTGGGGTGAGTGTGTGACGAAATTTCATGTATTGCTCTACTTCCATTCCTTCGCCCATGATATCGAAAGAAGTGGTTAGCATATCAAAATAACGACTAATTCTCATTAACCTTTCGGTAAAAAATGCTGTGGTTGGTTTTTGGGTGTATGATAATTGCTTTATTTCCCACAAAATCATTTTAAATAACAATTCGTTTACCTGATGGTACATAATAAATACGTTTTCATCGGGCAAAGTTGTTCTTTGTATTTGAAGGTTTAACAACGCATCTGTTTGAATATAATCCCAATAAGTAATGGGTTTAGCCCAAAGCAATCCTTCTAGGTGCGCTTCGGTTTTTTGGTTTATTGCTTTGTATTTTTCGTCAATTTCTTGAACTATATTTTCAAATTTGTTTGTCATCTTAGTTAATTACCATAAATGGATTTTTTAATCCTTTAAAAATTTCTAGATCGGCTTTAAGTGATCCTACTGCTAAACTAGCTTTTATTCGTAAAGGTATCTTATTTTCGTCATCTGAAATCCAAACCGTCAAACTTTCTTCTTCTTTAAAAACACGTCCAGATTGTACAAGTGGTCTAAAAATCATTGCTTTTACCTTACCAAAGCTTGTTTTTATTGTTTCTCGTCCCATAAATTTTAATTTAAATTTAGTGATTTCGTCATCAAAAAACATATCTATCATGATTGATTCTCCAATATTAAGTCTGTTTATATTTGGATGATTTCTTAAATAATAAAATGCAGAAACAATGTCTTGCACATTTTCACTTACGTTAAATGATTTGTCGGTATTATTCTTGTGATCCTTAACTAAAACAGTGTTTTTGTCTTGATTAAAGAAGCCTTCTTGGTTTTTTGTATAACCACCTTCGTCTATTTTTCGAAGAAATTGATAGGGTTTATAGGTTGTTTTATCTATAAAACTCTGATAATGATCTTCGACTTTAAAAAATGTTTTAGCCATTCCTGAAGTATAGCCGTGCCCAACTGTATAAAAGACTTTTTTGTTGCTTATTGCGGCTTCTTTTACTTCAAGGGTTGCGTAGCCTGCGGTGATCATACCGTAATGAATTCTGAACTTAAACCATTCACCTACATCGAAAGCGCCTTGGTTTTGTGCAAATGTATTTAATGAAATAATTAGCGAGAATAGTAGTAATTTCTTTTTCATTTTTAAGTCGATTTATATTCGTTTTACTTATAGAATACAAAATTCATTCCAAATGTACTAAAAAACAAAAAACCCAGTCAAATAAATGACTGAGTTTTTATGTCTTAACCAACCAAAAAACTATAAATTATGAAAATTTATCAATTTTAGGGAACCACCCCCTCAATTGCGAGTGCAAAAGTAGTGTGGGAATTCGTTAATTTCTAACAAAAAACAAACTTTAACATATTTTTATAAATTTTGCTAACGATATGTTGGTTTTTAGCAACAATAATGCAACCAAAACAAATATTTATTACAATGTTCCTCTTTTGGATTGTTCTCTTTCTATCGATTCGAATAATGCTTTGAAGTTTCCTGCTCCGAAACCTTTGGCTCCCATTCTTTGAATAATTTCGAAAAATAAAGTTGGGCGATCTTCTACTGGTTTGGTAAATATTTGAAGTAAGTAACCGTCTTCATCGGCATCGACCATAATGGCAAGGTTTTCTATTTTGGTTAGATCTTCTTTCATCATATCCATGTGAACGCCTAATCTTTCTGGTATGGCTTTGTAGTATTCGTGTGGTGGTGCCGATAAGAATTCGACTCCTCGTTCTTTTAGTTGTGTTACGGTTGCGATGATATCGTCTGTTGCGATGGCAACGTGTTGTACGCCTGAGCCTTCATAAAAGTCTAGATACTCTTCTATTTGTGAGCGTTTGTTTCCTTTTGCGGGTTCGTTTATAGGGAATTTTATTCTTCCGTTTCCGTTACTCATTACTTTGCTCATTAGGGCTGAATATTCGGTATGAATTTGTTTGTCGTCGAAAGAAAGGAAGTTTACAAATCCCATGGTGTCTTCGTAGAATTTTACCCATTCGTTCATTTGGTTCCAACCTACGTTACCCACCATGTGGTCTATGTATTTTAGTCCTACTGGAGTTGGATTGTAATCTGATTTATGTGCTATAAATCCTGGTAGGAATGTTCCTTTGTAGTTTTTTCTTTCTACGAACATGTGTACGGTTTCTCCGTAAGTGTATATTCCGGCACGAACTACTTCTCCGAACTCATCAGTCTCGACAGTTGGTTCCATATATATTTTTGCGCCACGAGAGGTTGTTTCTTCGAATGATTTTCTGGCATCTTCTACCCAAAGGGCGATAATTTTTACGCCATCTCCGTGTTTTTTTACGTGTTCGCCAATGGGAGATTCGCTTTTTAATGCGGTTGTAAGTACTAGACGTATTTTGTCTTGTTTTAGAACATAGGAGACTTTGTCTCGTGATCCTGTTTCTAGTCCGCAATAGGCGTGAGATTGGAAACCGAATGCTGTTTTGTAAAAATGAGCTGCTTGTTTTGCGTTTCCTACGTAGAATTCGACATAGTCTGTTCCTAGTAATGGAAGGAAATCTTGTGCGCCTTCGAATATTTTTTCTAATCCGTATTCTACTGATTTTACTTCTTTTGCCATTGTGTTTATTTTTTTATCCTTGAATAATCATAAAGGGAACGCGGATCACGCGAATTTTATAGATTTACACGGATTTATTATTGTATAAAATGTTGTTCTTTCTTCTAAATTTCTAGCCCTGATGGTCGAATTGCTCTCGCAATTACCTTTTTCTTTTTTCTTTAAAAAGGAAAAGATATAGCAGACAGCAGGAAATAGCTCCTTATTCTACCCAAGATTTGTAATATTGTCCATCATCTAATCCCATAGCTGCTTCGGTTACCATAAGTGGGCGAAAGGTGTCGACCATAACGGCGAGTTCTTGGGTTTGGGTGTGTCCTATACTGCGTTCCATTGCTCCTGGTGCTGGTCCGTGAGGAATTCCTTTTGGGTGTAATGTAATATGTCCCTGTTCGATATTGTTACGACTCATAAAATCGCCATCTACGTAATATAATACCTCATCACTGTCTATATTACTATGGTTGTATGGTGCTGGAATTGATTTTGGGTGGTAGTCATATAGCCTGGGAACGAATGAGCAGATTACAAAGGTTGATGTTTCGAAGGTTTGATGAATTGGTGGTGGCAAGTGTACGCGACCTGTTATGGGTTCGAAGTTACGTATGCTAAAAGCGTACGGAAAGTTATAACCGTCCCAACCTATTACATCAAACGGATGTGTGGCGTATACAATTTCGTGCATCATGCCTTCTTTTTTTGTTTTGATAAGGAAATCGCCTTTTTCGTCGTGTGTTTCTAATTCTGAGGGCAATTTGAAATCTCTTTCGCAAAATGGCGAGTGTTCTAAGTGCTGACCAGATTCGTTTTTGTAGCGTTTTGGGGTATAAAAAGGGGTGTATGATTCGACGTAGAACAGTCTGTTGTCTGAGGTTTCGAATTCTATTTGATATATCATGCCTCGAGGAATTATGAGATAATCGCCGTACTCGAAAGGAATGTTTCCTAACATTGTGCGGAGTTTTCCTTTTCCTTTGTGAATGAAGATCATTTCGTCGGCATCGGCATTTTTGTAAAAATACTCGGTAAGTGATTTTTTAGGTGCAGCGAGCCCGATGATGCAATCTTTGTTGATTAACATGTCTTTTCGGCTGTCAAGAAAATCGTCTTCGGGTTTTAGTTCGAAACCTTTTAGTAATAATGATTTTATGTTTTTACCTATGGCTATTTTTGGTTCGACCGAATAGGATTTTATAATTTCTTTGACTTGCGTTGGACGGTGCACATGGTATAATAACGATGAATGACCGTTGAAGCCTTCGGTACCAAAGAGTTGCTCGTAGTACAAGCCTCCTTCTGGCTTTTCGAATTGTATGTGTCGCTTTTGCGGAAAATTACCTAGTTTGTGATATATTGGCATTTTTTTCTAATTTTAGATTTACGATATTATATTTTAGATTTTTTTTTTGTAAAACTAAAGTTTTTCTCACTCAGGATTTCTCTTGATGAGGAATTGTAAATAGGATAATAAGCCTGACCATGTAGATTTCATATTACAAATATCGGGAAAAAATTATTTTTACGAGCCTTTTATTTTGAAATATTTATAATCGATAAAAGGCATTAAAAACTCGATTTAATCAAGTTTTAATGCCTTTTTTTATGTGTTTTAAATGTTTTTTATTTTTTATCAGGATTGTTTAAAACGCTATTTTTTTTACTATACCCGAAATATACAATAAGTCCTATTGCTAGCCAAACTGCAAGTCTTAACCAGTTTGTCCAGCCAAGACCGTATATCATTGCTAAACAAACTATTACACCTAAAATTGGTACAAATGGTACGAATGGAGTTTTGAATTCGCGTTTCATATCTGGATCTGTTTTTCTTAATACAATTACAGAAACACAAACTAAAATAAATGCAAATAAAGTACCTATACTAGTCATATCTCCTACTATATCTCCCGGAACAAAAGCAGCAAATGCACCAACAATTACTAAAATGACAAGATTTGCTTTGTATGGTGTTTTGTATTTAGAATGTAAGTCTCCGAATGCTTTTGGCAATAAACCATCTTTACCCATAGCGTAAAAAACCCTAGATTGACCTAGTAACATTACTAAAATTACCGAGGTAAATCCAAATAAAATAGCTACTGTTACAAACTGGGCTAACCACTCGTAACCAACCATTGCAGAGGTAATTACATTTGCAACCGATGCTTCTTTTCCGCTTGTTCTAAAAAATTCTACAGATTCAAGTCCAGTTAAAACGTGTGCAAAAAGAATATACAAAACAGTACAAACAGCTAATGAGCCTAAAATACCAATTGGCATATCTCTTTTTGGGTTTTTAGTTTCTTGTGCCGCTGTACTAACTGCATCAAATCCGATAAAAGCAAAAAATACTGTTCCTGCTGCTCCTAAAATACCCATGATTCCTCCGTAATTATGTCCCACACCTGAGTCATCTATAAATATTGAAGGCTGTGGTATATAAGGAGTATGATTTATTGGGTTTATAAAATTCCAACCAAATACAATAATCATTATTACAATAGATACTTTTACAAGTACAATGATACCATTTACAAATGCAGATTCTTGTGTTCCTTTAATTAGCAACAAACTTATTACTGCTACAATAAAGAAGGCAGGAAGGTTTATTATACCATGTTCTCCTGATGCAGAAATTTGAAAAGGCGAATGTGATAAAGAATAAGGTATAGGACTAGTATGAAGCACATTTACCAGCAAGTTATTTAGATACTCACTCCAAGCGATCCCAACAGTGGCAGCCCCTACGGCATACTCTAGTATTAAATCCCAACCAATTATCCAAGCTAAAAGCTCTCCCATTGTTGCATAAGTATAAGTATATGCGCTTCCTGAAATTGGAATAGATGAAGACAATTCTGCATAACAAAGCCCTGCCAAAGCACAGCCAATAGCTGCTATAATAAATGCGATTGTTACTGATGGCCCAGCGTTTTGGGCAGCCGCCGTTGCGGTTCTAACAAAAAGACCAGCTCCTATAATTGCGCCAACTCCTAATGCGACAAGCGACCAAGCGGTTAGTGTTCTTTTTAAACCTTTCTCAGACTCAGATGCTTCTGCAAGCAAAAGAGATATTGATTTTTTTTTCCAAATAGACATAAAAATAAAATTTTGTGTTTTAGTTTTCCAAAAATAGACTTTTTTGAAAACAATACAATAAAAAATGATTATTTCTGATGTTAATTTACGAAATACGCTTCTAAAAGACAAATCCAACAGTAAACCAAGTAAAACTTTTGCCAGTTTCTGGCGACCAACTTTGTTTTATTTCGATTGGTCCCACAAGCGTTTCTATACCATAACCTAATGCGTAACCAGTATATTTAGGACTAGATATCCAAGCATTGGTATCAAAAATATTATTACCTATATTGGCGAAATTTGAGCAAAGGTTAAGATGATTTTTTTTAATAAACTCATAATCAAACGATAAACTAGCTTTTACATAACTATTACCCGAAAGATCTAAATAATTATATCCGTAAAAAGGTTTCAGATTATTTATTTTAGTAAAACCATAACCGCCCAAAACATAATCGAAAACAGTATTGGTTTTTGTATCTACTAGAAACCCTCCTTCTGTTTGAAGTTTTACTGCTACTTTTTTGAAAACTGTTTGTACAATTCCTACATCAGCTTTTAAACTTGTAAACCGAGTAAAATCGTCATAGTGGTTAGATGAGGATAAAAATGATTGTATGTCGCCCATAAAATACCAGCCTCTTTTAGGAAAATATTTGTTTGAAAAGGAATCGTATTTTAAGAAACCTATTAATGACATATAATTATTTTTATCTAAATATTTTCTTGTGTTTGCAGATAAATTTGCTGTTACATTAATATATTTATGTTCTACACCTATTCCGAATAAGAATTTTTGGGCAAATATTGTTTGCAAATAAGCTTGATTGGATAGGTCTAGATAATCTATATTTATATTTTCTAATCCTGTGTTTTGTAGGGTTTTACCATCATTAAAATCGGTTTCGCTTGCTCGCTTAAACTGATTTAGTTTCGATTTTAATCCAAAACTCCAATGAAAACCGTTGTCTATATAATAATCTAAATTATACCTAAAGGCATCTCCTAGAATAACATCTAATGAAGCGACATCGTTTTTAAAATATAGGTTGCGTTGTGTAACATTTACTAAGGCACTAGATTTAAATAAGTCGTCATAATGCACGCCTAATTTGAAATAGGTTTTTACTGGATTTTCTTTAACATTAATAATTAAATTGTCTTGATTGTCCTGTTTTGTTAGTTTATAATTTAAAGAACTAAAATTTTGAGTAGCGTTTAAGTTGTTTATCCCATTATGTAAATCGCTATAACTAATTTTACTTCCTGGTTTAAATCTGAGTTTTCCAATAACATACGAACGGGTATAATTTTCATTGCCTTCTATACCAATTTCTTGAATGTGCAAACTATCTATTCCCTTTGTGTTTTCTGGGGCTTCCTGATAATGCGTGCCTAATCTTTCTAATTTTTCTCTTACTAGTAAAGCGGCTTCTATGCCTTTGTTTACTATTTGTTCTCCTCGATCGAAAGAAACTACTGAAAATCCTTCGATATTTGGTTTTATATAAATATCGGTTTGAAGTTTCTTTTCTCTCATTTTTTCAATGGTTTGATAATTTGAAATTTGATTCAGAATTACTAGCACACTATTTAAAGATTCTCGGTCTTTTAAGTCGTCTTGCACATCGACACCAATAATAACATCTGCCCCCATTTTTCTTACTTCTTCTACGGGATAATTGTTAGTAACCCCGCCATCTACATACAAATCGCCATCTATTTCTACTGGAGAGAATAAGGAGGGGAAGGCGCTACTTGCAGATAGGACTAATGGCAAACAACCGTTTTTAAAAACTTTTTCTTCTCCAGTTTCTAAATTTGTGGCTACACACAGAAAAGGTATTTTTAGTTTACTAAAATCTTGAACATGCCGAACGTTATGGGTTAGTTTACTAATTAAATTGTAATTATACATTCCTTTAGATAATCCTTTGGGAATGGTGATTTTGAATTTTTGAAAGGGTAATGAAAGTGCATACAACTCGTCGTTGCTCTTTTCGTAGAAAGTTTTGTTTTTTCGGGGTACAAAATCTTGAACTAATTCGTCGAAGTTTGTCTCTTTAAATATCGAATCTAGTTGGCTGGCATTGTATCCGCTGGCATATAATCCGCCTATTATGGCGCCCATGCTTGTACCGCCTATGTAATCTATTTTTATGCCTGCTCGCTCTATTTCTTTTAGTACGCCTATATGGGCAAATCCTTTTGCGCCGCCGCCGCTAAGAACGAGTCCTATTTTTAGTCTTCTGCTGGAGTCTTGTGTTTGTGAAAAGCAAATGAGGGAGGTTAGGCAAAAGGTTAACAGATACAAAAGACGCATGCCTTTTAGCCCCGATAGCAACGGAAATCCTTTTTCTTTCTTTTTCAGAAAGAAAAAGATTGGAGTGAATAGCGGGAAAATGGATTGCTTGTGTGCTTTATACATTCGCTACAAATATTAGTTGTCTAATTTGCTGTAAAAGTCGGTAATTTTTTTGGCTTTTGAAATACCTATAAGGTCAGATATTTCTTTTTCTTTGGCTAATTTTAATCTTTTTACACTTTTGAAATGTTTTATTAATGTTAGCATTGTTTTTTCGCCAATTCCTGGAATGGTTTCTATAGATGAATTGAGTGCTGCTTTACTGCGTTTGTCTCTGTGAAAGGTTATTCCGAATCGGTGTGCTTCGTTTCGTAATTGTTGTATTATTTTTAGTGTTTCTGATTTTTTATCTAAATATAGAGGAATAGAATCTCCTGGATAAAACAATTCTTCTAATCGTTTTGCAATTCCTATAATGGCGATTTTTCCTCGTAAATCTAGTTCGTCGATGATTTTGAGTGCCGATGATAGTTGTCCTTTTCCGCCATCGATAATAATTAAATTAGGCAGGGGTTGGTTTTCGTCGAGTAATCGTTTGTATCTGCGATACACGACTTCTTCCATAGAAGCGAAATCGTTTGGTCCTTCTACGGTTTTTATGTTAAAATGGCGGTAGTCTTTTTTGGATGGTTTCCCGTCTTTAAAAACTACGCAGGCCGCAACGGGATTGGTTCCTTGTATGTTTGAGTTGTCGAAACATTCTATGTGCCGTGGCTCGACAGATAGGCGTAAGTCTTTTTTCATTTGTGCCATAATTCGATTCACATGGCGTTCTGGATCTACAATTTGTAGTTGTTTGAGTTGTTCGATTCTGTAAAATTTAGCGTTGCGAACAGATAATTCTAAAATTTGCTTTTTGTCGCCTAATTGTGGTACTGTTACTTTTATATTTTCGCCTACTTCGACTTCGAAAGGAACAATAATTTCTCTTGAAAGTAATTGAAAACGCTCTCTGAGCTCGACAATTGCTAGTTCTAATAATTCTTGATCTGTTTCGTCTAGTTTCTTTTTTATTTCTAAAGTATGGGAACGAATAATCGAACCATGCGAAATTTGGAGAAAGTTAATAAATGCTGCTGCTTCGTCTGAAACGATAGAAAAGACATCGATATTTGTGATTTTTGGGTTTATGATGGTAGAACGTGACTGGTAATTTTCTAGAATTTCTATTTTTTCTTTTATTTTTTGAGCTTCTTCGAAGTGCATATTCTGAGCTAAATTAGTCATCACTTTTTTGAAATCTTTCATAGAGTCTTTAAAATTTCCTTTCAAAATTTCACGAATTGCATTTATTTGTGTTTGATAATTTTCTAGTGTTTCTAGTCCTTCGCAAGCGCCTTTGCAATTGCCAATATGGTATTCTAAACAAACTTTAAATTTATAGTTTTCGATGTTTTTTTGGCTCAAATCGAAATTACAGCTTCGCAGCGGATACAATTCCTTGATCAAATCTAAAATTACCGAAACTGTTTTAAAACTAGTATAAGGCCCAAAATATTCTGAACCATCTTTTACCATTTTCCTAGTTGGAAACAATCTCGAGAAAGGTTCTTTTTTAATACAAATCCAAGGGTACGTTTTGTCGTCACGAAGCAAAATATTGTATCGTGGTTGCAGGGTTTTTATAAGGTTGTTTTCTAGTAATAACGCATCGGTTTCGGTAGGTACAACAATGTGTTTTATAGTTACAATTTTCTTAACAAGGACATTTGTTTTTGCAGTATCATGCACTTTATTAAAGTAAGAAGAAACCCTTTTTTTGAGGTTTTTTGCTTTACCCACATACAAAATTTTGCCGTCTTTGTCGTAATACTGATATACTCCAGGATTATCCGGAAGGGTTTGTATTTGTAACTCTAAAGATGAAATTGACATTGATTTGAAATTGATATTTTTAAAACAGTCAAATTTACGATTTCCAAAATATTATTTCTACATTTAAACTTTAAATTTATAAAATGAAAAAAACGAAGACAATTACCATTCTTGGCGAAAGTATTAAAGCTGGCGAAAGTAAAACTATAGATATGGAAATAGCTCGTTTGCATACCACTACCAAGCTAAAAATACCAGTAATTGTAGAGCGTTCTACTATTGATGGTCCCGTGATTTTATTTTCGGCAGGAATTCATGGTGACGAAATAAACGGTGTCGAGATCATTAGACAACTAATAATACAGAAGATCAATAAGCCGAAAACTGGAACTATCATTTGCATTCCTATTATAAATATGTTTGGTTTTGTAAATAAATCACGTGAATTTCCTGACGGAAGAGATTTAAATCGTGTTTTTCCAGGAAGCAAAAAAGGCTCTTTAGCAAGTCGTTTTGCACACCATATTCTAGAAGAAATTATGCCAGTGGTAGATTATGCTATCGATTTTCATGCCGGAGGTGCCAGCCGGTTTAATGCGCCACAAATTAGAATTACACCAAATAATTTAGAATTAAAAAAATTGGCCGATGTTTTCGATGCGCCTTTTACCTTATACTCTAAAAACATTGCTGGCTCTTTTAGAAATTCTGCAGATAAAATGAATATAAAAATGTTGCTTTTTGAAGGCGGAAAATCTCTCGACATCAACAAATCGGTTGCCAACGAAGGGGTGAATGGCGTGAAACGAATTTTAGAACATTTAGCAATGCTAAACAACAATCTTACAACCGAAAAACAAACAAACAAAACCATTTATATTCAAAAATCAGGTTGGTTGCGTGCCAAACGCTCAGGTTTATTTCATGACAACAACCTAATTGGATCTTTTGTAGAAAAAGGCACAATTTTAGGCACAATTACTGATCCTTTTGGTAAATTTGAACAAAAAGTAAAAGCACCAGCTAACGGGTATGTTATTAATGCAAACCATTCGCCAATAATTTATCAAGGTGATGCAATTTACCATATTTCGAATATTGTGGGCGATGGCGGAGAATAATGATTTATTATTGCTAATTAACGAATTTAGATTTCAGATTTTGATATGAACAAAAAAGAACTTCGATTAAAATACAAAAAATTAAGACAAAACTTATCTCAAAATGATATTGAAGAAATGTCGTTAGAAATAGCCAATGCTATTCTGAAATTAAACATCTGGAACAAAACGTATTTTCATGTTTTTCTCCCTATAGAAGAACAAAAAGAAGTAAATACCGAGTTTGTGTTGCACCTTTTGCAAGGAAAAGACAAAGAAATTGTGGTTTCGAAAGCTAATTTTGAAACCCGAGAAATGACTCATTTTCTGCTAACAGATAACACAAAAATAAAGAAAAACCAATACAATATTCCAGAACCTATTGATGGTTTAGAAGTCCCTGTTCACAAAATAGAGGTGGTTTTTGTGCCTCTTTTAGCTTATGATAAGCTAGGAAACCGAGTAGGTTACGGAAAAGGATTTTATGACAAATTCCTGTCCGAATGCAAACCTGAAACTATTAAAATAGGACTTTCCTTTTTTGAATCTGAAGCGTTTATTTCCGATATTTTTGAAAATGATGTTACCTTAAATTTTTGTGTAACTCCCAAAACTATTTATAAATATTAATTATTTTGCGAAAGCTTTTTTATTAAAAACTATCAAAATCCCAACACCTGTAGATATTGCCATATCTGCCACATTAAAAATGGCATTAAAGAATGTAAAATGGTTTCCGCCCCAAACAGGCAACCAAGTTGGCAAATTTCCTTCCCAAATTGGAAAATATAACATATCTACAACTTTTCCGTAAAACCAGCTACCATAAGGTTGCTCGCTAAATAATGTAGCCAAGCTGTAAGTACTATCATTAAATATTTTTCCGTAAAAAACAGAATCGATAATATTCCCAAAGGCACCTGCCATAATTAGTGAAATAGCTATAACCAATACCGTTGAACTCCGTTTTTTTACAGCATCCCAAAGCCAATAACCTATACCTCCTACGGCAAGAATCCTAAATAAAGTTAGGGTTAATTTTCCGTAAATACCAGGAATTTCGACACCCCAAGCCATGCCTTCGTTTTCTATAAATAGTATTTTAAACCATGAAAACACAGGGACTTCTTGGTGTAAAACAAAATGTGTTTTTACATATATTTTAGAAATTTGGTCTATTAGCAAAACCAGAAAAACAATAAAATAGGCTTTCTTTAAATTCATTTTAAAATTTATTACGGGACAAAAATAAACATTATTACCCTAAAGTCGCAAGCGGAAAGTCATAAAGTCGCAAATCCTTGTTGCAAGTAAATCCGAAGTTTTTTAATTTTTACAAAAAAAGATATGAATATCTATACATGAAAGACTTTAAGACATTTAATTTTATGCCTTTCGACTTATATTACGATATAAAAAACGCTCCTAAAAGGAGCGTTTAGTAATTTATTGGGGTAAAATTATTTCTGCAAATTTTTTGCTTCAATACTCATTGTTGCATGAGGAACAATTTTTAAACGTTCTTTGTCTATTAATTTTCCTGTTACTTTACAAACACCGTAAGTTTTACTTTCTATACGAACCAGCGCATTTCGCAAGTCACGAATAAATTTCTCTTGGCGTATAGCCAGTTGTGAGTTTGCTTCTTTAGACATCGTTTCGCTTCCTTCCTCAAATGCTTTAAACGTTGGCGATGTATCATCGGTACCGTTATTTAAGTCATTCATGTAAGCGCTTCGTATTAAATCTAGATCGATTTTAGCTTTGTCTAGTTTTCCTAAGATTAATTCTTTAAATTCTGCTAATTCTGCGTCAGAAAATCTTATTTGTTCATCTACCATAATTTCTTATTTTGAAATTAAAATCATTGTTTTTATATCATCAAACTCAATAATTGTACCGTTTTCGATACTATCTAAAAGGATTAGTTCTTTTGTAAGTGTTTCAGATTTTATATAATCTTGGTTGTCTAAAATGGCTTGATTTATCTTGTCATTTTTTTCGACCGAAACCGTAATCTTATCAGTCACATCGTAACCCGAATCTTTTCTCAAATTCTGAATTCTGTTTACTAACTCTCTGGCAATTCCTTCTTTTCTTAATTCATCAGAAATTGTAATATCTAATGCTACGGTAATTCCACCAGAATTTGCTACCAACCAACCTTCAATATCTTGCGATGCAATTTCTACATCTTCTGCCGATAAAGTTATCTCTTTTCCTGAAATAACAATATCTAACGTTCCTTCTTTATCTAACTGACTAATTTGAGCTGCTGTAAAACCTTGTATTTCTTTAGCTATCAAACCCATATCTTTTCCAAAACGTGGTCCTAGAGCCTTAAAATTAGGTTTTATTTGCTTTACTAAAATACCCGAAGCATCGTCTAAAAGTTGTATTTCTTTTACGTTTACTTCTGCCATAATCAAGTCCGAAACTGCTTCTATTTCTGCTTTAAAACCGTTGTCGAGTACTGGAATCATTATCTTTTGCAATGGTTGTCGTACTTTTATCATTTCTTTTTTCCGAAGCGATAAAACCAGCGACGAGATTGTTTGTGCTTTTTGCATTCTGCTTTCTAACGATTTATCAACAAAGTTTTCAACCTGTTTTGGAAACTCGGCCAAATGTACACTGTCATATTTTTCTGACTGTGTTGTTAGTGTTAAATCTCTGTAAAGTTTATCCATAAAGAATGGGGCAATAGGTGCTCCAAGCTTAGAAACGGTGATTAAACAAGTATATAATGTTTGGTAAGCTGCAATTTTATCTTGTGCATAATCGCCTTTCCAGAAACGTCTTCTGCATAATCTTACATACCAATTGCTTAGGTTTTCTTGCACGAAATCTGATATCGCACGAGCGGCTTTTGTTGGTTCGTAATCTGCATAAGCGTCGTCAACGACTTTTATAAGCGTATTTAATTCAGATAAAATCCATCTGTCAATTTCTGGTCTTTCGTTTAATGGGATTTCTGCTTCGGCATATTTAAACCCATCTATATTGGCGTATAACGCAAAAAATGAGTAAGTATTATATAAGGTACCAAAAAATTTACGGCGTACTTCTGCAATACCTTCTAAATCAAATTTCAAATTATCCCAAGGATTGGCATTCGAAATCATGTACCAACGTGTGGCATCTGGACCATATTCTGTTAAAGTTTCGAAAGGATCGGCGGCATTTCCTAAACGTTTAGACATTTTTTGTCCGTTTTTATCTAAAACCAATCCATTAGAAACTACATTTTTATAGGCAACTTTATCGAAAACCAAGGTTCCAATAGCGTGTAAGGTATAAAACCAACCACGAGTTTGATCGACACCTTCGGCAATAAAATCGGCAGGAAAATCTTTGTTTTCGTCTATTTTGTCTTTATTTTCAAAAGGATAATGCCATTGTGCATAAGGCATAGAGCCAGAATCGAACCAAACATCTATCAGATCAGACTCTCTTTTCATGGGTTTTCCTGAGGCAGAAACTAACGTGATTTCATCGACTACATTTTTATGCAAATCGATTAAATCATAGTTTTCTTCACTCATATTTCCAACCTGAAAATTTTTAAAAGGATTTACTGATTGGAAACCTGCTGCGATAGCTTTTTCTATTTCGTTGTATAATTCTTCGACAGATCCTATTAAGATTTCTTCGGTTCCTTCTTCGGTTCTCCAAATAGGCAACGGAATTCCCCAAAAACGAGAGCGTGAAAGATTCCAGTCATTGGCGTTTTTTAACCAATTCCCAAAACGACCTTCGCCAGTTGCTTTTGGTTTCCAATTGATGGTTTCGTTAAGATCGAACATTCTGTCACGAACATCTGTAATTTTTATAAACCAAGAATCTAGCGGGTAATATAAAATGGGCGTGTCGGTTCTCCAACAATGTGGGTAACTGTGTACGTATTTTTCTACTTTAAAGGCTTTGTTTTCTTCTTTTAGTTGAATGGCAATTTCTACATCGGCCGAACGTTCTGGTGCTTCTCCATTAGTATAATACTCATTTTTGACGTATTTCCCAGAATAATTACCCAAACCATCTATAAATTTACCTTGTAAGTTTACTAATGGTACTAGATTTCCGTTTTCGTCAAGAACTAGCATTGGCGGCACTTCTGGCGTTGCTTCTTTGGCTACTTTAGCATCATCTGCTCCAAAAGTGGGCGCAGTGTGTACAATTCCTGTTCCGTCTTCGGTAGTTACAAAATCGCCTGAAATTACTCTAAAAGCATTTTCTGGATTTTGGTAGGGCAAAGCCAATGGCATTAATTGCTCGTAACGAATTCCTACTAAATCGGAACCTTTAAATTCAGCAAGGATTTTATAAGGTATTTTTTTATCGGCTGTTTTAAAGTTTTCGAAATCTGAAATTTCATCTGATTGAAAAAACCCTTTACTAAATTGTTTTCCAACCAAGTTTTTAGCCAAAATTACTTTTGCTGGAAGAAATGTATATTGATTGAAGGTTTCAACTAAAACATAATCTATTTTTGGCCCAACAGTTAGTGCAGTATTTGAGGATAATGTCCAAGGTGTGGTGGTCCAAGCTAGGATGTATATCTCTCCTAAATTTTGTAAAAAATCAGGCAAACTTTCGTTTAATGCTTTAAATTGTGCAACAACTGTTGTATCTGTCACATCACGGTAAGAACCAGGTTGGTTTACTTCGTGCGACGACAATCCTGTTCCCGCTTTTGGCGAATAGGGCTGAACGGTATAACCTTTGTACATCAAATCTTTGTTGTAGATTTGTTTTAGAATCCACCAAACGGATTCCATGTATTTGGGTTTGTAGGTTACGTAAGGATCTTGCATATCTACCCAATAACCCATTTTTTCGGTCAAATCATTCCACACGTCGGTGTAACGCATGACTGTTTTTTTGCAGGCTTCGTTATATTCTTCGATGGAAATGGTTTTTCCTATATCTTCTTTGGTAATTCCTAATTCTTTTTCGGTACCTAATTCTACTGGCAAACCGTGAGTATCCCAACCTGCTTTACGTTTTACTTGAAAGCCTTTTAGTGTTTTGTATCTACAAAAAATATCTTTGATGGCACGTGCCATGACGTGATGTATTCCAGGCAATCCGTTTGCCGATGGTGGCCCTTCGAAGAATACGAATGGTGTGTTACCTTCGCGAGTGGCTACACTTTTTTCGAATATGTTTTCTTTTTTCCAAAAGTCGAGTATTTCTGATGCTACCGTTGGTAGATTAAGTCCTTTGTATTCAGTGAATTTAGCGCTCATTTTGTCCTTTTCTTAAATCGTGGTGCGAAAATACTATTTTTTTTAAAAACCTCATCAATATTCCTATAAATTTGAAGATGAGTTTAAACACTTATAAGAATTTACGTGTTTATCGATAATGTAAGCTATTCATCGAATAAATTTTGATTTCCTGCACATTTATTTTAATTTTACAAAAAAAATCATGCGAAATTATTTTTTAAACACGATATTGTTTTTTGTGTGTTTTCAAGGATTATCTCAAGTAGGAATTGGCACCTTGACCCCTACTAAAAGTTTAGATATTAATGGCGAATTGCGCATCCAAACCTTACCTATTTCATCAGACCCACTAAATGCCTCATGGACACTTACTGCCGATAATGATGGAAATATAACAAAAGTAAACAGGAAAAACCCAACTAGCATTTTGTTAGAAGCTTCGCCAGATTATACAGGATATAAATGGAATACAAATACTGTTAGTTGTGACCCAGCATATTTATCGAATTGGAACACCTCATATAACATAACTACAAATACAGGAATTAGCTTTACTACTACCAAAGCCAATCAGCTCGTAGAAGTAAGTAGCTATATACCGTACCGGATTCTTGAAAGTTGTTCTGTGGCTACTTTAGCCTATGATGCCAACACAAGAGTAGTTGCTAGCAAAATAAACATAACTAGCCCTAGCAGCTTTAGTAAAACGGTGGCGGCAAGCACACAATACTTTAGTGGCGGCATGATTAATCAAACTGAGAATTATTATATTAACCTTTCAGGCAGTGTTGTTTTGCCAACCATAGGGACTTATACCTTTCTTATAAATATAGCAACCAGAAATATTGCAGGAACAGATGCTAGCAACAATTCCTTATTTCGTGTAAACTTTGTTAAATCTGAGATTTTAGCCCCTAGCGCACTTACAATAACTACCCTAAATTAAATATACCACTAAATATGAAAAAATTTATCATCATTTTAGCCTTCACAAACACCCTCTCTTTGCTAGCGCAAAATGTAGGTATCAATACTACAAGCCCTTCTAAAACACTAGACATTAATGGCGAATTGCGCATTCAAACCCTACCCGATGCCAATGCAGACGCAACAGCCAACAAAGAGTTAGTAGTAAATGCCGCTGGCGATGTAAAAACCACCGACAGGAATACCATTGGGGCAATACTACTGCAAGACAACACACCAAATACAACTGGAAAAACATGGAACAGTACAGCAACAGCCAATACCGATGGCAATATAACAAACACCCTGTACAGTACAACGATTACAACTACAAAGCCCAACCAATTAGTTAATGTAGTAATGATGATGCCGTATCAAATTTTCGATTTCGGAACCACTACTGCTTTGCCACACGACCCTTCTACTCGCTGTATTACCGCCTCGCTGGCTATAAATTGCGGTACTGCCGGAGCAGACGTGATAGTTGCAGCACATACAGATTTTTTTAGTGGCGGCTTTAACTTAACATTGCCCTACTATTTTACAATTTCCGGAACAATAAAAATTCCTACAGCAGGCATATATACGCTAAAATCCCTTATTAATTTAAAATCTAAAGGAACAGGAGATTTTAAAATAGACTTTACAGGAACGGGCGAAAACGGTTATATATTAGCTAGATCTTGCAATTAAGACACTCTTTATAATTGAGGCTAGTTCACATTTATTACCAACATAGAATCGCAGATTATATTGTGGCTTCATCAAGACATTAATAAAACATTTCTCCCATCATTACAACAACTTATTTGTTATATGCCATTTATGAAAAACCACACAAAATGAAAAACTTAATTTTTTTAATACCATTTATTGGTGCTTTTTTGGTTTCTTTTAAGCCAACTAATTCAAGTAAGAGCCCAAGTTCTTTTGATTATTATTTTGCAAACTCTAAAAATACTTGGAACGACAAAGAAAAATTTGGTAAATGGATTGAAAAACAAGACACAGTAATTTTTACTTTAGGTTATTTCAGAGGAGATTGTTGTGGTAGTATTCCTCAACCGAAAAATATGTTTGCTGAAATATTTAATGATACTATTTATTACGATTATAGAAATGAAAAAGACCCTAATTGTGATAGTCGTATTGGAATTTGCGGTGCTGTAATTGATTTTGTAATTAATAAAAATAAGTATCCAAATTATAAAAATCTTAAATGGAAGTACAGAAAAAAGAAATAACCCCTATTCTACTATTGAACTAACTCTGGCAAAAGAAAAAATATAAATCATTAAAGAGATAAAATAAACGACATATAACAGCCACTACAACGGATTTAGGCATTAGGCTTAATTTAAAATTGGTTTTGTATTTAGGATGATTTGGCAAATCCGAAAATAGGGCTTAATTTAGTCCCAAACCCGCTGTAGTGCCAAGACGTTACCTAACCAAATAACCTACCGTAATTTTGCCAAGCCACATAAACAAATATGCCTAAAAACAGCATACAAAGTATAAATTTTATAAAAGCAGAAGCCAGAAAACCCAACAACGAACCCGTAGCTACCATTAAAGCACGTTTTTTATCCTTCAAATTATAAAAAATCTCGCCTAAAAAAGCACCAGCAAAAGCACCAATAACAAATCCAAAAGGAATAGGAATAAAAAAAAATCCAAAAGCAAGCCCAATATTTGTACCCCAAACCCCATAAGAACTACCCCCAAATTTCCTTGTCCCTTTCGAGGGGATCATATAATCTAACACCAAAACAACAATAGTTAACACCAGCGTAAAGCCAAGAACCCAATAATCATTAGCAACGGCTTTGGTAAAATACAACAAAAACAATCCAACCCAACTAATACTTGGACCAGGCAAAACAGGCAAAAAACTCCCCAAAACACCTATAACAACACAAATAAAACCAACAATTAGTAATACAATATCCATAAATTAAATTTTACTATTTTTGAAAAACAAAAACACACCCTAAACACTAACGATTTACGCCATTTGTAGATGAAAAAACGAACAACAATACTCCTCTTAGTTACTATTTTTCAAAGTTGCCAGTATTTTAAAAAAAATGTACCCACCAAAGACGATTTACTACAACAAGAATTAAAAAAAATAAATTGGAACGAAGTAGATGATTTTCCAAGCACCACCCAATGCGATTCCATCAATGATAAAATTGCCCGAAAACAATGTTTTTTCGAGCTTGTAACAAATACCCTTCAAGAAAAACTAACCCAAGATTCCATCAAAATTCTATTTCCAAAAATAGACACCATCCCCATAAAAATCACCGTTTTTGCCAATGCAAAAATACAATTCGAACCCAATCTTACAAAATACAACAGCACGTATAACACCATAAAACTAGACAGCACCTTACAAGCAAAACTACTAGATTTCCCTACTATCGAACCCGCTATAAAACGCGGAATAAAAGTAAAATCACAGTTTGTATTACCCATAATCTTAAAATAAAACATTTTTTTTAGGAGCCAATCCTGCTATCCGTTACAATCTCGCCAAGAAAAATGGCGAGGATTTCCACTACTATCAGGGCTAGGGCATTTGGGCAAAAAACAAAACTATTTATAAAAAACCCTTCCTTTCCAAGAATAACTACCAAAAAAAGAATAAAACCCAACCACAACGCAAAACAAAGGATACAACAAACTACCAAACAAAAGATAATTTAAACTCGCTTTAAAAAAAGAACTCGCTTTATAAAGCAAAAAGAAATCAACAATAAATTTCGAAAACAAGAGTAATACAAAACAATTAAGATTAATCATTCCCAAAACAAAAAACAAAAAACCTAGAACCCAAAAAAGATTCATCAACAAAACAGAAACCCCCAATTGCATACTATACAAACCATTATAATTCCCAGTTTTACTTGCCCAACGAACCCTTTGATTAAATAAATATTTCCAAGTTTTTTCTGATTTAGTTTGCACAATTGCCCATTCCGATTTTAAGAAACAAACCTCATTTTTGGCTTTCTGAATAGCTTTCTGCAACAAAAAAACATCGTCGCCACTAGCAATTGTATCATTCCCATCAAAACCATTTAATTCATAAAAAAAAGCTTTTTGATAACAAAAATTGGCCCCATTACATATAAAAGCCTGGTTGTTCCCAAAACTCCCTATGGTTGTACCTTGCAAACTCAAAAAATCTAATTGCTGAAAAGCATCTAAAAAACCAGAATTTGTTTTATAAAAAACACCCGCCGCAACCATTTTAGGCTTATTCTTTTGTATAAACGCATCAAACGTAGAAAGCCAATTCGGCCCAACCAAACAATCGGCATCAGTAGTAATAACCCAATCATTTTTAGCAATAGCTATTGCCGTATTTATAGCATCTTTTTTTGGAGAATTAGAAACCCTAATATTGTGCACTATTATAATTTGCAATTCGTAATTTGTAATTTGTAATTCCTCCTCTGAATCGTCATCAACTAAAATCACTTCAAACAGATCCTTTGGATAATTTAATTGATCAATACACAACAAAAGTTTTGGCAAATTATCCTGCTCATTTCTAAACGGAACTACAATAGAAAACCTGGTTTTTGGTGACACATTTTCATTGTCAAAAGGTTTTACTTTCGTAAATCCGTAAATTAACCAAATAATATTTAGCAAATAATAAATCGTAATGCAAGCAAAAATGTAATTTACAATTTCCATTGTGGCTTAAAATTTAAAACATAAAAACCACCTATAATTACAGGAATTACCACATTTAAAAACCACATAAGTGTGGTTACAAAAACCACAATCCATTCATTTACACCTAATAAAGAAAAGAAAAAAACAGCCACGCTACCTTTTATAGCAAAATCTAAAAACTGAAAACTAGGCAGCGATGAGGCCAAAAAATAAACTGTTGCAATAGTTGCCATGAGTGTAAAATACGGCAAATGAACATCGAAAGCCACAAACAAAAAATAATATTGATGCGAAAACACAAGGTAACGAACTGCTCCTAAAACGATATTCTTCTTATGAATTTTTTTGGGAATTTCATTAATTTTCGAGAGCAAATTTTCTAGAGAATACCCTTTTAACTGTATTTTTTTCGAAAAAAAACAAAAAACCAAAAAAACCAAAACAAAAACCAGTATAGCAAAACCCCAAAACGTATAACCCAAAAACAAAAGTCCAATTGTACCCAAAATAATTGTCAGGATTAATTGTATTCCGTTGCAAAGAAGATTTAGAAATATTATTTTCTTGGCATTACTTTTCTCAAAATACAAAGTTTTTCCTGCATACTCCCCAATACCGTTTGGCGTAAAAATACCAGCAGTAAGCGATGCTAAAACTTGTTTTGTAGCTTCGCCAAGACTAATTATTTTAAACGAAGAAACTAAATTTTGCCATTTCAAAATTTCAAAAAATCTGTTAACAAAACTCAAAAATAATATAAAAACGATACCTAAAACAGATTGCTTTTTTTTAAACAAAACAATAAATTTAGTCCAATCTAACTTATCATTAGTGGCCAATTGGTGATAAATAAAATAAAATGCAGCAACAACAATCGAAAGTTTGATGGCAAGTATAAGGAATTGTTTAGCTTTGTGAGAAATTGAAATCATTGGCACAAAGAAACAAAACTTTAAACTTTAAACTTTAAACTTTCAAATAAAACATTGGCAAACGAACGGATCATATTAGGAATAGACCCAGGAACAACGATTATGGGTTTCGGACTCATCAAAATCATTAACAAAAAAATGGAGTTTCTGCAACTCAACGAATTAATTTTAAGCAAATACGACAACCATTATCAGAAACTAAAAGTAATTTTTGAAAGAACTATCGAACTAATTGATACCCACAACCCAGACGAAATTGCCATCGAAGCGCCATTTTTTGGCAAAAACGTACAATCTATGCTCAAGTTAGGAAGAGCGCAAGGTGTTGCCATGGCGGCAGGACTCTCTAGAGATATCCCTATTACAGAATACGAACCCAAGAAAATAAAAATGGCGATTACTGGAAACGGAAATGCCAGCAAAGAGCAAGTGGCAAAAATGTTGCAACAATTATTAGGACTAAAAGAATTACCTAAAAACCTAGACAGCACCGATGGTTTAGCCGCAGCAGTTTGTCATTTTTTTAATTCTGGAAAAGTAATTGGCACCACAAGCTATACAGGTTGGGACGCTTTTGTAAAACAGAATGAAGAACGAGTAAAAAAATAATTTTGGCAGGCATTTACATCCACATTCCATTCTGCAAGCAAGCTTGTCATTATTGTGACTTTCATTTTTCTACCTCATTAAAAAAGAAAGATGAAATGGTTTTGGCTATTGCCAAAGAAATTGCAATGCGTAAAAATGAGTTTAAAAACCAAACAATAGAAACCATTTATTTTGGAGGAGGAACGCCTTCCTTATTAAATGTTTCTGATTTAATTTTTCTGATTAATCAAGTGTACTCTAATTACAACGTTTCCCAAAACACAGAAATTACAATAGAAGCCAATCCTGATGATTTGTCAGAAAATCGAATTATCGAATTATCAAAAACACCAATAAACAGATTAAGTATAGGAATTCAATCTTTTTTCGAAGAAGATTTACAATTAATGAATCGGGCACATAATTCGGCGGAAGCCAAAAAATGTTTGGAAATAGCCACGCAATATTTCGATAATATCTCGGTCGATTTAATATACGGAACACCAGGAATGAGTAACGAACGATGGCTAGAAAATATTAAAATTGCTTTAGATTTGAATATTCCGCACATTTCGAGTTATGCTTTAACGGTCGAACCCAAAACAGCTTTACACAAGTTTATCAAAGACGGAATGATGCCACAACTTGATGATGCTATGGCCCATGAGCAGTTTTTAATATTAGTTGACACTCTAGAAACAAATAAATTTATTCATTACGAACTGTCTAATTTCGGAAAAGAGAACTATTTTTCTAAAAACAATTCGGCATATTGGTTGGGCAAAAAGTACATAGGAGTTGGCCCCTCGGCACACAGTTATGATGGGAAAAACCGCAGTTGGAATTTGTCTAACAATGGGCGTTATTTAAAATCGATTTCCGAAAATACATTACCTTCTGAAACCGAAACTTTATCAAAAACTGACAAATACAACGAATATATAATGACTGGCTTGCGAACTATTTGGGGTGTTTCTTTAAATAAAATTGAAAGCGAATTTGGAGAAAAATACCTCAAATACCTCCTAAAAAATACACAAAAGTATTTAGACGATACAAAGCTTATTTTAGAAAATAATATTTTACGAACAACCAGAAAAGGAAAATTCTTTTGTGATGGAATTGCGTCCGATTTATTTTACTTAGATTTGGAATAATTTAGCCACAAATAGAAAGTGCAAAGCACACAAAACTTTGCAACCCTTGTAAAATCCTTTGTAAACTTAGTGTTTAAAAAATGAAAGCAATAATAAACAATCAAGAAATCGATTTGTCAAAACCAATCGATATTTCCATACCGTTAACCAATACAGACAAAAACCCTATCGCTTGGTATCTCAACAAACCAGAGATCGAACCTGTAACGGTAGGCGACTGGATAGGCAAGGTTTCGGAAGGAAAATCATCAACAAATTTTAACAATATATTTTTCAATCCGCACGGACACGGTACGCATACCGAATGTTTAGGCCATATCACGAACGCTTTTTATAGTATCAATCAGTGTTTAAAACAGTTTTTTTTTACTGCCGAATTAATTTCGGTCAAACCGAAAACCATCAATGGAGATTTAGTGATAACTAAAGAACAAATAAAAAATGCTTTAAACAAAAAAACGCCCGAAGCCATTGTCATTAGAACCTTACCTAATATAGAAGAAAAAAAGCACAAGAAATATTCACATACCAATCCGCCATATTTGGCTCAAGAGGCAGCAGTTTTTATTCGAGAAATCGGGATTCAACATTTGCTAATCGATTTACCAAGTGTAGACCGAGAAGAAGATGAAGGGAAATTGTTAGCACACAAAGCCTTTTGGAATGTAAAAGATGTGAATAATCTAAACGAAGACGCTAGGCTAAACTGCACTATTACCGAATTAATTTATGCAGACAATACAATACTAGACGGTAGTTATATACTAAACCTTCAAATAGCACCGTTTGAGAATGATGCCAGCCCAAGCAAACCTATATTATTTAAGATTTAATACTCATGAACATTCAAGAACTCTACGAATTTTGCCTGTCTAAAAAAGGAGCAACCGAACATTTTCCTTTCGATAAAGACACATTGGTCTTTAAAGTTGGTGCAAAAATGTTTTGTGTAACCTCATTAAAAGGATTTGAAAACGGAAATCCTTCGTTAAATTTGAAATGTAATCCCGAAAAAGCACTCGAACTTAGGGCAGAATACGAAGCTGTTAAACCAGGCTATCACATGAGCAAAGTACATTGGAATTTGGTCAGTTTTAACAAAGATATCTCCTCTAAAATGATATATGAGTTAATAAATCATTCGTATGAATTGGTTTTTAAAAGTTTGACTAAAAAAGTTCAAAACGAAATTTAATAATTAAAAAAAGGAATTACTTTTGTTATTCTAATTTAGAATAACCAACACGAATAACCAATTTTAAAATAAAAAATGATAGATAATTTAAAGAAAATACTAAACGAAGACCAAGACCCAAAAGCGATAGAGAAAATTACAGCAAAACTAGAATCTTTGCTAATGAAAAACGAAGAAGTGGGTTATATTGGCGTACAAAAAAAACCAGCTATTACCGTTTTGCCAGACAGCATTGTAATGACTAATAAAAGAATCATTGTATGCAAGCCTAAAAACTTAGGTTTGTCTATGGATTTTATAGATTATGACTGGGATGATATTGCAGGAGCATTTGTAAAAGAGAATATTTTAGGTTCTGAATTTTCATTTTCTACAAAAACCGAGTTGGTTATTAGTATCGATTATATTCCGAAAAACCAAGCAAGAAAACTACACACTTTTGCAAAAGAACAAATAGATTTACTAAAAAACCCCGTTGTTATTGCTTCAATCATTGAAGAAATTACCCCTGAAGAACCCATTCCTGTTTCGAATACAATTCCTTACGAAGAAGAAATTATTGAGGAGTTAGAAACAGAAGAGGTAACTAATTTTTCCGAAATTATGCCTGTAGTTCCAACTTTTTCTGAGCCCATAAATACAACAAGTACCGAGAAAAAATTAGCTGATTTTTCTCAAGATGAATTGTTCGAAAAATTACAGAACTACAAAAAATTACTCGACAACGGTTTAATTCTTCAAGGAGAATACGACACTTACAAGAAAGAAATTTTGAGTTATATGTAATTATCATCAATAAGTAATAAAGTTAAAAAACCAATACCCGTTTAATTTTAAAAACACCGCAATAGTTGGTGTATATATTGTCATACTATGTTTTGTTTAGGATACTGCAAAAAAAAAACGCCCCTCAATTTAATTTTGATGGGGCGCTTATTTTAATTACTCAATCTCCGAAACTCTGAGCGTATTTACCATTCCTTTTTCGGTTACTGGCATGGCTGCTAAATTTATTAAGAAATCTCCTTTTTCGACAAAGCCTTTTACACGTGCTATCTCATTTATATCGATTATTGTATCATCAGTACTTACAAATTTGTCATAATAAAAAGATTTTACACCCCAAAGTAAATTAAGTTGGGTTAGGATGCTTTTATTAGAAGTAAAAACTAAAATATGAGCCGATGGCCTCCATGCAGAAATCTGAAAAGCCGTGTATCCACTATTAGTTAAGGTACAAATTGCTTTGGCTTTAATTACATTTGCCATAGTTGCAGCGTGGTGACAAATGGTTTTTGTAATAAAACGATTGGTACGAATTTGCGGTGTGTTTTGTGGCACTTGAATAAGTGGCGAATCTTCTACAGCCTCAATAATTTGGGTCATCTGCTCGATAACCTGAACAGGATAACTTCCTACTGATGTTTCGCCTGAAAGCATTACGGCATCAGCACCATCCATTACAGAATTAGCAACATCATTTACTTCAGCACGAGTTGGCGTAAGACTTGTAATCATAGTTTCCATCATTTGTGTGGCTACAATTACGGGAATTCGAGCCGTTTTTGCTCTGTGTATTAATTTTTTTTGTATTAATGGAACTTCGTGAGCAGGAACCTCTACTCCTAAATCGCCACGAGCCACCATTAGTCCATCGCAATGCGCTACAATTTTATCGATGTTTGCTACACCTTCAGGTTTTTCTATTTTGGCAATAATCGGAATTTTATGCTCAGAATGTTTTGCGATTAAATCCTGTAGTTCCATTAAATCTTCGGCCGTTCTTACAAAAGAAAGTGCTATCCAATCTACTTTTTGTTCGATAGCAAAAAGAGCATCTTTTATATCTTTTTTTGTTAATGCAGGAAGCGAAACCTTTGTATTGGGAAGATTTACCCCTTTTTTAGATTTTAATGGTCCGCCTTGTATTACTTTACAAATTACCTCGGTAGTCCTATTGGTTTCTATGGCTTCAAACATTAGTTTTCCGTCGTCTAGAAGTATTTTTTCGCCTGGATTTACATCTTTTGGAAATTCTTTATAATTCATATAAACGCTATGAGCCGTTCCTGGAACATCCTCTGCGGTCTGAAAAGTGATAATATCACCAGGATTTACCACAACATCTTCTTTCATCACTCCTACTCGAAGTTTAGGTCCTTGTAGGTCTCCAAGAATGGCAGTTGTATAACCAAACTCTTCATTTAATTCTCGAATTATATTTATTTTAGATTTTACATCATCGTAGTCTGCATGCGAAAAATTAATTCTAAAAACATTCACTCCAGCTATAATCATTTCATTTATGACTTCTTTTGTGCTACATGCTGGACCAAGTGTAGCTACAATTTTAGTTTTTTTATTTGTTAACATTTTTTAAAAAATTAAATTATTTTTTGATTTTATTTCGTTTGCATCTATTTCATAAACGGCACTTATAGAATCAATTTTGTTTATTTTGCTTATAATATCTTTTATTTTGTATTGAGAATCATGCGCTATTTTTAGAAAAAAATCTACTTTTTTCAGCTCGGAAAGCAAAGAAACTCGTCTTGTAAAATTTTTATTTTCAAACAAATTAGTTGGCAAATTTTCGACTGGCAAATCTATTTTTTGTTTGTTCTGAATTAAATCCCAAGCCACCATTTTCTCTTCATCATCGTAAGTAAAACGAGAAAAATGAGTTAGTTGCTCCTGAATTTTTACGGGAATTTCGTTTTCATTTTTACTAAGAGAAATAGTTAATTTCTGGTTTAGTTTAAATGCTAGTTTGTAATCTTCTTGCGAGGTATGAATGGCAATTAGGTTATAATCGACTTGGTCAAAATCCTCGAGATGTAATTTATGAATCGCCATGAAACCCAAAAAAATTAGGTGTAAAGATAGCGTTTCTATTGGTTAAAAACAGTTAACAAAATTAGGTTTTTGTTAAATTTATAAATCCTGTAATATTTCAGAAACAATGAGTTATTTTCCGTCTATTTCTGACTGGAATACAAAATACCCTCTTTTAGAGGCAATTTCTTCTGCTTTCTTTTTTGATGTGGCTCGGGCTTTTGCAACAACTTTACCATCAATACTTAGTTTTACACCAAAATATTTTAGTTTCCCTGCATCTTCATCTTCATAAATATCGTAATGAAATACCCTTTTTTCTTTCTGACACCACTCTATAAGTAAGCTTTTGTAGCTAATAACTTTGCCTTCTAACTTATCGATATCTACATAAGGTTTGATGACTTTTTTATGAATAAATTTCTCGCAATACACAAAACCTCTATCAAGGTAAATCGCTCCAACAAAAGCTTCAAAAAGATTGCCGTGTATGTTTTCTCCAAAATTCTGAAGTGTTACTTTGCTTTCCAAAAACTGTATCAGATTAAGATCTTTTCCTAATTCGTTTAAGTGTTCACGACTTACAATTTTAGATCTCATTTTAGTTAAATATCCTTCATCGCCTGTAGGAGACATATTAAATAAATGAGCTGCAATAACACTTCCCAGCATAGCATCGCCCATAAATTCTAGCCGCTCATAATTCATTGGATTTCCTTTTTCATCTAACTTATTCATTGATCGATGGGTAAAGGCTCTGCGAAAATGAGTAAGATTTAAAGGTTTAAATCCTAATATTTTTTCGAGTTTACTAAAAAAAAGCCCGTCCTCTGAAGAACGGGAACTTAAAAATATTTTTTTAATAAAACTCATAAGAGTAATTAATCTATTTTTTTAAACAAAACACACGCATTGTGACCACCAAAACCAAAAGTATTACTCATAGCCACTTTTACGTCTCTTTTTTGAGCAACATTTAGGGTTAAGTTTAATTCTGGGTTAATGTTTTCATCTACAGTTGTGTGGTTTATTGTGGGAGGAACAATACCGTGTTTGATAGACAATACCGAAGCAATCGCTTCGATAGCACCAGCGGCACCAAGTAAATGCCCTGTCATCGATTTTGTCGAATTGATATTAATGTTTTTAGCATGAGCACCAAAAACATGACTTATCGCTTTCAATTCTGCAACATCTCCAAGCGGTGTTGAGGTTCCGTGTGTGTTAATGTGATCTACCTCTTCAGGCTTCATACCCGCATCACGAAGTGTATTGTTCATTACTGCAATAACGCCCAATCCCTCTGGGTGTGGTGCAGTTAGGTGATACGCATCAGATGACATACCGCCACCACCAACTTCACAATATATCTTTGCGCCACGAGCAATTGCATGTTCATATTCTTCAAGAACTAAGGCACCAGCACCTTCACCAAGAACAAATCCGTCGCGCGTTGCGTCAAATGGTCTTGAAGCAGTTTCTGGGCTGTCGTTCCTTGTGGATAAGGCTTGCATCGAATTAAATCCGCCCATACCTGCAATAGTTACAGCAGCTTCTGAACCTCCAGAGATAATTACATCACACATACCCAATCGAATATAATTGAAAGCATCGATTAATGCGTTTGCAGAAGAAGCACAAGCAGAAACTGTAGTATAATTTGGTCCCATAAAGCCATTTCTCATAGAAATATGAGCAGGAGCAATATCGGCAATCATTTTTGGAATAAAGAAAGGGTTAAATCTTGGTGTGCCATCTCCTTTAGCATAGCTTAAAACCTCTTCTTGAAAAGTTCCTAAACCGCCTATTCCAGCACCCCAAATAACACCAACTCTATGTTTGTCTACATTGGCATCAGTTATTCCAGCATCTTTTATAGCTTCTTCACTCGCAGCAACAGCATATTGAGCAAATTTATCCATTCTTCTAGCTTCTTTACGATCCATAAAATCTTCAATATTGAAGTTTTTTAGCTCGCAAGCAAACTTAGTCTTATGTTTTTCGGTATCATAATAAGTAATTGGGGCAGCGCCACTTTTTCCACTTATTAGTGCTTCCCAATATTCTTGAATATTATTTCCAATAGGTGTTAGTGCACCTAATCCTGTTACTACTACTCGCTTTAATTGCATAGTTTAGTTCGTTTTGTTTAATATAAAAAAAACCCAAAGTGCTTTTAATTACTACTAAAAGAAACAATGAGGCATTACCCTAAAGTCGTAATTCAAAAAATCAAACACAAAAAAGTCTTGTTGTCATTAAATTTTACTGTTTTCAGATACACCTTTTTGAGCGAAAATAAAAACAAATCTAAAGACATAACTTCAAGTCTTTTGGGTTGCGTCTTTTTAGAATTATATAAATATTTTTATGATTGTAATACAACCAATATGTGTTTTTTTTACAAATCTACAAAAGATTTTAAAGACATTAAAAAATAAAAAAACACCTGTAAGGTATTTCACTTACAGATGTTTGAAAATATTATTTTTTAGCTTCTTCGATGTAAGAAATAGCTTGACCTACAGTAGCAATGTTTTCAGCTTGGTCGTCTGGAATTTGAATATCAAATTCTTTTTCAAACTCCATAATTAGCTCAACAGTGTCTAATGAATCAGCTCCTAAATCATTTGTGAAGCTTGCTTCTGTTACAACTTCGTTTTCGTCAACGCCTAATTTGTCTACGATAATCGCTTTTACTCTTGATGCAATGTCTGACATAATCTTTAATTTTAAATTTTAATTGATGGCAAAAATAAAAAACTTTATCTTAAAACCACATTTTAGTTAATAAATCTGACAACGAATTTAAAAAAATATTTTCACAAAGAGCCATTATTTTTATTTATTATCATTTATTATTCTTTTTTTTGCGAAATATAAATAACACTATAAATGAAAAAGGTTGTAATATTTGCTTCGGGATCAGGGTCTAATGCCGAAAATATTATTTTATATTTCAAAAATAATAATCAAGTAAACATCGCATCGGTATTTACTAACAACATAAATGCCAAGGTTTTAGAAAAAGCAAAACAGCTTAAAACCCATACCGAAGTATTCGATAAAACCCAACTTTCTGACGGCGCAATTTTAAACAAAATAAACAAAATAAAACCCGATTTAATTGTTTTAGCAGGTTTTTTGTTAAAATTTCCAGAAAGCATCATTGAAGCCTATCCTAATAAAATTATAAACATTCATCCCGCATTGCTTCCAAAATATGGCGGAAAAGGAATGTACGGAATGAATGTACATAGAGCAGTTCTAGAAAATAAAGAGACAAAAACCGGAATCACCATTCATTATGTGAATAAAAATTATGACGAGGGTGAATTTATTTTTCAAAAAAATGTTTCAATTACAAATTGTAAAACACCCGAAGAAATTGCCGTAAAAATTCATGAACTAGAAATGGAATGTTTTCCCAAAGAAATAGAAAAATTACTAATACCAAAAACCTAAATTGAATTACCAAGTACACATATATACCGATGGCGCTGCCAAAGGAAACCCAGGCCCAGGAGGCTATGGCGTTGTAATGGAATTAGTTGGCACTGCTTTCAAAAAAGAGTTTTATGAAGGTTTTAGACACACCACAAATAACCGTATGGAATTGTTGGCAGTAATTGTTGGTTTAGAAAAACTTAAAAACCCAAACATGAAGATTTTAGTAGTTTCGGATTCTAAATACGTGGTAGATTCTGTCGAGAAAAAATGGGTTTTAGGCTGGGAAAAAAAAGGCTTTAAAGACCGAAAAAATTCCGATTTATGGAAACGCCTACTCATTATTTACAGAAAACACCAGGTCGATTTTAAATGGATAAAAGGGCACAACAGCCATCCGCAAAACGAAAGATGCGATCAATTAGCCGTTTTTGCATCAAACCAAAAAACACTTTCGGTTGATGCTTTTTACGAGAAAGAAGAAGCAAAACTATTATAAAAACTTTACAACTTTCAACCGTTGTAACTTTGTAACTTAAAAACTATCTTTGCACTATAATTTTGAAATTCAGAAAATGAACAAACTTTTAATCGTAGGAACTGTTGCTTTCGATGCTATTGAAACTCCTTTTGGAAAAACAGATAAAATTTTAGGTGGAGCAGGAACTTATATAGGACTTTCAGCGTCACATTTTAATTTACAGTCAGCAATAGTTTCAGTTGTAGGAGACGATTTCCCTCAAGAATATTTAGACTTATTAACTGCTAGAAACATCGATATTTCAGGTCTTGAAGTAGTAAAAGGAGGAAAAACCTTTTTCTGGAGCGGAAAATACCATAACGACTTAAACTCTAGAGACACATTGGCTACAGAACTAAATGTTCTAGCCGATTTTCAACCTAAAGTACCTCAAAATTTTAAAAATGCCGATGTTGTTATGCTAGGAAACTTGCATCCAATGGTGCAGAGCAGTGTTTTAGATCAGATGGAAGTAAAACCAAAATTAGTAGTTTTAGACACTATGAATTTCTGGATGGATTGCGCTCTCGAAGATTTACTAAACGTCATCAAACGTGTCGATGTTATTACCATAAACGATGAAGAAGCACGCCAATTATCTGGCGAATATTCTCTAGTTAAGGCAGCCGCAAAGATTCACACAATGGGACCTAAATATGTAGTCATTAAAAAAGGTGAGCATGGCGCCTTAATTTTTCACGACAAAGAAGTTTTCTTTGCGCCAGCATTGCCACTCGAAGAAGTTTTCGATCCAACTGGAGCAGGAGACACATTTGCAGGAGGATTTGCAGGATTTATCACGCAAAGCGAAAATGTTTCTTTCGAGAACATGAAAACTGCAATCATTCACGGATCAAACTTAGCATCGTTCTGCGTTGAGAAATTTGGAACCGAAAGAATGTTAAAACTAAGCAAAGAAGAAGTTGTTGCAAGATTGAAGCAATTCAAATCTCTAACACAATTCGAAATAGCATTATAATAAGAACGCCTCGGGATTTTCGGGGCGTTTTCGATTTAAACAATAACTACAAAATCACAACACAACCCAATGAGTGATGCAATTAAACACGAATGCGGAATAGCTTTTTTAAGATTATTAAAACCGCTAGAATTTTATAAAGAAAAATACGGAACGGCCTTCTACGGCATACAAAAAATGTATCTGTTAATGGAAAAACAGCACAACCGTGGTCAAGATGGCGCTGGTTTTGCTAGCATAAAACTAGACATGAAACCAGGCGAACGCTACATTAGCCGTGTGCGATCTAACGATGCGCAAGCAATACAAGATGTTTATGCACAAATAAATTCTCGAATAAACGAGGAAATGATTGCCAATCCAGAATACGCAAACAATGTAGCCCTTCAAAAAGAAAACATCCCCTACTTAGGCGAATTATTCTTGGGTCATGTTCGCTACGGAACTTTTGGCAAAAACAGCATCGAAAACGTACATCCTTTCTTACGCCAAAACAATTGGATGCACAGAAATTTACTCTTAGCAGGAAACTTTAACATGACCAATGTTAAAGAACTTTTTAACAGCTTAATCGAGCTGGGACAACATCCAAAGGAAATGGCAGATACCGTTACCGTAATGGAAAAAATAGGCCATTTTTTAGATGAAGAAGTAACTAATTTATACCAAGATTGTAAGAACGAAGGATTTTCAAAAAGAGAAGCTTCTGCTATTATTGCCGAAAGACTCGATTTAGTAAAAATACTAAAAAGAGCCTCTAAAAATCTTGATGGCGGCTATGCGATGGCAGGATTATTAGGTCATGGCGACGGATTTGTATTTCGTGATCCAGCAGGAATTCGCCCAGCATATTATTACCAAGATGATGAAATTGTGGTGGTTGCTTCAGAAAGACCAGTAATACAAACTGTTTTTAATGTCGATTTCGAAAAAGTTAAAGAATTACAACCAGGAAATGCTTTAATAATTAAAAAAAGCGGAAAAATATCTGAAGAACAAATCCTTACACCAACTGTAAAAAAAGCCTGTTCTTTCGAAAGAATTTATTTTTCTCGTGGAAGCGATGCCGAAATATATCAGGAACGAAAAAACCTAGGAAAATTAATACTTCCAGCTGTTCTTAATGCGATAGATAATGACACTGACAATACCGTTTTCTCTTATATCCCAAATACTGCCGAAACTTCTTTTTACGGATTAGTCGAAGCAGCGCAAGATTTTTTAAACCAAAGAAAAAACAATTACATTCTTGCTAACAAAGACACACTTACAACCGAATCTCTTCAGGAATTACTATCGGTAAAAATTAGAACCGAAAAAGTAGCTATAAAAGATGCAAAACTGCGAACATTCATTACCGAAGACAGCAGTCGAGACGATTTAGTTGCCCACGTATATGATGTAACTTATGGCGTGATAAAACCAACAGACAATCTTGTAATTATAGATGACAGCATTGTTCGTGGCACTACACTAAAAATGAGCATCATAAAAATGATGGATCGTTTGAAACCAAAAAGCATCGTTGTAGTTTCCTCTGCACCACAAATTCGCTATCCTGATTGTTATGGCATAGACATGGCAAAATTAGAAGGATTAGTAGCTTTTAGAGCAGCCTTAGAATTGCTAAAAGAAAGGAACTTACACCATATTATCGACGAGGTTTATACCAAATGTAAAGCGCAAGAAAACCTAAAAGACGAGGCTGTTGTAAACTTTGTAACCGAAATTTACGCACCATTCGAACCACAAGAAATCTCAGATAAAATTGCCGAAATGCTTACCGAAGATTCTGTAAAAGCTAAAGTAAAAATTATTTTTCAAACCGTAGAAGATTTACATATCGCTTGCCCTAAAAATTTAGGCGATTGGTATTTTACTGGCGATTACCCAACACCTGGCGGAAACCGAGTAGTAAACCGAGCTTTCATGAATTTCTACGAAGGGAAAGACGCAAGAGCATATTAAAAGAAGAAAAAAAATACAGTTTAACGAGTATTTATACAATTCAACGGTTTAATTTGATAACAAATAAAAAACCAGATACTTTAGCCTAGCCATTACACATGTAGGTTAAGTTTATTGAATATTTTTGAGAAAAAAGGTGAAATTAAAATTTCACCTTTTTTTATTACAGCAAACAAAAACAACCTATCATTTAGCATACGTCAAATAACAAACAGGATATTTGTTTTCTTAAAAATCGTATCTTTGGTAACTAAAACCCATAAACCTGTTTACTTCACTATACTTTTATTTTAATAAGAGCTCCGTAAACACCCTTTGCAACGAAAATTTCTTGCTTTTTACTCTAAAAACAAAATATTAACGTATAACGCCAAAAATAGTCCCTGAAAAATGATAGAAATAGAACGTAAATTTTTAGTTTCAAATAATGATTTCATAGCTTTGGCTGTTGCCAAAAACAGAATCGTACAAGGCTACTTAAATTCTAATCCTGAGCGAACAGTTCGTGTAAGAATTAAGGCAAACAAAGGCTTTCTGACTATAAAAGGCAAAGGAAACGAGTCAGGAACAACTCGATTAGAATGGGAAACTGAAATCCCATTAATCGAAGCTGAAAAACTATTATCTATTTGCGAAAATGGTGTAATTGACAAAATTAGATATGAAATTCCTTCCGGAAAACACACCTACGAAGTTGATGTTTTTGCCGAACAAAACAATGGTTTAATTATTGCCGAAATTGAACTGAATGACGAAAACGAAAGTTTCGAAAAACCCAGTTGGTTAGCACAAGAAGTTACTGGAAACAACAAATATTACAACGCTTATTTAAACAACAATCCTTTCGGGAGTTGGTAAGAAAACCTTTTTTTATTCATCACTTCGATTGTTACTAATGTTGCGCCTCCATTTTTATTAGAAGCCATTTCCATGTAAGCCCTACGAGACAAATCAATTTCTCGACCTTTTACAAAAGGGCCACGATCGGTTACTGTGACTATAACATGTTTTCCGTTATGCTCATTTGTTATACGAAGCCTTGTTCCAAAAGGGAATTTTTTATGGGCTGCGGTAAGTTTGTTATTATCAAAACGAACGCCACTTGCAGTACGCCTACCGTGAAATTTTTTAGCATAATACGATGCGTGAGCTTTCTTTTTGTATAATTTATAGGTAAAATTACCTTCTACAAGCAGACTGTCTATTGCTACCGTATCGACCCTTACGGTATCCTTAACGAGGCTTATAGAAAAAGATTGCTTGTCGAATTTCTTAAACGAAAAACTAGAAATTAATATTACTGCTATTGTTGTGGTAATTACCAAAAAAAATTTATCTTTTATCATAATTTTAATTTAATTATTATTACACACTTCTCAAATACTATACCCAAAAACAAAAAAAGCCTTAACAAATAAGACTTTTTTAAATTATTTAAACCATAATGACCAAGGAATTCTACTTAACACCAATAATAACCCCAAACCATAAAATACGGCAATACTTTTAAATTTCGTTTTGCTCTCTAATCCCTTTTTGTGTTTAGACCAACCAATTGTAATTAGAGTAATTGCTATAACATTAACCAGCGGATGCTCTAACGAAGTGAGTCTCAAAGCAGCATTTTTCATCTCTCCAAAAACTGAGAAACCTAAAGGCGAAAGAAAATACAACACAAATCCTACGGTAAGTTGCAAGTGTGTTACTATAAGCGCAAATAATGCGATTTTTTTGTCTTTTGTGGTAAACTCTCTTTTAGAAAAGAACCCCAAAGCACTGTTCGCAAAAGCTAAAAATAAAAGTAATAAGGCAAAATATGCCCAGCCTGAGTGAAATTTCTGAATAAAATCGTACATTTTTTGTTTTTTAGTTCAACGCAAATATAAACAAAAAAACAGGACAAATTTAAAACTTACACGATACAAATTTGTATTAAAAAAATCAAAGTATATTTGCATAAAATAATTCCCATTGAGCACAAAAATCATCTCTAAGAAATACAGCGAACAAGCGAAAATTGTTAATCTATTAAAAACAATTAAAGGCGATAACAAAATTCATATTAAAGGATTGGTTGGTTCGTCATTTTCGTTTGTCATTGAAGCGTTGTTTGCAAAAAGTGAAAATTCTTTTCTATTATTGTGTAACGAAAAAGAAGAAGCCGCTTATATCCTGAACGATTTAGAACAACTCGTTAGCGACCAAGATGTGTTGTTTTACCCAAGTTCTTACCGAAGACCGTATCAAATTGAAGATACAGATAATGCAAATGTTTTGCTTCGGTCGGAAGTTTTAAACAGACTCAATTCTCGCAAAAAACCAGCCATTATTGTTTCTTATCCAGAAGCTATTTTCGAGAAAGTGGTAACCAAGAAGGAATTAGATAAAAACACACTCAAAATTTCGGTTGGCGATTTGGTTTCTATCGATTTTATTAATGAAGTTTTATTCGAATACGAATTTAAAAGAGTCGATTTTATTACAGAACCCGGTGAGTTTTCTGTTCGTGGTGGCATTTTAGATGTATTTTCTTTTTCGAACGATAATCCGTATCGAATCGAGTTCTTTGGTAACGAAGTAGATAGTATTCGAACTTTCGATGTGGCCACACAACTATCAATCGAAAAGAAAAATAAAATTGCGATTATTCCTAATTTCGAAAATAAATTTTTACAAGAAAACAGAGAAAGTTTCCTAGAATATATCAATGCTAAAACAACTATTTTTATTCAAAATACCGATTTATTATTAACACAATTAGACAAATTATTTAGCAAAGCCGAAGAAACTTTCGAGAAGTTAAATAAAGATGTCAAACACGCTTTGCCCGAACAATTGTTTCTAAATCAGAAAGAGTTTATTAAGCAAGCCTTAAATTTTTGTGTGGTCGAAACGGCTTCAAAACCTACTTTTAGAACCTCAGAAACTTTCGAATTTCATATCAAACCACAACCCTCCTTCAATAAGCAATTCGATTTGTTATTAAATAATTTGAAAGACAACCAAGCACACAATTACAAAAATTATTTATTTTGTTCGAACGAACAACAAGCCAAACGTTTTCATGATATTTTTGAGAGTCTTGATGAGCAAAATCACGAAACAATAACCAAACAATACGAAACAATTGTTTTGCCATTGTATCAAGGTTTTATTGATGAAGAAAACCAAATTGCGTGTTATACCGACCACCAAATTTTTGAACGCTATCATAAATTTAGCATCAAAAACGGGTATTCTAAAAAACAAACCATCACGCTCAAAGAACTAACTTCACTGGTAGTTGGCGATTATGTAACACATATTGATCACGGAATTGGAAAATTTGGTGGACTGCAAAAAATACAAGTTGAAGGCAAAACACAAGAAGCAATAAAACTAGCGTATGCTGATAATGATATTGTATATGTAAGCATTCATTCGCTACACAAAATATCAAAATATACAGGTAAAGATGGCGCCCCACCCAAAATTTACAAATTAGGTTCTGGCGCTTGGAAAGCTTTAAAACAAAAAACAAAAGCCCGAGTAAAACATATTGCTTTCAACTTAATTCAATTGTATGCCAAACGCAGATTAGACAAAGGATTTGCATTTGCGCCCGATAGTTATTTGCAACACGAGCTAGAAAGTTCGTTTATTTATGAAGACACACCAGACCAGTTAAAATCGACACAAGAAGTAAAAGCCGACATGGAAAGTGATCGCCCAATGGACAGGTTGGTTTGTGGCGATGTAGGTTTCGGGAAAACAGAAGTCGCTATTCGAGCTGCATTTAAAGCAGTTGACAACGGAAAACAAGTCGCTATTTTAGTTCCAACTACAATTTTGGCATACCAACATTATCGCACATTTACCGAAAGGTTAAAAGACATGCCTGTTACTATAAATTACCTCAACAGATTTAAAACCGCCAAGCAAAAAGCTGAAACACTCAAAGATTTAGAAGCTGGAAAAGTAGATATTGTTATAGGAACGCATCAATTGGTAAGCAAAAATGTAATTTTTAAAGATTTAGGATTACTTATTGTAGATGAAGAACAAAAATTTGGGGTTAATGTAAAAGACAAACTCAAAACCATTACCCAAAACGTAGATACATTAACACTTACAGCAACTCCAATTCCGAGAACTTTACAGTTTTCGCTCATGGCAGCCAGAGATTTATCGGTCATTACAACACCGCCGCCCAATCGTTATCCTATCGAAACCCATGTGGTTGGTTTTAATGAAGAAACGATTCGTGATGCTATTTCGTTCGAAATTGAACGTGGCGGACAAGTATTTTTTATTAATAATAGAATAGAAAACATTAAGGAAGTTGCTGGCATGATTCAGCGATTGGTTCCTGATGCCAAAGTAGGAATTGGTCACGGACAAATGGATGGCAAGAAACTCGAAGAACTCATGCTCGCTTTTATGGAAGGCGAATTTGATGTTCTGGTCGCTACAACCATTATCGAAAGCGGATTAGATGTTCCCAATGCGAATACGATTTTTATTAACAATGCCAATAATTTTGGATTATCCGATTTGCATCAAATGCGAGGACGAGTGGGTCGAAGTAATAAAAAAGCTTTTTGCTATTTTATTTGTCCGCCATATTCTGTGATGACTGAAGACGCTCGAAAACGAATTCAAGCCTTAGAACAATTTTCGGAACTAGGAAGTGGTTTAAATATTGCTATGAAAGATCTTGAAATTCGTGGTGCAGGCGATTTATTAGGTGGCGAGCAAAGTGGCTTTATAAACGAAATAGGTTTTGATACTTATCAGAAAATCATGAACGAAGCCATTGAAGAACTTAAAGAAAATGAATTTAAAGATTTGTATGAAAACGACAATGAAACAGTAGAAAAAGAATATGTAAAAGATTTACAGATTGATTCTGATTTCGAATTGTTGTTTCCAGATGATTACATAAACAGCGTGACCGAACGTTTGGCTTTGTATAATGCTTTAGCCATTATAAAAGAAGAAAATGGTTTGTTAGAATACGAAAAACAACTCATAGATCGTTTTGGACCTTTACCAAAACAAGCTATTGCTTTGCTAAATAGCTTGCGAATAAAATGGATTGCTACCCAAATTGGAGTCGAAAAATTAATCCTCAAACAAGGCAAAATGGTTTGTTATTTTGTATCAGACCAACAAAGTGATTATTACCAATCGAAACGTTTTCATCAAGTATTACAATTTGTACAAAAACAACCGCAATTGTGCAAAATGAAAGAAAAAGAAACCAAAAATGGATTGAGGTTGTTGTTAACTTTCGAAAATGTAAAAAGCATCAAAAAAGCGCTAGAACTCATGGAGATGGTATAAAAACTATTAAAAACCAATATAATACCATTTAAAGTTTAAAATTACTGGGATAAAAAAAACATACAGTTTGTCATTCCGAGGAACGAGGAATCTCATCAAGTTATTCAAATTATGAGAT
>NZ_MUHE01000049.1 GCF_002217405.1 Flavobacterium psychrophilum DSM 3660 = ATCC 49418 | reverse complement strand
TTCGGCGCTGTGCCATAACGAGCCCCCGCTTTGCGGGGTTTTCGAGAGAGCTTGCTCTCGAAGAAAATCTAGCAAAGCGGGTGATGGAAGAACATCGTGCGAAAGCAACGATGGTTTTTCATCACCTGCGTAGCGGGGGCTCGATGGAAAAAATTGTCCCGAAGGGCGATTTTTTCCATCGTTTCGTTGCTAAAAGCAGTTTGGGACTAAATTAGCCAAAACTTTCGGTTTGACCAAATTTTCCTGACACAAAACGAATTTTAAATTCAAGACTAAAACCCAAATTGCTTGTAGCAGCTGTTATGGCACGGTGCTAAGAATCGGCACTGTTATTTTTTTAGATTTTTTTTGCGTTTAGTTCAACCGCAAACTATTCAATTTCAGTAGTTTTTCTCAACACTTTTTTGCGTTCAGTTCGGTTTTTTAGGTTTCAATTTTCGGCAGTTCAAAAGTTCAGAATATTTTCAGAAGTTTTCTCTCAACACTTTTTTGCGTTTAGTTCGGTACACTTTTCAGACTTTGAATTGAGTCAGTTCGGAAGCGATTTTAGGTGTAAAAATCTCAAAAGTGTGAAGATAAATATTCACGATTGAAGTAACCAGAGTCGATTCGGCGCTGTGCCATAACGTTTCGCGGCTTTAAGAAGTTGGGGATTTGTAAACCCAAGACTTTCGATTAAACACCAAAAATCAAAAGTACAAAACAAACTTTAAATTAATCCCAAAAACCCCAATTTCTTAAAACCGCTGTTGGCAGTAGTTATTTTCTTAATTCTAAATCTAATTTTTCTAAAACAATATAAATTCTATTAAAATCACCCAATGTTCTTGACGGAGCATTATACGTTCTAGTTATTCCTTTTAAATGAGTATGCGCAGCTTCATTTCTACTTACTTTTAGATTTCCTAAACTATTTTTAAGTAAAGTTATTTGAGCTGTTTTCTCTAACTCTATTTCTAATTTTTCAACTCCAATTAGTCCAATTAGATTTATGAGCATAGGTCTTATATTTTGCAAATATTGAAAACCATAATTATTTTTTATTATTTTTTCTTTACAATAATTTTTATTTTCTACGTTCTTTAATTTTCTATTACAATGACGAAGTACAATTTCATCAACAGTTTCCTCAATCCAACCACATAATTCAATTATTGCAAGTTTAGAAAAATAAATTGCTTTTTTTTGACTAGATGCTTGGTTGTATAATTTATCTAATTCTTGTAATGTTGATTCAATATAAGATTTAGCAATCATTTATGCGAAAATTAATATTGCTTTATTTAATCGGTTTATTACTCGCTCTTTTTGTGCAAGTCCTTCTTTCAAACTATCAATTGAAAATAATTCATCATTTTTTAAATTATTAAATCTTATGTTTAATTCGGCATTTGTTTCAGTTTCTAAATGGTCAATATTTTTTGCGATACCAACAAATAAAGCTTCTGTTGTTGCTTTGCTTAATCGAGGTAAATGTCCAATATTCATTATTTTATTATAGATTAAGTTTGTTGTTCGTTCAAAAATAGTGCTGAAATTTTCAATTGCAGTTTGGTCGGCTTTTTTGTTATTTTCCATAAAGTCATTTAAAAACTTTGAAAGACTTCCATTATAATTATCGTGATTTTTATAAAAAGATATAAATCTCAATACAAATTCTTCATTTGAAAAACGATAAATTTTATCAGGATCAATTTCAAACAAATTTTTGAAATTGTCATAATTAACACTTGCTTTTAAAAAGGTATTAAATGTTCCATTGAAAATACAGTTTCTTATTTCTTGATTAGTTAATTTACTACCACCGGAATTTAATCTATGAAAAATTGTGAATAAATAATTCATATGATTTTTCTTTGAGTAATCACATCTTAAAACAGTAATTGGCAAGACAGTATTCTGAACTTTACTAAATAAATCGGGAAATTTTTTCTTTATATATAAATTTGATTTTCCTGATATTCTATCATCTATATCATCGAGTTTAGCAAGTTTCCATTCGTTTTTTGGTTCTGAATCTAAAAAAAATATAATTGTAGCTATTCGCTGTAAACCATCAATTACAAATCTTTCTTGAGTTTTATAATCTAAACTAATACACAAACTTGGTATTGGTAATTGTTTTACTAAAGAATCAATTAGTCTTGTTTTCATAGCTTTATTCCAAACAACTTCTCTTTGGAACTCCGGTTGAATTTCTAATTGGTTTTCAGAATGCATTCTTAATAAATCTGCACAAGATCTTAATTCATTATAAGCAACAATATCTGATGGTGGATTTTCATTATAATCATCTTGTGCTTCTTGAAAATTTTCAAATTGGAAAAGTTCTTCTTCTGTATTTATTTCATTCATATTTAAGTTTTTGGTAAAAATAATTATTTTAAGTTCAAAATTAGTATAAACTCTTAAAATATGACTTTCAGAGGATTTTTGTGATAATTACTGCCAACGAGCCCCCGCTACACGAGGTTTGGGAAAAAGTACACCTTAATTTTCGGTTAAAGACTGAACTTTCAGACACAAAACCAACTTTAAATTTAGCCTAAAACCCAAATCTTGTGTAACTGCTGTTGTGCGTTCGGGTTTTTATTTATTCAATTGTGTGTCCATTTTCATCAAAGTTGAAAGGTAATTCTAATTGTCCATTTTGTCTTAATCTTAATTTTTCAAACTGTTGCCACATATGTTGCATATTGTCTGAAAGTTGAAACAAAGTTACAATTTGGTTTATTTGAGCTGTTAAATGTGGACTACCAATATCTTCTGTCAATAGTTGATGATAACGAATTACATTATTTCCAGTTGAACTTTTAGGAATATTTTTCTGCAATTCTTCAAGAACTCCATTTGGTAATTCTTCGTAAATAAGTTTTTTAGTCCAAGTTCCGATTACGCCAGGTCTTTTTTTAATACCATTAACAGTAAAATCCCAACCATTTAGTCTAAATAATTCTTTATAAAAAATATCAGGAAATCTTTTTTGCCAAGGTAATAACTCTTCGCTAATATATTTTTTTAATATTTTTTGCAGTTCGTCATTTTCTCTGTCATATTGATAACCAGTAGCTTCATCAACTAAAGCCGTGATACCAATATTTGCAAAACCTTTAAATATTATATAGGCATTTTCAGCTGCAAGTTTAGCATTTTCTTTATTTTCTAAAGCGCCTTTTCGGTCGGCTTGTTGCCAAATATCGCAAATATCTACAATTGCAGTCGCTGGAATTCCTTCGCTTAATGATCCGTCTAAATCCTTATAAGTTATTGGTATAGATAATTTTAACTCAACTTCTTTACTGATAAATGGACTTAAATAATTTGCTGAAATGTATTCAGGAAGTACAGCGCCTTTTAAATCTTTTTTCTTTTGCCAATATGCTCCACTTCCTTTTATTCCCAAAGCATTTGCTAAACTTCTATCAACTAAAATTCTTTGACCGTCATCAAGTACAGCACACGAAATTTTAAATTCTCCAATTTCTATTTGCCCTTTGTAACGAACTGCTGGAATTAATTTTTTTGTCATTTTATTTTATATCTTTATCTTTGGTTTACATTTCGGTTCTAGCAACCTGACGCACAACGTTTGGCCGCTTGGCGATGTGGCGGATTAAGAAAGCCTAAACTTTCGGTTAAACACTAATTTTCCAAATACAAAATCATCTTCAAATTAAGCCTAATCCCGCCATATTGCCAAACGGCGGTTATGCCTCGTTGTTTCTTTACAGTGTTCTTAATATATATTCTGCTTTGTCTTTTAGATATGGGACTTCAACTTTGTAATAATTTTCATATTCGGGATATAATACAATTAAAAACATTTTTGAAACCTTCATTCCATAGTTTTTTTCAAGAATGTATTTATATAAGCTTTGTTGTAGGCAATATCGATTATAACTTGTATCGTCAATGTCAGATAGTTGTCCCACACCACTTTGCCATTGATTATTTTTTACTGGTTCTCCTGTATATGCGTTAACAACTTTTTTACTCCTTTTCCAATCATACATTTCGTAACCATCACTATTTTTTGATATTAAATCAATTGTTCCTGCTATGTGATGGTATTCATCAAAAATTCTCCATTCAGTTCGGTAAGGATTAATAGTACTATTTTCATTTACGAATTTTTCAAATAAATGGAATTCTTCGGTTCTTTCGTATTCTTGGTTTAGATAGAAGTTTTCAATTTGTTCGTGTAGAAAAGTTCCATCTTGTGATGCTTTCTCTCCTTTTTTGCGCCACATTGATGCTACTTCGCTTGCGCTCATACCTAATTGAGGTGCTTTTTTATTTGACCAATATATAGAATCAAATTCAGGAAAGAATTTTGCAATAATCGTACTCGCAGAAGGTGCAGGTGTATTGTCAATTGTATAAATATGTGGTTCGGGATAGAATTTAATTCTACTATCTCTTGAATGCGTGTTTTTAAGATTAAAAGCTATTGATTGTTTGTTGTCAACTTCTCCAATTAAAGTAGACTTTACTAATTTTTCTTCTTTAAGTTCTTGTTCGTCAAAATCTCTTTCAATTGTTTCTATTTGTTCTTCAACAGATTTAAATGTATGATTTAGGTATTGTTCTCTGTATTTTACTTTTTCCCACTTTTGAGCTTGAACAATATCCCAAAGTTTTTCAGTTTGTAAAGAAGCTTGATTTACAAATTCTTTTGGAATGCTATAATTTGGAATTGCTGATTTTATTGTTTCTGCAATAAATCGCAAACAGTCATTTTCTTGTGTATGAACTTGATACTCTGAAAACCGAATAACTATCCAACCCCTATCAACAAAGTATATGTCTCGATTAACATCATCGCCTTTGCAATGTGTTGGCTGTCGGGTAGTTCCTGCATATGGTTCGTCTATCTCAATATCTATTCGTAAGTTAGTAATGTTTGATTTATCAATTATTGCTATGTCTGGCTCGAAAGGTCGTGTTTCTTTTCCTGTGTTAAGTCTTGCGTTTCCTAAAACAGAAAATTCCTGTCCAAAATTCCGCTCAATAGATTTTTGAAACGGTTCTTCTTTAAATCCTCTACGTTTTGTGTTTCCTAATCTGAAACTTCTAACTACTGTTCCTTTTATGGGGAAGCGGAAAATTGGATATGAATTTGTTGTTTGAGCCTTCAAAATATCAAAATTTACAAAGACAACTTCATCTTTTGCTTTTGTTGTTTCTATTTTTGCTTTTGGAAGTTGTTCTTCTGATTTTGGTTTAGTTTTCAACTTAACTTCAACCTTTTCAACTTTGGGAATTGCTTCTTGTTTTATTTCTATCTGTTTTATGTAAACAGGTTTTGGTTCGCTTACTTCTAAACTGTTTTTAACTAATGTGTCAGTATAAACTTTGGTTTGTGTAGCTAAAATGGGATTCTCTTTTTGTGTCGCAGGTTTTTGTTTAACGGTTTCTTTCTCCGCAATTACTGTCGTTGGTGGTGTTCCTTTCTTTCTGGAAAGTTTCCTAATTACTATAATGATTAAGCTGGTAGCTATTAAAATAGCTGACCAAAATCTCAAAGGATGAATTGTCTTAAATTCAATTATTAGTCTGTACATTTCTTCCATTATTATGTTTGTTTACGATGTTTTTTTACAATGAGGCATAACGTTTTGCCGCTTGGCGAGGTTGCGAAAATCGTAACCGATTATTTTCCGTTAAAGATAAAATTTCTTGCGAAACGTAAACGTGAATTTACCACAAAATTCGCAATCTTGCCAAACGGCTGTTGTGCGTTCGTACTTTTACTCATAATACGAAGCGCTTTTTAATATTTTTTCTATTTCAGATTTTGAGATTTTCTTCTTCGTTTTAGCGATTGTTGTTTCTTTAGTAATTGGTGTTTCGTTTATTATTTTTTTTAATTTAGGATTTAACCATTCTGAATTCCAAATTTTAATATCTTTATCTAACACCTTTTTACAAAGTAATTCATCATAATTTTCCGCTTTGTTAATTTTTAAATTTAGTCTTTGAAACCAAATCATTATAAATGATGAATTTGGCACCTCTCTAAATTTCTTTCGAATTTTCTCAACAAGTTCCATTTGATTTTTAGAACCTTTAATTTTGCTAATAAATGTGCTTAAAATTGCGATACAAGTTGGTACAACTCTCGGATTTCTCAATGCAATTTCTGTTACAATACTAATAAGCGAAATTAAATTATGGTCTTCTTTTTTCGATTTTTCAAGAACGGTTAAAAAATCTCTCATTTGAGTATCTATTGTGCCAGAATTTGGAAATTGTTCTGACAATAAATAAATTTTAATTAACCATTTTTGTTTATTACCAGTTATAGTTTTATTACTAATCCAATATCTTTTATCTGGTTTAATTGAACTTTTGATTATGTCATCAGAAGTCATTGTTTTTTCGGCGTTTAATTTTAAACCTATACTAGACAAAATTTCTGAAAGTTCTTTTGTTATTTGTTCAGCTTCAAAAGAATTATTTGTAAATATCCGATAGTCATCTCTATATCTTAAAATGTGATAGTCATCTATTTTTTTTTCTTTTAATTGTTCTGTTAAAAGTAAATCAACATAACCTAATACTATTTCTGCAATAAAATCCATTAATACACTGCCTTGAGGTATTCCATTAGTTTGGCCATAACTCATATCTTGTAAGTGATTGTCAATAGCATTACCTAATAAAGAATTTTTTCTATTTATTTTAGATTTTTCTTTTGTGTGAATTGCCCAAGGAATAGAATGAGTGTATATTGAACTATAACAATCTGCAATGTCCGAGTGCAAAACATATTTGAAATCTAAAGCTAAACCGATTGATTTTTGCTCTATCATTTGCCACCAATTTAATATTTGAGCAGACTTATTTGTTTTGTCAATTGTTTCAGAAATAGCGGGCAAACTATGACATTCTATTTTTTTGTTTTTTTGAAAATTTTCAAATCTTTTTTTTAGTAGATTCCAATTAGTTGTTTCAGTTATTGTATTTACTAAAGAAACATAAATTGCAGGGTTTATTAATTGAAATGGTCTCCAAGCAAATTTTCCATCTTTATTAGAAAGTAATTTATAATTAACGTAATCTGATTCTCTTGGACTTTTAGTTCTTAAATCTGATAAGTTTTTATTAGTTAATTCTTTATCTAATTTGTCTAATAATTCTTGAAATGAAAAATAATCTGGAAGGCTAATATTACTATAACTCTCTTCTTTTAAAAATAATGTTTTAGCGTCTGTATTATTTAATTCTAAAATTTGTTTCATTTATTACGATTTTTCATAGTATGACGCACAACGAGCCCCCGCTTTGCGGGGTTTTCGAGAGAGCTTGCTCTCGAAGAAAATCTAGCAAAGCGGGTGATGGAAGAACATCGTGCGAAAGCAACGATGGTTTTTCATCACCTGCGTAGCGGGGGCTCGATGGAAAAAATTGTCCCGAAGGGCGATTTTTTCCATCGTTCCCGCGCTACAAGCAGTTTGGGACTAAATTAAGCCCTATTTTCGGATTTGCCAAATCTTCCAAATACAAAACCAATTTCAAATTTAGCCAAATACCCAAATTGCTTGTAGCGTGTGTTGGGCATAGTGCTTTTAATTCCATACTTCATAACAAACAAAAGGACGATTATTAATTTCTTGTTTTAAAATCTTCTGAAACTTTAACGGACCTATCTTTTGTCTATTTATTGATTTAAAATTATTTAGATGTTCAATTTTTGGACTAGGAATAATTATTCCAACGTTTTTTTTAATTTCCGAGCCAAAAGTAAATACAACTAGAAATGAAGTTATATTTAAAGGGAATGATATTTTATATATTCCTTGTTCGTAATTATCTAAATTTTCCGAAATAACAAGCGGTTTTAGTTCTGTATTTTTATTAAAAGAAATGTAGTCATTCAGGTATTTTCCACCTGCTGAAAAAATATAAGAATAACCAAAAAAATAGAAGGCATATAAATAACTAAATCTTAAAAGTCCATCATTAATTTTTTTGTCATCTCCAAAGTCAAAAATGTAATTTACTTCAGCTTTTCCGTTGTTATGCATATTAGAAACATTTTGTTTCGCATAAGGATTTTTGTTATTTGAATTAATATTAATTTGTTGTTTTTCAATGTCTCTTGTTAATTTTACATTGAAAGGCCTGGAAGAATCAATTTTCATTTTGAATTCTAAATCTCCATTTCCTTCCAATGCGCAAAATGCTTTAAACCATTTTCCTAACTCGCTATCATAAACCGACCCATTTATATTATTACACTTTTTGCAAGTCAAGAGTAATGGTTTGCCCTTAAGTTTTTTAGGTGGAACATCCTCAATTGTAAGAGGGTTTTGTAAAGCTTGGTCTAAATCTTTTTCGGTAAAGGAATTTCGACATAAAGGACAGATATAGTAATCAATATTTATTTTTTCCACATGTGGGTTATTCATAACCTTCGAAAAGTTTTCCGAGAACTCATTGAAAATTCCTTGTCTTTTATTTATTCCTTTGTTCTCCATTTTTTCCGTGAAGTTTTTTGCATTATGCCCAACGTCCCGCCGCTTGGCGATGTGGCGGATTAAGGAAGCCTAAATTTTCGGTTAATGATTGAACTTTCAGACACAAAACCAACTTTAAATTAAGCCTAAACCCGCCATATTGCCAAACGGCTGTTATGCCCTAGTGCTTTTTTTCGCTGTACTTGTCGGTTAATATTTCGTCTATTTTATTAATTATTTCGTCTCCGTTTTTATTGTCAAGGATTAAACTTTTGTATTCCTTGTACAGTTTTAAAATCTCATTTGATGTCTGCTTGTCAAGTAATCCTAAATCAAGCATCATTCCTTTATTAAGGTCGTTTGGTTCAAATTTTTGAAGTCCATTACCGTATTGACGGCTGTTGTCATCAAAAATTTGTTTTGCTGTGTCTGTTAAGAGATAAGCAAAAAGTAAATCAATATTAATTTCTGAAAACAAACTTGTTTGTTTTGGATAAATGCAATGATATGAAGTTAAGTTAGAAATATTAGCTTCATTTCTAATAAACCGCAAACCTGACCGATTAAAAACAGAAACCCAAATTGGTGCAGGTTTTCTATTTTCTAATGAATACCAAGGCTTTCTACTTGCAGTAAGAAATCGTTTGTTGATTTCTTCTTCTTCGCCTTTTTGAATATAAGAATTTATATTTTTATCATTTGGGTTTAGTGCATTGAAAAGAAAAATAGATTTATCACTTTTCTTTAATTCTTCAAAATCTTGTTTAGTAAAAAATGATGTTTTAGCATCTTTTGCACTGCAAATACAAGGTAATAAGTATTGTTCGTCAATATTAAATTCTTTGGCTTTTGAAAAATTGAAAGTAAAATATTCATTAGAACCTGTTGCAATACCACGAACTACTTTTGCATAAGTTGAAAATGGCACAAGATTTTTAAACTTAATGCTATTTTGTTTTTGATAGTAAGCTTTCCATTTAATATCTGGATTTAATTCAGTAAAACTATATGTCTGTTCTGTTTCTGAAAAGTTCGGATATTTAGTTATTATTTCATCTATCTTACTTAAATCTTGCAATGATTGGATATTACTAAACTGAACTTTATCTGTTAAATTGTCATTTGCACAAAGTATAATTGAAGCTGTTGTTAAAGCATCATCAAATACGTTTTCTTCAAAATCAATTACAATAATGTGCCTTAATGTTTTGCTTTTTATCAAATAAGTTTTTACTAATTTCCCATAATCAGAATTCAAAAATTCTGAAGGAATTATATAGGCACAACGTCCATTTTTACTTAATTGATGAATTGATTTTAATAAAAATAGTGTGTAAAGATTTGTAAAACCATTCAACTTACATTTAAGGTTGGTTTCAATTTCTTTTAAAATATTTTTATTATCATAATCGTGAAATTTAAAATATGGTGGATTACAAATAATGCCATCATATTTATTTTTCCAATCGTTATACATATAATCTTGCAAAAGAAGATTTACATTTTCAATGTCTTGAAAATATTGTTTTGCGTTATTAAATATTGTTTCATCAACTTCAAAACCTTTTATATTAATTTCTTTCTTGTGGTTTAAAATTGCCCTTGAAAAAACACCAAGACCAAAAGCAGGTTCAAGAACATCTTTTAATTGGTCATTACCCAAAAGCCATTTAGCCATTGCGTCAGCAATAGGAAATGGCGTAAAAAATTGTGCAAATTTTTTACGATGCTCTATTGAAATTGACTTTGAGTAATTATTTTCAATAGAATTATTGATAATATGTTTTTCTGTTACTATCATTAAAATTCAGCTTCTTCTATTCCTAAAATAGTTCTTAAATTGTCTAAATCAAGATATGCAGTTCCGCCTTTAAAAGTTACATAAAATAATAAACGACCTCTGTCCATTTCTTTTCTGATGCTTTCGTGAGTTGGTTCATCAACCTTTGACGCAATTGGATAACCCGTTTTTGAGTTAATTTTTATTGTTGTTTTGTTTTGATTTTGAACGTCTTTTTCAACAGAAAATATTACTCCTTCATTATCAGAGTTTGAAATAATAGATAGAATTTGTTCAAATGAAATACCAAATACTTTGTCAAAAAATACTTGAAAATAAAAATGAGGTACATTGAATGTTTCAATCCATTTGTAAACAACTTTTATGTCTTCAACTTTTGGAGTTATTGAAAGATAGTCTCTTTTTTGAATTTCTTTTATAGCAACTTTTAATCTTTTGAATAAATTATTAACCTCTAAAAGTCTTTCGTTAGACCTCCAACCTGGAACTTTAAAATCAAAGATTGAAATAGTTTCTGGAGTTAAAGTGTTTAATAAAGTAATGTATTTTGTTCTATTTGGATGTTCTAAAACATCTAAAAATTCTGCTAATATAGTATCTCTTGTTTGAAGTGCAATTTCTGTAAACCTTTTAGTTCTTAATTGCATTGCTTCTTCATATTTGTCAATTAAAAATGCACTTGAACGAACTTCAATTCCTGCAATTGCATTTTTTACATAATCGGTGATTTGATGATGTGGAATTTGGCTAATATCAAAACCTAAACTATTGTCAAAATCAGATTTTTTGAAAATTAATAAATCAGGTCGTTTTCCTATTGTGTCAAGTTCAGTTTGAAAATCTTGATAAAACGTATCAAATCCATTTTCACCTGCTACTAAATCATCGGATTTACCGTATTTTACTGCGACAAAGTTTTTAGAATTTTCATTTATTGCTCTTGTTACAAGGTTTTCAGCCCAATCACCTTGTTCTTTATTTGTAATGAAATTTGAAGATGCTTGTGTAGGCGTTCTTGCCATATCTCTTGGCTGTTCAAAATCAACCAATTCTATGGGAACATTTTTTGTCAATTCTCTAATTCTGTCGTAATAATTCATCTTCTTTATTTTGTGAAATTTTATTTTACAAAGTTAAACTTTTTTTGCTGGTTTTTTGCAGTGGTTAGTCATTTGCACGGTCGTCATAGCATTGGGCATAACGTTCTCGCGCTACAAGCAGTTTGGGACTAAATCAGCGTAATCTTTCGGATTTGACAAATCTTCCAAATACAAACCAAATTTTCCATTAAGCCAAATTCCCAAATTGCTTGTAGCGTGTGTTGGTGGCTGGCGTTCTGGCTACTATAAATATTTTAATAATTCTCTTACTAATCTAAAGACAGTTGTGGATGATTCCTCATTAGCAGGATTATTGTGGTCAAGTCTGTCGTAAATTTTTTCAGCTCTTTCGATAGCTAATATTTTTCTTTCTTTTCCTATTTTTTGATCAATTCCATCAAGCAATTCAAAAATTTCTTCTGTTATTATTTTACTTTTTTTGCCATCATAGGAAATATTGAATTCCTTCAAAGATTTATTTAATTTGTCATTATATTCATCTCTATGCATTCCACCGCCTTGGTGGTCATTGAAGTGAAGTAAAACCCAATATTCAAATGCTTGATTTGAATATGCTATGCCAAAACCATTGGCATCAGCAAGTGAGATTGCATTGTTGAAGTCTACGTTATCAAAATCATCTTTATCAAAGACACACCAAACTTGCTCATAACTAGTTTGATTTGCAATTTGTATTGCTCGATTGACTAAAGATATTGTATTAAATCCTTCTCCAACTGGTTCGATTGTAGCTGATGTAAGTCTAAATTGGTTAAAGTATGATGGTTCCGTGTTTTTACCTTCACAAACTATTAGAATTGTTGGTTTTTTGTTCAGTACAGGTTCTGCCCTTTCAATACTGGTTTCTGTTCTACGTTTAGCTTTTAATTGTGCTCTGTGATTTTCTTTGTCTAGAGCCTGTTCTGCTTTTTTATCCTTCATTCTCATATTACGGCAGAATATTATTAAGGTTATTAAAAAATCCTAAATATGGAATTGCACCATACTTACCCTTAATGTAATTTTCTTCGAATGATTCGGTTTTTCTGACTTCGTCAGATTTAAAATCCGCTAAAGAATAAAGCTTAGCTTCGCCAAATTTATTTTTATCAGTAAACCAAATTTGGTCACGTCTAAATAATCCGGAACTTAGTAAATTAGTGTCGTGAGTATTAAAAATTAATTGAGCATTCTTTTTGTTTAATTCTTTTGAATTAAATAAGGAAACGATTTTACAAACTAGATTAGGATGTAATTTAGAATCAAGTTCATCAACAATTAGTGTATAACCATTTTCAATAACATCTAGAATAGGACCAGTTAATGCAAAGAATTTTTTTGTTCCAGATGATTCATCATCGAACAGTGAAAAATTCACAAAGTCAATGGCTTTTTTGTTTGAATCAAATTTTTTATGTGATGTTAAAACGTCTGAAAGAATTTCTTTTTTATCATCAATAACTTCTTTGGTAATTCTATCTTTAAGTTCCTTTGGCATATCTTTAGGAAGATTTGCTAAATCAATCTTTTCAAGATTAATATCTTGAATTCCTAAATCAGCTGCTTTTAACAAGTTTAGAATTTTTACTTTTTGATTTGGATCATCAGTTTTGCTTAATGTAAAGCCTCTATATCCAGACTCATTGAGTCCAGAAATAGTTTTAAGTTCTTTAAACCAATCCATTACTTCAATTGAAGTTTTGTCATTAAATTGAGCTGAAACAGATAGTAATAGGGCATTGTCTCTCACAAGTCCTTCTTTAATAACTGTTTTTCCTTTAGTAAAATTTCTGGTATGTGTTTCAAAATTATCTCCATCTCTATAAAAAAGTTCAATTTCTTTAGTTTTAGGTTTATAATAAAGCCATTCTGAAATTACATTTTTTTTATCCACCTCAAATCCATAACGAAACATTACATCATTGTGTGTAAATACAACTTCAAATTCAGATGGAGAATTTTCAGTTTCACTACTCAATTTAAATGGTTCTGTATCGATTTCATCGCCTTTTTGACTGTCTTTTGAGCTTGAAATAACAAAGTATTTCATAAAATTCAGAGCTTCAAAAAATTTACTTTTTCCGCTCGCATTTGCGCCATAAATAACTGCGCTTTTAAGTAGTCTAATGTCAAACTTATTGTCATTATAAACATTATCAAATTCACGAGTATCTTTGTCATAGTTTGACGCAACAAGGTTTAAAGAAGTTTTTTCTTTAAAAGTTTTGAAATTCTTAACTGAAAATTGCAACAACATAATAAATGTATTTATTGTAAATATAATGCTAATATACGCTTTATTTTACATTGAAATGCAAAATTAACATAGTTTTTGGGTTTTTGTTGTTTGAAAAGGTTTCTATTTTGAAGTTTTTTACGCTTGCCACCAACGTTCTCGCGCTACAAGCAGTTTGGGACTAAATTAAGCCTTATCTTCGGATATGCCAAATCTTTCTGATACAAAACCAACTTTAAATTAAGCCTAAAACCCAAATTGCTTGTAGCGTGTGTTGGCAGCTGGGCTTGTTGTCCACCG
>NZ_MUHE01000048.1:71674-75620 GCF_002217405.1 Flavobacterium psychrophilum DSM 3660 = ATCC 49418 | reverse complement strand
CCTTTGAAAATGAAAAAATTTCTGGATCACTTTGAATTAGAAATATAACTTTATCCAATTTCTTAATAAATTCGGATTGCGTTCTCAATGAAAATTTAAATTCTAAATATTGTAATAAATCATCAAGATTTACTTGAGCATTTTTAGAAAATATTATATTTCTCATTAGCGATATTTTTTCATAATATCTTCATAATGGAAAAACTCTCCTTTTTCAATTTGTCGTTCTCCTTCTTCTATTTCGATTTTTTGTTCCTCCGACAATTCTTCCCAAGAATTTTTTTTTTCTGATTTAAAAATTTTCTTAATCGATTCAATTATAGATGAATCATTGGTTTCGACCAACATCTTTATGATTTCTAATTTTTCTAATTGAATATTCATAACTTGAAAATTTTTATAAATATAGCGAAATTATCTTTCGATAGCACCCAAACCTATTTCGTCACAAATGTACTGACCATTTTGACAATAGCCAACTAATTCGTCCTTAATAAATTGTAAAATTATTTCTTTTTTATTTTCAGGATACAAAACATGAACATTGGCTCCAGCATCTAACGTGAAGCAAACTGGAATATTGTTTTCGTTTCTAAATTTCCAGATTTTATTTATAATTTCTAACGTATTGGGTTTCATTAAAATAAAATAAGGCATCGAGGTCATCATCATCGCGTGCAAAGTTAAGGCTTCGTTTTCTACAATTTTGATAAATTCGTCTAAATTTCCGTTTTCTAAAACCGTTTTTATTTTAGATAAATTTTCGTGCGCTTGCTCAAATCTTCTGTTAGCATAAGGATGGTTGTGCATGAGATCATGCCCAACGGTACTCGAAACTTGCTTCTCTCCTTTGTCTACCAACAAAATGGTGTCTTGATAATTTTTGAAATTTTGATGAATTGTTGACGAAAATTCGACCCCAAATAAATTTGAGCTTCCTGCAACAGAATCGTTTTCTCCCCAAACGACAATGCTTCCTTTTACACTTCTACAAGCGCTTCCTGAGCCTAATCTGGCTAAAAAAGACGCTTTTTTGTAAAAATAATCATCATTCATAGATGGGTTTAGAGCTTTTTCTAAACTCATAATATTCATCGCTAATGCTGCCATTCCCGATGCCGAGGAGGCTATACCAGAACTATGCGGAAAAGTGTTTTGCGTATCGATCGTAAAATGATAGTCTTTTAAAAACGGGCAATACATTGCGATTCTTTCAAAAAAATTCTGAATTTTGGTTTTAAATTCCTCTTTTGGTTTTCCTTCAAATAACAAATCGAATGAAAAATCATCGTGATTGTCTTTTTTCGCAAAACTTAATTTTGTGATTGTCTTACAATTATTTAAAGTAAAACTTATAGACGGATTCGCAGGAATCTGGTTTTCTTTTTTTCCCCAATATTTTACCAAAGCAATATTACTAGGCGCACTCCACTCGAAATTTCCTGTATCGACTGTAATCGATTTATTTTGCATTAAAAAATTCTTTTCTAAAATCATATTTTAAAATTTAAGCAAAGATACTTTTTTTAATAATTCTTTGTTTTTTAAAATAGTTTATTATTAATTTGTATTGAAAATTTATTGAAAAATCACATTGAAAAAAGCCAAATTAACCAAAATTATCATTTCGATCTCAGCTTGCGTGTTAGTCGGATTGCTCTCTAGTTTAGCAACGCAGTCATCTGTAAACACTTGGTTTTTAACTCTAAAAAAGCCTTTTTTTAATCCCCCAAGTTGGATTTTTCCTCTTGTCTGGACAATTTTATATATTCTAATGGGCTATAGTTTTGCAATAATTTGGAGCAACGAAAGTCAAAGCAAAAGAAATAAAGAAACCATAAAGAAAGCAATGTTTCTCTTTGCTGTTCAACTAGCACTAAATGCCTTATGGTCTGTTTTATTCTTCGGATTATGCAATCCCTTTTTAGCTTTAATAGAAATTTTATTGCTTTGGTTAATGATTCTAGAAACAATAAAAATGTTTACTAAAATTGATGATTTTGCATCAAAACTACTTATCCCATATTTAGCTTGGGTTAGTTTTGCTGTTATTTTAAACGGAAGCATTTGGTTTTTGAACTCTTAATTTTCAAGAACTGAATTTGCTACAATAAATCCGCTTGTCCATGCGTTCTGAAAATTAAATCCGCCAGTAATGGCATCTATATTTACAATTTCGCCAGCAAAATAAAGATTGGGTAAGATTTTACTTTCCATCGTTTTAAAGTTTATTTCTTTTAGATCGATGCCACCAGCTGTAACAAATTCTTCTTTAAAAGTACTTTTTCCGTTTACTTGAAATTCTGCGTTTGTGAGTTGATGGGTTAAGTTTGCGAGTTGATTTTTTGTTAAATCTGCCCATTTTGCTTCGACATCAATTTGAGAAGCTAGGACTATACTTTCCCACAATCTATTTGGAATATCAAATGGTGATTTTTTTGAAACTGTTTTTTTAGAATGTTCTAATTTCAATGCTCTTAAAATCGTTGCAACTTCTTCGACTGTTTTATCGTTTAGCCAATTGACAACAATAGCAAATTGGTATTTTTTGTTGGCCAATTCTCTAGCTCCCCAAGCCGAAAGCCTTAATATTCCTGGGCCAGACATTCCCCAATGTGTAATTAACAAAGGACCAGAAGCTTCCAATTTAGCTCCGCTCTGTTCGGCTTTGCCTCGGGTTGAGTTTTTTACTTTGACAGATGCCAATGCCGAAAGTCCCATTAAATCTTTAATTCTCGTGTCTTTAATATTAAAAGTAAACAAAGACGGAACAGGCTCGACGACTGAATGCCCTAGGTTTTGAAGCATGTCCCAAATTTTAGGATTACTTCCTGTGGTCATTATTATTTTTTTACAAGCAAAAGTTTCGTGATTGGTTTCTACTTTCCAAAAAGCATCACTTTTAAAAACAGATTGCACGCTTTGACCAGTTAAAACATCTATTCCTAACTTTTTAGTCGCTGTAAGAAAACAATCTATTATGGTTTGTGATGAATTAGATGTAGGAAACATACGGCCGTCGTCTTCAATTTTGAGTTCGACTCCGTGTTTTTCGAACCAATCTATAGTGTCGCCAGAACAAAATTGATGAAAAGGACCTCGAAGTTCTTTTTCGCCACGGGGGTAAAATTTGACCAGGTCATTTGGCACAAAACAAGCGTGCGTTACATTGCAACGACCGCCGCCAGAAATTCGAACTTTGGTTAAAACTTCTTGTCCTCGTTCGAGAATACAAACTTTAGTTTTTGGACTATTCTCGACAATATTAATGGCTGCAAAAAAACCTGCCGCACCACCGCCTACTATAATTATATCGTATTTTGAGTTCATTTGTATATGTGATAATCTTTGTCAGAATGCTAAGCTTCGATAAAGAGGTTATATTTTATCTGTAAAATTGGAAATTATGCCCTCTATAAGCAATGATTGAACAAAGGTAATGCCTTCTGGCGAATTTACTGCCCAAGTATGAATTTGAAATCCTTCTTTTTGTATCAATTTCACATTTTCGGAATTCAATAATTTAAAACTTCGGTTACTATTGGAATCCCGAATTCCTTTAATGCTACGAAAGTATTTTTTTTTTTACAAAACCAAATCCCTTTGTAGCCCTATCGATAGTTTGGTTATGAATAACTCTTAATTCATTATCTGAACTCAAATAAACATCAAGTTCTTCCCGTTAATTTTTAAATTTTATGTTACTGTCTGTAACTTGTATCAAGTTCTTATTTTAACCACGAATTACAGAAATTAACACAGTTTTTTTTAGAGCCAAAAATAAGAATTCGACCCGCAACTAGATTAATTTCGGGACTAAATTAAGATTTATTTTTCAGTTAATCCCGAATTTTATAAGTACAAAACCAAGTTTAAATTTTGCCGAAAACCCCAAATTGTTTTTATACCAATTTATCTTTAAAAACACTGGAATATTTATTGAGGA